>NZ_JBPWBC010000001.1:0-916399 GCF_051776965.1 Bacillus cereus group sp. BceL220 | reverse complement strand
AATGGACTCTCTATCTATCACGAAGTTTGATAATAAGATTGTGTCAATTGAATCTTCATTATATGCAAGCAGTGGTCACCGTGGAGAGCTTACAAGACCCTAGTTCTTGGTTAAGAAATATAACCTGAAAAAACACCCTTAAAGGGAGGTGAAATACATAAGAAAATGGATTGATTCAAAAATGGACTCTCTATCTATCACGAAGTTTGATAATAAGATTGTATCAATTGAATCTTCGTTATATGCAAACAGTGGTCACCGTGGAGAGCTTACGAGAAACTAGCTCCTGATAGGGATGGAGCTAGTTCTCTATCCTTTTCAAACTAGGACTGTGTTAAAGGTTATTGCTGATTTTATAACTATTGATAGGCCTGGAAGTTTTGAGATTACTGTGGGAACATGGCCGAGGTGGGGTTAAGCTACAAACCAATGAATAAATTTTGACATGGATTAAATAATAAAAAAGTGAGGGGTTTATGATGAAAAAATATGAGTATATTGAAACTGGAAGTACAGCGATAGTAGATATAGAAGGAATAGATCCGATATTCTTAAACGAAACTGCGGCATCGATAATAAAAATGCATATTGATGGCATAACACTAGAAGAAATAAAGAATAAGCTAATGAATGAATACGCAATTCCTGATAAGGACATTAAGAATTTTGAAAATCAGGTTGAGTCAACAATTAGCAACTTTGAAAATACGTTAAATAATGGCGAGTGAGTTGATATGATGCTGAAAGGTTCGGAAAGGAATTTCAACTTTTTTGGTAATGTAATAAACGTAGAAAGTAATGACTCTTATCTATTAAATCAATTAACTTATATTTATAGGGAGTATTTGGATTACCAAACAACATCTCCTGATTATTATATTAAAATTGATAATCGTTCCTCGCATAACATGATGGTTAGTGAGATGTTATCTGATGATAGGCTAGTAATTCTTCATGGATCAGATGAAGGTTCACTTTCTAAATGGGTTGATGAAGCCACATTTCTTCCACCAATTACAGTACCTTATTTTAGAAAGAAATATTCATTTTTTCATGGGTGTGCAATTAGAGTTAATAATAAAACAGTAGCCCTATTTGGTCCGAGTCGCTCAGGTAAGACGACCCTAATGATGAAATTAATGGAAGAGGGTTACCTGTTAATTAGTGATGATTTATTAGTAATTGATAATAATACGGGAGAGATTATTCCTTTTAAAAAACCAATAGGACTTAGAAATACTACAAAAGAGTATCACGAGGGAAAATTTAAAAAGATAATTGATAAATTACCTGTTGAAATTCCTACATTTCACATAGGTAATATTGGTTTAACTACAGAGTTAATTCATATCAATGATGTTCCGGGATGGGGATATTATGAGAACGTAAGTAAAATAGATTCCATATTTTTTGTAGACAAGCATACAGAACCGGTAGATAATCCTTATGATTTTTTCAAATTGATTAGCAATCAGGCTTGTTTAGCTGATAACCCCTTCGATACAGTATTGAAGATATTTAAGAACTTAAATACTACTTCTATGAGATTGGATATTCGTGATCAAAATGCTGGCAATCAAATACTAGAGAGTATTGGGGATAAATTCTTAAATTAAATCATGTACACGAGCACATTATTTTGGAATCTAATTTTCGAATTTTTTTTATCTGAAAATCTCATTTAATGTGCTATTTTCTTCACTTTATTCCAGGTTACGCATAATCATTTTTTTAAAGAGGGATCAATTGAAATGCAATCTTGTATGACTTTATAGCTATGGGGTATAGAGATTATATTAATGGCTTATCCTTATGAACTAAAATCTTTTACAAATTTCGCGATACTTTCATCCCATACCTAAAGGCAGACTAAAGTCCGGTATGAGCTTCCCTTATCGCGAAATCTGTAAACGAATGAGTGTTTCTATTTATGCGATATATTGCGTATAATTATATTTTAAATATATATCTACTAGTTAATAATCTTTCATATATAAAAAGCTGAAACAGGGGTTCAGCTTTTTATTTTTGCACCAGAAAAAATAGATTCCTAATAATAAGGAACTGTATTTCTTATGTATATCTGTTATATGATTAGCTTTTATATACAGGAATTTATCATGTTAATTTCTTATTCTTAATTCATTATAAATCATATCGAAGTTTGGGATGAAGGAGGATATAGAATATTGTATAAACCTGAAAAGTGTTATCATGTCAAAGAAACAAATGAGTATAATGACATGATAATTAAATTTAAAATTGGCTAAAAACAGGGTTATTTTCAATATTTAAATTTATGAAATGCCTTTTTCGATACTCGAACAAACCCTTTTATAAAAGGGTTTGTTTTTTTGTGTAATTTTGCAGGCGATGTTGCTATAATGAATAGCGGAATACAGTAAGGTTATTCGTTTCAAAATAAAGTGAAACTGTAATCAGTGGGGGTATCTCACTAATTATTATTCACTAATCGGGATAAAACGGAACCTTTGCGTAGTCTTAGCGTAATGACACGTATTTATGATATGATTATATGATGTGATAGCGCTGAAAGGGGAAGAACGATGATCTATTTTGATAATAGTGCGACGACGAAGCCATATCCAGAAGCTCTTCAATCGTACGTGACGGTTGCTGGGAAATATTTTGGTAATCCTTCTTCTATTCATTCGCTTGGAGGAGAGGCAGAGCGTCTATTAACACAATCAAGAACGATTGCAGCGCAGCTTCTTCACGTTAAACCTTCTGAAATTATTTTCACATCAGGTGGAACGGAAGGGAACAACCTTGCGATTAAAGGGATAGCGATGAGGAATCGTTCGCGCGGCAAACATATCATTACAACAAATATTGAACACGCGTCTGTGTTTGAGGCATATAAGCAATTAGAAGAACTCGGATTTGATGTAACATATTTACCGGTTAACGAGCATGGTGTTGTATCGGTAGAGGATGTAAAACGAGCACTTCGTGAAGATACGATTCTTGTATCAATTATTCATGTGAACAACGAAACTGGAGCAATTCAGCCCGTTGCTGAAATTGGAACGTTATTATCGAATCATCCGAAAATAAGATTCCATGTAGATCATGTACAAGGGATAGGAAAAGTACCGCTTGATTTATATGCTTCTCATATTGATCTTTGCTCAATATCTGGACATAAATTCCACAGTGTAAAAGGAACGGGTCTTCTTTATATACGTGATGGCGTAAGATTAGATCCGATTTTATCAGGTGGTCAACAAGAGCTTAAGTATCGCTCTGGTACAGAGAATTTACCTGGCATTGTAGCGATGGTGAAAGCTCTTCGCATGACAATGGAACAAGTGAAAGAAAAGGTAGCTCATTTGCAAAGTTTACAAGCAGAGCTTGTCAGCTTCTTTAAAGAGATGGAAGATGTGACAATTAATACATCGCTTGCATATGCAGCACCGCACATTTTAAATGTATCATTTGTTGGTTTAAAACCAGAAGTAGTCGTTCATGCTTTAGAAGAGCACGGTGTATATGTATCGACGAAGTCTGCTTGTTCTTCAAAAGCAAATGAAGTGAGCAGAGTGTTAGTGTCAATGGGAGTGCCGCATGCAGCAGCTGCAAGTGCTATTCGTATTAGTTTGGCACCAGACAACACGATGGAAGAAGTAAAACAATTTGAAGGTATTGTAAAAGAGACGATGCCAAAATTATATGAAGTGATGAGGTAAAGAAATATGATGACATATGAATATATTTTAGTGCGTTACGGAGAAATGACGACAAAAGGTAAAAACCGTTCTAAATTTGTAAGCACATTAAAAGATAACGTGAAGTTCAAACTGAAAAAGTTCCCAAATATTAAAATTGATGCAACGCATGACCGTATGTACATCCAGTTAAATGGTGAAGATCATGAAGCAATCTCTGAAAGATTGAAAGACGTATTTGGTATTCATAAGTTTAACTTAGCGATGAAAGTACCATCAGAATTAGAAGACATTAAAAAAGGTGCATTAGCAGCGTTCTTACAAGTAAAAGATGATGTGAAAACATTTAAAATTACAGTGCACCGTTCTGATAAGCGCTTCCCAATGAAGACGATGGAGTTACTTCCAGAAATCGGTGGGCACATTTTAGAAAATACAGAGGATATCACAGTAGACGTCCATAATCCAGATGTGAATGTACGTGTAGAAATTCGCAGTGGTTACAGCTATATTATGTGTGGTGAGCACATGGGAGCTGGCGGTTTACCAGTTGGCGTTGGCGGAAAAGTAATGGTACTTCTTTCTGGTGGTATTGATAGCCCAGTAGCAGCGTACTTAACGATGAAACGCGGCGTATCTGTGGAAGCAGTTCACTTCCATAGCCCACCTTTCACAAGTGAGCGTGCAAAACAAAAAGTAATCGATTTAGCACAAGAGTTAACGAAATACTGTAAACGTGTAACGCTTCACCTTATTCCGTTTACAGAAGTGCAAAAAACGATTAATAAAGAAATCCCATCTAGCTATTCAATGACGGTTATGCGCCGTATGATGATGCGTATTACAGAGCAGATTGCTGAGGAGCGTAATGCACTTGCAATCACAACTGGTGAAAGTCTTGGACAAGTAGCAAGCCAAACATTAGATAGTATGCATACGATTAACGAAGTAACAAACTACCCAGTTATTCGTCCGCTTATTACGATGGATAAATTAGAAATTATTAAAATTGCTGAAGAAATCGGCACGTATGATATTTCAATTCGTCCATACGAAGATTGCTGTACAGTATTCACACCAGCTAGCCCGGCGACGAAGCCGAAGCGTGAAAAAGCAAATCGATTTGAAGCGAAATACGATTTCACACCGTTAATCGAACAAGCTGTAGCGAACAAAGAAACAATGGTATTACAAACAGTTGAAGTAGTGGCGGAAGAAGAAAAATTCGAAGAACTTTTCTAAAACCATAAATTACCATATCTAAAATGTGTATGAAGTCATGTTATTTATCACACTCTATACTCACAAGGAGGTGATATAACATGGCACGTAGCACAAATAAATTAGCGGTTCCTGGTGCTGAATCAGCATTAGACCAAATGAAATACGAAATCGCTCAAGAGTTTGGTGTTCAACTTGGAGCGGATGCAACATCTCGCGCTAACGGTTCTGTTGGTGGCGAAATTACAAAACGTCTAGTTTCACTAGCTGAGCAACAATTAGGCGGTTTCCAAAAATAATCCCATATACGATGGCTTAGAAAGGGCGGGTTTTCCCGCTCTTTCTTTTTGTTGTTCAAATTAGTATAAATTCATTTCGACAAAAGCATAAAAAAATTGTCAAAAGAAGAGGGTTCAAAATTTACTGAAAATTCTTTATTATATAAGGGAGGCATAAAGAAAAAGGAGGATGTTTATGAAGAGAGAGGAATTGTTGGCACCACCATCTTATAATTTAGTTTCAGAAATAGAGAAATATACAGACGATAAAGAGAAGCTTGCTTTAATTTGGCAAGATGATAAAGGGAATAGACGAGAAGTTACATATTTTGAATTAATGCAAGGTGCAAATAAAATTGGAAACGCTTTTATAAAAAGTGGCTTACAAAAAGGGGACAAGCTCCTTATTATGATGCCGCGCTTAATTGAAGCATACATGACGTATATCGCTGCGATTAAAGCAGGATTTGTTGTAATTCCGAGTTCGGAAATGTTGCGTAAAAAAGATATCGAATATCGAATTGGACATGGCGAAGTAAAAGCGATAGTAAGCTATGAGCCGTACATTGGACAGTTTGATGATATAGAAGCAATGGAATCTCTTCAAAAATTCGTCCTGAGCGAGCAGTCAGTAGACGGATGGATCAATTTAAAAACAGCATTAGAAACAGAAAGTGACATGTTAGAAATGGCGAAAACAGATAAAGAAGATATGGTCTTTTTATCTTACACGTCAGGGACGACAGGAAACCCGAAAGGTGTTGTTCATACGCACGCGTGGGCATACGCTCATTTACGTACAAGCGCCCCAAATTGGCTCGGAATTGAAGAGAATGATGTTGTATGGGCAACGGCTAGTCCAGGGTGGCAAAAGTGGATTTGGAGCCCGTTTTTAGCAACTCTCGGTTCAGGGGCAACAGGATTTGTATACAACGGTAAGTTTGAACCGAAAACGTATTTAAATTTATTAGGCGATAATAAGGTGAATGTGCTTTGTTGTACACCGACTGAGTATAGATTAATGGCAAAGGTAGAAGATTTAAGCGAGTACAATTTAGAGGCGTTACATAGCGCTGTATCCGCAGGTGAGCCGTTAAATAGAGAAGTCATTGGAACATTCCAAAAGCACTTTGATATTACAGTAAGAGACGGCTATGGGCAAACGGAAAATACACTACTTGTTGGTGTAATGAAAGGGATGGATATTAGACCAGGATCAATGGGGAAACCAACGCCAGGTAACCACGTCGATATCGTAAATGAGGAAGGTATTCCAGTTAAAGTAGGCGAAGTTGGTGATATTGCAGTTCACATTGAAACGCCGGCACTCTTTAAACAATATTATAAAGACGATGAGCGTACAGCGATGCAATTCCGCGGTGATTATTATATTACAGGTGATAAAGCGAAGAAAGATGAAGACGGCTACTTCTGGTTTGAAGGGCGCGGTGATGATATCATTATTAGCTCTGGTTATACAATTGGGCCGTTTGAAGTAGAGGATGCGCTTGTAAAACATCCTTACGTAAGAGAATGTGCGGTTGTCGCAAGTCCTGATGAAATTCGCGGAAGTGTCGTGAAGGCATTTATCGTATTAAGAGAGAATATAGAAAAGAACGAAGAAATATTAATTCCAACACTCCAACAACACGTCAAAGAACTCACTGCACCATATAAATACCCTCGCAAAATTGAATTTGTAGATGAACTACCAAAAACGATTTCTGGAAAAATTCGCCGTATTGAACTTAGAAAACAAGAGATGGAGATTCCGTCAAAATAATTTTGAAAACAGTGAAGTAAATAGTTGAATGAAATGTAAAACAATGATAATATAAAAACGAACACAGGTTCGATTTTATAAACTTAAAAAAGAGGTGTCCGTATGATTTTAGGTATTAATCCGTACTTAGTTTTAGATGGTAGTGGGCAAGAAGCTGTACAGTTTTATAAAGAGGCTTTAGATGCAAAAGTAGAAGTCATGCAAACTTTTGGTGACATGCCTGAAAATCCAGAATACCCGATTCCAGCTGAAGCGAAAGAGCGCGTTTTACACGCTACTTTAAAAGTTGGTAATACGGATCTTATGATTTCTGATACATTCCCAGGTCAAGGGCATGCAATCGGATCTCAAGTAACAATCGCAATTCAAATTAGTAATGCAGAAAAAGCAAAAGAAGTATTCGATAAGTTACAAGAAGGTGGAGAAGTTATCATGCCACTTCAAGAAACATTCTGGAGCCCAGCATACGGACAAGTAAAAGATAAATTTAATATTGAATGGCAAGTTACAACGTCTACTACTGAACAAAAGTAATTTTTAGAAAAGCACCATGTTTTGAAATGGTGCTTTTTTTTATACAATAAAAAATAAAGGAGATGGGATATATGGGAGAAATTTGGTATGGCGGTACCATTTACACAATGAGAGAAGAAAATGAAAAAGTGGACGCTGTTTACATTGAAAACGGTACGATCGTTGATTTTGGAAGTAAAGAAGAGTTAGAAAACCAATATGCCGCGGTTACATTGCACGATTTAAAAGGCAAAACAATGATTCCAGGTCTCGTTGATAGTCATATGCATCTTATTGGGCATGGAGAGAGATTACTCCGTCTAGATTTATCAAATTGTACATCTTATGGTGAAGTGCTTACTCTTGTTCAGAAGCGAGTGGAAGAAGCTCCAAAGGGCTCTTGGATTATTGGAGAAGGATGGAATGAAAATAACTTTACAGATACGAAAGATGTTCACGCGCGTGATTTAGATGAAATTTCGAAAGAACACCCCATTTTATTAAAGCGAGTTTGTCGTCACGTTACATGGGTGAATTCATACATATTGCAAGAAGCGAACATAACAGAAGCGACGCAAAATCCAAAAGGCGGGAAAATCGGTAGGGATTCATCAAATAAGTTAACAGGACTTTTATATGAACAAGGACAAGAATTAATTAAACATGTTCAGCCTGAAATTGATGAAGCGTATTTACAAAGAGCTTTGCAAACAGCGATTAAAGATTGCTGGAAATACGGACTTGTAGGCGGGCATACGGAAGATTTAAATTACTACAGTGGTTTTAGAAAAACATATAATGCGTTTTCTCACGTTATAAAAGAAATGCCATTTAAAGCCCATTTGCTCGTTCACCATGAAGTAGCACATGAACGAAAGGAATATGAAAATGAACATTATATTGAATTTGGGGCAATGAAAATTTTTTCTGACGGTTCTTTTGGAGGAAGAACAGCATTATTAAGTGAACCGTATGAAGATGCAAAGGAAACGAATGGGGTTGCAATTTTCTCGCGTGAAGAACTTGCAGAATTAGTGAAGAAAGCACGAGACTTACATATGCCAGTTGCGATTCATACTATCGGTGACTTGTCGCTTGAATATGTTATTGATGCACTCGAATTATATCCACCAGCAGAAGGGTTACGTGACCGTATTATTCATTGTCAGCTTGCTCGTGAAGAGTTGATAGAAAGAATGAAAAACTTGCAAGCCATTATCGATATACAGCCAGTCTTTCTTTCATCAGATTTTCCATCAGTCATTGAAAAACTGGGAGAACACCGTCTTCGTTATGCGTATGCTTGGAAGACATTACTGGAAGCAGGACTACATTGTAATGGTGGCTCAGATGCTCCTATTGAACAAGTAAATCCGTTTCTAGGCATATATAGCGCTGTTACACGTAGAAGTTTTATTGACGGTGTATGCTATATGCCTGAGGAAAGATTAACGGTATATGAGGCTGTTTCTTTATTTACAACAGGGAGTGCCTATGCAATCGGAAAAGAAGCGAAACGAGGGCAAATTACAAAAGGATATGAAGCAGACTTTACAATATTAGACCACAATATTTTTGAAATTGAGGCAGAAGAAATAAAAGAAGTACAAGCAGAAATGACCGTAATAGATGGCCGAGTTGTCTATAGAAAAGATGTGTAAAAATATATCAGCGATTATTAAAATATATCGAATTACCGACAAAAACTGACAAGAATAACGGCCGGATAGTAAGAGATTATTGTTCGCGTCAATCGGGGTAAATAAATAACCGCAGAATTATGGAATTCCATAATTCTGCGGTTATTTTAATCCTATAAAAACGTTCTCTGTACTTTTTCCCAGAACGAATTATTTTTTAATTTAACTGTTTTAATTTGTTTATCGCTTAAGCGTACAACAGCTTTTTCCACTTGTTTAATGCTAAGCGCTTCGTTATCCATGCCGATAACAGGATAATCGTTACCGTCTGGTCTTAGTTTTAAAGTTAATGTACGTTCGTGATTTAAAATGAACGGTGAACCGAGCGTACGGTAAGTGTTGTTGTTTAAAGATGCTAGTTCGCTTACTTGGAAACATGGAATAAGTGGGTCAACAACTGCACCATGCAATGATTTATTGTAAGCAGTACTTCCTGTTGGGGTAGAAACTACTAAACCGTCTCCTCTAAATGTTTCGAAATATAAATCATCAACGTGAACATCTACAACGAATGTTTTAATAATGCTAGAACGTAATGAGAACTCATTTAAACAATGGAAAGATGTACTGTGATCTACATCTACCTGAATTGTTGGATATTTTCGCACTTCAATTTCATTTTTTGTAATTTCTTGAAGGGCTGTATCAACGTGATCAATGTGGAAATCGCAGTAGAACGAAGTTTCATCTTTCGTAGAAATCCCTGCGTATAAGCAATCTTCCCTAAAACCAGTTTTACGAACGGCTTGTAAGAAGGTTGCATCATCTCCAACACTGACGATAGCGTTTGCATTTTTTGGATGATCTAATATGGTAAATCCATTCTCTTCTAAAATACGATAGATTGGTTTCATTTTTTCAACGAGCGTTGCTTTGTCATCACCATAAAAGAAAAATAAATTGCGACGATCTGCCATTATGTATCCCTCCACTGCAGTTAAATTTTCTGTTTTTCGTGCTACATATCATTAGAGTCCGTTCCCTGATGATATGTTCAAATAATATATTTCGATACAAATTGTCAAAATACCTTTTTATTTTTAGAAAAATTTTTATATTCAATCTTATGGAACTCTGTTTAATGATGAATAAAGTTGTCGATAATGGGTACGGAGTGAAAGGATGATACGTATGAAGTGGCTCGTAATTGGAATAATAATTCTTCTCCTTTTTATTTTGCTTATACTATTGTCGAAAATATCGCTTAAGGTGACATTTTTATATTCAGAAATGGAAAAGCAATGTTTATTTCAAGTGAAAATATGGATGATTCGATATACATTTGATGTATTGGAAAGAATTGAAAAACAGCAGAAAAAAACAGGACAGAAAATCGAAAAAGCTGAAGAGGACGGCGGACTAGATAATAAAATTATGGCGCAACTTGACAGTATTGGAGAACTGATAAAAAGGCTTCAAAAAGTTCATACTATCGTTAAAGATTTTCTCAAACGAGTGAAAATCAATGGTTGGAAATGGCATACGCAAATTGGAGCAGGCGACGCAGCTAGTACTGGAATTGTCACTGGATATGCATGGGGGACAAAAGGAATGGCTGCTGGAGTTGTCGGACAATATATGCATATTGTCGATGTACCAGAATTTGAAATTACTCCTGTTTTTCAAGGGAAAGGATTTGCATCGAGATGCGAGTTAACAGCATCTTTTCGTATATTTCGTACTATAAAAACAGCGGTGAAATTGCTCATATTTATGAGGCAGCAAAAATCTGGTATGACAGAAAAATCTGTTCAAGCATAGGGGGGATATAGAATGGACCATCCAATTCAAGGTTTAATGACAACCGCAATGCAGCATTTAAAACAAATGACTGATGTAAATACAATTGTTGGTGACCCAATTAAAGCGGCAGATGGAAGTGTAATTCTTACTGTTTCGAAAGTAAGTTTCGGATTTGCTGCTGGTGGAAGTGAATTTGGTAGGGTAGAACATTCAGGCCGTCATCCATTTGGCGGAGGAAGTGGAGGAGGAGTTTCTATTAATCCTGTTGCCTTTCTTGTTATAAATGGAGATGGTGTGAAAGTATTACATTTAGATAAGCAAACGCATGTCATCGATAAAATAATTGAATTAGCGCCACAAGCTGTTGATAAAGTGAAAGAAATGATGGATAAACGAAAAGAAGATGATCCTGAATTTCAAATTTAACGAATAAAGAAGCTAATCAATAGGTTAGCTTCTTTTATTTTTTTGTAAATAAAGCGATTTTATTTGCATTATCGATAGGGACAAACTATCATTTACATTGTACATATTTTGTTTAAATAAGGGAGGATTTTCAAGTGGCAAACGTAACTTTTAAAGGTAATCCAATGACTTTAGTTGGAACAGAAGTTAAAGTTGGCGATCAAGCGCCAAACTTCCAAGTATTAGCAAACGACTTATCTCCAGTAAGTTTAGAAACATACAAAGGCGAAGTAAAATTAATTAGTGTTGTACCTTCAATCGACACAGGTGTGTGTGATGCACAAACACGTCGTTTTAACCAAGATGCAGCAGGTATTGAAAACGCAAAAGTATTAACAATTAGCGCTGATTTACCATTCGCTCAAAAACGCTGGTGTGCAGCAAACGGTTTAGAAAATGTTGTAACACTTTCTGACCACCGTGACCTTTCATTCGGTGAAGCTTACGGCTTAGTAATGAAAGAACTTCGTTTACTTGCTCGTGCAGTATTCGTAGTAGATAGCAACGACAAAGTAGTTTACGTAGAATACGTAGGCGAAGGTACAAGCCATCCAAACTATGAAGCAGCATTAGAAGCAGCTAAATCTGCAAAGTAATGTGAAGGAAATGACCTCTTATAAAGAGGTCGTTTTTTCTCATATATCGCTGCGTAACGGTGCCGATATATGAGAAAAAACGTTATATCATATATAACTTGAGAGGGAGCTCTTTACAGGAGGTCGCTTTTTCTTTTTGGAAAAAATCACTTTGTGGTATGATATAAGTTATGTGTAAAAGAGAGAAGGAGGAATGTACGTGAGTCAGACAGTGGAAACATTATTTTCTATTTTTGATTCTTCTGCGGTAGTTTTACGTAAAGAATTAGATGTGACATATTTAGAGGCGCTTGTAGAAACAGGTGATAACTTGTTTGAGGGAGCGATTTTACAAGAGGAATTATCCGAATCAGCAATTGAAAGGCTGAATCGTGAATATAGTACGTTTAATGAAGAAACATATAAAGGTGAAGAAATTCGTAAAGCATTTCAGTTAGCCATCTTAAAAGGAATGAAAGAAGGCGTACAAGCGAATCATGAAATGACGCCTGATGCAGTTGGGATGTTCATGAGTTACTTATTCCATAAATTTATGCAAGGTCAAAACGAAATTACAGTTTTAGATCCTGCAATTGGAACAGGAAATTTAATGACTACAGTGTTTAATAGCGCCAAAGAAGGACTAACAATGAGTGGATTTGGTGTAGAAGTGGATGAAGTGCTAATTAAACTTGCTTTAGTAAATGCAAATTTACAAAAGCATGCAATCGAATTCTTCCATCAAGATGGACTAGCACCACTTTATATCGATCCAGTTGATGCAGTCGTTTCAGACTTACCGATTGGTTACTATCCAAACGAAATCGGTGCCAGTGAATATAAATTAAAAGCAGATGAAGGAATGTCGTATGCTCATCACTTATTTATTGAACAAAGTGTGAAACATACGAAAGAGGGCGGGTACTTATTCTTCTTAGTACCAAACTTCATTTTTGAAAGTGACCAGGCACCAAAATTACATGCATTTATTAAAGAAACATGCTTTATTCAAGGGTTATTACAGCTTCCTGTTTCCATGTTTAAAAACGAGAAAAATGCAAAAAGTATATTTGTTCTCCAAAAGAAAGGCGCTAATGTAACAATGCCAAAACAGGCGTTATTAGTGGAGTTGCCTAAATTCTCTAACATGAAGGCGATGGAGAACATTATGGACCAATTAAATACTTGGTTTGCAACACATAAATAAAGCTGGGTGTATGTAACAGCATTAGTGATTCATGTAGTACAGTTTTATATAATATGTCATATTTTTAAATATATACTAGATTTAACTGAATTTTTTTGAAATCTGTAATATATATTTTTTCTTGGTGTTACAATTTTTTCACTTGAAATATATGTCGGACGATGTTTAAATTAAAATCGTGAGTATAAAATTTGCTAATGATGAAACGTTTTCATATTTGGTGAATTTGATCAGATAAAATCGAGCGGTTTGTGGAAACATCCACACAACTACCAAGAGAAAAAGGGGCGAAAGACTAGATGTCAAAAATCATCGCGATTAACGCAGGAAGCTCTTCCTTAAAATTCCAATTATTTGAAATGCCAAGTGAAACAGTATTAACAAAAGGTTTAGTAGAACGTATCGGTTTAGAAGATAGTATCTTCACTATTACTGTAGATGGCGAAAAACAAAAAGAAATTACAAACATTCCAGATCACGCAGTAGCAGTTAATATGCTTCTTAAAAAGTTAACTGAAAACGGAATCGTTAAATCTCTAGATGAGATTGGCGGTATCGGTCACCGTGTCGTTCACGGCGGCGAAAAATTTGCTGACTCTGTTTTAATTACTGATGAAGTATTAGCTGATATCGAAGAATTAAGCGATTTAGCACCACTTCATAACCCAGCAAACGTTGTTGGTATTAAAGCATTCCAAGAAGTATTACCAAACGTACCAGCAGTAGCAGTATTCGATACAGCATTCCACCAAACAATGCCGGAATCTGCATTCCTATACAGCTTACCATATGAGTACTATGAAAAATTCGGCATCCGTAAATACGGTTTCCACGGAACTTCTCATAAATATGTAACTGAGCGTGCGGCTGAATTATTAGGTCGTCCAATTGAAAGCTTAAGCTTACTTTCTTGTCACTTAGGTAACGGTGCAAGTATCGCAGCAGTAGAAGGCGGTAAATCTATCGATACTTCTATGGGCTTCACTCCACTTGCTGGTGTAACAATGGGTACACGTTCTGGTAACCTTGACCCTGCGTTAATTCCATACATCATGGAAAAAACAGGCCAAACAGTAGAAGAAGTAGTTAACGTATTAAACAAGAAGAGTGGTATGTTAGGTCTTACTGGTTACTCTAGTGACCTACGTGACATCATTGCGAAAGAAGAAGAAGGCGACCACCGTGCGAAAGTAGCACTTGATGTATTCGTAAGCCGTATCCACAAATACATCGGTTCTTACACTGCTCGTATGAAAGGTGTAGACGCAATCATCTTCACAGCTGGTGTAGGTGAGAACAGTGCGATTATTCGTGAGCGCGTATTAGAAGGCCTTGAGTACATGGGCGTATACTTCGATGCAAAACGTAATAACGTATTCGGTGAAGAAGCATTCATCAGCTTCCCACACTCTCCAGTAAAAATTATCGTAATTCCAACTGACGAAGAAGTTATGATTGCTCGTGACGTACTACGTCTTGGAGATATTGGTTAATATATGAAAAGAAAGACGAGATCCTATAGGATTTCGTCTTTTTTCTTTTGGATGTATTTTAAAACTCCATCTGGATATAATATTTTTTCTTTCTGAATGAATGCCGTAATAGGAATCCATTTCGCATACGCTACTGTTTCCTCATCTTGTATATTTAATATTTTCATTTCATATAGTGACGTGTCTAATAAACGCAAAGAATATAGTTGAATGATTTCATGACCAATGTCTCCATCGAGATGAAAGACATTTTCTAAACAACCTAAATAATTGATGATTTCTATCTCCGTATGAAGCTCTTCTGTAAACTCCCGAATAACAGTATGTGCTGATTTTTCACCAAGTTCAATGGAACCGCCAAGAGGACGATAATATGTTTCGCCTTCTGTATGATATTCTTGTACGAGAAGGCGATCTTGATGTACAGCAAGACCGAAAGCTTTTGCACGTGGATACATATAGAATCACTCCTTATTTGTTTTGTATAAAGACGATTATAATGTATGGTGTGATAAAAGTATCGTGTATTTAAGTGTGTGGTCTAACTGTAATTCCATCAAATAAGTCTTTCCAAAATGCTTCATTGTATTGGTATACATCCATAATAGGACATTTCATAACGCAAGTACGTTGTAATCCCCAATCTTCTTGGGTGATAGTTGGTATATCGGCAGGAATTAGTAATAGGACAGAGAATGTATGTGTAACGATTTGAGATAAAATTTGTTCTAGGGAACATGCTTCTTCATATGTTCCTCCAGTTCGAATAAACAATATGGATTCTGCCGTTTCAATTGTAGTTAGAAAACGATTAATTCGATGTTCATAGTTTAACTTAATTTCTGTATAAGAAGGCCAATAAGTTGGTGTGTTTACATCTGTTTTAAAGTCATGACAGGAGTCAATTTCATAAAGGTTGTCCCTTAATCTTAATTTGGCATCATCATCCCAAAATGAGATGAAGGATAGATTTTCGAAATTTAAAAAACGGTCAAATCGATTTTGTAATAATAAATTTACTTTCGTTAATGAAGGACTTAGCATAAAATCAATAACGCCAAAAAATGGTGATAATTCTAATTGATATAATGCCCAAGCAGGCCAACAGTTTTGTCCTAAGCTGAATACTGCGTTATAGTTTTGTTTTAGATTGGATAGATTCATGTGAAGTATCTCATCCTTTTTGCTATTATTTTATGTCACTCATAAAGGGTATGTGAAAAGAGATATACAAGCATATTTGTAAAGAATAAGCAGAAATATGTTACAATAGAAAAAAATCGAACGAGGTGGTTGTTACGATGCGATCGAAGCGAGAACAAGCCATTTTAGACAATATAAAAGAATGGGAAGCGCAATTAGTTGAGCAAGAAGCGACCGATTTTCAGAAAGTGTTTGATAAATGGTTACATACTACAGTTGCGAAATTACCTGAGAAAAAGCGAAAAGAATTCTTCACGAAAGCAGATGGATGGCTCTTTCATTTGCATGCATTTATTCAAAGTTCACAAGCACAGTTAGACGCACGTAATCGGATTTTAGGAACATCGAGATTATTTGATGAATCGATTGAACAGCTTGAAGATTTGAAAGCATTATCTATTGATCAGTTAACATACATAGCAGAGCAGCAAACAGCACGTCATCGTCTATATTCATTTGTGCAAGGCGGGGCGACAGGTGCTGGAGGTTTATTATTATTAACGGCGGATTTTCCGGTTATGATCGCGTTAAATGTGAAGGCGGTCCAACTTATTGCAACATCATTTGGACATGATGTGAACAAGCCATATGAAATGATGCTTGCGTTAAAGGTGTTTCACGCGTCATTACTACCAGGAAGACTTCAGCAATACGCATGGTACAATTTATTGCAAGAGCTGGAACAAGAAGATTCGTTCTTTTATGAAGGAGACGAAGCAGTGTTACAAACAGCTTCTACTGAAGTTGTGTTAAAACAAATTTTGAAGACATTTTCGATTTATGCTCTTCGTCGTAAATTATTCCAAGGTATTCCGGTAATTGGAATGGCAATTGGATCTACAGTGAATTATCGTTTAACAAGAAACGTTACT
The DNA here is from genome assembly GCF_051776965.1 of Bacillus cereus group sp. BceL220. Lineage (NCBI taxonomy): Bacteria > Bacillati > Bacillota > Bacilli > Caryophanales > Bacillaceae > Bacillus > Bacillus cereus group sp. BceL220. Next base: position 899,657 of record NZ_JBPWBC010000001.1, on the reverse strand, counting down.
GAATTTGCAAATAGATTTTATCAAGTGCGCCATATAGTCGAGAAAGAAAAAAGAGCATAAAAAAAAGCGAGAGGCCGAAGCCTTTCGCTTTTTTAATTTGTTGCATGTTTTTTGGACATTGGAACAGATACTGGCTGCTTTTCTGCTGTTTTTTCTGTTTTTGGATAATAAATTAAATCCAATGTTTTTGCCTGTACGGCAATCGAAAGAATAGTAAAAGCAATTTCTGTCCAATTTAAATAATATAATGAAAGCGCAAGAACAATCGCGTCAAAGACGAAGAAAATTTGCCCAATTGTAAAACGAGTTCGTTTACTTAATACAATTGTTAAAATATCGTCTCCACCGGTTGCACCGCCAAATCGCAATATAAAACCGAGTCCAATACCAGCTAACGCACCGCCAACTACTGCAGCTATAAATAAGTTATTTGATAAATCTACCGTAAATGGAGAATAATTTTCCATAAAGGAATAAAATACTCCGAATGAAATTGAACCTAAGAATGAGTAGCCAACCATTTTTCTACCTAAAAATGAAGCACACAGTAAAATAATTGGGATATCCATTAATACAGTTGAAATAGATGGTGAAATATCATAAAAGTTTTGAATGAATAGTGCAATTCCTACAAAGCCACCTTCTGTTAAGTGGTTTTGGAAGTGAATGTGATATAGCGCTGCTGCTAAAATAAATGAACCGATTAAAACCATAAAAATTTCTTTAATAATTTGCCGACTTTGGATGTTCCTCATCGTTATTCCTTCTTTCCGTAGTTAGTAGTCCTTTTTGTGTTGTAAACTAACTACGAGCTCACATGTAGCTTTCAGTTAGTTTACGAAAAAACTAACTACGCTATATGTCGCTGAAGAAATAACGAATAATCCTCTCGTCCATCAATTCTCCCTACCTTCGTTTTAGTTTAAGTCTTAAAACGACTAAACAAAACGTGGAGTAGGATTCGTCATTTAGCAATCCTGCTCTTCTTTGTTTTGTTTTGTTTAGTTAGTAACAATTAAGTCCTAAACAAAACGCTATGTGTAAGAAGAGTCTTTTTTTTGCCAAATTATCCTTCGGGCAATCATAATTTCCCCACTCTCGTATTTTTTTCGCTAGACTAAAGTATCTGAGCTAAAAAATACGCTACGTGTATGATTCGTCAATACGATGCCACATGCTCCTTCGAGCGATCATGATATCAAAATCCCTTCCTTCAAGATTTATACTATTATATCATACTTTTAAAAAATGTATGCGGATGGAAACCGACAATAAACGGAGGGAATCTACAAAAAATGTTATGTTTAAATATTTTTGTAGAAAAGCCTAAGTTATTTCGGAGGATTGGACAGTTTATAACGGTTTGTCCAATAAGTAAGAAAAAAAGGTTTTATTCCGTTGTGTTCTTTTCATCATTTTTATCTTTAAAAAACGCATCCCAACTAATCACACTTAAAAAAGTTAAAGCAATAATAACGAAAGCACGCATAAGCTTTAGACCTCCTTTTGTACATAGTATATGAATCATTCGATTTGGAATGTGTCATTTTTTTACAAATATTAACTATTATGAGAGTATATTAATATAGATAGATGAAGGGGAGAGTGAAGGTATGCTAAAAGACATGTTCAAAAGAAAAGAGTTAATATGCATTTCATGTCAGAAAAAAATTCAATATGAAGAAGAGCTTGTTGCTTTTGTAAAGTTGCCGAAAGAAAGAAGTATATTAGTTGGTCCATTCGATGTATGTTTGGCGAAAACAGCACAAGAAATATATTGTAAATCATGTTACGACAAAAAAGCATGACCCAAAGTAATTGAGGGGCATGCTTTTTTCATTGGTGTGCTTTCCCCTCAGATACATTTTGAGTGAGTCGATACCAAAGCCAAAGGTCATTAATGATGGAAGCAAGATCGGCAATTTCTGAATTTAGTTTACAAGAAACTTCGAAGTCTTCTTCGTTATTTAAATAATGTTGTTTTGTATTAATATAGTGCTCAAGTTCTTTTATACGATCAGGAATTTTCCCGCGAACTTGTTCCCATCTTAGTAAAATAGCATGTTGCATTTTTTCGGGGATTTCTTCCCAGTCTTCTTGTAAATGCGGAATTTCAATTCCTAGATGTTCATCGTATAAGAAATACTTTTCCATAAGTTCACCCCCGTTTTCCTGCTTATATTGTACAGAAAAACAGAAAGAAGTTCGACGAAATTGTTTGAAAAAATTTGAAAATGACTCTTGATACATTTTGTGAAAGGTGGTAAAGTGTGAATTATTATAAAAGAAAATGAATATTTATTCTTTAGGGGGATGCAAAATGGAGAAGAAAAAAGTTGTATTAGCATATTCCGGAGGTCTTGATACTTCCGTTGCAATTAAATGGTTACAAGAGAAGAATTATGATATTATCGCGCTTTGTTTAGACTTAGGGGAAGGGAAAGACTTAGGGTTTGTGAAAGAAAAGGCGCTTTCAGTTGGTGCAATTAAATCATATATGGTGGATGTCCAAGAAGAATTTGCGAATGAATATGCATTGATGGCGATGCAAGCACACACATTATACGAAGGGAAATACCCTCTTGTCTCTGCATTATCTCGTCCGCTTATTGCGAAGAAATTAGTGGAAATCGCAGAACAAGAAGGCGCAACTGCAGTTGCACACGGATGTACAGGGAAAGGAAATGACCAAGTTCGTTTTGAAGTTTCTATCCAAGCATTAAATCCTTACTTAGAAGTGATTGCGCCTGTACGTGAATGGAAATGGTCACGTGAAGAAGAAATTGCATATGCAAAAGAAAACGATGTACCAATTCCGATTAATTTAGATAGCCCGTTTTCAATCGATCAAAACTTATGGGGACGCAGCAACGAATGTGGAATTTTAGAAGATCCATGGGCAGCGCCGCCAGAAGATGCATATGAGATGACATTGGCATTAGAAGATACACCGAATAAACCAGAGTTTGTAGAAATCGGATTTGAAGCAGGCGTACCGACTACTTTAAATGGTACTGCATATTCACTTTCAGAATTAATTAAAACGTTAAATGCGCTTGCTGGAAAACACGGTGTTGGACGTATTGATCACGTAGAAAATCGTCTTGTCGGTATTAAATCTCGTGAAGTATACGAATGCCCAGCAGCAATGACGTTAATCACTGCGCATAAAGAGTTGGAAGATTTAACACACGTAAAAGAAGTAGCGCATTTTAAACCAGTGATTGAACAGAAAATAACAGAACTTATTTATAACGGTTTATGGTTCTCACCTTTAAAACAAGCGCTTCATGCATTTTTACAAGAAACGCAAAAGAATGTAACAGGTACAGTGCGTGTGAAATTATTTAAAGGTCATGCGATTGTAGAAGGGCGTAAATCTGAATACTCTTTATACGATGAAAAATTAGCAACATATACTGCTCAAGATGAATTTAATCATGATGCAGCAGTTGGATTCATTTCATTATTCGGTTTACCGACGAAAGTATACAGCCAAGTGAATCAAAAGAAGGTGGAAGCGTGAGCAAACTTTGGGGCGGACGATTTACGGAAGAAGCGGAAGCGTGGGTTGAAGAGTTTGGAGCATCCATCTCCTTCGATCAACAATTAGTAAATCAAGATATAAACGGGAGTATTGCACACGTAACGATGCTAGCAAAGCAAGGCATCGTTACGAAAGAAGAGGCAGAGAAAATAAAGATAGGTCTTCAATATTTATTAGAAGAAGCGAAACAAAATAAATTACATTTTTCGGTTGAAGCTGAAGATATTCATTTAAATATTGAAAAGATGTTAATTGAAAAAATCGGTGAAGTAGGAGGGAAACTTCATACAGGCCGAAGTCGTAACGATCAAGTGGCGACAGATATGCATTTGTATTTAAAAGAAAAGGTAGAACATATTATAAAAGCTACAAAACAATTGCAAACTGTTCTTGTTCAACAAGCAGAAAATAATATTGAAACCATTATGCCGGGCTATACGCACTTGCAGCGTGCCCAGCCGATTTCATTTGCTCATCATATTCTTGCTTACTTTTGGATGTTAGAGCGTGATGTGAATCGTTATGAAGATTCATTAAAGCGTATTAATATCTCCCCATTAGGAGCAGGAGCGCTAGCTGGGACGACATTCCCGATCGACCGAGAATATAGTGCGGAACTTCTTGGGTTTAATGGAATCTATGAAAATAGTTTAGATGCAGTAAGTGATCGTGATTTCATACTGGAGTTTTTAAGTAATTCATCTATGCTCATGATGCACTTATCACGTTTTTGTGAAGAACTTATTTTATGGAGTAGCCAAGAGTTTCAATTTATTGAAATGAGCGATCAATACGCAACTGGAAGCAGCATTATGCCGCAAAAGAAAAATCCGGATATGGCGGAACTAATCCGTGGTAAAACAGGCAGAGTATACGGTAATCTATTCAGTTTACTTACAGTAATGAAAGGATTACCACTCGCTTACAATAAAGACTTACAAGAAGATAAAGAAGGAATGTTTGATACAGTCAAAACAGTAGAAGGATGCCTTCATATTATGGCGGGCATGCTTGAAACGATGACTGTAAACAAAGAAAAAATGGGGCAAGCTGTGACGCAAGATTTCTCCAACGCAACAGAAATTGCCGACTACTTAGCAAACAAAGGACTACCATTCCGTCAAGCTCATGAAATTGTTGGGAAGTTAGTGCTACATTGCACACAAAAAGGAATTTATTTATTAGATGTCCCGCTTGAAACATATCAAGAAATGAGCTCTTTATTTGAAGAAGATTTGTATGAAGTTCTTTCACCATATGCGGCTGTAAAGCGTCGTAATAGTGCTGGTGGGACAGGGTTTGAACAAATCAAAAACGCTTTGGAGAAGGCGAAGGGGTTGACGAAAGAATTTATTAAGAATTGAGTTGGGAAGTACGCCAGTCTAGTAAAGTCTGGCGTACTTTGTTTTTTACTAATATTTAAATTACAATATAGTAAAAAATAACGATTTAGGGGAAGTCTATGAAAAAAATAGTGTTTATCATTGTACTGGTAATTAGTTTAATTGCAAATGCTAAAGTGTTTCTTTTGGACAAATATATGTATGTTGGTGAAAAAGAAAAGCGAGAAGAAGCGGTTATCGTAACGATGTGGCATTTGCAAGATAAAGGATATAAAGAAAGTGATATTTTATATATAAAACCGGCCTTTTATAGCAAAATGGATTCGTATGGTATGAATGTGCAGTTTAAAGATGAACCAAATGAATCATATACATATAGAGTTTTAAAAGATGCGAAAACAAATAAACTAACTGTACACCAAGATAGTAATGAGCCAGGTGGTATGGGCGGGAAGCATCAAGAGCTTAAATAAAGAAAGAAAACGACTGATGGCATTCGCCTGCAGTCGTTTTCTTTTAATTATACTTATGTCGATCTTCTGTAATTCGAATATACTCAATATCCATTAAATCACGAAGTAATGCACCATTACTTAGTTCAACGCCATGTTTTTCTTTAAAATGAGTGCGAATTGTATCTAGCATTTCAATTTCTTTTCCGTTTACGTCTAAAATAATGCGTTCAGAATCATCCATATAGCATCCTCCTTTTTTACACATATATATTTTGTCCGTCTATTTCTAAAAAATGTATGTTAACGTAATGTTAGGAAATAAGAAAGGGATGAGAAATGAGACGTATTTATTTTATAGGGCTAATTTTGTACACGCTAATTGTATTGCATGTTGCATTCCCAAACGTATTTTCATTTGGAAATGTAGAAACAGTACATGTTGCGATATTTATCTTTTCTCTATTTGTAGTAGATTGCTTTATTTCTATATGGCTTTCGAAAAGAAAAGATATACAAGGTAAAAAAGAAATGGAACGGAAAAAGAGAAAACGTTCATTTTGGATGATGACGTACTGTTTGTCTTTAGTGCTTACTGCTGCTTTTTTTAGTGAGCATATTCCATTAGAAAGATTAAATATTGGATTTGGAGCGTTCGTATTCGCATACTATTTTTTTATGCACTTTCTTCCTTATATGAAAGAAAAGCGAGGAGAAGAGGAAAATCCGCTTGTAGAAGAAGCGAAAGAACAAGAGCATAAGAGAATAGAAGGGGATATAAAGAAACTTGGAGAACAAAAATGGTATTTAAAATCAAAAATCATATATGTTCTTTGCTTCATTACGCCGCCAATTGGCTATTTGTCCGTCTTCTTACTTCGTAAAAAAATGACAGAAGATACAAAGCAAACGTATTTAACAGTTGCGACAATCATGATGGCATTATGGTCTTTGAAGTTTCTGCCGCCTTATGTATTGGCAATTACCGTTGTTGTCGTAGCATGTTTTGTGTTTATAGTGAAGTTGATAAAATGAAAAACACCAAGCCTATGTGGACTTGGTGTTTTATCTATAAATTAAAGCTCACCTTGCTCCTCATCACCACGAACAACAAGGACATCGCATTTCGCATAGCGAATAATATGTTCAGAGACGCTACCAATTAGGAAACGTTCAACAGCATTTAAACCAGTTGCACCACACATAATTAAATCTACTTTATGGTTTGGAGCGATTTCTTTTGAAATTTTAGATTTAGGATTACCAAATTCTAATACAGTTTCAATTTTTTCAAGACCAGCTTCAAGCGCAGTTTTTTTGTAGTCTTCTAATAAGTCTTCTGCAAATAGATTTGCACGTTCAGCAATTGCACGGCTATAAGCCTCTACTGCTGAGTACGCTTTTACATCAACGATATGAGCGATTGTTAATGTTGCATTGTTGCGCTTTGCGACTTGAATTGCTTTTTTAAAGGCTTTTTCTGCTTCTTTAGAACCATCCACCGCGATTAAAATATTTGTATATGTATTATTCATAGTAAATTCCTCCCAATCTGTTTTATAACTGTTTACAACTTAATTATAAAACAAATTTTGGTAACGTGCTTGCCAGAAACGTTACAGAATTTTGAAAACTCTGTTTCAATTCATTTTAGTTGTAATTGGAGCGAGAACTTGTTACATATGAAGTATAGCAATTTAAAAGGGGGCAGTTTTGTGAGACATGCGCTCATTACAGCCGGTACGAAAGGTTTAGGAAAGCAAGTAACAGAAAAGTTATTGGCTAAAGGCTATTCAGTAACAGTAACGTATCATAGCGATATCACGGCTATGGAAACGATGAAAGAAACATATAAAGATGTGGAAGAGCGTCTACAATTCGTGCAAGCAGATGTCACGAAAAAGGAAGATTTACATAAAATAGTAGAAGAAGCGATGAGCCGTTTTGGCAAAATTGACTTTTTAATTAATAATGCTGGTCCATATGTATTTGAACGAAAAAAGTTAGTTGATTATGAAGAAGATGAATGGAATGAAATGATTCAGGGAAATTTAACAGCGGTATTTCATTTATTAAAACTTGTTGTTCCGGTCATGAGAAAACAGAACTTTGGCCGTATTATTAATTACGGATTTCAAGGGGCGGATAGTGCACCGGGATGGATTTATCGTTCAGCTTTTGCCGCAGCGAAAGTAGGACTTGTTTCATTAACGAAAACAGTTGCTTATGAAGAAGCGGAGTATGGTATTACTGCGAACATGGTATGTCCTGGTGATATTATTGGCGATATGAAAGAGGCAACTATTCAAGAAGCACGTCAGCTGAAAGAGCATAACACACCGATTGGTAGATCTGGAACAGGTGAAGATATTGCAAGAACCATTTCGTTTTTATGTGAGGACGATTCCGATATGATTACCGGTACAATTATTGAAGTGACTGGTGCAGTGGATGTTATTCATAGACATCGATAGAATAAAATAAGATGAAGTTTCGAATAATTGGACAGTTTATCCATTGTGCTGAGAGGTGCGGATAATACTGTCCTTTAATATAAAATTAAATCTATCGGAAAACTTGTATTATTTTTTGTCAAATATTGAGATATTATGTTAAAATATAAGAGCGTAGAAAGCGCTTTAAAAAATGATTCAGGGGTCATTTCATAACTCAAGGGGGAACTAATCATGCGTATCGGTATTCCAACAGAAATTAAGAACAATGAAAACCGTGTGGCAATGACGCCAGCGGGAGCAGTACATTTAGTACAAAATGGTCACGAAGTTTTTGTTCAAAAAGGAGCAGGTTTAGGATCTGGCTTTACAGATGAAGAATACGTACAAGCTGGTGCGAAACTTGTAGAAACTGCTGAAGAAGCATGGAATCAAGATATGGTTATGAAGGTAAAAGAGCCAGTAGCAAGTGAATACGGCTATTTCCGTGAAGGTTTAATTTTATTCACATACTTACACTTAGCTCCAGAACCAGAATTAACGAAAGCATTAATCGATAACAAAGTTGCATCAATCGCATACGAAACAGTACAATTAGACAATCGTTCTTTACCATTACTTGCACCTATGAGTGAAGTAGCTGGTCGTATGTCTGCACAAATCGGTGCACAATTCCTTGAGAAAAACAAAGGCGGTAAAGGTATTTTACTTGCAGGCGTTCCAGGGGTAAAACGCGGCAAAGTAACAATCATCGGCGGTGGTCAAGCTGGTACAAACGCAGCTAAGATTGCAGTAGGTTTAGGTGCAGATGTAACAATCATTGACTTAAGTGCAGAACGTCTTCGTCAATTAGATGATATTTTCGGTAACCAAGTAAAAACATTAATGTCTAATCCATACAACATTGCAGAAGCTGTTAAAGAATCTGACCTTGTTATTGGAGCAGTATTAATTCCGGGTGCAAAAGCGCCAAAACTTGTAACTGAAGAAATGATTCAATCAATGGAACCAGGTTCTGTCGTTGTAGATATTGCGATTGACCAAGGTGGTATTTTCGAAACAACTGATCGTATTACAACTCATGACAACCCAACTTACGAAAAACATGGCGTTGTTCATTATGCAGTTGCTAATATGCCAGGTGCGGTTCCACGTACGTCAACTCTTGCATTAACAAACGTAACAGTACCATATGCAGTACAAATTGCGAACAAAGGCTATAAAGATGCTTGCCTAGGCAACTCTGCATTATTAAAAGGTATTAACACATTAGATGGATATGTAACATTCGAAGCAGTTGCAGAAGCTCACGGCTTACAATACGCTGATGCGAAAGAGCTACTTGAAAAAGCTCCTGCTTTATCATAATAGAAATACATTTGAGACCTTCCTTTTCATAAGGAGGGTCTTTTTTATATGGGGAAATAACATGTGAATAATTGTTATTTATTGGTGTAAATCGATTTTTATTATGATAATTTAGAATTATATAATAAAAGAGGGGATTCAATGGGGAGTAAAAAAAGGAAGCAAAAGCAAGCTAAAAGACAAAAGTACATAAAGAAAAAACAGAAACAGAACATACCTTTTTCACAAAAAGTAGTCATTATGATAGAAAAAACATTCCGGTATATTTGTATGGCTCTGTATGTAATTTTGTGTATGTATTCATTTGGAGTGTTTTACAGTTTTGGGATAACTCCCAATATTATTGAGAGCATTCTAGAATTTATACTTGTTGTAATAGAATTAGCCTTATTCGTTATACTCTTTGCTACAGTATGGCCTAGTCATGAAAGTAAAAAAGATAGAAAAAGAAGCAAAAAATCTTCATACGCTTCAAGCTCATCAAGTGGATTCGGTCACTACAGTAGCAGTGATTGTAGTAGCTCAAGTGATGGTGGAGGAGATTGCGGAGGTGGTGGAGATTAAGTTAATTTTTCAGAAGAACGACTAACGAAAGGATGGGATGAAATATGGAAACTGTGAACTTAATAGAATTAACAAAAGACATTCAAGATCAACATAAAAACTTCGTCGTTTCAAATATAAACAGTCATTGTTTACGAATCGCTGTATTTACTGGTGAATATGATTGGCACTATCATTCTAATTCGGATGAATTATTTATTGTGCTAGAGGGAGAATTACTTATTGATTTTGAAGATGGAGAAACAGCGGTTTTAAAGCCAAATGATTCTATTTTAATTCCAGCATGTACGATTCATAGAACGAGAGCATTAAAGAGAACGGTAAATCTTTGTTTTGAACATATAGAGGCTGATACGATTAAAGTGGAGCAATTATGAAAAAATTATCTGTAGCCGATTATAGAAAAGTTCTTCCGGTTTTAGAAGGTAATACAAGAACGACGACGTTTGCTTATGCGGTATGTGATCAAATGATAGATGGTGAGGTTTTTATAAACGGGCAATTAACAGCAGGATTAATTATTACAGCTAATGGTATCTATTATTTATTTGGTGATACGGATGATCAAAATTATAACGAAGAGTTATTTTCATATTTAAAAACGGCTATTGAAAAAACAGAGAAGAGATTTACACTGTTCACTTCGAGTGAAGAGTGGGAAATGATGATAGAAGAGCGTTTTAGTAATGTACTTCGGAACATCCCGCGAATGAAATTTCAAAGCGTAACCTTTGAAGAGAGTCAACGAGATTTTAACAAAAATACATATGAAGTGAAGCGTATTGATAGAAGAGATATAGAGCGCAGCAGTGAATTTAAAGAGGAGTACTACAAAGAGTATTGGGGATCAAAAGAAACGTTTTTGAACAGTGGTTTTGGATTTTGTATAGAACAAGATGGGATAATTGTAGCTGAATGTGTCTCAATATTTAGCGGGAATGGTTTTACTGAAATAGATATTGCAACACATGAAGTGCATCAAGGGAAAGGATTAGCTCAAGCTGTTGCAACAAGGTTCATTGAACATTGCATGCAAAATGACATTATACCGAGCTGGGATTGTTATGTAGACAATATTCCTTCGCGAAAATTAGCTAGTAAATTAAGTTTTTATCATCCAATAGAATATAGTTTGTTTGTACGTAAGAAAACGGGGGAATAAAAATGAATGTAGAATTAACAAGATTTAAAGTTAAGCCTGGTAAGAGTCATCGAGTAGATGAATGGATGCAGCTTCTTAATGACAATTTGAAAGAAGTGCTTTTGACATTAAACGACGAAAAGATGTACGTTGAGACAATTTTCCGGGAAATAAGAGATGGAGAAGAGTACTTATATTGGTATTCTGTGCAAGGAGAAGGTGGTATTTTTGTCGAAAATTCGCATCATGAAATTGATAAAAAGCACTTAGCATTTTGGTATGAATGTATCGATGAAGAAGCAACGTCTATTGATATGAAAACAGAAGTTGTTATGATTCAAGATGTTGTGAAGGAAGCGATGAAATAATAGATTGTTATTTTATAACCGTAAAATGATCTTCTTTTTTGTTGGAATATATATTATTGGAGATGCTGTAGGATGAAAATTAGTAATAAATATATCACTCTCGGTGAAATAGAAATAATAAGAGAACCTTTAAATAAATTGCATGAATATCATAATAATAAATCAAAACATTTTTCTGGTGATTATCCAAGAATGACATTTGAGGAACGTATTGAAAATTATAAACAGAATTCAAATTACGGAGAATATAGAATTGAATTATTAGTTGAGGCGGAAACAGATGATATATTAGGGTTTTGTATAGCGTATAGTAAAAGTGTAAGCGGAAAGATTGAAGTTTTATTCGTTGATGAAAAATACCGAAGAAACGGATTTGGCTTAAAATTAATGAATAGTGCAGTGGAATGGTTTAAAGCGAAGAAGATAGATGAAATTGAATTAACAGTAGTGTATGGAAATGAAGCTGTATCGTTTTATGAAAAGTTGGGGTTCTATCCTCGTTCAATTATTATGGCAACTAAGTCATAACGATAGTATGGGGAGAGAGGAGTGGGAGTTTTTGCTTCAAAAAAATGATTCATATTTTACTAAAATATATGTGAAAAGCGCATCAAAATGGATGTGCTTTTTATTATGAAAAAATTTATAAAAGCTGCATTTGAATATCTTTAAGTGAAAATAAAGAGGGATATCGAGAATATTTTAGGATAAACTATAAAGTGAAACTTTAATCAGTGGAGTGGTTCATCCCCCACTGATTATCAGCCCTCACCAATCGGGCTTTTACGGGCAGTCCGCCCCCCACCTAATTTCTTTGCTTCCGCTGAATTTTGATGTGAGGTCTTACTGCCCGTTAATGCGGGATAAAGAAATAAAAAACACCAAACCAAAAGACTTACCAATATACGGTATAGTCGTAACAGGAAAAACAGAGGATTTACAAAGTTTACAAGGGTCACCGTATATTAAGGCGGTTGTAAGAGGTGTAACAGTTGAGAAATATTGATTACAAGTAATTAATGTGAATAATCAGAAAATTTATGTTATAATATGGGAAAAGGAGGTTTATATGAGGCAAATACATGGAGCAATTTATATTTACATAACAATGTTTTTCGTGGCGATATCCTATGGGTTGGGGCACGTGTATTCGCATCCTATACTAACTTTTTTAAGTGGAGCATGTATGGCGTTTGCGCTTCTTGTCCACCTTTTCTCAGTTTGGATCGTGAAATTTCAATTAAATATTAGTGAAATAGAAGAAGGCACTTTTTGAGTGGCCTTCTTTTTTAATAATATTTTGGAAGCTCTTGGAGCAATTTTTCAATTTCGAATTCGGTTTCTTCACATATAGAAAGTGTGCGTAGTCTGAAAAATAAGCTACGTAAGAAAGATTTTGTATTTCCATATAAAAACTCGTACGATTCAATAGGTAGTGCTTGTTTTTGGACCAGTAATTGAGCTACTAAGTCACGAAGGGCTAATATGAGTATGTCTTCTTTTAGGCCATTTTGCAGCATTGCGACAATCGGATAAACGAGACGCTCGTCTTCTTCATATTTGTAGTAAATAGAATGGACACAAACTTTGTTTAACAAAGTTTTTAATATCTCTTCGTAATGTAAAGTTTCTAGTTTAGGACTATGAACAAGTGCCTTAAATGTATCGGAAGCATGTGCGATACTATGTGCCCAGCCGTGGTCTTGCACATATCCGCGGAAATCATGTTCATTGTTCATATATAGAATTAATTGATCTTTTACAGTTAAAATATCATTCTGTGATAAGAAATTATGAGTTGTATCTGCATCTATAATGAGCGCAATTAATAAGGTTGTAAATGCACGAGTAAATACAGCATCTTCATCATCTGAATGAATCTTATACAATAAATATTTTTCACCGATGCTTTCTAATAATAGTTTCTGTAATTGTGTGTGTGAAAGGTAGCGATTTTTGATGAGATGATAAAAAGTAGAGTAGATGAGTTTGTCCCTTAAATAGCTATTAGTATCGCCAATATGTTCAAGCATATTGGAACTTAAAGAATCAATGTTAAGTGTGTTATCCAGTATGTAATTATTATTACGAATTTCTTCTAATTGTTGTTGTAACATATAAATCCTCCTATTTTAGAAAATTCTGTATTTTAACAGTATAATAAAAGGAAGGAATAGGCAATGAATTTTGATGTGGGGATCTTACTGTCCGTAAATGCGGGATAAATAAGTGTATTTGAATGGAGGGGGCATTATGAAGAGAGCATTATTCTTTTTCATTAGTATTTTCTTTTTAGGAAGCTGTTCCATTTCGTATGTTAATTTTTCTAGTGAGAGCAAAAGTTGGACTGGACAATATAAAGGGCATATTAAGGATGACAGTGAAGATGGAATGTTTACGTTTCAATATAAGGGTGGGGATGGAAAGACAGAATTTAAAAACTTAGAGATTGCTATTAATGGGGCCTTTAGTACAATGACACAAACGTCAGAAGTTCATAAAGGAGCAAGGGTTGAAATAAAATCTTCTTGTGTAAGTTGTGCACCTCTATCTAAAGATGAACCGATAGAAGTTGTAATTAAATGGGATGATAAGTATGAGGAGAAGATGGTGTTAAATTTGAAGTAGCCTAGAGTGAGGAGTTAAAAATGAATAGGCATGTGAAAATTGTTATGTTTTTAAGTGTATTTCTAGTCATATTATCAGCGTGTACTACAAAACAAGTAGAGCAAGTAACGGTAAAAGAAGTCCCTAAAGAAGGGTATATCATATTAAGAAATGACACGGTATTTTTTGCCGATGATAAAACGTTTGAAACAAAAGTAGAGTTACAAAATTATATAGAACAACAAATGAATAAAGAGCATCCACCACATATAGTCTTGAGCTTTAAGGACAAAGACGCATATAAACAGTTAAAAACAGGGGATAAAATAAAAGTATGGTTTTCTCAAATACTTGAAAGCTATCCAGCAAGAATGATTGTAGAGAAATTTGAAATAGTAGAGGAATAAAAAAAGGCAGCATTCACGCTGCCTTTTTATTATTTTACAAATTGTAATTCTTTCGGGAATTTCGTTAAAATTTCTGATCCGTCTTTTGTAATGTAAATATCATCTTCAATACGAACGCCACCTACGTTTGGTACGTAAATACCAGGTTCGATTGTGAAGACCATACCTTCTTTTAATGGAGACTCGTTACCAGCTTTTACATCTGGATATTCATGTACGCTAATTCCAAGTCCATGACCAAGTCGGTGCGGGAAGAAGTCTCCGTAACCTGCATCTGCGATAACAGAACGAGCAGCGTTATCGATTGCGCCAAGTGTAACACCTGGTTTACATGCTTCAACTGCTTGTAGTTGTCCAGCAAGTACAGTGTTGTAAATGCGAGTTTGCTCTTCAGAAATCTCACCGAATGCTACTGTACGTGTAATATCAGAGCAATAACCTTCAATGATTACACCTAAATCAAATAGTACGAAATCACCGCGCTTCATTTTGTTTGCGCCAGGAATACCGTGTGGAAGAGCAGAGTTTGCACCCGCTAATACCATCGTATCAAATGACATCTTATGTATGCCTTTTGTTTTTAATTCGTGTTCAATAATTGCTAATACTTCTAGCTCGCTACGGTTTTCTTTAATTGCATTTACACCAACTTCAACAGCGTAGTCCGCCATTTTAGCTGCTTCGCGTAAAATAGAAAGTTCTTTTTCATCTTTAATTAAACGAAGTTCGCGAACTTTCTCCTCAGCTGATTTGAAAGCTGCATTTGGGAATAATTTCGTTAATTCTTCGTAGCGCTCTACGTTTAAATGTTCTTTTTCAATTGCAACTGCATTTGCATTGATGCCGCGGTCTTTAATTGCTTTTGCAATCATATCCCATGGTCTGTCAGTATCAGTAAATCCGATAATTTCATGTGCCCAGCCAGCGTTACGTGCTTGACCTTCTTCCATTTTAGGACAAATTAAAATAGGTTCTTTTTCTTGGAATACAAACATACCAAGTAATCTTTCATGCGGTTCACAGTGGAAGTTCGTCATGTAGAAGACGTTCGGTGTAGAAGTTAAGAACGCAGCTTCTACGTTTTTTTCTTTTAGCCATTGCATTAAATTTTCTAATCTAGCATTCATCGATTGGCACCCCCGAGATATTTAATTACAAATATAACTTTAACTCGGAAGAAAGCGTTATGACAAGTAAATAGATGTTAGAAAAGACAGGGAATTGAAAAATCATGTAGAATAAAAAGTGAGAATGTGAATAGGGGAGGAATGTAATAATGAAAGTATCTTATCATGGGCATTCAGTTGTGAAAATTGAGGCGAATGGAAAAGTTATTTTAATTGACCCGTTTTTAACAGGTAATCCGAAAACAGATTTAAAAGCTGAAGATGTAAAAGTGGATGCAATCCTTTTATCGCATGGACACGGTGATCATGTTGGAGATACAGTAGAACTTGCGAAGAAAAATAATGCAGTTGTTGTAGCGCCATTTGAACTAGCAACATTTTTAAGTTGGCAAGGTGTAAATACACATCCGATGCATATTGGTGGTTCACATGAATTTGACTTCGGAAAAGTGAAGTTTACACAAGCATTCCACGGCTCTAGTTATATTGATGAAGCAAATAAGACGATTACATATACAGGTATGCCAGCAGGTATTTTATTTACAGCAGAAGAGAAAACAGTGTACCACGCAGGAGATACTGCACTATTCTCTGATATGAAGTTAATTGGGGAATTAAATAAAGTTGATCTAGCATTTTTACCAATTGGTGATAATTTCACAATGGGACCAGAAGATGCTGTACTAGCGGCAAAATGGATTAATGCGAAAACTGTTGTACCGATGCATTACAATACGTTCCCAGTTATTGAACAAGATCCATATCAATTTGTAGAAAAGCTACAAAATTGTACAGGGAAAGTATTAGAAGCTGGAGAAAGTATTACACTATAGAAAAGAAACCCTTCATTTGAAAAGAAAAGTGAAGGGTTTTTACGTGTATAGGACAGCTTTTAATGCTTGTATTTGTTTTGGTGATTCTTTTCTTTTTGTACGTGGTTGTTCAGGTGTTTCATTCAATTCCATTGCAACTTTTTTCCCATCTACGAAAGCTAAAAATACAGCACCTACAACCTCTAAAAATTTTTTCATCATGTGTACGCTCCTTTGTTTTATTTCTTGTCTTCATTGTATAGGGAATCAAGTGGGCGAACTATCGAATGAGATGACAATAGCATTACATTGTTGTAATAGAATGACTGGTGGAATGTAAGAGTCATTTTGTTATAAAAAAAATAGTACAGGTATGCAAAGAGAGAGTGTAACAGTTTTGAAAATATAGTATACTGAAAGTACAACACATGAAGAATTTAGGGAAAAGAAAGTATGGTGAAACCATTTGGCTACCAAGCATAACCAAATTTTAGAACATATTAATAGCCTGCCAGTAGGCCATAAAATTTCTGTAAGACAAATTGCGAAAGATTTGAGTGTAAGTGAAGGGACAGCTTACCGTGCAATTAAAGATGCAGAAAATAAAGGGTATGTTAGTACAATTGAACGTGTCGGAACAATTCGAATTGAACAAAAGAAGAAAGAAAATATCGAAAAACTGACATATGCAGAAGTCGTTAACATTGTCGACGGTCAAGTACTTGGGGGCAGAGAAGGACTACATAAAACATTAAATAAATTCGTAATCGGAGCTATGAAATTAGAAGCGATGATGCGCTATACAGAAGCTGGGAATTTACTCATTATTGGTAACCGTACGAATGCACATCAATTAGCGCTAGAAACTGGAGCCGCTGTATTAATTACGGGTGGATTTGATACAGAAGATCATGTGAAGAAATTAGCAGACGAATTAAAGCTGCCGATTATTTCAAGTAGCTACGATACATTTACGGTCGCGACGTTAATTAACCGTGCAATTTATGATCAACTGATTAAGAAAGAAATTGTACTTGTTGAGGATATTTTAACACCAATTGAAGAAACGTTATATTTAAAGCCACATGATACAGTACAGCAATGGCATGCATATAATGAAGAGACAATGCACGGAAGATATCCAATTGTCGATGAAAATAAAAAAGTGCTAGGAATCGTAACTTCAAAAGACATGATCGGTGTAGCGAAAGAAACACCAATTGATAAAGTAATGACAAAACACCCAATTACAGTGAATGGTAAAATGTCTGTCGCAGCTGCGGCACGTATGATGGTGTGGGAAGGAATTGAATTACTTCCTGTCGTTGAGGAAGGAAATAAACTGCAAGGTATCATTAGCCGTCAAGATGTACTTCAGGCACTGCAAATGATTCAACGTCAGCCACAAGTTGGAGAAACAATTGATGATATTGTAACGAATCAATTTATGACGCCAAAAGAAGCGAAAAATGAGCATCTATATCAATTTTCAGTGACGCCGCAAATGACGAACTCAATCGGAACGTTATCGTACGGTGTATTTGCAACAATTGTGACAGAAGCGACAAATCGCGTTATTCGTGCGCAAAAGAAAAGCGATTTAATTGTTGAAAACTTAACAATTTATTTCGTAAAGCCGGTTCAAATTGATAATGTTGTATCCGTTCATCCGAAAGTATTAGAAATTGGGCGTAAATTTGGTAAGGTTGATGTAGAGGTGCATCATGAAGGTAATGTCGTTGGAAAAGCATTACTTATGGTTCAGTTAATTGATAAATAAAAAGATGGAACAAATCGTTTTGATTTGTTCCATCTTTTTTGTTGTTTTAAATTTGAAAGGCATGATTTTAGATGAGAGTTTTAGTGAAATATGTATGGGGTGGAGTGGAAAAGTAACGCAAGAAAAGACAGAATAGTAATTCAATTTGGTTGTATATTGTGTTATGATAATATTGTAAGAAAATGGATTTATGAAAGGTGGTATACATTATGTCGTCAGCCGTACTCTTTTTTGGTAGTATCGCATTATTTTACTTTCTTGTAATGATACCGATCCAATATTTATATTTACAAGGTTTACATGAAAAAAAGGAAAAGACAGGATTATCTCAGCGAGAGCTATATGAAAAAATGTCTTTTGGAGAAGAACAATTACATTTTCACGTACAAGGTAACCCATTTAATATACCATCTGCGTTTGTCGCATATATGATTTTAAAAGTTAGAGGACGTAAAAAAGCATCACAATTTTGATGCTTTTTTACGTTGTTTCATAGACTTCTGCTTCTTTAACTGCTAATGGTAAGAAATGTTTGTATTGGCGAAATCCATTAAATACACTTGCACTACCAAATAGAACGAATAAGATACCAACGATAATACGAGCGGTTGAAAGTTCTAAAAAGAATTGGTTTATCCCGAAGAATAAGACGAATGAACCGAGTGCCATTGCGGATTTTCCAGAGAGCCAACCTTTCTCCATTGGGCGGTTTGTACGAAAGTATTTTGTTTTGTAGAAGAGATACAACATAAATGAGACGATAATACAGAAGACTAATACTGGCATAATGAACACTCCCATCGTTTTATGAAAAAAATAGTGGAGAAAAAAGAAATATCTAAACTTTCTAACTTTTATTATAAAGCAATTGTTCGCATGTATGAAATACTTTCCGTTATAATGAGAGATAAAGTGAAGAAGTTGATTAAAAAGGAGATTATACATATGCATGAGCAAATTTTAGGAGCAATTAAAGAGTTTGATACAATTATTATTCATCGCCACGTGCGTCCGGATCCAGATGCATTAGGTTCACAGGGTGGCCTTGGTACAATTTTAAAAGAATCGTTTCCAGAGAAAAATATTTATACGGTTGGGTACAATGAACCATCGTTAGCATACTTACGAGTAATGGATGATATTGAAGATAGTATATACGAAAATGCGCTTGTTATTGTTTGTGATACTGCGAATCAAGAACGTGTTGACGATCAACGCTATACAAAAGGGAAGATGTTAATTAAAATTGATCATCACCCAAATGAAGATCCATATGGAGATATTACGTGGGTAGATACGACAGCGAGTTCGACAAGTGAAATGATTTATGAGTTTTATAACTATGGAAAAGATAAAGGATTAAAAATAACAAAAGAAGCAGCCCGCCTTATTTTAGCAGGAATTGTTGGAGATACAGGTCGTTTCTTATTCCCAAATACGACAGCAAAAACACTTCGTTACGTAAGTGAGCTTGTTGACATGGGTGTGAAATTCACAGATTTATACAATGAAATGTATAAGACAAAAGAAAAAATTGCTCGTTTAAACGGTTATATTTTACAAAACTTTACGATGGTAGAAGAAGGAGCAGCTTACATTAAATTAACGAAAGAAGTATTAGAAGAATTTGATGTACTTCCTTCTGAAGCATCTGGTGTTGTTGGAGCGCTTGGCAATATTGATGGATTAAAGGCGTGGGTTCTATTTTTAGAGGAAGACGACGTAATTCGTGTTCGTCTTCGTTCAAAAGGACCAGTTATAAACAAATTGGCAATGCAATATAACGGCGGAGGACATCCGATGGCTTCTGGTGCCAAGGCATCTTCTTGGGAAGAAGCGGATCGTCTTTTTGCTGATTTACGTGAGATTTGTAAATAAGGGACTATATGTTAGAACGAAAAGAAGGAGCGGCGCTAAAGCCCTCCTTCTTTATTTTTCCTTTTCTATAGTAATGCTAATTTCAAGCACTGTATCAAAAGATATTGTATCGACTTTAAAACGGTATAGTCGATCGTAATGTTTGTACGTTTTGTTTTCGATTACCTTTTTGAGTAGGTCTTTATTTTTTGCGATACTTTGAATGTTTTTCGTTAAAAGATGCTGGAGATCATTATGGATAGATGTAGTCATATTTTCGAGTGTAAGATTGTCTAAATCGTATTTTTCCCGATTGATAAGTTTTATTTTAATCTCTTGAATGGTTAAGAGCCGTTTATTTTCAGTGTTCAATTTTTCTTGATCTTCGAGAAGGACGTGGAGCTTTGCTTCTTGTTTTTCTATAATTTCTCTTTGTTCTGCTATTTTACTAGCTTGTTCTTCTTGAAAAACACCGTATATGTACAAAAAAATAAACCAGCTCAACACGCCTCCAACAGCAGCACCAGCTAATACTAAGTACCATCTTTTTGCTGTATTGGCACTTGGTACTCTCATACATGTTCCTGCGTTAGCCATTTAATAATAATGAGACCTGTTTGCATACCACCAGTTGCGAAAAAAATAAGGAGAATTTGTTTTACGATATCTTTCATATCTCCGCCAAAGAAACTTCTTTCAAAGCTATAAAAGGTATCGAATGTTCCACCGATTGCTGCAACGAGTGCCCAAATTCTTAAATTTTGGGCGAATTGATTAATGTAAGTTAGAGCTGGTTTTCCGATAAGAAACGCACCAAATCCACCAATTAATGAACCGCCAAGTATAACCCCAAAGGCAATAAAATAACTAATAATAAGCAGAGAGAAAAAAGTATGTTCTCTTACATCCATCGTCATTCCCCTTTCTTCTTCATATATATGGACAAAGTATAAGAAGTATGTTTTGATTTCCGCTTTCCTCATCACCTATAATAAAAGTAGTCAAATAGGTAAAGAGAGGGTACAACAGTGAAGTTTGTGCATTTACAATGTCAAACCGTTTTTAGTTTATTAAAAAGTGCTTGTAAAATTGATGAGCTTGTAGTCAGGGCGAAAGAACTTGGTTTTTCATCGCTGGCTATTACGGATGAAAATGTTATGTATGGCGTTATTCCGTTTTATAAAGCATGTAAGAAACATGGTATACAGCCTGTTATTGGATTAACCGCTTCTATTTTTAGTGAAGAAGAAGAAAGGTCTTATCCGCTTGTATTACTTGCTGAGAATGAAATAGGCTACCAAAATTTATTAAAGATTTCTAGCAGTATTATGACAAAATCCAAAGAAGGTATTCCTAAGAAGTGGCTTGCGCATTATGCGAAAGGATTAATTGCTATTTCACCAGGTAAAGATGGCGAAATTGAGCAATTATTACTAGAAGACAATGAGAGTCAGGCTGAAGAAGTAGCTCGCACATATCAAAATATGTTCGGCCATTTTTATATGAGTTTGCAGCATCATGCGATTCAAGATGAGTTGCTTTTACAAGAGAAACTACCTGAATTTATTAGTAGGGTTAATATTCCAGTCGTTGCAACAAACGATGTGCGCTATATCAATCAAAGTGACGCACTTGTTCACGAATGTTTACTATCTGTTGAAAGTGGAACGAAAATGACTGATCCAGATAGGCCGAGGCTGAAAACAGATCAATATTATTTAAAGTCATCGGATGAAATGGAAGCACTATTTTCCCATGCGCCGGAAGCAATCCAAAATACAATGAAAATTGCAGAGCGTTGCCAAGTAGAAATACCGTTCCATGTAAATCAACTTCCGAAGTTTCCTGTTTCGTCTAATGAAACGAGTGATATATACTTGCGTCGTGTTTGTGAAGAAGGTTTGCGGAAACGATATGGTGCGCCGAAAGAAGTGCATATAAAGCGTTTAAATCATGAATTAAATGTTATTTCTCGTATGGGATTTAGTGATTATTTCCTCATCGTATGGGATTTTATGAAGTATGCACATGAAAATCATATTTTAACAGGACCAGGTCGTGGATCGGCAGCTGGTTCACTCGTCTCATACGTATTAGAAATTACAGATATTGATCCGATTGAATACGATCTATTATTTGAAAGGTTTTTAAATCCTGAACGTGTGACGCTTCCCGATATTGATATTGATTTTCCAGACGTAAGACGTGATGAGATGATTCGCTATGTGAAAGATAAATACGGTCAGCTCCGTGTTGCGCAAATTGTAACGTTTGGTACGCTTGCAGCAAAAGCGGCAATTAGAGACATTGCCCGCGTAATGGGGCTTCCGCCGCGAGATATTGATATATTTTCAAAACTTATCCCATCAAAGCTTGGTATAACGTTAAAAGATGCATATGAAGAATCACAATCACTTCGTGAGTTTATACAAGGGAATCTTCTGCATGAGCGTGTGTTTGAAATCGCAAAACGTGTAGAAGGTTTACCACGTCATACGTCTATTCATGCGGCTGGCGTTATTATGAGTCAAGAACCGCTAACAGGCAGTGTAGCAATTCAAGAAGGACATAACGATGTTTATGTTACGCAATATCCAGCCGATGCGCTAGAAGAACTTGGGTTGCTTAAGATGGACTTTTTAGGATTACGTAATTTAACGTTACTTGAAAATATTGTAAAATTTATCGCGAACAAAACAGGGAAAGAAATCGATATAAGAAACTTACCTCTTCAAGATGAAAAGACGTTCCAATTATTAGGGAGAGGGGATACAACAGGTGTATTCCAGCTTGAGTCAGGTGGTATGCGAAATGTACTTCGCGGGTTAAAACCGAATGAGTTTGAAGATATCGTAGCTGTTAACTCATTATACAGACCGGGACCGATGGAACAGATACCGACCTTTATTGAATCGAAACATGGAAAAAGAAAAATTGAATATTTACATCCGGATTTAAATCCAATTTTAGAAAGAACATACGGCGTCATTGTATACCAAGAACAAATTATGCAAATTGCATCGAAGTTAGCAGGGTTTTCGCTTGGTGAAGCAGATTTACTGCGCCGTGCAGTGAGTAAAAAGAATCGTGATATTTTAGATCAGGAACGTAAGCATTTTGTCCAAGGTTGTTTGCAAAATGGTTACGATGAGACGTCTGCTGAGAAAATTTACGATTTAATTGTAAGATTTGCGAATTACGGTTTTAACCGAAGTCACGCTGTAGCTTACAGTATGATCGGATATCAACTTGCCTACTTAAAAGCGAACTATACGCTGGAATTTATGACGGCACTATTATCAAGTGCAATTGGAAATGAAGATAAAATTGTACAGTATATACGAGAAACGAAGCGAAAAGGTTTTCATGTTTTGCCGCCGTCTCTTCAAAAAAGTGGTTACAACTTCCAAATAGAGGGGAATGCGATACGTTACAGTTTACTTTCGATTCGAAATATTGGAATGGCTACAGTGACGGCATTATTAGAAGAACGAGAGAAAAAAATGTTCGAAGATTTGTTTGAATTTTGTCTCCGTTTGCCGTCAAAGTTTGTAACGGAGCGCAATTTAGAAGCTTTCGTCTGGTCGGGATGTTTTGATGAT
The DNA here is from genome assembly GCF_051776965.1 of Bacillus cereus group sp. BceL220. Taxonomy (NCBI): domain Bacteria; kingdom Bacillati; phylum Bacillota; class Bacilli; order Caryophanales; family Bacillaceae; genus Bacillus; species Bacillus cereus group sp. BceL220. The sequence continues at coordinate 876,229 of NZ_JBPWBC010000001.1, read as the reverse complement.
TTTGGTGTTTCGAGAACGAATTTATGGAAAAGTATTAAAGGGGCATTAGAGTACGCGAATCTCGCACGTGATTTAGGAGATGCTGTTCCAAAATCAAAATACGTACAAGGAGAAGAGCTATCTTTTATTGAACAACTAAATAAAGAGAAAGAAGCACTTGGCTTTTATTTATCAAGTTATCCGACAGCGCAGTATGTAAAGTTAGCAAAAGAATTAGAAATTCCATCTCTCGCTCAGGCGATGCGACACAAGAAAAAAGTACAAAGAGCTATTGTGTATATAACAAGTGTGAGAGTGATTCGTACGAAAAAGTTTCAAAAGATGGCATTTATTACATTCTGTGATCAAAATGATGAAATGGAAGCAGTCCTCTTCCCGGAAACGTATATACATTTCTCGGACAAGTTACAAGAAGGAGCAATTGTTTTAGTTGACGGCATGATTGAGCTAAGAAATCATAAGCTGCAATGGATTGTAAATGGACTATATCCGCTAGAGGAAATGGATGTTTATGAAGAAAAGAAAGACGCATCTGTTTACGTGAAATTGCCGTCTCAGTATGACAAAAAGCTTTTAAATCAGGTTACGAAAATATTGTTCGACTATTCAGGTTTTGCGAAAGTACTAATTTATTATGAAAAGGAACATAAAATGGTACAATTATCTCGGAGTTTATCGATTCATCCAAGTGAAGAATGTTTAGGAGCACTTCGTGAAATTGTCGGGGAAGAAAATGTAGTTGTGAAAATATAATGGACAATTTCCCTACACTTCGATTATTATAGTAGTAGTGTTCGTGGTCAGACCACTTGGAGAAATTGATATCAGCAAGAATAATTTGAGGAGAGTGGATAGTTTGTCAACACTTCGTGAAGAAGCACTTCACATGCATAAAGTGCATCAAGGAAAATTAGAAACTGTATCAAAAGTAAAAGTAGAAAATGCAAAAGATTTAAGTCTTGCATATTCTCCAGGGGTTGCAGAACCTTGTAAAGAAATTTATGACGATAAAAGTAAGGTATATGAATATACGATGAAGGGAAATATGGTAGCAGTTGTGACAGACGGAACGGCTGTACTTGGTCTTGGTAACATTGGACCTGAAGCATCTCTTCCAGTAATGGAAGGTAAAGCTGTATTATTCAAGAGCTTTGCTGGTGTAGATGCATTCCCGATTGCCTTAAATACAAACGATGTAGATAAAATTGTTGAAACTGTAAAATTAATGGAGCCAACTTTTGGCGGCGTTAACTTAGAAGATATCGCAGCACCAAACTGCTTCATTATTGAAGAGCGTTTGAAAAAAGAAACAAATATTCCTATCTTCCATGATGATCAACACGGAACAGCTATCGTAACAGTAGCAGGTCTTGTAAATGCACTGAAATTAGTTGGAAAGAAAATGTCTGACATTAAAGTTGTCGCAAATGGCGCAGGTGCAGCAGGTATTGCAATTATTAAACTTTTATATCGCTATGGTGTACGCGACATTATTATGTGTGACCGTAAAGGGGCAATCTATGATGGTCGTCCTACAGGTATGAATCCGGTGAAGGATGAAGTTGCAAAATATACAAATAAGAATCGTATAGAAGGTTCTTTAGCTGATGTTGTACAAGGTGCGGACGTATTCATTGGTGTATCTGCAGAAGGTGCATTAACAGAAGAGATGGTTCGTACAATGAATGACAATGCGATTATTTTTGCAATGGCAAATCCAGTTCCAGAAATTATGCCAGAATTGGCAAAAGCAGCGGGCGCAGCTGTTGTTGGAACAGGTCGTTCTGACTTCCCGAACCAAGTAAATAATGTACTGGCGTTCCCTGGTATTTTCCGCGGTGCACTTGACGTACATGCGACACAAATTAACGAAGAAATGAAGATGGCAGCTGTACAGGCTATTGCTGAGCTTGTAGCAGAAGATGAGTTGAATGCAGACTATATCATTCCAGCACCATTTGACGCGCGTGTAGCGCCTCAAGTAGCGGCTTACGTTGCAAAAGCAGCAATGGAGACAGGAGTAGCTCGCCGTCAAGTAGATCCAAATGAGATCGCTGAAAAAACAAAACAATTAGCGCTGATTGGTAAAGAATAAGCGAGGAATTTCCATTGACATCATCAAATACAAAAGTATATCTCGAAATTGTAAAAAAAATCCGTTCCATTATGGAAGAGGATGGATTGGTAGCGGGGGATCGTTTGCCGTCTGAGCGCGAGTTAAGTTCACGCTTAAACGTAGGACGTTCCTCTGTAAGAGAAGCATTGCGTGCTTTAGAACTGGTAGGATTGATTGAAACGAGACGTGGTGAAGGGACGTTTATTCGAAACTTTTATGATAACGGTCTTGTACAATTAATTGCTCCGTTCTTACTGCAAGATGAGAAAACAATTCGTGATTTATTACAAACAAAACGATTGCTTGAGAAAGATATGATTCGAATTGTATGTAATTTACCGAAAGAAACGTTTTCTAAAGTACTAAGTAGATTACACCAAGTACTTGAAGAAAATGAAAGCTCAATCCCAACGCTTCATCAAACGTTCTTTAAAACACTTATTGAACAAGTCGATAATTATTTACTATATCGCATTTGGATGATCGTAAATGATTACGTAGCAACTCTTTCTTGTAAAGTTTCAAGAGATTCTATCGATATGTATAGAAAGCTTTATGCTACTTTGGAAGAAAAACAAGAAAATGATGCACTAAAAATTTACGATGAATTAGTAGAGAATATACAGTTTCACTCGTAATGTATAAAATTTGTCGAAATGACCATGACACGTTATGACAAACATTCTACCGCGTAGCGGTTAAAGTTAAACGTAAAGAGTGAGGTTATTAGACAGATTGAGAAGATAAGGCTAACATCAAACTTTGGTGTTAGCCCCATTTTCTTCTTACGCTAACCTTAGCTCTCAACGAAGGGGGTCAAATTGTGCTAAGAGATTTATTCGTGAAAAAGAAAAAGTACGCTGCAATACCTTCAGAACAAGTACGAAAAGATGTACCAGATGGCGTTATGACAAAATGTCCGGAATGTAAAAAAATCATGTATACGAAAGAACTTCTAAAAAATTTAAAAGTATGTGTGAATTGTGGATATCATCATCCTATGAATGCATGGGAACGTCTTGATAGTATATTGGACGAAGGGTCATTCCGTGAGTATGACAAAGAAATGGTTTCATTAAATCCACTCGAGTTTCCAGGTTATGAAGAGAAACTAGAGAGCGATCGTAAGAAGACTGAATTGAACGAAGCGGTTGTAACTGGTGAAGGAACAATTGATGACATGCTTGTTGTTGTTGCAGTAATGGATTCTCGTTTTCGAATGGGGAGCATGGGCTCTGTAGTAGGAGAAAAAATCGCCCGTGCGGTTGAAAAGGCGTACGACTTACAAGTTCCATTTATTATCTTTACTGCTTCGGGTGGTGCCCGTATGCAAGAAGGGATATTAAGTTTAATGCAAATGGCAAAAACAAGCGTAGCTTTGAAAAAGCATAGTAATGCAGGAGGGTTATTTATTTCTGTTATGACTCACCCAACGACGGGCGGGGTTTCAGCGAGTTTCGCTTCACTTGGTGATTATAATCTTGCAGAACCAGGTGCACTTATCGGATTTGCTGGTAGACGTGTAATTGAACAAACGGTGCGTGAGAAACTACCGGAAGATTTCCAAACGGCAGAATTCTTACTAGATCATGGTCAATTAGATGCGGTGGTGCATCGTGATGATATGAGAGAATCGCTTCGCAAGATTTTAGAAGTTCATCAAGGAGGGGAATTGGCTGTATGGCAGAGCTAGAATTTGAAAAACCAGTTGTTGAGCTAAGAAATAAGATTCGTGAACTGAAAGACTATACGAAAAACAGCCAGATGGACTTCAGTGAGGAGATTCGTATTTTGGAAGAAAAGCTAGAAAATTTAGAGGAAGATATATACGGCAATCTAAAAGTATGGGACCGTGTTCAAATTGCTCGTCATGCAGAACGACCGACAACGCTCGATTATATTGAGCACTTATTTACTGATTTTTTCGAATGTCATGGAGATCGTCTATTTGGCGATGATGCAGCGATTGTCGGCGGCATTGCGAAATATAAAGGGATGCCTGTAACTGTAATTGGGCATCAGCGCGGAAAAGATACGAAAGAAAATATTCGCCGTAACTTTGGAATGCCTCATCCAGAAGGATATCGAAAAGCACTGCGTCTCATGAAACAAGCGGAAAAGTTTAATCGTCCTATTATTTGTTTCATCGATACGAAGGGAGCTTATCCTGGTAAAGCAGCTGAAGAACGTGGACAAAGTGAAGCTATTGCCCGCAACCTATTTGAGATGGCAGGTTTAACGGTACCAGTTATTTGTATCGTTATCGGTGAAGGCGGTAGTGGTGGTGCGCTAGGTCTTGGAGTAGGAGATTACATTCATATGCTAGAAAATTCCACTTATTCTGTTATTACACCAGAGGGTGCAGCGGCAATTCTTTGGAAAGATGCAGGAAAAGCAAAGGAAGCTGCAGAAGCAATGAAAATTACAGCAGCAGATTTGAAAGAATTAGGTGTAATTGATGAAATTATTCCAGAGGCAAAAGGTGGAGCTCACCGTAATCTTTTAAAACAGTCAGAAAATATAGACTTAATAATTAGAAAAACTTTTGAACAATTAAACGGAATTTCGAAAGATGAATTAATCGAAAAACGTTATGAAAAATATATGAAAATTGGGCAAGTTTCGTTTTCAAACGCTTCCATTGGGATAAAATAAGAAAAGCGTGCGTTCCTCTTCGCGAATGCACGTTTTTATTATGAAAAGACACATCTTCTCCATTGTGTTTTTATATTTTTTCGTGTTATTTTATTATAAGGCAAATAATCTTTATGAGGTGAGTACAAATGAAACGTATTGGTGTATTAACAAGTGGTGGAGATTCACCTGGTATGAATGCTGCCATTCGTGCAGTTGTTCGTAAAGCGATTTTCCATGATATTGAAGTATATGGTATTTACCATGGATACGCTGGATTAATTTCTGGTCACATTGAAAAATTAGAACTTGGTTCTGTTGGCGATATTATCCACCGCGGTGGTACGAAATTATATACAGCAAGATGTCCTGAGTTTAAAGACCCAGAAGTACGACTAAAAGGTATCGAGCAATTAAAGAAACATGGTATCGAAGGACTTGTTGTTATTGGTGGAGATGGTTCTTACCAAGGTGCTAAAAAATTAACTGAACAAGGATTCCCATGTGTTGGTGTACCAGGTACAATCGACAATGATATCCCTGGAACAGACTTCACAATTGGTTTCGATACAGCTTTAAACACTGTTATTGATGCAATTGATAAAATCCGTGACACAGCTACATCTCATGAACGTACATATGTTATCGAAGTAATGGGACGTCACGCTGGTGATATCGCATTATGGGCTGGTTTAGCTGATGGTGCAGAAACAATCTTAATTCCAGAAGAAGAGTATGACATGGATGATGTTATCGCTCGTCTGAAGCGCGGTAGTGAACGTGGTAAAAAACACAGTATTATCGTTGTAGCTGAAGGTGTTGGAAGTGCAATTGACATCGGTAAGCACATTGAAGAAGCAACAAACTTTGATACTCGTGTAACTGTATTAGGTCACGTACAACGTGGCGGATCACCAAGTGCACAAGACCGTGTATTAGCAAGTCGTCTTGGCGCAAGAGCAGTTGAATTATTAATTGCTGGTAGAGGTGGACGTTGTGTAGGTATTCAAGATAACAAACTTGTTGATCATGATATTATCGAAGCGTTAGCTCAAAAGCATACAATCGATAAAGATATGTATCAATTATCTAAAGAATTATCCATCTAATCGGCGTAATGTCGGATATTTGGGAACGGTTTCATAATTTTCGGAGGTGCAATATGCGTAAAACTAAAATTGTATGTACAATAGGTCCTGCTAGTGAAAGTATTGAAAAATTAGAGCAATTAATTGAAGCAGGTATGAACGTTGCTCGTTTAAACTTCTCTCATGGTAGCCATGAAGAGCACGGAGCTCGTATTAAAAACATTCGTGAAGCTTCAAAGAAAACTGGTAAAACAGTTGGTATCTTACTTGATACAAAAGGTCCAGAAATCCGTACTCACGACTTCGTAGACGGACAAGCTGAGCTTGTAACAGGTGCAGAAGTAGTTCTTTCTACTGAGCAAGTATTAGGTACTGCAGAGAAGTTCTCTGTATCTTATGCTGGTCTTTATGACGATGTAGACCCAGGTTCTCGCATTCTAATCGATGACGGTCTTATCGAACTAGAAGTAATCGAAAAAGCTGATGGAAACATCCGTACAAAAGTTCTTAACAGCGGAACTGTAAAAAATAAAAAAGGTGTTAACGTACCAAACGTAAGCATTAAGCTTCCTGGTATCACTGAAAAAGACGTAAAAGATATCATCTTCGGTATCGAGCAAAAAGTTGATTTCATCGCAGCTTCATTCGTACGTAAAGCGTCTGACGTATTAGAAATCCGTGAATTATTAGAAGAGCATGGCGCTCAATACATCCAAATCGTACCGAAAATCGAAAACCAAGAAGGTATCGACAACATCGATTCAATCTTAGAAGTTTCTGACGGTTTAATGGTAGCTCGTGGTGATATGGGTGTAGAAATTCCACCAGAAGAAGTACCATTAGTACAAAAACGTCTAATCAAAAAATGTAACGTGTTAGGTAAACCAGTTATTACTGCGACACAAATGTTAGACTCTATGCAACGTAACCCACGTCCAACTCGTGCGGAAGCAAGTGACGTAGCTAACGCAATCTTCGATGGTACAGATGCAATCATGCTTTCAGGTGAAACAGCTGCTGGTCAATATCCGGTAGAAGCAGTAACAATGATGGCTAACATTGCAGTACGTGTTGAAAAATCATTACAATACGAAGATATGTTCAAAAAACGTATTAAAGAGTTCACTCCAACAATTACAGATGCAATTAGCCAATCTGTTGCGCATACAGCACTTGCTCTTGATGTAGCTGCAATCGTAGCTCCAACAGAAAGTGGACATACTGCGAAAATGATCTCTAAATACCGTCCAAAATCTCCAATCGTAGCTGTAACATCTGACGAGCAAGTAGGACGTCGTCTTGCACTTGTTTGGGGTGTACAAGCATTTATGGCTGAGAAGCGCGCAGCTTCAACTGACGAAATGTTAGATACAGCAATTCAAACAGGTATGGATGCAGGTCTAATCGGCCTTGGAGATACTGTAGTAATTACTGCTGGTGTTCCAGTTGCTGAAACTGGTACAACAAACTTAATGAAAATCCACGTTGTTGGTGAAGAAGTTGCTAAAGGACAAGGAATCGGTCGTAAAGCTGCAAAAGGTAAAGTAGTTGTAGCAAAAACAGCTGCTGAAGCTGTAGCGAACGTAAACGAAGGTGATATCCTTGTTACAACAAGCACTGATAAAGATATGATTCCTGCAATCGAAAAAGCTGCTGCTTTAGTTGTAGAAGAAGGTGGCTTAACAAGCCATGCTGCTGTTGTGGGCGTATCAATCGGTATTCCTGTTATCGTTGGTGTAAACGGCGTAACAGCAACTTTAAAAAATGGCCAAGAAGTAACAGTTGATGCAGCACGCGGAATTGTTTATAATGGACATGCGGAAGTGCTATAAGTAATACGGAGAGAAGGATCGGAGTCCTTCTCTTTTTTTTACACAAAAACGAGATAGAATTAGCTTAAAACGCCTAGAATTGCTTTTAAAAGCTGTTTGTTATGGGTTTTAATATGAAAGGGTATTATATTTCATATGATGTATATAGGTGTTGTGAGGGTGTTAAAAGTGAGTTGTGAGAGAGGTGTAGAACTATGCAGTGGTTACTATTCTTGTTTATTTTAATACCGGCGATTGAGATTACGGTCTTAATCGGATCAAGTCATGTAATAGGTTTATGGTCTACGTTCGCTATGATTGTATTTACAGGTGTAGTAGGTGTGTATTTGGCGAAAAGACAAGGATTTAAAGTGCTTGGAGAGATTCAATCTAAGTTGAATAGAGGGGAAATGCCAGGTGAGGCAGTACTAGATGGTATTTTTGTATTTGTAGGAGGTATTCTCTTAGTGCTTCCTGGTTATGTGACAGATGTGCTAGGGTTTATCTGCGTGATCCCTATTACGAGAGCTTTATTGAAGCCGCTTGTTATGAAGTGGATGGAATGGAAGTTTAGAAAGAACTCTACTATTATCATTCAGAAGTAGCGCTTAGATTATAACGATCTAAGTGCTATTTTTTTGTCTTGTAAGAGGGGAGGAACTTTCTGATTGAAGCTTTGCTTTACCGCGTTATTTGTGGGGGGATGATGAGTGGGGATGAACAAAACGTCCGCTTATTATATTTGCTATATAATTTTCGTTTGAACTCTTGTTGTGCTTCGATTAAACGTGTGATTTTTTAGTGCTATTAATTTGGATGAATAAGATGGTGCGAAATGCAGCCAAATTAAAGTTTTGCTTTCGAATATAAAGGAGCGATTGGTGTAAAGAATTCATATAAAAGGTGGTGATTGTTAGTTGAAGCCTTATTTTATGCCATTTTGTATATTTATTCATTTACATAAAAAGTAATAAATGTAAGTAATAATTATAGATAAAATAGAATAAAAATGTATTTTTAACTAGAATATGTGTTTTTTTATGCAAAAAAACAAGAGGATTATCCTGTTTCTGGGTAATGCTCTTGTTGCGTGTGAGTAGTGTGAAAAATAAGTAAAAGGAATAATCAGTGGGAATTTCCCACTGATTATAGCTTGATTTTTTGTATGAATTAGAAACTGTTATTTTGAAGGTGAACCTTTAATATATTTCCACAAGTCATGGAAGACATTAGCTTTGTGTAATGTATTAAGTAGTACTAAGGTGACTGGACCGATGATTAATCCTAAAAAGCCAAAAAGCTTAAAGCCGACAAATAGAGCGACGAGTGTTGCTAATGGATCGAGACCGATGTTAGATGAAAGTACTTTCGGCTCCATAATTTGTCTTTGGACAATCACGACGATGTATAAAATGAGAAGGCCAATGGCGAATCCGGTATCGCCAGTGAAAAATACGTATATAACCCACGGAACGAAGACCGCGCCTGTTCCTAAATAGGGTAGTAAATCTACAACTCCTGTAATAATCGCAATAGTAATGGCGTATGGTACGCGTAATATTAAAAGTCCAATCAGTACAATGACGGTTGTCATAGATACGAGTGTAAGTTGTGCTTTCACAAAACCGAATAAAGCTTTTTTTAAGTCGACAAAAATAGTTTTTCCGTAGCCATGTACACGATTTGGTAGTAATTTTCTTGCTTTTTGAGCAAGACGGTGCCAATCGTAACTAATGAAGAAAGTGGCTAATAAAATGAATACAAGGACAGTTAACGTTGTTGGCAGTGCACTAATGAAATTCGTTAACCCGCTTATAATGGCGGTTAAAAGTTCTTTCATTTGTGTTGTTGCTTCTGTTCCTAAGTTTTGGATGTTTTGTGTAATTGTATAGCGCTGTGGTTCTCCAAGATGATTAAATTTAGAGATTAAATCATCGTAGAGAGGCATAATATGATTAAGTGCAAATTGCTGAGCGAATGTAACGATATCTGGAAACTTTACTGTAACAAGTTGTAGTAAGTATGTTGTGGCAGATATTGCTTCAGTCACAAGATATGTAACAAGTCCGACGATAGCTCCAAATACGAGAATTAAGCTAACGAGTACTGCTAGTGCGCGAGGAAATTGTAGTTTTTGATTAAGGAAATTGACGACAGGATTAATCAAATAAGCAAATGCAAAAGCGATAATAAAAGGATAGATAAGCCCTGACATATATAGTAATACATAGAACCCAGCTACCGTTGCTACAATGACAAATATGAGTCGCAATATCATATATAGTAAGTTTCGGTTCAAAGATGTATACCTCCCATTCCAATTTGGATTATCCTAATTCGTTCAACTTATAACGAGTGTGTCCCACTGATTAAAGTTTCACTTTATGTTATAGTGGAATGATGGATTTTTCCTGCTTTTTCAGTATGTGAGTGACTGTGAAAGCTTGGTGTTGATGCTTCTACTATATGGTAAAAACTTCATTTTCTCTTCTTTTTATTTTACCTGTTTCTTATTAGAAAAGAAAGAAGAGACGACTGTTTTCAAAAATGTATACATGCTTAATTTTTTTGGTGAAAGTCTCTTTTTTAAATTTTAAAATGCATAAAAAATGAAGTGATTCATGTTGAATAGGCATCGATATAGCATGTATAACGATAGGTTTAAAGGTATTTTTGTTTGGAAATGAGTTCATTATTTTCAGAAAGGAAGTGGAAACATGATTAGTCAGTCAACGTTATTTTTATTCATACTACTTATTATAGGACTTATTGCTAAAAACCAATCGCTTACTGTAGCTATTGGTGTGTTATTTCTATTGAAGTTTACGTTTTTAGGAGATAAGGTCTTTCCTTATTTACAAACGAAAGGAATTAACCTAGGTGTAACGGTCATTACAATAGCGGTGCTCGTACCGATTGCGACGGGGGAAATAGGTTTTAAACAACTTGGAGAAGCGGCAAAATCGTATTATGCGTGGATTGCTTTAGCTTCAGGTGTAGCGGTCGCTTTGTTAGCGAAAGGCGGCGTACAATTGTTGACAACGGATCCTCATATTACAACTGCGCTTGTTTTTGGGACAATTATAGCGGTTGCGTTATTTAATGGGGTTGCTGTTGGTCCGTTAATTGGGGCTGGAATTGCCTATGCGGTTATGAGTATTATACAGATGTTTAAATAAGGAATTTTATAGTAATATAAAATTTTTGAATTCTTTCTGTTCACAAAAGTCAGATAATTGTTTATAATAGGATTAGAAACTTTGAAAAGTTACATAACAGCAGAGACTTTACACCAGATAAAATAAAAACAACATAAAACAATTTTATAATGATATTGTTTTATGTTGTTTTTATCATAAAACTCTTCGGAATGTATTTTCCTCACTAACTTGTTGTTTTGAGCGTGAGGATTCGGGGAGACATTCACGCTCATGCTTTCCATGTAAACAATGGACAATAAGAGGGGAACACCGCAACAAATTTGCATGATCGTGCATTTTGCTTGCCTAAAGAGTGAACGGGCGTTCATAATTCATAAGGGGAGCAAATAGATATAAGGAGCAAGGTTGGGAGAATTTTCAGGAAAAGGAGAGAATGTCATGACTGTTATTCGAGGTTTAGAAGGGGTAGTAGCAACAACATCATCTGTAAGCTCTATTATTGATGATACATTAACTTATGTTGGGTATAATATTGATGATTTAGCTGAGAATGCTACGTTTGAAGAAGTAGTGTACTTATTATGGCACCGCAAGCTTCCTAATGAAAAAGAACTAGCGGAATTTAATGAAATTGTATCTGAATACTATAAAGTTCCAGGTGAGATTTTAACATATTTGAAACAAGTAGATTTAAAAATTGCACATCCGATGTCTGTTTTACGAACTGCAATTTCCATGCTATCATTATACGATGAGAGCGCTGAAATTATGGATGAAAAGTCCAATTATTTGAAAGCGGTTAAATTACAGGCTCAAGTGGGAACTTTAGTTGCTGCTTACGCGAGAATCCGTAAAGGTTTAGATATTGTTGAGCCAAGAAAAGATTTATCATTAGCTGCAAACTTCTTGTACATGTTAAATGATCGCGAGCCAAATGAAGTTGAAATTGAAGCTTTTGATAAGGCACTTGTACTTCATGCAGATCATGAGTTAAACGCTTCTACATTTACTGCACGTGTTTGCGTAGCTACACTGTCAGATGTATATTCTGGTATTACAGCAGCAATCGGTGCATTAAAAGGTCCTCTTCACGGTGGGGCAAATGAAAATGTAATGAAGATGTTAACTGAAATTGGCCAAGAAGAAAATGTAGAGTCATATATTCATAATGCTCTTCAAAATAAAGTAAAAATCATGGGCTTTGGCCACCGTGTGTATGAGCAAGGTGATCCACGTGCAAAACACTTACGTGAAATGTCTAAGAGATTATGCGTGCTTTTAGGAGAAGACAAATGGTATAATATGTCTATCAAAATTGAAGACATTGTAACAAAAGAAAAAGGTCTTCCACCAAATGTCGATTTCTATTCAGCTTCTGTATACCATTGTTTAGGAATTGACCATGACTTATTTACACCTATTTTTGCAATTAGCCGTATGTCAGGCTGGTTAGCTCATATTCTAGAACAATATGAAAACAACCGTTTAATCCGTCCGCGTGCTGATTATAATGGACCAACGCATCAAGTGTATGTTCCAATCGCACAAAGATAAGCGAAAAACACTATTTCGATAGTGAAAATACGCTTTCAAAAGTCTGATTTTTTCGGAAAGATGTAATGATTAGAATATTTTAATTTGACTAACGGTTTGAACTGAGGGGTTATTCCCTCAGTTTCATACATATGAAATTTCAAACATGGGGGTTATCACATTGACGACAGGTGAAAAAATTACTGTAACTAATGGTGTTATGAATGTACCAAACAATCCGATTATTCCATTTATTGAAGGAGATGGAATTGGTCCTGATATTTGGGCAGCTGCATCTCGCGTAATAGAAGCAGCAGTTGAAAAAGCTTATGATGGTGAGAAGAAAATCGTTTGGAAAGAAGTGCTTGCAGGGGAAAAAGCATTCAACCAAACAGGCGAGTGGTTACCAGAAGAAACTTTAAATTTAATTCGCGAATATTTAATCGCAATTAAAGGTCCACTTACAACTCCAGTTGGCGGTGGTATTCGTTCTCTAAACGTAGCACTTCGTCAAGAATTAGATCTATATGTATGTCTACGTCCAGTTCGTTATTTTGAAGGTGTTCCTTCACCTGTAAAACGTCCGGAAGATACTGATATGGTTATTTTCCGTGAAAATACAGAAGACATTTATGCTGGAATTGAATATGCACAAGGATCTCCAGAAGCAGAAAAAGTTCTTGCTTTCTTAAAAGAAGCAATGGGTGTTAATAAAATCCGCTTCCCAGAAACATCTGGTATTGGTATTAAACCAATCTCAGAAGAAGGGACAAAGCGTCTTGTTCGTGCTGCAATTCAATATGCAATTAATGAAAAACGCTCTTCTGTTACATTAGTTCATAAAGGAAACATTATGAAATTTACAGAAGGTGCTTTCAAAAACTGGGGTTACGAAGTAGCGGAACAAGAATTCGGCGACAAAGTATTTACTTGGGCTGAATATGATCGCATTGTTGAAAAAGATGGTAAAGATGCAGCAAATAAAGCGATGGCAGACGCTGAAGTGGCTGGAAAAATCATCGTAAAGGATTCTATTGCAGACATCTTCTTACAACAAATTTTAACTCGTCCACGTGAGTTCGATGTTGTTGCAACAATGAACTTAAATGGTGACTATATCTCTGATGCACTTGCTGCACAAGTAGGTGGAATTGGTATTGCACCTGGTGCAAACATTAACTATGTGACTGGACATGCTATCTTTGAAGCTACACACGGTACAGCTCCAAAATATGCAGGTTTAGATAAAGTAAACCCATCTTCAGTTCTTCTTTCAGGTGTATTATTATTAGAACACTTAGGATGGAATGAAGCAGCGAAATTAGTAACAGATTCAGTTGAGAAAACAATTGCATCAAAAGTAGTAACATATGACTTCGCTCGCCTAATGGAAGGCGCAACAGAAGTGAAGTGTTCTGAGTTTGCTAATGAGCTTATTAAAAACATGGATGTAGCGATAATCAAAAATGCATAATTAAAGCGGGGGTAAATTATGACAATCAAACGCAAGAAAGTTTCAGTCATCGGTGCAGGATTTACAGGAGCAACAACGGCATTCTTATTAGCACAAAAAGAACTTGCAGATGTTGTATTAGTGGACATTCCACAACTGGAAAATCCAACAAAAGGGAAAGCGTTAGATATGTTAGAAGCGAGCCCAGTACAAGGTTTTGATGCTAACATTATTGGAACATCTGATTACGCAGATACTGCTGATTCTGACGTTGTCGTTATTACAGCAGGTATTGCACGTAAGCCTGGTATGAGCCGTGATGACTTAGTAGCAACGAACTCTAAAATTATGAAAAGTATTACGCGCGACATTGCAAAACATTCACCAAATGCAATTATTGTTGTGTTAACAAATCCAGTTGATGCAATGACATATTCTGTATTTAAAGAAGCAGGATTCCCGAAAGAGCGTGTAATTGGCCAATCGGGCGTATTAGATACAGCTCGTTTCCGTACATTCATCGCACAAGAATTAAATCTTTCTGTGAAAGACATTACAGGATTTGTTCTTGGTGGACACGGTGACGACATGGTACCTCTTGTGCGTTATTCTTATGCAGGCGGTATTCCGTTAGAAACGTTAATTCCGAAAGAGCGTTTAGAAGCAATCGTAGAACGTACACGTAAAGGTGGCGGTGAGATTGTAGGCTTATTAGGAAACGGTAGTGCATATTACGCACCAGCAGCTTCTTTAGTTGAAATGACAGAAGCAATCTTAAAAGATCAACGCCGTGTATTACCAGCTATTGCGTACCTTGAAGGTGAGTATGGTTATAGTGACCTTTACTTAGGGGTACCAGTAATTCTAGGTGGTAACGGAATTGAAAAAATTATTGAATTAGAACTTCTTGCAGATGAAAAAGAAGCGTTAGATCGCTCTGTAGAATCTGTACGTAACGTAATGAAAGTTCTTGTTTAATAATTGAATAGTAGTGAAAAAGATTCGGGATTCCGAATCTTTTTCTACTATTTACCGAATTGTTTTTTTGAAATAATATGAAAACGCTATCATTTGTAGTATCCTATAATGAAACTATAGATTTATACTATACATTGCCCTCATCATAGTAAATTTCGGATAAGGTATCGCTTTTAGTAGGATAATAAGGTGAAAAAATCGGAGGGGGTTGTAACATGTTAAAGAAAAAAGTTCAAATTGGTCGTAAAATGGATGAAATTACAGTAGGAGAGAAATTATCTATCACTGAAAAAATTGAGGATAAAGATTTGTTATTGTACTTAGGGTTAACGAATGATGCCAATCCATTATATATTCAGCATGATTACGCATCCCAAACTCCGTATGAAAAGCCGATTGTACCAAGCATTATGCTAACGGGAATGATTACAACGGCAGTTACGAAATATTTACCGGGTCCAGGAAGTCATATTACTAGAAAGGACCTTACGTTCGTGAAGCATGTTCACCATTATGAAACGTTACAAATCCACTTTGAAGTTGTGGCTGTTTCTGAGGAGGAACATACAATTGATATGCTTGTATCTGCTCATGATGAAAAAGGAGAAACTGTTGTAAAAGGTTCATTAACAGTCACGCCGCCTTTTAAATCTGTTTCCATTATGGAAAAAGCATTAGATAATTTTTAAAAGATGAAAATATGAATAGCGCTAGCATACCTTGAATAAGGATGCTAGCGCTATTTTTAGTTGAAAAATCCTTCTTTGAACCCTTCAGCAAATTCTGAGCACCCCGTTTTAATCGTATCCCAGCTCGGTACGTTAAAAGTAAGGAAACATGTTACTACTAAAGTTAAAATAGGTAGTAATAGTCGCATAATAGACCCCTTTTTATATTCGTATTATTGGATTAACAATATTTACTATATTATAATTTGATAATTTAAGTCAATGGAAGGAGTGATTCTTTAAGATGAGGTGGAAAGGAGAAGCCGTTATCTTTGAAACGGTAAGAGAAGCTGAAGTGTGGGCAGACGGGGTTGCGAATGAAATGCACGGGAGAGTATTTGATGGATATGAAACACCGGATTATAAAATTGCGTATGCTCTTTCGTTTTTCCTAGCACAAAATCAAGATTTTATAGTTCATACGGAAGTGAGCTTTAAAGAAGAGAGAGTAATCTATAAAGTTTGGCAAAATCCTGTGTAGTTGCAGGTGAATCGTAATTACTTCTATTTTCTCAATTCTACACAAACGATCTCCATGAATAGACAATTATATTGAGAGGGACCTTGTTTTCTAGTATGATGAGAATAACGGGGAAAATACTAGGATGAAGAAGGTTTCAAGTCTATAACTTGGAGGAAAAGAATGAACAATCGTATTTTAGTAGTTGATGATGAGGAATTTATCTTAACTTTAATCGAATTTAATTTACAACAAGCTGGGTTTGAAGTTATAACAGCGATGGATGGAGAAATGGCGCTTCAAAAAGCGACAACAGAACGCCCAGATTTAATTATATTAGATTTAATGCTTCCGAAAATGGATGGTATGGAAGTGTGTAAAGAATTACGATTGCAGCGCGTTATGACGCCGATTTTAATGTTAACGGCAAAAGATGATGAGTTTGATAAGGTGCTAGGCCTTGAACTTGGGGCAGATGATTATATGACGAAGCCATTTAGTCCAAGGGAAGTTGTTGCTCGTGTGAAGGCGATTTTGCGCCGCACGAAATTACAACAAGAAGAACAAGTTGCAGAAGCGCCAGATGAAGATAGCATCACAATTGCAGAACTTAAAATTTTACCGGAGTTTTATGAGGCTTATTTCCAAGGAAGAAAGCTTGAATTAACACCAAAAGAATTTGAACTACTTGTGTATCTTGCGAAAAATAAAAGTCGCGTGTTGACTCGTGATCAATTATTAAGTGCTGTATGGAATTATGATTTTGCTGGTGATACGCGAATTGTTGATGTTCATATTAGCCATTTGCGCGATAAAATTGAACAAAATACGAAAAAACCGACGTACATTAAAACGATACGTGGTTTAGGATATAAATTAGAGGAGCCAAAAGGGAATGAATAAATTTCGTTCCAGGCTTCTTTTTACATTTGTTTCTCTTATTGTATTTATTTTAGTTGGACTAGGTTTATTGCTAGAAACTGTGTTTGAAAACTACTATATAGATCATGCTAAAGAGAGAATGGTAAAAGAGACGGAGTATGTTGCGGCGTTAGCAGAAGAGCAAGGTTTTGATAATGTCTTAAAAAATCCATACGTATTTGAAAAGTTAGAAGAAAAAATACCAGCTTCTATCGTATTTGTGGATGAAAAAAAGAAAGTTCAATATAGAAAAGGACAAGAATTGGCATTTAGTCCAGAAACGATTAAAGAACTTTCTTCGAAAGTGGCAAAACAACGAAGTAAAGTGATTACGAAAGAGACAGATCGAAAGAATGAATTTTATCATGCGGTGTTCGTTCAAGATGTAGAAGGAAAACAAGGATACGTTTTGGTGAAAAGTACAATCGATCCTTTAAGAGACGTACATCAAAAAACGTGGGGATTATTAATTATCGGATTTGTCATTGCTTGTCTCGTAGTTGTATTTTTAGGTATGAAAATTACAGGGCAATATATTAGGCCAATTGAATCGGTTACAAAAGTTGCAATTGAATTGGCAAAGGGTAATTATAAAGCACGTGCATACGAAAGTCATTCGGATGAAACAGGAATGCTGAGTAAAGCAATTAATATTTTAGCTCGTAACTTACAAGAGATGACACTTGAACAAGAAATGCAGCAAGATCGTCTGCATACGTTAATTGAAAATATGGGAAGCGGAATGATTTTAATTGATAGCCGCGGGTATATAAACCTTGTAAACCGCTCTTATAAGGAAACTTTCCACGTAACAGATGAAGAATATTTAGATCGCTTATATTATGAATCGTTTCATCATACAGAAATTATTGAGCTTGTAGAAGAAATCTTTATGACAGAAGTGAAAGTGCGTAAACAAATGTTATTGCCACTTGGAATTGAGCGGAAGCATTTCGAAGTATATGGAGCGCCGATTATCGGGACAAACCATGAATGGAAAGGGATTGTTCTCGTATTCCATGACATAACAGAGTTAAAGAAATTAGAACAAATGAGAAAAGACTTTTTAGCGAATGTTTCTCATGAATTAAAGACACCGATTACTTCTATTAAAGGTTTTTCAGAAACACTCTTAGACGGAGCGATGGATAATAAAAAATTCTGCGAACATTTCTTGCACATTATTTTAAAAGAAAGTGAGCGCATGCAAGGATTAATTGAAGATTTATTAGATTTGTCAAAGATCGAACAACAAGGATTTAAATTAAATATGGGAACCGTTGACATGAAGGGGCTGCTTGAAGATATTCATATGGTGCTTGATAATAAAGCAGGAGAAAAAGAAATCTCTTTACAAGTGAATGTATTAAAACGTGCTTCTGTTATTGGAGATCCAAGTCGTTTGAAACAAATCTTTATTAATTTAATAAATAACGCGATCGTATATACACCGGCTGGAGGCGTTGTTTCAGTAGAGTTAGCGGAAGATAAGTATAATGCTTATATAAAAGTATCGGATACTGGAATTGGTATTAGTAAAGAGGAAATTCCACGTATTTTTGAACGCTTTTACCGAGTGGATAAAGCGAGAAGTAGAAATACTGGTGGTACAGGCCTTGGATTATCAATTGTAAAGCATTTAGTAGAGGCGCATCACGGTACAATTACAGTGGATAGTGAAGTTGGGGAAGGGACAACATTTACAGTTGTTTTACCAAAATCAGCAACTGAAAAATAGGATGAAGGATGTTTACAATATATTAACAATGGCTTAATTAAATATTAATAAAGCTCTGTTAATATAATACATGAAAACCCCTTCATCCAAGGAGTAATTTTGGACGAGAATAGTTAAGCTGTTCTCGTCACTTCCCTTTATGCCAATATAAGTCTGTTTTATATATGAAAGAAAATAACCGTTATTTTTCTTCTCTCTATTAGTCATGTTAATATAGAGAGAGGAAAGGAACGGTTTTTTTCTGTGAAAAAAATCATTTCAAATTTGTATGGGGAGGTTTCAATTTTGGAAAAAAAGGTCGTATTAGTAGATGGTAATAATATCGCGTATCGTGCTTTCTTTGCACTACCGCTTTTAAATAACGACAAAGGTATACATACGAACGCAATTTACGGTTTTACAATGATGTTAATGAGAATATTAGAGGAAGAAAAGCCAACTCATATGTTAGTGGCGTTTGATGCAGGCAAAACAACCTTCCGTCATAAAACGTATAGTGAGTATAAAGGAGGACGTCAAAAGACTCCACCTGAATTATCAGAGCAGTTCCCGTTTATTCGTGAGATGCTGGATGCGTTCAATGTACCGCGTTATGAATTAGAAAATTATGAAGCGGATGATATTATGGGAACGCTAGCAAAAGAAGCGAGTGAACAAGGAGCAAGTGTAAAAGTTATTTCAGGAGATAAAGATTTACTTCAACTTGTTTCTGATAACACGCTTGTATGTATTCCGCGAAAAGGGATTACGGAAGTAGATGAATATACGAAAGAATCTTTATTTGAAAAATATAGCTTATCACCAAAGCAAATTATCGATATGAAAGGTTTAATGGGAGACCAATCAGATAATATTCCGGGTGTACCAGGAGTTGGTGAAAAAACGGCGATTAAATTGTTAACACAGTTTGGAACGGTTGAAGAAGTGTATGAAAATCTAGATCAAGTAAGCGGGAAGAAATTAAAAGAAAAACTGGAAGAAAATAAAGAACAAGCTCTTATGAGTAAAGATCTTGCGACTATTATTACAGATGCGCCGATTACAGTTCATGTGGATGATATGGCGTATAAAGGATATGAAGCAAGTGATGTGATTCCAATGTTCGAGAGTTTAGGATTTACATCTCTTTTAAATAAATTAGGCGTTACGCCAGAAGAAACAGCTCCAGCTGAATTAGATGATATTACATTTGATATTGTGGAAGAAGTTACAGAAGAAATGCTTCAGCAAGATAGTGCGCTTATCGTAGAAGTGCAAGAAGATAATTATCATAAGGCGGACATTCAAGGCTTTGGTATTCAAAATGAAAATGGTTGCTACTTTATTCAGAAGGATATTGCTCTTGCATCGGATGCATTTAAAGCATGGCTTGCAAATGGAGAAATGAGAAAGCATACATTTGATGCGAAGCGAGCAATCGTTGCACTGAAATGGAATGGGATAGATATGCAAGGGATTGACTTTGATCTATTAATCGCTGCTTATTTACTTGACCCGGCTGATACAGATAAAGATTTCCGTACTGTAGCGAAAATGAAAGAAACGCATGCTGTGAAATCAGATGAAGAAGTTTACGGAAAAGGTGCGAAGCGTGCTGTTCCAGAGTTAGAAGTAGTAGCGGAGCATGTGGCTCGTAAAGTGCATGTATTATATGATGTAAAGCAAACATTCGTTGAAGAGTTAAAGAAGAATGAGCAATATGAACTGTTTACAGAGTTAGAATTGCCACTTGCGCGTGTATTAGCTGATATGGAAGTAAAAGGTGTAAAAGTTGATACGGAGCGTCTTCGTAATATGGGAGAAGAACTCGCAGGTAGATTAAAGGAAATGGAACAGGAAATTTATAAGCTTGCGGGAACAGAATTTAATATTAATTCACCGAAGCAGCTTGGTGTAATTCTGTTTGAGAACTTAAACTTACCGGTTATTAAAAAGACGAAAACAGGTTATTCTACGTCAGCTGATGTATTAGACAAGCTTATGGATCGCCATGAAATTATTCCAAACATTTTACATTATCGTCAATTAGGGAAGCTAAATTCAACTTATATTGAAGGTTTACTGAAAGTTGTACATGAAGATTCATCTAAAATTCATACTCGCTTTAATCAAGTGTTAACGCAAACAGGTCGATTAAGTTCAACGGATCCGAACTTGCAAAATATCCCGATTCGATTAGAAGAAGGAAGAAAGATTCGTCAGGCATTTGTTCCATCAGAAGAAGGTTGGATTATGTATGCGGCTGATTATTCACAAATCGAACTTCGTGTATTAGCTCATATTGCAAATGATAAAGGGCTAGTTGAAGCATTCCAGCATGACATGGATATTCATACGAAAACAGCTATGGATGTATTTGGCGTTGAAAAAGATGAAGTAACTTCAAATATGAGACGGCAAGCGAAAGCTGTTAACTTCGGAATTGTGTATGGTATTAGTGATTATGGTCTTTCACAAAACTTAGGAATTACAAGAAAAGCAGCAGCGGAATTTATTGAAAAGTATTTAGAAAGTTTCCCTGGTGTACAAGAATACATGGAGGACATCGTAAAAGATGCGAAACAAAAAGGATATGTGGCTACATTATTAAATCGTCGTCGTTATATTCCAGAAATTACGAGTCGTAATTTCAATTTACGTAGCTTTGCTGAGCGTACAGCGATGAATACACCAATTCAAGGTACTGCAGCAGATATTATTAAAAAAGCGATGATTATTATGGCAGATCGTTTAGAAGAAGAAGGATTACAAGCGCGTCTTCTTCTGCAAGTACACGATGAATTAATATTTGAAGCACCAAAAGAAGAAATTGAAAAATTAGAGCAGCTTGTACCTGAAGTAATGGAGCATGCGATTGAACTCGCAGTTCCGCTGAAAGTTGATTATTCTTACGGTCCAACTTGGTACGACGCAAAATAAGGAAGTGATGAAATGCCTGAATTACCAGAGGTTGAAAACGTCAGACGGACACTTGAAAATCTTGTAACAGGAAAAACGATTGAAGATGTTATTGTTACTTATCCAAAAATAGTGAAACGACCGGATGATGCAGAAATCTTTAAAGAAATGCTAAAAGGCGAGAAGATTGAAAATATAAAGCGAAGAGGAAAGTTTTTGCTTCTATATGTAACAAATTATGTTATTGTTTCACATTTGCGTATGGAAGGTAAGTTTTTACTACATCAAGAGGATGAGCCGATTGATAAACATACGCACGTCCGTTTCTTATTTACAGATGGAACTGAATTACATTATAAAGATGTGAGAAAGTTTGGTACGATGCATCTCTTTAAGAAAGGTGAAGAGATGAACCAAATGCCTCTTGCTGACTTAGGTCCGGAGCCGTTTGATACTGAATTGACACCACAGTATTTACAAGAAAGATTGCAAAAGACAAATCGTAAAATAAAAGTTGTGCTATTGGACCAGCGTCTTTTAGTAGGGCTTGGAAATATATATGTAGATGAAGTTTTATTCCGTTCTCAAATTCATCCGGAACGAGAAGCTTCGTCTTTGACAATAGAAGAAATTGAGCGAATTTATGAGGCTACCGTTACAACGCTAGGCGAAGCAGTGAAGCGTGGTGGAAGTACAATTCGAACGTATATCAACTCACAAGGGCAAATTGGTTCGTTCCAAGAACTCCTAAATGTATACGGAAAAAAAGGAGAACCGTGTGTAACTTGCGGTACGATATTAGAAAAAACAGTTGTTGGCGGGCGAGGAACGCATTACTGCCCAATTTGTCAGCCAAGAATATAGAAAAGAGATAACATCGGATAGGCATTTGTCATATACATACAGCAGAGCTATGTATAAGGGAGGAGCTTACCGATGTACCTTTATTTATCTCTTATTTTATTAGCTTTTACATTAAGCTTAGATAGCTGTAGTGTAGGGCTAACATATGGTTTAAGAAGCGTAAGAATTCCACTAAGATCAATTATAATTATCGGAATGTGTTCAGCGGCTGTTATGCTTGTTTCAATGGGAATTGGACATATGATCGCGAAAGTATTTTCACCTGTTATCGCAACGCGTATCGGTGGGCTTGTTCTTATTGGAATAGGGATTTGGGTATTGTATCAATTTTTTCGAAGTGAGAAAAAAGAAGAACCAAAGCAAGAGGAGAAGGTCTGGAAATTAGAGATTGCCTCGCTAGGGCTAGTGATTCAAATTTTACGGAAACCGACTGTAGCAGATTTTGATAAATCAGGCACCATTTCTGCAGGAGAGGCATTGCTTCTTGGTATCGCTCTTTCTGTAGACTCATTTGGTGCCGGAATTGGTGCATCTTTATTAGGGTATGCACCCGCTATGATGGCGATATTAGTTGCAATTATGAGTTCTTTGTTTTTATTTATTGGAATGAAACTTGGAACGGTTTTATCGAATATGAAGTGGTTACAAAAATTTACATTCCTGCCTGGGGTATTACTCATTATAATTGGAATTTGGAAAATGTAAGTATGGGCGTGGAACATTGGTTTCGCGCCTTTTATTATGAGGAGGATTATTATGACAGTAGTAATTGGATTAACGGGAGGCATTGCAAGCGGAAAAAGTACGGTATCTCAAATGTTTCGTGAACTGAGCATACCAGTTATTGATGCAGATGTTATTGCAAGAGAAGTTGTAGAACAAGGAAAACCAGCATATAACAAAATAGTAGAAGTATTTGGAACGGAAGTGTTACAAGAAGATGGAGAACTAGATCGTCCAAAACTGGGAAGTGTCGTTTTCTATAATGAAGAAAAACGATTGCAGTTAAATAAAATTGTTCATCCTGCAGTGCGTGAGGAAATGAATAGGCAAAAGGAAATGTACATAAAAGAAGATATGCAAGCGGTTGTGTTAGATATTCCTCTCTTATTTGAAAGCAAATTAACAAGTCTCGTTGACCGCGTTTTAGTTGTAGCAGTTAAGCCGCATACGCAATTAGAGCGTTTAATGAAACGAAATAACTTTTCAGAAGAAGAAGCAACAGCTCGTATTCAATCTCAAATGCCGTTAGAAGAAAAAGTGAAAAATGCAGATGAAGTGATAAATAATGATGGCACAATTATGGGAACGAAAACACAATTGCAGGTAATTTTAAAGAAGTGGAACATTATTGACTAAAAAATTGTGAAATTAATGAAAATGCTTAGTGACATATCTCCTTTTTGTGTTATACTATTATTGGGATTGGAGATAAATAGTATAACGCATTCAAGGGGGATAACATATTATGACTCGTGTGGCAATTAATGGATTTGGACGTATTGGGAGAATGGTATTTCGTCAAGCAATAAAAGAAAGCGCATTCGAAATTGTAGCAATCAATGCAAGCTATCCATCTGAAACGTTAGCACACTTAATTAAATATGATACAGTTCATGGCAAGTTTGACGGAACAGTAGAAGCATTTGAAGATCACTTATTAGTTGATGGAAAAATGATTCGCCTTTTAAACAACCGCGATCCAAAGGAATTGCCTTGGACAGATTTAGGTGTTGAAGTTGTAATTGAAGCAACTGGTAAATTTAATTCAAAAGAAAAAGCAATTCTTCACGTTGAAGCTGGAGCGAAAAAAGTTATTTTAACAGCGCCTGGTAAAAATGAAGATGTAACAATTGTAGTTGGTGTGAACGAAGACCAATTAGATATTACAAAACATACTGTTATTTCAAATGCATCTTGTACAACAAACTGTTTAGCGCCTGTTGTGAAGGTGTTAGATGAGCAGTTTGGAATTGAAAACGGTTTAATGACGACAGTTCACGCTTATACAAATGACCAAAAAAATATTGATAACCCACATAAAGATTTAAGAAGAGCACGTGCTTGCGGACAATCAATCATTCCGACAACGACAGGTGCTGCGAAAGCGCTAGCAAAAGTTCTTCCGCACTTAAACGGAAAACTTCATGGTATGGCACTTCGTGTACCAACACCAAACGTGTCTCTTGTTGACTTAGTAGTAGATGTAAAACGCGATGTGACAGTTGAAGCTATTAATGATGCATTCAAAACTGTTGCAAACGGTGCGTTAAAAGGTATTGTAGAATTCAGCGAAGAGCCTTTAGTATCTATCGACTTTAATACAAATACACATTCAGCTATTATCGATGGTTTATCTACAATGGTAATGGGTGATCGTAAAGTGAAAGTACTTGCTTGGTATGATAACGAGTGGGGCTACTCTCGTCGTGTTGTAGATCTTGTAACGTTAGTTGTTGAAGAGTTAGCGAAACAAGAAAATGTGCAACACATTTAAGTGAATAAGGGAGGAGAGGGCAAGGCAATATTTGCCCTCTTTTTTTATTTTTTTCTGAAAAGGAAAAAAATTATATAAGTATATTTTAAAAAGTGGACATACCACGAAACGTTGTGATTACTGCATTTGTGAATCGTTTATTTTTTTTAGGGAAAAGTAAAGAGGAAAATATGACAGAAAATCGAAAAAACTGTTGTTGCAAAATGAAAATAAACAAAGTATACTAACACTCGTAAACTTAAGAGCTGAGGTACGTAGTCACTACTTAAAGGGTTAGGACCTCTCTGGACTAACTTTCCCCCGTGGTAGTGGAGCAAGCCAAATTGCAAATTAGTTTTCAATTCGAACAGTTAGAATAAATTTACAAGGGGGAACTGTAGAATGGATACTATGGATACGATGGGTCGTCACGTGATCGCTGAACTTTGGGATTGCGATTTCGACAAGCTTAATGACATGCCGTATATTGAACAATTATTTGTGGATGCAGCACTAAGAGCTGGTGCTGAAGTGCGTGAGGTTGCTTTCCATAAATTTGCACCACAAGGTGTAAGTGGAGTAGTAATTATCTCAGAATCACATTTAACAATTCATAGCTTTCCGGAGCACGGTTACGCAAGTATTGATGTTTATACTTGTGGGGATCGTATTGATCCAAATGTTGCTGCAGAATATATTGCAGAAGGTTTAAACGCGAAAACGCGTGAGAGCATCGAGCTTCCTCGAGGCACTGGTAGCTTCGAAATTAAGCAGAGAGAAACAAAAGCTCTTTAAAAAAGAACATAATTGATTTAAAATGTAAAGAGGTGTATAATGCACCTCTTTTTTAGTTTATAAAAAAGGAAAAATATAACGTACTCGTTAGTTGAATACATTGGACTCTTGCAAATGAGGTAGTGCCCTATATACCATCTTATTTTTAAGTATGAGATGATAAAGTGATGCGCTGAAACTTAAAGTGGTAAGAGAGTTAGAATGAGTTATATAATATTGTATATATATTTTAGGTGAATTGAGTAGAGAAAAATAAAGAGTATAGTGTAAAGGAGTGAATGAATTGCGTTGTCCATCCTGTTCTCATAATGGTACAAGAGTGTTAGATTCGCGTCCGGTAGACGAGGGGCGCTCTATTCGAAGAAGAAGAGAGTGTGAAAGTTGTTTAAGTCGCTTTACGACCTTTGAAAGGGTAGAAGAGTCACCTCTTATCGTTGTTAAAAAAGAAGGCACACGAGAAGAGTTTAATAAAGAAAAGATTTTACGCGGTTTAATTAAAGCGTGTGAAAAAAGACCAGTATCTTTAAGACAATTAGAAGAAGTAACACAAAGCGTGGAACGTGAACTGCGTAATTTAGGTATATCAGAAGTGAAAAGTGATATGATTGGTGAAATTGTTATGGAAGAACTTCGCGATATTGATGATGTTGCTTATGTACGTTTTGCTTCTGTATATCGTCAATTTAAAGATTTAAATGTATTTATTGAAGAATTAAAAGATATACTGCAAAAAGAAAGAGAGTAGAAGTTGTATTTTATTCTCTTTACATACCGTAAGTAATAGGATAAGAGAGCTAGAAGCGAAAGCTAATAGCTCTTTTTCACTAAGAATTTATATAATGAAGATAGAAGGAATGAAGTAGAGGATAGATTGGATGAGAGAAAGGAAAAGCAAGAATGGAAAAACAGTCATGGATGGAGCTATTGCCGATTGATCGTTATAAAGTAAGTGCGAAAGGGCTACTGCATAATTACGACCGAAAAGTATTAACGATGTTGTATCAGCCGTTAATAGGTAGTAGAGCTTTTAGCTTATACATGACACTATGGGGGGAGCTAGAGCAAGATCGTGTATTTGGAAAAGAGAATACACATCATTCCCTTATGGTGACTATGCAAATGCAACTTCCTGAAATATATGAGGAACGAGTAAAGTTAGAGGCAATTGGGCTTTTGAAGGTATATATTAAGAAAGAAAAAGATATTCGAATGTTCATATATGAGTTGCAACCACCTTTATCTCCGAAGCAGTTTTTTGATGATATTGTTTTAAGTATCTTTTTATACAATCGATTGAGTCGGACAAAATATAATCAAGTAAAGCAATATTTCTTAGAAGAAGAATTTGATTTTGCTTCTTATGAAAATGTTACGCGCTCTTTCAATGATGTGTTTGGTTCGTTTAATCCAGGACAGCTTGAGCATGCGCAAGAAGACCTTCGTATTCCAAAAACGACAACTATGCCAAGTAACGAGAAGGGAGACGCTCCGAAAGTTTGGAATGATTTCTTTGATTTCTCTTTATTTGTAGATGGATTGTCCGCTCTTGTTCCTAAAAAGGCGATTACAGATCAAGTAAGAGACTGCGTTATAACACTTGCTTATGTGTATGGTGTAGATGTGTTATCGATGCAAAATATCGTTCTTGGTGCGGTGACGGAGATGCAAACAATTGATATGGAAAGGCTTAGAAAAGGAGCGCGCGATTGGTATCAATTTGAAAATGGTCAAGCATTACCGGTACTAAGTGAAAGAGTACAGCCTCATGCTGCACGTACGATGAAAGAGAAAGAGCCTTCATCACAAGAGGAGATGTTAATAAAGCAGCTAGAGGAAATCTCGCCAAAACAACTATTGAAAGAGATTTCTGGTGGTGCAGAGGCAACGAAAGCGGACTTGCAAATCGTTGAAGATGTCATGATTAATCAAAAATTGACACCAGGAGTTGTGAATGTACTTATTTATTACGTTATGCTACGCTCAGATATGAAACTTGCGAAAACGTATGTCGAGAAGATTGCTGGGCATTGGGCACGTAAAAAGGTCGGTACAGTAGCGGACGCGATGGCGTTAGCGAAAGAAGAGAACCGTCAATATCAAGAGTGGGCTGAGACGAAGAAAAAAGGCCGTACGGCGAAGAAGACGGTACGAAAAGAAATGGTGCCAGATTGGCTTAAGGAAGAAGAGCCGAAAGAACAAGAGAAAGAAACGGCGAAGAAAGATGTAAGTGTAGAAAAAGATGCAAGTACGCTAGAAGATGAACGAAAACGATTAGAAGAAGTGCTAAAAAAATATAAGCGTGATTAATAGAAGAGAATGAACGCTCTTTGAGGTGAGAAAATGGAGCATATTCAAAATTCATTTACAAAATTAATGGAAAATGAAAACTTTAAAAATAGATATGAAGTATTAAAGGCAGAAGTAATGGCGCATCCGCGTGTGAAAGAATTTATAGACGAACATAAAGGTGAAGTAACGACTTCTATGATTGAGCGCAGTCTTGTGAAGTTATATGAATATATTGGACAAAGTGTAGGTTGCGTAGATTGCCCGGATTTAGGTGCATGTAAAAATATGCTGCAAGGGTATGAGCCAAAGCTTGTTATTCAAGGGAAAATGATTGATATTCAATACGATCGCTGCGTTAGAAAAGTAGCATATGACGAGAGAAAGAAATATGAAAAACTCGTTCAAAGTGTATATATGCCAACGGATATTTTACAGGCAACTATGGAAAACTTAGACCCTTCTGATTTAAATGCACGTATCGATGCAATTGGCGCAGCGAATGAATTTTTAAGTACATATGAACCAGGTAAAAAAGCACAAGGTTTATATTTGTACGGTAAATTTGGTGTAGGAAAAACGTACCTTTTAGGAGCAATTGCGAACGAGCTTGCTCGAAAGAAAATAAGTTCGATGCTCGTATACTTCCCGGAATTTTTACGTGAAATTAAAAGTTCGATTCAAGATAATTCGATTGGCGAAAAGATTGATGCTGTTAAACGCGTACAAGTTTTAATGTTAGATGATATCGGGGCAGAAGCGATGTCGAGCTTTGTGCGTGACGATGTGCTTGGTGCAATCTTGCAATTCCGTATGCTAGAAAACTTACCGACGTTCTTTACGTCTAATTTTGATTTTAAACAATTGGAACATCATTTAACGTATACACAACGTGGTGAGGCTGAAGAAATGAAGGCAGCACGTATTATGGAACGAATTAAATATTTAGCGAAACCAATTCCAATTGGTGGGAAAAACCGTCGTCATAAGTAAAAGAGCAAGCTGAGAAGCTTGCTCTTTTGTATTATAGTGATATTTTCTTTTCAAATATGAGATCGAAATATTCAGGTTGTCCAGAACTGCCAATCGTAGGGGCAACAATCTGTACGAACCTCCAGTCATCTCTAGCATGTTCTTGAATAATTTCTTGGTAGTCTTCAGCTAGTTTTGAGCGAGTGAGCCCCCAATGAAATTCGACTTTTACGAATTTATATTCAAACATTCAGATACCTCCCTTTAGTAATAAGTAAAGTATACAATAAAAAAATTCATAGTAGCTTGTATCATTTTTTTCTCCCTCCCTTAATATATATAAAATTAGCAAGCCATATTGAGTGGATTTTCTAACGATAGGAAATGTAATTCTACTAAGAGTGAACTTCCACGGGACGGACTCTTATAGGATTTGTAACGTATAGATACAGTCCTTTAGAGCAGGGATAAAAGGGGGGACAAAAGTGATTGAAATTTGCTTCGAAGAAAAAAATGATGCTATGCACGTATATAGACAATTGCTGAAAAGAGCGGAAGTATTATATAAGGAAACGAGTGTGTATTTACAGGAACAAAAAGTGGTGATTCACATACCAGTACGTGAATCAAATTATATTGAAAAGATCTTATTGCCGGTAATGGTGTATTTTATTGTGAATGTGAAACAAAATGAGTGGATTTATACGATCTTAAAAGAAAAGTTTTTTTATGAAGAACAAGAAGAGTGTCATCAAATATTGCACATGGCACATGAGATTTTAAAGGGAAGAAGAAAAGGGGTAGCTCAGGATTTAACGCGTAACGCATTTGAGTCATATATTAAGTCTTCTTTAAATAATTGGCTTTGTGATCCGCTCTCATTCTCGTTTTCATCATATATCCGTTTTCGTCTTCGTACATATAGGGAAATGGTGGCTAAACTTGCGGAAGTGGCAATTGATGAATATAAGATGGAGCAAGAATACCAAATGTTCATTGAGACGCTTCGGCAACAAGTAAGTAGCCGTAAATCACGCTTGTCCTGTGTGCATCTTATTTTTGATGAAAGCTTTATCTTTTATGATGATAAAGGTAGACGTTTAAAACAGGAGAAGTTGGTCCAATATATAGATGAGGAATTATTAAAGCAAAATGATGTATATATTGATACGAAAGTAATTGCGCCGCTTCTTTCTATTTCGCCCAAAAAGATTTATTTATATACGAAAGAACAAGACCATAATATGATTATTACTTTGCGAAATGTGTTTCAAGAACGGGTCCAATTACATGGATTACATGATTTTGAGCGCAATGTGAAAAATTTAAAAAATAAAGGTAACGCCCTTGATTTTCTAAGTTTTTGAGCATATAATTACCTACATAAATGAAATATATCGAAATGTCATGATGAGGACATGAGTAGTTTTCTACGATTTTCAGAGAGGGAAGCCTTAGGGTGTGAGCTTCCTAGTACGGGATTATTACTTACCACCTCTAAACTTTAGCAGTGAACGGTTTTTCTAGTAATTGCTAACGGACAACACCGTTATGTTGAACTTGAGCAATTAACAATTATGTTAATTGGAACAAGGGTGGAACCACGAATTCAACACTCGTCCCTTTTTACGGGATGAGTGTTTTTTATTTTGAGAAAAAGAGGAGTGACCAGTGATGGCAGATGTAGTTAAAATTACTTTCCCTGATGGAGCTGTGAAGGAGTTTCCAAAAGGCGTAACAACTGAAGAAATCGCAGCTTCTATTAGCCCAGGCTTAAAGAAAAAAGCTGTAGCTGGAAAATTAAACGATGAGATGATCGATCTTGTTACACCAATCGAAGAAGATGGTGCAGTTTCTATTATTACATTAGATTCTGAAGATGGCTTATATATTTTACGCCATTCAACAGCCCACCTTTTAGCACAAGCGTTAAAACGTTTATATAAAGATGTTAAGCTTGAGCTTGGCATTGGTCCAGTAATTGAAAATGGCTTCTATTACGATATCGATATGGAAGAAGCAATTACAGTTGAAGACTTCAAGAAAATCGAAAAAGAAATGCAAAAAATCGTGAACGAAAACTTAGAAATCGTTCGTCATGAAGTACCACGTGCAGAAGCACTTCGTCGCTTTGAAGAAATTGGTGATGAGTTAAAATTAGATTTAATTAACGATCTTCCAGAGGATGCAGTTATTTCAATCTATGAGCAAGGCGAATTCTTCGACCTTTGCCGTGGTGTTCACCTTCCATCTACAGGGAAAATTAAAGTGTTTAAATTATTAAGCGTTGCAGGTGCTTACTGGCGCGGCGATAGCAATAATAAAATGTTACAACGTATTTACGGTACTGCATTCGTTAAGAAAGCAGAATTAGATGAGCACTTACGTATGCTTGAAGAAGCGAAAGAGCGCGATCACCGTAAATTAGGTAAAGAATTAAAACTATTTACTAATAGCCAAAAAGTAGGACAAGGTTTACCACTTTGGTTACCAAAGGGTGCAACAATTCGTCGTATTATCGAGCGTTACATCGTTGATAAAGAAGCAAGCTTAGGCTATGATCACGTATACACTCCAGTATTAGGAAGTAGAGAGTTATATGAAACTTCTGGTCACTGGAATCACTACCGTGATGGCATGTTCCCATCAATGGAAATGGATAATGAAGAATTAGTTCTTCGTCCAATGAACTGTCCTCACCATATGATGGTTTATAAAAATGATATTCACAGCTACCGTGAATTACCAATCCGTATTGCGGAACTTGGAACAATGCACCGTTATGAAATGTCAGGTGCGTTATCTGGGTTACAACGTGTACGCGGAATGACTTTAAACGATGCGCACATTTTCGTTCGTCCAGATCAAATTAAAGAAGAGTTAAAACGTGTTGTAAACTTAACTCTAGAAGTGTACAAAGATTTCGGTTTAGAGAACTACTCATTCCGTCTATCTTATCGTGATCCAGCAGATACTAAAAAGTATTATGCGGATGATGAGATGTGGGAAAAAGCACAAGGTATGTTAAAAGAAGCTATGGATGAAATGGGTCTTGATTACTATGAAGCTGAAGGTGAAGCAGCATTCTACGGTCCAAAACTTGATGTTCAAGTTCGTACTGCTCTTGGAAAAGACGAAACACTTTCAACTGTACAATTAGACTTCTTACTTCCAGAACGCTTTGAATTAACTTATGTTGGCGAAGACGGTAAGCAACATCGTCCAGTTGTAATTCACCGTGGTGTTGTATCAACTATGGAACGCTTCGTAGCCTTCTTAATTGAAGAATACAAAGGTGCATTCCCAACTTGGTTAGCTCCAGTTCAAGTACAAGTAATTCCAGTTTCTCCGCAAGTACATTTAGACTATGCGAAGAAAGTACAAGACGAATTGCGTCGTGCTGGTATCCGTGTTGAATTAGACACTCGTGAAGAGAAGATCGGTTACAAAATCCGTGAAGCACAAATGCAAAAAATTCCGTACATGCTTGTAGTAGGTGATAATGAAGTAACTGAAAACGGCGTAAACGTACGTAAATATGGTGAACAAAAATCAGAAACAATCGCATTAGATGCTTTTGTTGATATGATTAAAGTAGAAGGAAAACGATAAGAAAAAGCCGCGGTATACCGCGGCTTTTCTTTGTAATATAAAAGAGAAAAACTAGAAAAAATAACCATGTAACACTTATCATAAAAAAGTATTGCAAGTATGTTAGTTGTTTGTTACAATATTTCTTGTTGTTAGTAAAACACATCGCGTCTTCTTGACAGACGTCATGTCCTATGATAAACTCATCAAGGATAATAGAATATTGTTTTGTGGAACAAGTAGAAGCACCCGCTTCTCACCTGATGGACGCATTCGCAGTTAGCAGGTAAATGTATTTCTTACTTAAGATTTTACAAGTGTGGGTGTCGTATGCCCGCACTTTTTTTGTCGGGTTCTATGACTACAAAATATGTTCTGAGAAAACCTTGGAGGTGGCTTACTATTAGCAAGGATATGATGATTAACGAGCAAATTCGTGCACGTGAAGTACGTTTAGTTGGCGCAAATGGCGATCAACTTGGAATCAAGTCTCGTAATGACGCTTTAGACTTAGCTGCAAATCTTAATCTTGATTTAGTATTAGTTGCTCCAAATGCGAAACCGCCAGTATGCCGCATTATGGACTACGGTAAATTCCGCTTTGAGCAACAGAAGAAAGAAAAAGAGCAGCGCAAAAATCAAAAAGTAATTAGCATGAAAGAAGTTCGTTTAAGTCCAACAATTGATGAACACGACTTTAACACAAAACTTCGTAATGCTATCAAGTTTTTAGAGAAAGGCGACAAGGTTAAAGCGTCAATTCGCTTTAAAGGACGTGCCATTACTCATAAAGAAATCGGTCAACGTGTTTTAGATCGCTTCTCAGAAGCTTGTGCTGAAGTTAGTACAGTTGAATCTAAGCCTAAAATGGAAGGACGCAGTATGTTCTTAGTTTTAGCACCGAAAAACGATAAGTAATAGATAGAGGAGGAAATACCTATGCCTAAACAAAAAACTCATCGCGGCGCTGCAAAGCGTTTCAAAAAGACTGGATCAGGTAAACTGAAACGTTCTCACGCTTACACAAGCCATTTATTCGCTAACAAATCTACAAAAGCTAAACGTAAACTACGTAAAGCTGGTGTAGTAAGCGCTGGTGACTTCAAACGCATTCGTCAAATGCTTGACAACTTAAAATAAGTTCGGCTGATATATAGAACAATTAGGAGGTAATATTATGCCAAGAGTAAAAGGTGGTACAGTTACTCGTCAACGTCGTAAAAAAGTAATTAAATTAGCAAAAGGTTACTACGGTTCAAAAAATACATTATTCAAGGTTGCTAACCAACAGGTTATGAAATCTCTAATGTATGCATTCCGTGACCGCCGTCAAAAGAAACGTGACTTCCGTAAATTATGGATTACACGTATCAACGCAGCAGCTCGTATGAATGGTCTTTCTTACAGCCGCTTAATGCACGGTCTTAAAAATGCTGGCATCGAAGTTAACCGCAAGATGCTTGCTGACTTAGCTGTTCATGACGAAAAAGCTTTCGCTGAATTAGCAACAGTTGCAAAAAACAACATTAACTAATTAATTAGTTGAAACCTTAGAAGAATTTTCTTCTAAGGTTTTTTTGTTTGTGTTCAGAGAGAAGTTTGAAGTTCTAAAGATTAACGGATGTGTTGTTATCGATATGACAAAATCAACATAAAAACTATAGTGATATAGAAGAATATACATATGAAGTCAGGAGAATCCTCCTGGCTTTTTTTAATTATGCACGTTTGGAAAGAAGAGTATCTTTCCTAGCCGAAACGACACTGCTATAATGGAAAGATGATATGGAACTTTCATCAGATGAACAATTTAAGAGTGATGACTGAAACGTATTTGCAAATTAAGGACAAGCTATTTTATAAAGAGGTAGATAGCTGACTTATTCATAAGAACTGAAACATAATAATGAACTTTGAGATGAAACAACATTGTTGCGTAAAATGCGATGTTGGAGGAGGACAATAGAATGGACTTACTACAACTATTTAAATTACAAAAAGAATTAGATGACCGTATTGCAAAAGAACATGACTTACAACCGAAAAAATTGTTAAAAGAAAAAATGTTAGCTCTTCTTGTAGAAATTGGTGAACTTGCAAATGAAACACGTTGTTTTAAATATTGGAGCAACAAACCAGCTTCGGAACGTGAAGTAATATTAGAAGAATACGTAGATGGTTTGCATTTTATTTTATCAATCGGAATTGATTTAGGTATTGATAAAAACTTCTTATTCTATAAATGTGCACAAACGAATAAAACACAAGTGGAAATTTTCTTAGACACATATGCGAAAGTAATTCGTTTTACAGATCAACCATCTATTACAAACTATATTGAATTATTTACGAGCTATCTTCGACTTGGACAAGCACTTGAATTTGAGCAAGAAGAGATTGAAAAAGCATATTTAGATAAAAATGAGGTAAATCATCAGCGTCAAACACAAGGATACTAATTTAATTTTTGAATATTTCAATTTAATTATTGTATAATGAATTGACTGAAGAAAAAGGAGGGTGTTGGCAATGACAAAATTAGACGCGACATTGACAATGCTAAAAGAATTAACGGATGCACGTGGTATTGCTGGTAACGAACGTGAACCACGTGAAGTAATGAAGAAATATATCGAGCCGTTTGCGGACGAACTTTCTACTGATAATTTAGGGAGTTTAGTTGCGAAAAAAGTAGGGGAAGAAAACGGTCCGAAAATTATGGTTGCAGGTCATTTAGATGAAGTTGGATTTATGATTACACAAATCGATGACAAAGGTTTCCTTCGCTTCCAAACGGTTGGTGGCTGGTGGTCACAAGTTATGCTTGCACAGCGCGTGACGATTGTAACGCGTAAAGGAGATGTAACAGGTGTAATTGGTTCAAAACCACCGCACATTTTACCTCCAGAAGCTCGTAAAAAGCCAGTTGAAATTAAAGACATGTTCATCGATATCGGTGCTTCTAGCCAAGAAGAAGCGATGGAGTGGGGCGTACGACCAGGAGATCAAGTTGTACCGTACTTTGAATTCCAAGTGATGAAGAATGAAAAAATGTTACTTGCAAAAGCGTGGGATAACCGAATCGGTTGTGCAATTGCAATTGACGTATTAAAACAACTAAAAGATGAAAAGCATCCAAACGTTGTATACGGCGTTGGAACTGTACAAGAAGAAGTTGGTCTTCGTGGTGCAAAAACATCTGCGAATTATATTAAACCAGATATCGCGTTCGCAGTAGATGTTGGTATCGCTGGAGATACACCGGGTGTAACGTCAAAAGAAGCACAAAGTAAAATGGGCGATGGACCACAAATCATTTTATATGATGCTTCTGTTATTGGACATACAGGTTTACGTGATTTCGTAGTTGATGTTGCTGATGAATTACAAATCCCTTATCAATATGATTCAGTAGCGGGCGGAGGAACGGATGCGGGTGCGATTCACATTGCTGTAAATGGTATTCCTTCTATGGCAATTACAATTGCAACGCGCTATATCCATTCTCATGCGGCAATGTTACATCGTGATGATTATGAAAATGCAGTGAAGTTAATTGTAGAAGTTATTAAACGTCTTGATAAAGAGGCTGTACATAACATTACATTTAATTAATAGAAAAAGCGAAGGAGATTCTCCTTCGCTTTTTTATGTTTTAAAAAGGCCGTTCTAATCCCGCTGCAGTATGAGCGCCTAAAATAATTAAACGAGTTAATTGCATCGCCATAAAATGCGGGGTATATATCATTCCTCTTTTAAGCCATGACATAATCATCCCTAGATGGGCACCAGTAACATAACTAATGAGAATATCGCGTGGAACCATTAGTTTTTCATCGTTAGGTTGTGAAATAGAGAGGCTTAATGTTAAATGCGTTTGAATTGCTTTCATCATCTTATACGTATAGTTTCCGGCAGCTTTATCACCAAGCATGACGTTATAGAAGTTAGTGTTTTCTGCAATATGTTCGAACAAGGCCAAAAAACTTGGATGTGGCGAATCAAATGTTAGTTGGAAATCTTCTTTATTTCTATTTCTCGGTTTAATTACTTCAGTTAGCTTTTCTAACATTTCTTCAATGCTTTTGTCTAGTAAGTCATATTTATCGTGGTAATGGCTATAAAATGTAGCGCGGTTTACAGGAGCGCGTTCTGCAATATGTTGAACAGTAACATTTTCAAAACCTTTTTCGCCTACTAAAGCGACAAAAGCATCCTGTATGAGTTGTCTCGTCCGTTTTACACGTGGATCATTTGTATTTTTAATAGACATTTTTATTTCCCCTCGTTTAATTTTCTGTACTTAAACAACATATTGGTATTATATTGTTGTTTAAACGACATTTCATACGTAAATTGTCGGTTGTAGATTCAAAATAATTATTTATAATTATAAACGATAGTCCTTCAGAAATCAGCACCGCTCGCAGGTAGATAAATTTCGATTTACGCTGCAGATGGTGTGATTTTTTTGTTAAAAGGTTAATATAATTAACAATTAAACAATCTAAACAATAAGGGCATAAATAGTTTAGAAAAAAATTATATGCGATATAAGGAGAGGAATGCAATGAATCAGTTTCGAAGAATGGTAATTATCAACATTATCACATTAATTGTACTAGTTGGCGGCGGTATTGGCGGTTATTACTATTACAATCAAACGGAAAATTACTTAAAAACAGACAATGCAAAGATTGATGGAAAGGTAATTCCGGTTGCTTCACCAGTAGCAGGTAAACTAACTGACTGGAAAGCTGAAGTAGGAAAAAATTATAATGAGAACGATAAATTAGGTACTGTTACTGTAGCGGCAGCTAATGGAGAACAAACAGTAGATGTAACAATTCCACAAAATGCAACAGTTGTACAATCAAACGCAACAACAAATGCTTTCGTTGGAGCAGGTAGCCCGATTGCTTATGCATTTGATATGAACAATTTATGGGTAACAGCAAACATTGAAGAAACAGATGTTGATGATGTTCAAAAAGGTCAAGATGTAGATGTGTATGTAGATGCATACCCAGATACAACGTTAACAGGAAAAGTAGAACAAGTTGGCTTAACAACAGCGAATACATTCTCTATGTTGCCATCAAGCAACGCAACAGCGAACTATACGAAAGTAACACAAGTAGTACCAGTTAAAATTTCTTTAGATCATAGCAAATCAGTAAATATTGTTCCTGGCATGAATGTGACAGTTCGTATTCATAAGTAAGGGGGAGATGAGATGTCCTCAATTGTAATTGCAGGATATGCACTATTTTGTATAATCGTCTTCTTCCTTGTAAATCGTCTTTTACGAAAGAAAAAAACGAAAATGGGAGAAGAACAAGTCCCAGCCGTAAGTAAAATAGAAGTAAGTAAAGTTGAAACAGAAGAGAAAGAAATTGAACGAAAGCAAGAATCGGAAATTTCTAATGTAGTTGAGTTAGAAACAGGAAAGCAAGAAGAAGTAAAACAAGAAAAAGAAGTGCCGAAAAAACAAATGTCTATGCCTGTAGAGAATGTGAACGTAAAAGCAGTTGTAGCTGTATTAATTCTCGGCATGTTCGTTTCTATTTTAAACCAAACAATCATTAACGTTGCATTACCTCCGTTAATGAATGAATTTAATGTATCAACTTCAACAGCACAATGGTTAATTACAGGCTTCATGCTTGTAAATGGTATTTTAGTACCGATTAGTGCCTTTTTAGTTTCACGATTTACGTATCGTAAATTATTCGTAGCAGCAATGTTATTCTTCACGGTAGGATCTATCATTTGTGCTACTTCAGGAAACTTTACAATGATGATGACAGGTCGCGTAATTCAAGCAGTTGGTGCGGGTATTTTAATGCCGGTTGGTATG
Source organism: Bacillus cereus group sp. BceL220 (assembly GCF_051776965.1). Classification (NCBI taxonomy): domain Bacteria; kingdom Bacillati; phylum Bacillota; class Bacilli; order Caryophanales; family Bacillaceae; genus Bacillus; species Bacillus cereus group sp. BceL220. The sequence goes on along the minus strand of NZ_JBPWBC010000001.1, from coordinate 837,866 downwards.
AATATCTTTATGACGTTATTCCCGCCTCATAAACGCGGAGCGGCGATGGGATTACTAGGTGTAGCGATGATTTTAGCGCCAGCTATCGGACCAACTGTAACAGGTTGGGTGATTGAAAACTATAGCTGGAACTTAATGTTCTATGCGATGTTTATTATTGGTTTAATTATTACGTTTCTATCTTTAAAATTCTTTACACTAGCTCAGCCAGTGTCTAAAACGAAATTAGATATATTCGGTGTGGTTAGTTCAAGTATTGGACTAGGAAGCTTATTGTACGGATTTAGTGAAGCTGGAAATAATAGTTGGACTAGTGCAGAAGTCATTATTTCACTTGTTATTGGTGTAATTGGTTTAGCGTTATTTATTTGGAGAGAGTTAACAACGGACAATAAAATGCTTGATTTACAAGTATTTAAATATCCAGTATTTACTTTTACTTTAGTAATTAACGCAATCGTTACGATGGCATTATTCGGAGGTATGTTATTGCTTCCAGTATATCTGCAAAACATTCGTGGCTTTACGCCAATTGAATCTGGTTTACTACTTCTTCCAGGATCATTAATTATGGGGATCATGGGACCAGTGGCGGGTAAATTATTCGATAAATATGGCATTCGTCCATTAGCGATAATTGGATTGGCAATTACGACGTATGCGACATATGAATTTACAAAATTATCGATGGATACACCGTATAGCGTTATTATGACGGATTATATTATACGTTCAATTGGTATGTCATTCATTATGATGCCAATTATGACAGCTGGTATGAACGCGCTGCCGATGAAATTAATTTCTCACGGTACAGCAACGCAAAATACGTCAAGACAAGTAGCGGGTTCAATCGGAACAGCGATTTTAATTACACTTATGACGCAACAAACGACTGCTCACGTAGCAGATTACGGCAACATGTTAACAACATCAAACCCAATTTTAGTTGATAAAGTACACGGCATGGGTCAAAGCTTAGCGGCCTTAGCTGGATCAGCTCAAGCAGGAGACGCGATGAGCACACAACTATTATATGGACAAATTTCAAAGCTATCTGCAATTAACGGTATTAACGATGCCTTCTTAATTGCAACGATACTTGCAGGGATTGCTTGGGTGTTATCGTTCTTCTTACCATCAGGCAATAAACCAAATAGAAAAGCAGGGAATTAATTTCCCTGCTTTTTTGCCTTTTTAAAGAGTGAGATATAAAAAATGATAACCAGTTACGGAGCACAGCCCTGTTATAAACAAAATTGTCCCCATAGAACAAATACTCGATATTTGCCTGCCGCTTATAATAGCTAATAGTCCAGCTAAAGAGAAGAAGCACCAATATAAAGTTCCCGAAATTGGAACCATCCCCTCTAAATCTATTCCAGAACCTATACAAACAATAGGAACAACGATGAGTAATATGCTAGTGAAACCAGCTATAATGGTAAGTAATTTACGATGTTTCATGCCAGCAATAATTAAAAAAATGCCGACGATGAATTCGCATAACATTAAAGTAAGAGCTAAAATCATCCAAGTTAATATTCCAAACACTTCTGTATTACCTCCGATTTGTGGGTTTCAAAAAATGTTATATATAGAATGAATCACCTACAGACATGAGTACCCAGAAAATAACCCCTAATATTCCAGTGGTAAAAATAATGAATCCCATATTACGTATACTTTTAATTTTTGCTTGTACTCCACTTACCCCTGCTAATAATCCAGTTAAAGAAAATAGCGTCCAGTATAGAGCAGTTGGAATCGGGAAAATTGTATCGATATGAATCCCTACACTTAAAAGAACAAAAGGTAGTGTGACAAAGGATAGGGTAAGTAGCCCCATTAAACCAACGAGTAATTTCCGATATTTAATCCCTGTTACTATTAAAAAAATACCACCAGCAATCCCGCATAGTAAGAGAAGTGGCGTGAAAAGCATCCAAATAATACTGAACATATGTAAACTCCTTTATGTGAATTAAGTTATATTTTACTACATGAGGTTTATTTTGGATATTATTAATGAGTATATATGAATTGAAGGAAATGGGTAATAACGATACGGATTATCAAAAACGCTAACCGCAGAAGAGTTTGAAGTTATGATAAAAGAGTAAAGAGAGGTATCGCGATGATACCTCTTTTTAACTCAAGAATGCCAACATGTTATTCATAATATGAAATAACATAGCTGGAATAATGGACTTTGTTTTTTTACATAAAATGGCCATTAATAATCCCATAAAGAAAGTAATTACCATTACCCCAAGTGAGTATGTATGAGCGATACCGAAGAAGAAACTTGTTACGATGGCTGCAATCCAAAATGGAAAGCGTTCTGAGAAGAAGCGAAGTATAAAACCACGGAAAATAAGTTCTTCAAAAATGGGTGTGAGTATTGCAAAGCTGAGAAGTAATAATATTTGATATTGCTTAAAGACGTCTAAGCTTAGTGCGGAAGATTGCTGCTTTGTTGCGTCTTGGAACACATAATTTAACAAGATGTAATTGAGTATGATGTTGATAACGAAGAAAAGAAGTAAGTATACGTATGTGCGCCATTCTTTCAGTGTTTTAAAGTTAAAAGACTTTAGTAGTAATTTTTTTGCGGGTTCGAATTTAAAAATGAAGAATAACAATACAGCTAGTTGTAATACGGTACTTGCAGTATTTGCAATAGATTCATACAGGGCAACTTGTTTTTTATCTGTAAGACCTGCTGTATAAATTGTTAATGGCATTGCGAGGAACACAGTAATAAGTCCAGTTCCAAAAAAGGCGAATAAAACAGAGCTAATAAATTGTCCCCATGACATCGAGTGTTTTTGTTCATTAGAAAGCTGTGTAGCGGGTTGCATTTGTAAAATCACCTCTTTTATATTTGTATATTTAATTATAAAGTAAATTGTTTTTGAATGTAACATTTAAATATTACATATAAAGTGAAACTTTAATCATTGGGGAGGTTCATCCCCCACTGATTATCAGCCCTCACCAATCGGGCTTTTACGGGCAGTTGATTCCCCATCTAACTTCCTCGTCTTTGCTGAATTTCGAGGTGGGGGTCTTACTGCCCGTTAATGCGGGATAAAGGTTTATTTTCCATAAAATAATAAAAGAGGTATCACCCTGTAGTGATGCCTCTTTCTCATTGATAACTATGTTCTGCCTTGTTATTCAATTTTGCTTGCTCTATTTGCAATTCACGCTCTACCAATCGATCTAATTGCTGAATAGCTTTAAGTGCTTTTTCATAAGAAATCGTTCTATAATGATGAGCTCCGCCTGGTTCTTCATCTGCTTCGTCTGCCCATTTAATAATGTTTTGAAGAGATGTTCTTTCAATTTCTTGTTCCACTAAGAAAGAATCTGTATGAAGAAGAATTGCGATAGAAATTTCTTTTGCTAGTTTTGGATGCTCTCCCAATCTAATAAGTAATTTATGAGCTCTTTCTGCGCCTTTAATTGCATGGATATCATTCTTTTTATATAAGTCATAGTCCCATTCGCCGCCTGTGTACCACGTATGATGTCCGATATCATGAAGGAAACCGGCTTTTGTCGCAGCATCGACTGAGGCGTGATGCTTTTTAGCTAAGTGAAACGCATGGTAAGCGACAGCAATCGCGTGGACCATTCCAGAACGGTTTACGTATTTTTGTGTAATGTGATGTTTAAAAACTTGTTCAAGCGTAATACGGTGCATAAAACATTCACTCCTTTTATCTAATGATGTATATGAAGAAAAATCGATCGGTTTAAATGTATTTTGAACATTGTACTCCATCATAGTTCGTTAGTAAAGTAGAAATGTTTAGGAGAAGAAAAATTTTTTCGTAAAAAAATCACCTTAGCTTATGCAAAGGTGATTTTCAAATTGCTTATTTTTTTAATCCTTGCTCTAGTGTTTCTAACATTTCGTGCTTTTCATTTTCATCAGCGTTTTTCCAAATGACTTCAAATAAAACACCAAGACCTGGAAGCATTTTTTCTTCACCGCTTTGAATTGCATCGACAATTGTTTCTTGTAATTGATCTTGTGAATTACCAGATACATTCGCTAATACGGCACCGCGTAAATTAAAACTCATTGCTTTCACCTCTTCTTCAGAATTGAAACTGACGTTAGTTTTTGTTCTTTTTTATGTAAATATGTATGAAAAATAGGCTATAATGATAAGACAAGAAGAGAGGGAAATACATATTATGAAAAACATTGATTCAGTACAAAATCCGCGTGTAAAGCAGTGGAAAAAGCTGCAAACGAAAAAAGAACGCGATAAAAAAGGTTTATTTTTTGTAGAAGGATTTCACTTAGTCGAGGAAGCTCTGAAGGCAGGAATTGTAACAGAACTTATCGTTTCAGATCAGACAGACCTTCCGAAAGATTGGACAGTTAATGATGTGGAAATGTATATCGTGCCTGAGGCGATTGTAAAAATACTTCGTGAAACAGAAACGACGCAAGGTGTATTTGCTGTTTGTGAGAAGCATGAGAAAGAAGTAGCTCTTACTGATGGGAAATTCCTTTTATTAGATGGCCTGCAAGACCCAGGTAATTTAGGAACAATTATTCGTACAGCTGATGCAGCTGGTATTCACGCCGTTGTGCTTGGAGAAGGTTGTGTTGATGTTTACAATAGTAAAGTACTCCGCTCTACACAAGGCTCTATTTTCCACTTACCAATTGTAAAAGGGAACTTAGAAGAATGGGTAGACAAGTTAAAAGAAAATAACGTTCCTGTATATGGAACAGCTCTTGAAAATGGAGTTCCGTATGGTGAAGTAACTCCGGCCGGAAGTTTTGCATTAATTGTTGGAAATGAAGGAAATGGCGTACGTCAAGAAATTCTTGCAAAAACGGATCAAAACTTGTATATTCCGATTTACGGCGGGGCAGAATCATTAAATGTTGCGGTTGCAGCAGGGATTTTAACGTATTATTTGCAAAGCCCGGTTGCGAACAAATAAAAAACTTCTTATAATAAGTTGAAGTACATTATATTAAAAGTTAAATAACGAAAAACGTTGATAGAGAAGAGTAGCTTACAAAATCGCCATATAGGGAGAGAATGCCGTAGACTGAAAGCATTCTTATGGTAGACGGAAGTGAATTCACCTCTGGAGTTGACGCCAGGACCATATATATGTAAAGGCGTTCCGGTCAGAATTGATCGTTATAACTAATGAGTGGGCAGACTTGTTCTGTCAATTTAGGGTGGTACCGCGAATTTACCTCGTCCCTTTTTGGGAGCGAGGTTTTTTTATTTTTAAAATTAGGAGGGTTCCAAAATGGAAGCACGTTTAAAAGAGCTAAAGCAAAAAGCGTTAGAGCTTATTGAAGAAGCGAAAGAGCTAAAGGGCTTAAACGACGTACGCGTAGCGTATTTAGGAAAAAAAGGTCCAATTACAGAAGTATTACGCGGCATGGGAAAATTATCAGCAGAAGAGCGTCCACGTATGGGAGCATTAGTAAATGAAGTACGTGAAGCGATCCAAACGCGTCTAGAAGACAAAATTGGTAACTTAGAAAAAGCAGTAATTGAAGCGAAATTAGCTACGGAAACAATTGATGTTACATTACCAGGTCGTCCTGTTGAAACAGGTTGTCACCATCCGTTAACAGCTGTTGTTGAACAAATTGAAGATGTATTCATCGGTATGGGTTATGAAGTAGCTGAAGGAACAGAAGTAGAAAAAGACTACTACAACTTCGAAGCACTAAACTTACCGAAAGATCACCCAGCACGTGACATGCAAGATACATTCTACATTACAGAAGAAACGTTACTACGTACACATACATCTTCTGTGCAAGCACGTACGATGGAAAATAATAAAGAAAAAGGCCCAATCAAAATTATCTGTCCTGGTAAAGTATATCGCCGCGATGATGATGATGCGACGCATTCACATCAGTTCATGCAAATTGAAGGTCTTGTAATTGATAAAAACATTCGTATGAGTGACTTAAAAGGTACACTGCAAGTATTCGTGAAAAAGATGTTCGGTGAAGATCGTGAAATCCGTCTTCGTCCAAGTTTCTTCCCATTCACAGAGCCATCTGTAGAGATGGATATTTCTTGTATGATGTGTCATGGCAAAGGTTGCGGCACTTGTAAAGGAACTGGCTGGATTGAAATTTTAGGCGCAGGTATGGTTCACCCGAACGTACTTGAAATGGCTGGTTATGATTCAAAAGAATATCAAGGTTTCGCATTCGGTATGGGCGCAGAGCGTATCGCAATGTTGAAATACGGCGTAGATGACATTCGTCATTTCTATACAAATGATGTACGTTTCTTACAACAATTCAAACGAGCGTAAGGGAAGGAGAGGATAAATATGTTCGTATCATATCGTTGGTTACAAGAGTATGTAGATATTAAAGATGTAACAGCACAAGAACTAGCAGACAAAATCACGAAAAGTGGTATTGAAGTAGAAGGTGTTGAAGTATTAAATAAAGGTGTAAAAGGTGTTGTAGTTGGTCACGTATTAGAATGTGAAAAACACCCAGAAGCTGATAAATTAAGCAAATGCTTAATCGATATCGGTGAAGAAGAGCCAGTTCAAATTATTTGTGGAGCTGCTAACATTGCAAAAGGTTTAAAAGTACCAGTTGCAAAAGTTGGTGCTGTACTTCCTGGTAACTTCAAAATTAAAAAAGCAAAACTACGTGGTGAAGCTTCTCACGGTATGGTTTGTGCTCTTCAAGAGCTTGGCATTGATGGAAAGTTAGTTTCAAAAGAATATGCAGATGGCATCTTCATCTTCCCAAGTGACGCTGAAGTTGGTGCAGATGCACTTGAAATTTTAAACTTACACGATGAAGTACTTGAGCTTGGCTTAACACCAAACCGTGCAGATTGCTTAAACATGTTAGGTGTTGCATATGAAGTGGCTGCTATTTACGGCCGCGAAGTAAAACTTCCAGCTATCGAATTACAAGAAACAGCAGAAAAAACTTCTGATTATATTTCTGTAAGTGTAGAAGCGAAAGAAGAAAACCCATTATACATTGCAAAAATGGTTAAAAACGTAAAGATTGGTCCATCACCAATGTGGATGCAAACTCGCCTTATGGCAGCTGGTATTCGTCCAATTAGCAACGTAGTTGATATTACAAACTACATTTTAATGGAATACGGTCAACCGTTACATGCATTCGATTACGATAAATTAGGTTCAAAAGAAATCGTTGTTCGTCTTGCAAAAGAAGGCGAAAAAATTGAAACGTTAGATGATCAAGAGCGTACATTACAAAGCCACCACCTTGTAATTACAAACGGTACAAAAGCTTTAGCTGTTGCTGGTGTGATGGGCGGAGCGGATTCTGAAGTTACAAATGAGACAGTAAACGTTCTAATTGAGTCTGCATACTTTGCAGGTCAAACAGTGCGTCGTACATCAAAAGACTTAGGTCTTCGTAGTGAATCAAGTGCACGTTTCGAAAAAGGAATCGACCCAACACGTACATTTGAAGCAATTCAACACGCAGCTGCTTTAATGGCGAAATATGCTGGCGGTGAAGCACTTGAAGGTGTAGTAGAAGCTGACAACTTACAAGTACAAGAGCGTACAGTATCTGTTACTGCTGAAAAAGTAAACCGTGTATTAGGTACAAATATTTCTGCGAGTGAAATGGGTACAATGTTCACAAACTTGAAATTCCCATTCACAGAAGTAGAAGGAACATTCCATGTAAATGTACCAGCACGTCGTCCTGATATTACAATTTCAGAAGACTTAGTAGAAGAAGTGGGCCGTCTATACGGTTATGACCACATTCCAGTTACATTACCTTCTGGAACAATGACTCGTGGTAAATTAACATCAGCACAAACGAAACGTCGTAAAGTACGCCGCTTCTTAGAGGGTGCTGGTTTATATGAAGCAATCACGTATTCATTAACAAGCGCTGACAAAGCGAAACAATACATGGTTGAGCCAAACGAAAAAGCACCTGTAAACCTTGCGCTTCCAATGAGCGAAGAGCGCAGCCAACTTCGTTTAAGCTTAGTGCCACAATTGCTAGAAGCAGTTTCATACAATGTTGCTCGTAAAAACGACAGCGTTGCTTTGTACGAAGTAGGTTCTATCTTCTTACCAACAGAAGCAGGAGAACTTCCGAAAGAAGAACAACACCTTGCAGGTGTTATGACAGGTCTTGCTCTTCACCATGCATGGCAAGGTGAGAAGAAAGTAGTAGACTTCTTCGTTATGAAAGGTGTACTAGAAGGACTATTCGACGTACTTGGCGTTTCAAACCAAATCACATATGCACCAGCAAAACGTGAAGGTATGCATCCAGGCCGTACAGCTGATATCGTATTAGATGGCGAAGTAATTGGTTTCATCGGTCAATTGCACCCAGAAGCAGAAAAACAATTAGATGTGAAAAATACATTCGTATTCGAACTATCTCTTGTAAAAGTATTCGGTGCAGACGCAGAAGAAACTTACTACTCAGCAATTCCACGTTTCCCATCTATGACACGTGACATGGCTGTTGTAGTAACAAAAGAAACAAAAGCTGGTGAAATGAAGCAAGTCATTGCTGAAGCTGGCGGAGAACTTCTGAAAGACGTAACACTATTCGACTTATACGAAGGTGAAAAAATGGAAGAAGGCAAGAAATCACTTGCATTCTCTATGACTTACTTCGATGCAGAACGTACGTTAACAGATGAAGAAGTAACAGAAGCGCATAACCGTGTATTAACAACGGTAGAAGAGAAATTTGGTGCGGAGTTACGTAAGTAATTAGAAAATTGCCGGATTCATTCCGGCAATTTTTTTTATTGCACAATCGTCGACAGATGTCGGTAAGTCGATATATTACAAAAATCGCTTATATATTTTCTGGCATCTTGCATCTTTCTCTCGAATGTAGTACATTAATTTTAGTTTAACAAAATGAAAGACGATGATAAGGAAAAGTAGTATATACTATAATCCAAAGCGAGTCAGGGGCGGTGAGAGCCTGATGAGGCGGTATATGTGAAGAACACCTTGGAGTTGCTAACCGAAATTGAATCTTGTATTCAAGAGTAGACTTAGACGGGAATCCGGCCTGTTACAAACCGGGAAGTATGTATTACATACGAGTTAAAGTTGGTCTTTATGACAAATTGGGTGGTACCGCGAAGTTTAACCTTTCGTCCCTTTATGGATGAAAGGTTTTTTTGTATTTAAATATATCAGCAAAGGAGAATTTCACTATGGAAAACACATTAGTAAAAAGTCTGTATAGAGATACAGAAAAGTATGCAGGTCAAACAGTACAAGTATCAGGGTGGATTCGTAACTTACGTGATTCAAAAGCATTTGGTTTCATCGAATTAAACGACGGTAGCTTCTTCAAAAGCGTTCAAATCGTTTTCGATACAGAATTAGAGAACTTTAAAGAAATTGCAAAGCTTCCACTTAGCTCTTCGGTGAAAGTAGAAGGTAAAGTAATTGCAACGCCTGGAGCGAAGCAACCATTTGAAATTAAAGCAGAAAAAATTGATATCGAGGGCTTATCAGATTCTGATTACCCACTTCAAAAGAAGCGTCATACGTTTGAATACTTACGTACAATCGCTCACTTACGTCCAAGAACAAATGCATTCTCTGCAACGTTCCGCGTACGTTCTATCGCAGCATTTGCGATTCACCAGTTCTTCCAAGAGCGTGGATTTGTACATGTCCACACACCAATCATCACTGGTAGTGATACAGAAGGTGCTGGCGAAATGTTCCGCGTAACAACGCAAGATTTAAATAACGTACCAAAAGGTGAAGACGGAAAAGTTGATGAATCAAAAGACTTCTTCGGTAAAGAAACAAACTTAACAGTAAGTGGACAGCTGAACGCTGAAGCGTATGCATTAGCATTCCGTGATGTATATACATTCGGACCTACATTCCGTGCGGAAAACTCAAACACAACTCGCCACGCTGCTGAGTTCTGGATGGTTGAGCCTGAGATTGCATTCGCTGAGTTAGGCGATGTAATGGATCTTACAGAAGATATGCTGAAATATGCAATGAAATATGTATTAGAGCATGCACCAGAAGAAATGGACTTCTTCAACAGCTTCGTTGATAAAACAGTTCTAGAGCGTATGAACAACGTGATTAACTCTGACTTCGGTCGCATCACATATACAGAAGCAATTAAAGTACTTCAAGAATCAGGTGCTGACTTCAAATACCCAGTAGAATGGGGTATTGACTTACAAACAGAGCATGAAAGATACTTATCAGAAGAGATCTTCAAACGCCCTGTATTCGTAACTGACTACCCGAAAGACATTAAAGCGTTCTACATGCGTATGAATGAAGATGGAAAAACAGTAGCTGCTACTGACCTTCTAGTTCCTGGCATCGGCGAATTAATCGGCGGAAGTCAACGTGAAGAAAGAATGGACGTTTTAGTAGACAGAATTAAAGAATTAGGTATGAACGAAGAGGACTACTGGTGGTACTTAGAACTTAGAAAATACGGCGGTACAAAACACGCTGGATTCGGTCTAGGTTTCGAGCGCTTCCTAATGTACATCACTGGTATGGCTAACATCCGTGACGTAATTCCATTCCCAAGAACTCCAGGTTCTTCTGAGTTCTAAAATGTGAAAAAAGCGAGAGGATTTCCTCTCGCTTTTTATTTTGCATAGTTTATTACCCTGTAGCAAAAAGTAACGCGAAGGGGTGAATATAAATGAGTAAAAAAGTGAAAAAAGATCATTCAAGATCGGGCCTAGGTTCTCCAGAAGTAGAAGGACAAGGAACGACGACACATGAAACAGGTTCTCATAAAGTACCTTCATCTAATAAGAAGCAGAAACGAAGCTAACATAACAAAGGAGAGTCTTAAGGGCTCTCCTTTGTTATGTGTTACATCATATTATCGTTAATTTCTTTTGTAATCTTATTTATGTCTTTGTCTAATCGATCGAAATAGAAAAACCACAGTAAACTTATGAACACGTAATAGATGGCCATAACGCTAAGGCTATCAGATATGTTTTCGAATGTGGATTTAGTAGTGAAGAAAGTGCCCCAAACAGTAGAAATAATGAAGTAAGAAAGTGGACCTACGAGGTGTATGAAAACATATAATAATTTTTTAACTTTCACAGCGTCCATATGAATTCCCTCCTTATGTAAACAATCCTTTTCTTCTAATCATGAATTCAAATTCCTCACAGAAATGTTGTAGCTTGTTGTGCATCGTGTTTCACGATAAATTTTCGAATCCGAAAATTTAATAGGAATGATCTACCATATCTTTCGATTAAATTTTGGAACTCCTGTTGCTCACTTAATAGTTGGATATTCTCCCTAATTTTGAATTGTCTTTCATGGGATTACCTAGTAAGATGTTTAGAATCATTTATAGAAATAGTAATAGGAATTATCTTCTTTAATTTTAATAATATGTATATTTATGTTGTGACATAATTACAAGGACAATAGTAGGGTGAAACAAAAAACAGGAGTTTGTAGGCTCCTGTTTTTGTCGATACTATTTTAATAAGCGAAACGCCTTCTCTGTATTAGCGAAATGCAGTTTCACAAACTCAGGTAATCGTTCTTTACCAAGCTTTTGAATTAATTTAGCAGCGGCGATATCAACTTGTTTACCAGCACCTTTTGGAAGTGGCATACCAGCTTTTTTACTTAGTTCGTCAAACTGTTTTACGAATGAGTAGCGAGCTAAAATAGAAGCAGCGGCTACTGCTAAATGGACGCTTTCACCTTTCGTAGCGAAATAAACATTTTCACGCTGTACCTGTTTTTGTTTTGCTAAATATTTATAGTATGTATCAGGTTGTGTGAATTGATCGATTAAGACGCCTTCAGGTTTTGTAGGTGCCATTTTAGCTAATAAGTTTGTAATAGCTTTATTGTGTAGTAAAGCTTTTAACTTACCTTGGTTGTTTCCTTTATCAAATAGCTCGTTATATTTTTCATTATGAAGGACAAGGGAGCTGTAAGGAACAACGTGTAGAAGTTGTTTCGCAATGGCAGTAATTTGATCGTCATTTAAGTTTTTAGAGTCTTTTACACCAAGTTCTTTTAGTAGTGGAATTTGCTTTGCATCCACATATACAGCAACGACTGTCATCGGTCCAAAGAAATCTCCCGTACCAACTTCATCAGACCCTACAATAGACATTGTACTGATGGAAGCAGGCGGAGCATAACGATGGGAATCAACAGATTTTTTCACAGCTGTTTTCGGTGTTTGAGAGACAGTTTGCCAACGAGAAGCTTCTGCTTCAGCGCGGCCTCCTTGGAACATTACTTTTCCAGATTTATACGCTGTAATCGTGCAAGATGGTACCTTTGCCATGAAGATCCCGCCTTGCGGAGTTTTCGGGCTAAGCGAATGTTTATATTGTTGTTTCATGTCTTCAATTACTGTAGAATTTGTTAGAATTACGATAGAATTTGACATAATGGTCACCCCTTTTTTTATATTGTTATTTTTATCATATCGGATTGTTCTTTCTGTTTCCATATTATGAAGGTTCATGGTATGATAAACTTTAGGATTCTGTACGTGATTGGAGGCCGGTGAGTTGTCACAACAAAAGGGAAAGAAAAGTCGAATTAATGTAGAAATCTATGGTCAACAATATTCAGTTGTTGGCGATGAAAGTACAAGTCATATCCGCATGGTAGCAGCGATTGTGGATGATAAAATGCGCGAACTCAATGCCAAGAATCCTTCGCTTGACACGAGTAGACTAGCGGTATTGACGGCGGTAAACGTCATACACGATTACATAAAATTAAAAGAAGAACATGAGAAATTGAAAGAAAGTATGACAAAAAAAGGAATGGAATAACATGATTGATATTATTATCATTTTACTGCTTGTTATGGGATTTTTCCTCGGCTTACGCAGAGGGTTTATTCTGCAACTTGTAAAGTTAACAAGCTTTATTATCGCATACCTTGTTGCATACTGGTACTGTAAAGATTTAGCGCCAGCACTTGCGAAATTTATTCCGTATCCATTTGATAAAAACGTATCTGTTCCAGAATGGATTGATGCAAATAATATTGAGACAGTATTTTATCAAGCGCTTGCGTTTATCATATTGTTTATTATCACTAAAATTGCACTTTCATTACTTGGTAATTTGTTAAATATGTTTGCAGAAATACCGGTTTTAAAGCAAGTAAATGCGTTTGCGGGGGCAATCCTCGGATTTTTAGAAGCATATATTATTTTGTTTGTCTTAATTATCATTGGAAATATTCTTCCGATTGAACAAGTACAAACACCATTACAAAAATCATCAATTAGCAAAATAATTGTAGACGATACACCGATTCTATCTGAAAAGGTGAAGGAACTATGGCAGACAGGTAGCAGAGTATAACTTCTCTTTTTTCGGAAAGAGAAGTTTTTTTCTATGAAAGAAAGGCGGGGCAATGATGAAAGTAAATAAAAAACAAGTTATCAAATTATTAGAGACAATCGGGCTTTTTATGGAACTAAAGGGTGCGAATCCATTTAAAATATCTGCATTTCGTAAAGCGGCAGCAGCATTAGAAAGTGACGATCGTAGTCTTTCTGAAATTGAAGATTTCACAAAGATTCCAGGAATCGGAAAAGGAACAGCAGCCGTTATTCAAGAATATATAGAATCGGGAACATCTGAAGTATTGCAAGAACTTGAGAAAGAAGTACCAAGTAGCTTATTGCCGTTATTAAAACTACCAGGACTTGGTGGTAAAAAGGTGGCTAAGTTATATAAAGAACTTGGTGTTGTTGATATGGAATCGCTAAAAGCTGTTTGTGAGGAAAATAAAGTACAGGCTTTAGCAGGTTTCGGTAAGAAGACAGAAGAGAAAATATTAGAAGCAATCGATCAAGTAGGCTCTCGTCCAGAGCGTTTACCAATTGCGATGGTATTGCCTATTGCCGGGGAAATAGAGGAGAAATTGTCGAATATTGCTGAAGTAATTCGTTTCTCTCGCGCTGGTAGCTTACGCCGTGTTCGTGAGACAGTGAAAGATTTAGATTTTATCATTGCAACGACAGAACCAGCAGCGGTACGTGAGCATTTACTACAATTCGATAATATGATTGAAGTAATCGCAAGTGGAGATACAAAAGTTTCTGTCCGCCTTCAATATGAATATGATATTTCAATCGATTTTCGTTTAGTAAAACCAGAAGAGTTTATTACAACTCTTCACCATTTCACAGGATCAAAGGACCATAACGTAAAAATGCGTCAAATCGCAAAAGATAAAGGCGAGAAAATTAGTGAATACGGTGTAGAGAACTTGGAAACAGGTGAAGTGAAAACATTTGAGACTGAAGAAGACTTCTTCGCTCATTTCGGTCTGCCATTTATTCCGCCAGAAGTGCGTGAAGATGGAAAAGAAATTGAATTAATTAAAGAGTATCCGAACTTAATTCAGTTTTCCGATATACAAGGTGATTTACATATGCATACAACTTGGAGTGACGGTGCTTTTTCTATTGAAGAAATGGTACAAGCGTGCCGTGCTCGTGGATACAAGTTTATGGCGATTACTGATCACTCGCAATATTTGAAAGTAGCGAATGGTTTAACGAAAGAGCGTCTTCGTGAGCAAGCGAAAGAAATTGAACGTATGAATGAAAAGTATCCAGACATTACAATTTTACGCGGAATTGAAATGGACATTTTACCAGATGCCTCTCTTGATTTTGATGATGAAGTATTAGAAGAATTAGACTATGTCATTGGAGCGATTCACTCTAGCTTCTCACAAGACCGTGAAACGATTATGAAGCGTCTGCGTACTGCACTTGAGAATAAACATGTCACAATGATTGCCCATCCGACAGGACGTCTTCTCGGGCGCCGTGAGGGTTATGATGTAGATACAGATTTATTAATTGAACTCGCAAAAGAGACAAATACAGTTTTAGAATTAAATGCGAATCCGAACCGTCTAGATTTAAGCGCGAAATTATTAAAACAAGCACAAGATGCTGGTGTAAAAGTAGCGATTAATACGGATGCTCATACACTTGAAATGTTAGAAGATATGGAAACAGGTGTCGCTGCAGCACGTAAAGGTTGGATTCAAAAAGATAACGTGATTAACACATGGGATATTGAACGTTTATTAGACTATATTAAACGTAATAAGTAACACAAGGGGGACCTGCAACATGTTAGAAAGAACGTTGCGTGTATTAGAATACAATAAAGTAAAAGAACAATTACTTGAACATACAGCCTCTTCACTTGGCCGTGATAAAGTGAAGAATTTAGTGCCGAGCACTGATTTTGAAGAAATTGTAGAAATGCAAGATACAACGGATGAAGCAGCGAAAGTCATTCGTTTAAAAGGTAGTGCACCATTAGGTGGCATTACGGATATTCGCTCGAATGTGAAGCGTGCAAAGATTGGAAGTATGTTAAGCCCGAATGAACTACTTGATATTGCGAATACGATGTATGGTAGTCGTAATATGAAACGTTTCATTGAAGATATGGCTGATAACGGTGTCGAGCTTCCGATTTTAGAAACTCATGTCGCTCAAATTGTATCTTTATATGAGTTAGAAAAGAAAATTACAAATTGCATCGGTGATGGCGGTGAAGTAGTCGATAGTGCGAGTGATAAACTGCGTGGTATTCGTACTCAAATTCGTACTGCGGAAAGCCGTATTCGTGAAAAGTTAGAAAATATGACGCGTTCTTCAAACGCGCAAAAGATGCTGTCTGACTCGATTGTAACAATTCGTAATGAACGTTACGTAATCCCAGTAAAACAAGAATACCGCGGCGTATATGGCGGTATTGTTCACGACCAATCTGCTTCTGGACAAACATTATTTATTGAACCACAAGTAATTGTAGAATTAAATAATGCACTACAAGAAGCACGAGTGAAAGAAAAACAAGAAATTGAACGCATCTTATTAATGTTAACAGAAGAAGTGGCAGTAGAAGCCGATATCGTTTTATCAAACGTAGAAGTAGTTGCAAATCTTGATTTCATCTTTGCGAAAGCTTTTTATGCGAAACGAATTAAAGCAACGAAACCAATTGTAAATAACGAGCGTTATATGGATTTAAGACAAGCTCGTCATCCGCTAATCGATCCAGAAATTATTGTGCCAAATAACATTATGCTAGGTAAAGATTTCACAACAATTGTTATTACAGGACCGAATACAGGTGGTAAAACAGTTACGCTGAAAACAGTTGGTATTTGTGTATTAATGGCGCAATCTGGTCTTCACATTCCAGTAATGGATGAGTCAGAGATTTGTGTATTTAAAAATATCTTTGCTGATATCGGTGATGAGCAGTCGATTGAACAAAGCTTAAGTACGTTCTCCTCACATATGGTGAACATTGTAGATATTTTAGAAAAAGCTGATTTTGAAAGCTTAGTTTTATTTGATGAATTAGGTGCTGGAACAGACCCGCAAGAAGGTGCTGCACTAGCAATTTCGATTTTAGATGAAGTATGTAACCGCGGTGCTCGCGTTGTTGCTACGACGCATTACCCAGAATTAAAAGCATACGGATACAACCGTGAGCAAGTTATTAATGCGAGTGTTGAGTTTGATGTAAATACATTAAGTCCAACTTATAAATTATTAATCGGTGTACCAGGTCGCAGTAACGCCTTTGAAATTTCGAAGCGCCTTGGATTATCTGATCGCGTTATTGACCAAGCACGTAACCATATTAGTACAGATACAAATAAAATTGAAAATATGATTGCGAAGTTAGAAGAAAGCCAGAAAAACGCAGAGCGTGACTGGAACGAAGCAGAGGCACTTCGCAAACAATCTGAGAAACTTCATCGTGAGTTGCAACGTCAAATTATTGAGTTTAACGATGAGCGTGATGAAAAACTATTAAAAGCGCAAAAAGAAGGGGAAGAAAAAGTCGAAGCTGCGAAGAAAGAAGCAGAAGGGATTATTCAAGAACTTCGTCAATTGCGTAAAGCACAGCTTGTAAATGTGAAAGACCATGAGCTTATTGAAGCGAAGAGCCGTCTAGAAGGAACAGCGCCAGAGCTTGTGAAGAAACAAAAAGTAAACGTGAAAAACACTGCGCCGAAACAACAGTTACGCGCAGGTGATGAAGTAAAAGTATTAACGTTCGGTCAAAAGGGTCAATTACTTGAAAAAGTAAGTGATACAGAGTGGAGCGTACAAATCGGTATTCTGAAGATGAAAGTAAAAGAATCTAACATGGAATACATTAACACACCGAAGCAAACAGAGAAAAAAGCAGTCGCAAGTGTGAAGGGTAGAGATTACCACGTTTCATTGGAACTTGATCTTCGCGGTGAACGTTATGAAGATGCAATGATGCGCGTTGAAAAATATTTAGACGATGCCCAGCTTG
The DNA here is from genome assembly GCF_051776965.1 of Bacillus cereus group sp. BceL220. Taxonomy (NCBI): domain Bacteria; kingdom Bacillati; phylum Bacillota; class Bacilli; order Caryophanales; family Bacillaceae; genus Bacillus; species Bacillus cereus group sp. BceL220. The sequence continues at coordinate 820,478 of NZ_JBPWBC010000001.1, read as the reverse complement.
CAAGTTATCCTCGTGTATCAATCATTCACGGTAAAGGAACAGGAGCGCTTCGCCAAGGTGTACAAGATTACTTGAAGAAGCATCGCGGCGTGAAGAATTACCGTTACGGTGACATGGGCGAGGGAGGCCTAGGCGTAACAGTTGTCGAATTAAAATAGCAAACAACGAAACAAAGGGGAAACCATTATATGTTTATGGACAAACTTGCAAAAGTATTGTTAGCTTGTTGTGGAATATTTTTGGTGATTGGGGTTATTTATTTAGTTGTTTTTGCGAAGTGAAAAAGCGTCAATCGTGGCATAATGATATTGCCATAGATTGACGTTTTTATTATATATGAAAAGGAATAAAACATGAAAATCAACCAATACATAAGCGAAGCAAAATCATGCTCAAGACGTGAAACAGACCGCCTTATTAAAGCTGGACGCGTGGCTATTAATGGCGAAATATGTACGCACGGTGCACTTGTGAGCGATGGTGATGTTGTAACGATTGATGGACAGGTTATTGCGAAAGAAGAGAAAGAAAAGGTGTATATCGCATTCCATAAACCAGTCGGAATTACTTGTACAGCAGCTGATCATATTGAAGATAATATTATTGATTATATCAATTACCCAGAGCGAATCTTTCCAGTTGGGCGATTAGATAAAGCATCAGAAGGACTTATTTTATTAACGAATGATGGCGCGATTGCCAATCAAATTTTACACGGTGATCACGAACACGAGAAAGAATATGTTGTCACAGTCGATAAACCTTTTACGGACTGGTTTATTGATGAGATGTCCAGCGGTGTAAAGATTAAAGATGGTATGACGAAGCCGTGCAAAGTGACGAGAGTCGATCAATCAACATTTCGTATCGTTTTAACGCAAGGAATGAACAGGCAAATTCGTAGAATGAGTCGTGCTTTCGGATTTACTGTAATAAAGCTAAAGCGAGTGCGCATTATGAATATAGAGCTAAATGAGCTTGGAGTAGGAAAATGGCGGAACATTGCAACTGAGGAATTAGAGATATTAAAAGGGCAGTTATAGGGAGGAAAAATTTTCTCCCTATATTTTTTTGTCAGAAAAAATAAAACTATTGATTTTTTAAAAAATAGCCCATATAATAAAAAACAACAAGTTTCGACAAGATATTTTATAAAAGTAATGATGAGGACATGAGTTGTATTTTACGATTCTCAGAGAGGGGAGCCTTAGGCTGTGAGCTTCCTAATACGAAAAGACAAGCTTACCACCTCTAAACTTCAAGAGTGAACTGCATACATGATGCATTGTAATTCTTGACGGATAAAACCGTTATCAATTTACACGAGCTATAAAATGAGCTTATTTTGCTATAAATTCATTTTATTAGAATAAGGGTGGAACCACGATTTCAACACTCGTCCCTTTGTTAGGGACGGGTGTTTTTTGCGTTCTTTTACGGGGAAGTATGCTTGAAAGAGGATATGTGACGGATTTAAAATCAGAATATTTTGTCAATTAATTATTTTAGGAGGTTAGTAGAAATGAAATCATCTTTAAAGTTTTCAGAGATGTTTGCAATAAGTTTAATGTTATTTGCACTGTTTTTTGGTGCAGGCAATATGATTTTTCCACCAGCGTTAGGGCAAGGTGCTGGAACGGACGTATGGATCGCGCTGTTTGGTTTTATCGTAACAGGGGTTGGACTACCTTTATTAGGAGTAATTGTTATAGCTTTAAAGGGAGATATTAATGAGCTAGCAGGACGTGTACATCCTATATTCGCACTTGTTTTTATCACTGCAATTTATTTATGTTTAGGCGTATTTGTAAGTGTGCCGCGTACAGGAACAGTAGCTTATGAGATGAGTGTTGCACCGTTTTTACCAAGTGAGATAGCTGGTCAGTCATATCCACTTGTTATCTTTACACTTATTTTCTTTGCAGTCACTTTCTATTTAGCTTTAAATCCTTCGAAATTAGTGGGGCGTATTGGTAAAGTACTAACTCCAATATTATTAGCAGTTATTGCAATTATCGTAGGTAAAGCACTTATTACACCAATTGGAGAATTTGGTGCACCGACAGAAGCGTATAGTGCTCCTCTCTTCAAAGGATTTATTGATGGATATTTAACTTTAGATGGACTTGCAGCACTTGTTTTCGGAAATGTTGTAATTCATGCGTTAAAAGAAAAAGGCATTACAAATAAAAATAGTATTGCAAAAGTAACAATCTTTGCAGGATTTATTGCAGCACTTGGTTTACTACTTGTATATTTAGCGCTTGCGTATCTTGGAGCTTCTAGTGTATCGCTTGGAATGGGCGCAAACGGAGGAATTATTTTAACAAATGTCGTGAATCATTTATTTGGTAGCTACGGAACTTTATTACTAGGGATCGCAATTACAGCAGCATGTTTAACAACTTCTGTAGGTATTGTTGCAGCTTGTGGTGATTACTTCTCTTCCTTATTACCAAAGCTTTCTTATCAAAAAGTCGTTTTCATTTTCTGTGTATTAGCATTTATGGTAGCAAACCTTGGGTTAACTCAGTTAAATGCATTAGCATTACCAATCTTAATCGCCATTTATCCAATTGGAATCGTACTTATCGTATTATCACTTGTTGAAAACTACGTTCGTCTTCCATTAGCGATGTATGTGGGCGGGATTGTAGGAGCATTTGCAATAAGTTTCTTTGATGGGTTACACAATGCAAACCTTCAAATTGCAGCGCTAGCACCTATTTTAGATAAGATTCCATTATATAGTGTAGGAATTGGTTGGTTAGTTCCAGGCATAATCGGTATAGGATTTGGTTATATAGTTTCTAAGTTTCAAAAGCAGGAAATTGCTGTAGAAAAATAGAGAAAAGAGGCTTTCTATAATAGAAAGTCTCTTTTTTTGTAGAAAAAGCCACATATAGAGAAATTCAGATATTAAAAATTTTATACGTAATATAGTTGACAAAAAATTTATGAGTAGGCTAAGATTGACTTAGTTGTGGAAATATTGGAAGGGAAGTGAGGGAAAAGGGTTTTCTATAACTAAAGTGTTGTTAGGGGGAAGAGGTGAAAGAAGAGGAGAAGAGATAGTTTATTTTTTTTGATTTATATTGAGAATGATAATCAATAAATAAGTTTTGAAATTTTTTCTCAGTTTCTATGCCTTCATATAAGGAATAGGGTGAGATATTATTTTTAACATTAAATGAGAATGATAATCAATAATACTTATATTACATAAAAGAATGCTAATTAAATAATAGGTAGAAGAGATTATTTTTTTCTTATAAATTGAGAATAATTATCATTTTCAAAAAGTGAAGTGAAAGATAACAAAGGAGGAAACAAGAAAAATGAAAAAGGTTTCTGTATTACCCGCTTTTATTATAATGTTCGTATGTATGCTAGCTTTTCTTGTAATGCCATACGGGAATGCTTCAGCAAAACTAGCTGATGGTACTTACGATATTAATTACGTAATTCAAAAAGCGGAAAATGATTCAGCTTCAATGGCAAATGACTATTTTGAAAAGCCAGCAAAATTAATAGTGAAAAACGGTGAGATGAGAGTACAAGTTCCGATGAATCATAGTGCTTGGATTACAGAATTTAAAGCACCAGAGAACGGGAATTTTGTTGATGCGAAAGTTGTTAGTAAAGATGAATCGGCAGATAAAAGAACAGTAGAGTTTAAAGTAGATGATTTATCCAAACCAGCAGCTGTAAAAATCCATGTTGTTGTACCAAATGCAAACTATGACCACCACTACACAATTCGTTTTGCTTTTGATGCAAATGTAAAAGCTGTAGGTGGCGATAACGGTGTAGCTGCTACAACAAAAAATAATGATCAAGCGAAAACAGATACACAAGTAAAAGAAGAGAAAACAAAAGTAGAGAGTAAGGAAACAGCTAAAGAAGCGAACAAAGAAACAAAAAATGAAAATGGAAAAGCTGAAAAAACAGATAACCCAAAAACAGGCGATGAAGCACGTATTGGATTGTTTGCAGCGTTAATTCTTATTTCAGGTGCTTTCTTAATTCGTAAAGTGAAATTGAGTAAATAAATCTTTTGAAGGGTGATGAATATATGTTTAAACAATTTAAAATGATTATTGCCGTATTTGCTGTTTTATTTACATTTATCGCAACAATAGGTTTACAAGATGCAAAGGCTGCTACAAAACTAGCTGATGGAAAATATAATATTGCTTTTACTGTATGGAAAGGCGATAAAGATGAATCGTCTAGAATGAATAGTTATTTTGAAAGCCCAGCAACATTAACAGTTAAAAATGGAAAACAATATGTTTCATTTAAAGTGAAAGATAGTGCTTCTATTAAAAGTTTCCAAGTAGAAAAAGATGGTCAATTTGTAGAAACAACCGTGTTAAGTGAAAACAAAAAAGATAATACTAGAGTTGTAGAATTTGAAGTTGCTGACTTGTCAAAAAAACTAAATGGCAAGGTGAAAATTAATATTCCAATTATTAATTATAATGCTTCGTATGATATTCGCTTTGTATTTGATGGGAACAGTATTAAATAATTTTCAAAAGGGAGAGTCGTTCCATTGAACAGGTATACAAAAATTATTGTTGCTATGTTTTTAATGATATTTACATTCGTATCAACATTACAACCACTTGCAGTTCAAGCAGCTACCAAGTTGGCTGACGGTGAATATTCAATTGGCTTCAAAGTTTTAAAAGATACATCAGATGAAGAATCGATGATGAATCAATATTCAGTAAGCCCGGGAACTTTAAAAGTGAAGGATGGGAAAAAGAAAGTATCCTTTACATTAACGAATAGTTCATGGATTACGAAGTTTGAAACAGAAAAAGCAGGTAAGCTAGTTGCGACAAATGTAATTAGTGAAGATAAAGAAAAAGACACAAGAGTAGTAGAATTTGATGTAGAAGATGTAGAGAAGGTATTAAATGCAAAAGTAAAAGTAGATATTGATTTTTTAAATTATCATCATGAGTACGACGTTCGTATTGCATTTGATCAAAATAGCATTACACCAATTCATGTAGAAAAACCAAATGAAAAAGAGGACCCAGCTAATAAGCCAGATCCAAATGAAACTACTGATCCAGGTCAGAAGCCCGACCAAAAGCCTGACCCAGATCAACAACCAAATTCTAACACAATTACAGATGGTGCGTACAGCATTCCATTTAAAGTATTAAAAGATCAAACAGATGAAGAATCTAAGATGAATACTTACATGGTAAATCCAGGAGTATTAAAAGTAGAAAACGGTAAGAAAAAAGCAATTGTAACACTAAAAAGTAGCTCATTAATTAAAAATTTCCAAACGGAAAAAGATGGCGCATTTGTTGATGCAAAAGTAGTGAGTGAGGATAAGGAAAAAGATACAAGAGTAGTAGAGTTTGAAGTAAACGATTTATCTAAAAAACTAAATACAAAAGTATTTATCGAAATGGCATCAAGAAATTATAAGCAAACGCATGATGTACAACTTTTATTTGAACAAGATAAACTTGAACAAATTAAAAATGAAGAGAAACAACCAGAAGTAGAAAAACCGGAAGCAGAAAAACCAGAAGTAGAAAAACCAGAAGTAGAAAAACCAGAAGTAGAAAAACCAGAAGTAGAAAAACCGGAAGTAGAAAAACCAGAAGCAGAAAAACCAGAAGTAGAAAAACCGGAAGTAGAAAAACCGGAAGTAGAAAAACCAGAAGCAGAAAAACCAGAAGCAGAAAAACCAGAAGTAGAAAAACCAGATGAAAATAAAAAACCAGATGCTGAAACAATTAAAGATGGTGAATACAGCATCAATTTTAAAGCATTAAAAGATCAAACAGACGAAATTTCAATGATGAACACATATACAAAAAGTCCAGGTGTGCTAAAAGTAAAAGATGGTAAGAAGTATGTATCATTTACGTTAACGAACAGTTCTTGGATTACAAAATTTGAATTTGAGAAAAATGGTTCGTTTGTTGATACAAATGTAATAAGTGAAGATAAAAAAGCTGATACACGCGTAGTGGAAGTAGAAGTAAACGATTTGTCTAAAAAATTAAATGCAAAAGTAAAAGTAGATATCGATTCAATGAATTATCACCATTTTTACGATATTCAATTTGCATTTGATAAAGGTAGCATTAAGCCGTTAGATAACCAAGGAGGAAACGACAACCAAGGAGGAAACGACAACCAAGGAGGAAACGACAACCAAGGAGGAAACGACAACCAAGGAGGAAACGACAACCAAGGAGGAAACGACAACCAAGGCGGAAATAACAACCAAGGAGGAAACGACAAACAAGATAATAACACAACAATTGATCCAAAAGCTCTTAAAGATGGTGAATACAGCATTGGCTTTAAAGTGTTAAAAGATCAAACAGATGAAATCTCAATGATGAACACATACACAAAAAGCCCAGGTGTATTAAAAGTAAAAGATGGTAAGAAATACGTAGCGTTTACATTAACAAATAGTACATGGATTACGAAATTTGAATTTGAGAAGAATGGTTCTTTCGTTAATGCAAAAGTGTTAAGTGAAAATAAAGAACAAAATACAAGAGTAGTAGAAGTAGAAGTAAACGATTTGTCTAAAAAATTAAATGCAAAAGTAAAAGTAGATATTGATTCAATGAATTATCACCATTTCTACGATGTTCAATTTGTATTTGATCAAGACAGTATTAAAGCTTTAGGGAACCAAGGTGGAAACGACAACCAAGGAGGAAACGACAACCAAGGCGGGAATGACAACCAAGGTGGAAATAATAACCCGAAAGTAATAGTTGATCCGAAAAATTTAGTAGATGGCCAATATGATATTACATTTAAAGTATTAAAAGATAAAACAGATGAGATTTCAAAGATGAATGACTATGTTGTAAATCCAGCGAAATTAATCGTAAAAGATGGTAAAAAATACATTGAGATGACGCTGAAAAATAGTGCGTGGATTACGAAATTCCAAACGGAAAACAAGGAACTATTCGCTGATGCGAAAGTAGTAAGCGAAGATAAAAATGCAAATACGCGAGTAGTACAGTTTGAAGTAGAAGATCTATTTAAAAAATTAAACGCAAAAGTAAAGGTAGACATCGATGAGATGAACTACCATCATTTCTACGATGTACAAATTCAATTTGATACAAATAATATCGGCGCGTTAGGAACTATTAAAGAGGAACCGAAAAATGAACCGAAAAATCCAGTGACTACACCGAAAGTAGATAATGTAAAAACAGTAGGTACTCCTGATTTTAACCGAAATGCAGATGGTCAGAAGAAAAAAGAAGATACAAAAAATGATTCGAAAAAAGAGAAAAACTCAAAAACTGCAGATACAGCACAACTTGGTTTATACATGGTGTTACTGCTAGGTTCACTTGCTTTACTAGTTCGTAAATATAGAGCAGGTAGATTGTAATTTTTGGAGTCTTGATGCATGTTCGCGTGCATCAAGACTTGTTTCATATTGTATGGAAGGGAGTGGTGATTGAGAGTGAAGAAAATCGTAAGTGTACTAATGGCTATCATTTTGTTAATGAGTATAGCTGGGTGCTCATCACCAAAAAAAGAAACAGCAAAGCAGGTAAAGAGTGAGAGTAAGGAGCGCGTTGTTGCAACAACAGTGGCTGTTACTGAAATTATGGATGCGTTAGAAGTAGATTTAGTCGGCGTTCCAACAAGTTCTAAAACTTTACCGAAGCGATATAAAGGTTTACCTGAAGTTGGGAATCCAATGAGTCCAGATATGGAAAAGGTAAAGTCATTAAAGCCTTCAGAAGTGTTATCTGTGACAACACTTGAATATGAATTAAAGCCAGTTTTTGATGGTGTGGGTATGAAAGCAAACTTTTTAGATTTAACGAGTTTAAAAAATATGCAAAGTTCTATTAGCGATTTAGGTAAGAAATATGGACGTGAAAAGCAGGCTGAAGCAGTAGTAACTAAGTTAGATAAAAAGGTTGCTAGCATTCAAAAGGAAGTAAAAGGAAAGAAAGAACCGACAGTGCTTATTTTATTAGGTGTGCCAGGCAGTTATTTAGTAGCAACAGAGCATTCTTATATTGGAGATTTAGTGAAACAACTAGGTGGTAAAAATATTGTACAAGGTGAACAAGTAGAATATTTAGCTTCTAATACAGAGTATTTAAAGAAAGCTGATCCAGATATTATTTTACGAGCAGCTCATGGTATGCCTGATGAAGTTGTAAAAATGTTTGATAAAGAATTTAAAACAAATGACATTTGGAAACACTTTGCTGCGGTTAAAAAGAACCGTGTTTACGATTTAGAAGAGCGTTTATTTGGAACGACAGGCAATTTAGCAGCAATTGAAGCGTTAGATGAATTGAAAAAAATGATGTATCCGTGATGCATTTTAATATAAAGGAAGAGCAGAATGAATAAAAAAACTTGGAGTTTCCTCATTGTTACTGCATTGCTCATTGTTATGACATCATTGTCAGCGATGAAAGGGAGTTTAGAAGTAGGTATTGTTGAACTTGTACAAGGGATATTTACAGGTGGGAATGAAGATGTTGAAGTCATTAAAGATTTACGTTTCCCGCGTATTATTATTGCGCTGTTCACTGGAGCGACTCTTGCTGTTTCAGGGGTGCTTTTTCAAGCCGTTATGAAGAATCCACTCGCTGATGCTGGGGTAATCGGTATATCTTCAGGAGCTAGTTTTATGACACTCGTTATTATTACGTTGTTCCCGCAATTCTTTTTCTGGACACCCGTATTCGCCTTTTTAGGTGGTGCGTTTGCGTGTTATCTCGTTTATTCGTTTTCATGGAAGTCAGGGTTAAGCCCGCTTCGCATTATTTTAATTGGTATTGCCATTAATGCGATGTTTACTGGATTAAATGAATCATTCGTTACGATTTGTGGGTATTTTATTAAGAGTATTAAGCAAACGACGACTTCTAACATAACAATGAAGACGTGGGGCGATGTAGAAATAATGGTGACTTATGGAACGATTGGTCTTATTCTTGCCCTGTTCGTAGGAGCTTGGTGTAACTTATTATCGCTACAAGATAAGACTGCGAAAAACTTAGGCTTGCACGTGACGAGAGTTCGTCTTATTATTTCTGCCATTGCAGTACTCTTAGCGGCAGTATCAACAGCGATTGCAGGTGTTATTGCTTTTGTAGGATTACTAGTTCCGCATATTTCAAGACAATTAGTCGGTTCAGACCATAAAGTATTAATTCCATTTTCTGCTCTTGCAGGGGCGTTATTAATTTTGACGGCGGATACGATTGGAAGGTTAATTGTGCCACCTAACGAAATTCCAGCAGCAACAATTATGGCGGTTATTGGTGGTCCATTCTTAATATTCTTGCTTAGAAAGAGTGATAAAGTTCATGGAAATTAAAAATGTAACCTTTTCATACGATAACGTAACAAATCGTTTAAAGTCTGTTAGTAGTGAAATAGAAATTGGGAAAATTACAACAATCATCGGCCCGAATGGATGCGGGAAATCAACATTACTTAGTGTCATGTCTAGAAATCACGTTCCTAGCAGTGGAGAAGTAATACTTGATGGGAAAGCGATTAGTGAATATAAACCGAAAGAGTTTGCTAGAAAGCTAGCAGTTGTCCATCAACAAAATGAGGCTCCAGCAGATATTACAGTGGAAAAGCTAATAAGCTTTGGGCGTATGCCATATAAAAATATTTTCTCTCCGCAAACAGATGAAGATAGAGAAGCGATAGAGCGCGCACTAGTATGTACGAATTTACAAAGTAAGCGTGATAAGCCAATCTATGCTTTATCTGGTGGAGAGAGGCAGCGAGTTTGGATCGCAATGACATTAGCTCAAAATACACCAATGCTTTTCTTAGATGAACCGACAACATATTTAGATATTTACTATCAGCTAGAAATATTAGAGTTAGTGAAAGAGTTAAATGAAGTGTATGGGCTAACGATTGTAATGGTATTACATGATATTAATCAAGCCATTCGTTATAGCGACCATATTATCGTTATGAAAGATGGAGAGATCATTACGAAAGGTAATCCTAATGATGTAATAACAGAAGAAATGGTTAAAGCAATATATGGTGTAGATGTCATTGTAAAGCAGGATGAAGATACCGGATTGTACATGGTACCTATGGGAATCTAAAGGCTGAGCATAATCCGTTTTGAGGTGATAATTTGAATAGCAAGAAAGGACGGAAAAAGAATTCTTTTTTTCAACGCATACTTACAATTGCGTTTTTAGGAATCTTTTTCTATTCAATGTATGAGTTGGGCGGGATTTTCATGGATTATTATGAAAATCGTAAAGTAATGGCTGAGGCACAACATATTTATAAAAGAAGTCCAATGGAAGAAAAATCGGAAGACGGAGAGGTACGTAAACAGTTTCAGGATCTCCAGAAAATTAATCCAGAGATAGTCGGATGGATTACGATGGATGATACACAAATTAATTATCCAATCGTTCAAGCAAAAGATAATGATTACTATTTATTTCGTAATTATAAAGGTGAAGATATGAGAGCGGGAAGCATTTTTATGGACCATCGTAATGATGTGAAATCTCAAAATCGAAATACGATTTTATATGGCCATCGTATGAAAGACGGTTCTATGTTTGGTAGTTTAAAAAAGATGTTGGACGAAGACTTTTTCATGTCCCATCGTAAATTATATTACGATACATTATTTGAAGGATACGACGTTGAAGTTTTTTCAGTATACACGACAACAACGGACTTTTATTACATTGAAACGGATTTTGAAAATGATGTAGCATATACATCGTTCTTAAAGGAAATTCAAGAAAAATCACTGTACAAAACGGATACGGAATTGACGGCTAATGATGAAATTGTAACACTTTCTACTTGTGACTATGCGCTTGATCCAGAGGCTGGAAGGCTAGTTGTACACGCAAAATTAGTAAAAAGAAATTAAAGAAAAAAGTATAGAATATGAGAAGTGATAGATAACGCTTCTCATATTCTATACTTAAAAAAAGAACTGTTTTTACTGTGCTGCAGCCATTGGCATACGTACAACTTCAACATTGTAGTAAGCGATTTTATTATCAAGAATATATTCTGGCATCCCGCCTTGATGTGAGTGAGCATCTTTAAATGCTGAGCTCTTCGTCCAACCTTGGAAATCTTCTTTTGCATTCCAGCGTGTGCTAATTGTTACTTCATCATAATCAACTGTATTTTGCGTTAAAAGAACTTCTAATCCTAAAAAGCCTGGCATTGTTTCGACTTGACCTACTTTATTAAAACGCTCAATTAATTTATGTCCATTTCCCTTTGTAATTTTAGCTGTATTTGTAACAATAATCATGTTTTATTCCTCCTATAAATGTAGCCTTTATTTTCGAGAACTCATATACATTAAATGATAATGAAAATCATTATCATTGTCAATGGTAAATGTAAAATAAATAAGTTTTTTTATTGTTTTGGACAGTAAGATTTCCCTTTCAAAATGTAGTAAATATATGGTGGTTAAGCGAGAGAATGAGCGAGTTGTACTAGCAAAGCAATAATATGGTATAGTGAAACGAGGCTGTTTTTCAGTCTCGTTTTTGAAATGCTTCCTATAGAGAAAGCATGCAAATGGAAAGGAAGTTATTATATGCGATCAGAAGTAACTGTAAAAATAAAACCGAAATTTATAAAAGAAATTAAAAGTGGATATCCGCTTATTTTAAAAGATGCAATTCAAAATTTAAATGATGTTCAGGAAGAAGGAACAATCATTAAAGTGGTAGATGAGAAGAGTCAATTTGTTGGAAAAGGTTATTATGGAAAACAAAATAAAGGATACGGCTGGATTTTAACGAGAAAAGAGAGTGAACAAATTAATCAATCTTTCTTTGAAAGTAAAATAAAATCTGCCTTACATAAACGAAAGCAATTTTACAAATCAAGTGATACGACAGCATTCCGTGTTGTGAACGGTGAAGGTGATGGTCTTGGAGGCTTAATCATCGATTATTATGATGGCTATTACGTAGTAAGTTGGTATAGTGAAGGGATTTATACTTTCAGAGATGAGATTATAGCAGCTCTTCAAAAAGTAGCAAACTTTAAAGGTATTTATGAGAAAAAGCGTTTTGATACGAAAGGGAAATACATTGAAGGTGATGATTTCGTAGCAGGAGAGCGCGGTGAGTTCCCACTTATCGTAAAAGAGAATGGTGTGAACTTCGCTGTTTATTTAAATGACGGAGCGATGGTTGGTGTGTTTTTAGATCAGCGTAGCGTTCGAAAACAAATTCGTGATAAATATGCGAAGGGAAGAACAGTGTTAAATATGTTCTCTTATACAGGTGCTTTCTCTGTATTTGCAGCGCTTGGCGGAGCGAGTAAAACAACGAGTGTGGACTTGGCAAATCGTAGTTTAAGTAAAACGATTGAGCAGTTTAGTGTAAATGAAATAGATTATGAAGCACAAGACATTATTGTAGAAGATGTATTCCTTTACTTTAAATATGCAGCGAAGAAAAATATGAAATTTGATATGGTCGTACTTGACCCTCCAAGCTTTGCGCGCTCAAAAAAATATACGTTTAGTGCAGCAAAAGATTATAAAAATTTATTAAAAGAAACAATTGCTATTACAGAAAATAACGGGATTATTGTTGCTTCTACAAATTGTAGCGCATTCGATATGAAAAAGTTTAAAGGCTTTATCGATACAGCATTTAAAGAAATGAATGGCAAATATAAAATATTAGAAGAACATTCTTTACCAGAAGATTTCCGTACCATTGATCAATTTAAAGAAGGAGACTATTTAAAAGTAGTTTTCATCGAGAAAATTAAAGGTTAATAAAGAAAAAGGAGCTCGAGTTTACTTGAGCTCCTTTTTCTTATTGGACGATATTTTGCACTCTACCGACTTGCCCGTCCTGCAATCGTACTTTAATACCATGCGGATGGGAAGGGGAGTTTGTTAAAATATCTTTTACAATTCCACGTGTTAATTTGCCGGTGCGTTGATCTTGTTTTAATACAATATCAACTTCAAGACCGGGTGCGATATTAGAACGTTTTTGTCCGTTCATTTATACACCTGTACGTCTACGTTGGTTGTTTGTTTTTTTAGTTTGTTGGTTTTGTAATTTTTTCGTTTCTTGGCTTTGATTTGTATTATTTGACCCATTTCCATTTCCTTGCTTTTTCTTTGCAAGTTGTTCGCGCATTAAATCAGCTAAGCTTACTTTTTTGTTTTCTGACATGATAAGTCTCCTTTATATAAAGTTAATTATGAACAATCGTAGTGAATTTTATCATATCATTGTTAGGGGAGGAAGGGAAGTTGGTTTGAAAATTCATATATTTGTTTCAAGTCTGTAGTAGTTACGATACAATTGAATTGTTAACGTTTGTAAAAAGGGGATAGACATATGTCACATCATATTTTATTAGTTGAAGATGATCTCTCAATTCAAGAGATGGTGGAAAAGTATTTAATAAAAGAGGGCTTTCAAGTTACAATCGCATCTGATGGAGAAGAAGGCGTGAACACATATTTAAAAGGTTCATTTGATTTGATTATCCTCGACATTATGATGCCAAAGCTAGATGGCTTAGAGGTTGTGCGTATCATTCGTGAAAAAAGTGCGGTTCCGATATTAATGATGTCAGCAAAAGATACAGATGTTGATAAAGCTGTTGGATTAGGACTTGGAGCAGATGATTACATTTGTAAGCCATTTTCTATGATTGAATTGGCGGCGCGTGTAAAAGCAGGTATTCGAAGATCTACGAAATATTCGGCTACAGAAACAACAGAAAAGATGATTCAAATTGGTGATTTAACAATCGATCCAATTAATTTTACTGTGGAAAAAAATAGGAAGCCTCTCAAGCTTACTTTAAAAGAATTTGAGATTCTAAAACTGTTCGTAAAGAATCAAAATCGTGTATTTACAAAAGCACAAATATATACGCTAGTTTGGAACGAAGAGTATTATGGTGACGATAACGTTATTAATGTTCATATGAGAAGATTGCGTGAGAAAATCGAAAGTGATCCATCTAATCCAGAATATATCAAAACGTTATGGGGCATCGGCTATAAGTTGGAAGTGATGTAATATGGTCAATTTGTTAATAGGTATTATTTTCATATTGTTATGTGTCATTTACATACAATATAAAATGAGAAAAAATAGTAGTAAAAATTTGCGATACACATATGAAAAGTTAGAAAGTATTGTAAATGTACAAACAGGCGAGAAGTTACTCGTTATGACAGATGATCGAGAATTGCAAAAATTATTAGTGGCAATTAATCAATTATTAGATGCAAAACAGAAAACAAATGCAGATCATGCGAAAGTAGAAATTTCGATGAGAAAAATGCTTTCAAATATTTCACATGATTTAAAGACGCCACTAACAGTTATTCTTGGATATACAGAAATGTTAAATAAGGATAAAACAATGAATAAAGAAGAACAACAAATATTACTTGAAAAGGTGCATGTGAAAACACTAGAAGTAATGGAACTAATTCATAAGTTTTTTGATTTAGCAAAATTGGAATCTGGTGACAAGGCAATCGAGATGACAAAAGTAAATATGAATGAGGTTTGTCGTGAGAAGATTTTATCTTTTTATGATTTAGTGACGACGAAAGGGTTTCAAGTTCATATTGATATACCAGAAAAAAATATATATGCACTTGGAAATGTAGAAGTATTAGGTAGAGTATTGAATAATTTAATATCAAATGCAATTACATATGGAGACGATGGAAAGATACTGGGTATGACGTTAAGAGATGATGAAACGAATGTGTATATAGACGTATGGGATAAAGGAAAAGGGATTGATGAATCTCATATTGATAAAGTGTTTGAGCGTATGTACACACTTGAAGATTCAAGAAATAGATTGTACCAAGGAAGCGGTTTAGGGTTAACGATTACGAAAAGACTGGTGGAAGCGATGGATGGAAAAATTCATCTTTCTAGTAAGCCGTATGAAAAAACAATTTTTACAGTTGCATTAAAAAAGATGCAGTTTTAGCTTGTAGAGAAGTAGATTCTACAAGCTTTTTTTTCAGCGTAAGGAATTTGTAAGAAACGGGTAAGAAAAAAGAGATTTCCGTTGTCTATTATAAAAATATAAAGTAGTGCGAAAGGGGAAAGTGACATGACCTATATATTAAAAACGAATCAGTTAACGAAAGTGTTTAAAGGGAAAGAAGTTATTTCTAGCGTTAACATGCATGTGAAAAAAGGAGAGATATACGGTTTCTTAGGACCGAATGGTGCTGGTAAAACAACGATTATGAAAATGATTACAAATTTAATAAAACCGACGAGCGGTGAGATTGAAGTTTTAGGTGAGAAGTTAACAGACACATCTTATGAAGTATTAAAAAGAATGGGGACAATTATTGAATACCCAATCTTTTATGATAAATTAACGGCGAAAGAAAATTTAGAATTACATTGTGAATATATGGGCTATTACGATAAAAACGCAATTGACCATGCATTACATTTAGTGAAACTGCAAGGGATAGATAATAAAAAAGTAAAAGATTTTTCATTAGGAATGAAACAACGACTTGGTATTGCAAGGGCAATCGTGACAAAGCCAGAATTGCTCATTTTAGACGAACCCATAAACGGTTTAGATCCAATTGGTATTAAAGAGTTACGAGACTTATTTAAAATGCTCTGCAAAGAATATGGCATTACATTATTAGTTTCTAGTCATATTTTAGGTGAGATGGAATTAATGGCGGATACAATTGGTGTAATTCAAAATGGAAAACTAATAAAAGAAGTTTCAATGAAGAGTATTAACGGAAAACAAACAGAGTACATTGAAATTACTGTTCCTGATGTGAAGCGTGCAGCTTACATTTTAGAAGATAAACTTGGCATAAAAAATTATAAAATAATGAGCGGAAATATGATTCGTGTGTATGATACGGCAGTGTCTCAGCAAGCCATTTCAAAAGCACTTATTATGAATGATGTGGAAATTGAAAGTATTAATAAGAAACATAGTTCCTTAGAGGAATATTTCTTAAATGTAATGGATGGAGAGGGCATTCATGCTTAATGGATTGTTAGTGAATCTAGTAAGTGGATTGATCGTAATGTTCATAAGTGGGATTTCATATTATAGGAAACCAGAGCGAAAATGGTTGTTAATTCTACTAGTGATAGGAATGTTAAGCGTAATTACTGCTGGAATTAGAATGTTAACAGCGTAGAGAGAGTTATATAAAGAATGGAGGCGTGGTTTATATGTTTAAATTAATGAAACTCGAATGGAAAAAACATAAATTATCTAGTTATTTTAAAGGAGTAGCCATTTGTATTATAGCAATTTTTGCTGCGGTAAGTCTTATGGCATGGGCATCTAAAGTAGAGGATGAGTTGATGTTCTCTAGCTATATGGAATACATGTCTTTAGCAAATATTTTTATTAGAATTACATTTATTATTTTTGCATCGGTTATTTTATCACGTTTAGTGATTGATGAATACAAGAACAAAACAATACAGCTACTATTTATGTACCCACTGCAAAGGAAAATGCTAATGAGAGCGAAATTAGCAATTGTTTTTAGTTTTTGCTTTGTGAGCACGATAATCGCAACATTTATTATTAGTTTGCTCATATTCTGTATGAATCCAATAATAGGAATACTTGAAACGCCTGTTATGATGGGGGAAATAATAGCTACCGTTCCAACTACTATTATAAGTGCATTTATGATATCTGGTATAAGTTTAATTCCTTTATTTTTTGGAATGAGAAAGAAATCGACACCGACAACGATTACTTCAGCAGTAATAATTGGTATGCTGATTAATGGTAACGTTGGTCCTGGAAATGGTCAAGTAAGTATGTTTGATTTTATAGCTATCCCAATCGTGCTCTGTTTATTAGGAATTTTCATTAGTTATCTATCGTATCGAAAAATCGACAAGATTGATGTGGCGTGAAGCAAGCTTAAAACAAAAACGAACTGGGGTATGACTGGTGAAAAAAATAATAGTAATTGCAATATTAGTCATTACAATTGCTAGTGCGGTTTTGGGTTTTAAGGTATTTCAGGTGAAAGATTTTAAGCAAGAAAGGTCTTTTGAAATCAATAATATAAAAGAAATAGAAGTAGACAATGAAAACTGGAATATTGAATTTAAAAGTACAGACGCTAATAAAATAGTAATTTCCGCTCAAGGTCAACAAGTAGATAAAAAGATAGATCCCGTCAAAATAGAAAATGACGAAAATAAAATTGTGATTAAGCAAAAACAAAAGGTGACCAAATTTTTTAATGGTTTTACGTTTAGGAAGAAAAATAGTATATGTATAGCTATTCCGAGGAAAGCAATAGACAAAATTGTAGTCAATAATAAATCGGGTGATGTGAAAATAAACGATATAGTAGTAAAAAGTATCGTGACAAAAGGCAAGTCTGGAGATGGAATGATTACAGGACTATCGGCAGAGAAGGGTGAATTCATATCCGAAAGTGGGGATTTGATGTTAAAAGATAGTTCATTACAAGAAGTAAATATAACTTCTACTACTGGCGATAATTATGTGAAAAATGTAAAAAACGAAAATGTGAACATCACTTCAACATCTGGGGAAGTATTACTGAAAGATATGACAGAAGGAAAATCATTATTTATAGAAACAAAATCAGGGGATATTGGCGTACGGTATAAAGGTGTCCCAGCATCATTGAAGCTTATGGCTAAAAGTAATTCAGCTGATGTAATAGTGGATTTAAAAGGACTTAAGAAAGATAAAAATACAGAAAAAATAAAAATAGGAACGATTGGTGATGCAAAAAATGAAGCGAAGATTTTAAGTGAAACAGGAGTCATTTATATTGATTAAATCTTAGGAGGAAGGAGGACACTATCATGCTACATTTAATGAAGCTAGAATTGAAAAAGTTTAAGCTTGGTTGGTACGTGAAGAGAGCAATTATTGCAAATATTGTTATACTGGCATTAATGATCTTTGTGAGCATCATCGCTCAAGTAGAAGGTGATGCAGAAATAAGGAATCCAGAGACGATATTGTTAATGGCTAGCACAATAGTAAGAGCAACGTTTATTGTTTTTGGTAGTGTATTAATCGCAAGGCTAATAATTGGTGAATATAAAAATAAAACAATACTAATCATGTTTTCTTATCCCATTAACCGAAAGAAGATGATGGCTAGTAAGTTGGCTATTACAGCGACAGTAACATTTATAACAGTTATTGTATCTAACATTTTAGTAGTAGGAATTTTCTTTGGGATAGATAGTTATTTTTCAATTCTTCCTAATTCATTCACAGTAGATCAATTGATGCAAGAAGGAATAAAACTAGTTCCTTTAGCCATTGCAACTGCGGGGATGAGTTTAATCCCATTATATTTCGGAATGCGTAAACGTTCCGTGCCAACTACAATTGTTTCATCTCTTATCGTTGTCACAATTGCAATGAATAATGGCAACCCAGCGTTTTCTACAGCAACTTTTCTTCCCCTTCAACTAGCACTTGCAGCAATTGGAGTTGTAATTGCATATTACGGCATTAAAAATATAGAGAAGGAAGATATAACTGTATGATAAGAATATGTGAAAAAGAGTTGGTGTTACACCAACTCTTTTTTGTATATGTATGCTTCGTTACTACTCTGTAAATTTAGAGTGTGTGCTTAAATACTTTTGCACTTCTGGAGAAATGTTAAAGTTATTAGGACTTTTATATTCGATAGTAAACTCGCCGTCGGTACTTGTTTCAAAGGAGATTGCATAGCTATTCATTTTAGCATCGTAAGAAGTATTTTTGACTTCTGCATCTAGATTAAAATATTTTGTAATATACTCTTTTGAGTCCGTAATTGCTACTTGTTTTCCCCAAGGGGTACCATAATAGGTGAAATAAAGAGATACACTAATAACTCCAATAAGAGAAGTTAGTAAAATAGTTCCCATAGCTATTTTTTTATTTTTTGTATTCAATTTGGTTACTCCTCTTCGTAATATGTATTCATTTTAACCTATCTTTTCCATAAAACAACCATTAAGAAAAAATAGTTTCACATGAAACAAGTTACAGAAAAAGACAAGATATGTAAACATCTTGTCTTTTTTGTCGTTACATTTTAGGAGCTTCCATTCCAGCCGCAGCCCATTCTTCTTTTGCGGGGCCATATACGCCAGGAACTGTTAAGCCAGCTTGTCGCATTAAAACCGTCATTTGTCCGCGGTGGTGATTTTGATGATTAATGAGTGTCATTAAAAATATAGAATTCGGCATAGGGCGACCAAAGAAGTCATTAATAGTAGCTAAGTCTTTATCAGTCCATTTACTTTGAAGTGTTTCAACAAAAGCCGCGTTTACTTTACGGTATTCATCTGCAATTGTTTTTGCAGAAGTTGGAACAGGATAATCTTTCGATTCTCCTTCAAACTTTAGCCCTGTGCCAGATAGTATAACAGGAATTGCCGTCACGATGTGCCAAGCAACTCTACCTAACGTCCAATGTTCAGGTGCAATTTCTTGTGATAAAGATGCATCGGTTAATGAATCAAGCATTTTCTGAGTAGACTCTGCTTCGTATGTCCATGATTGCAAGAAGCCGTCAATTGTTTGGTACATTATTGTTATCCCCCTCTACTTATGTTCATAGATTAAGTTCGAGAAGAAATGACAAGTTCCCTTTATGTTTTAATGATGGTATTTAAAATTTTATATATAAATTTTATGATACTATTGAGTGTATATAGAATTATATTAATTTAGGGGGATATTATGAAAAGATTGATTTTAGGAATCATAATTTTATTTTTAATGGTAGGATGTAGCAATGAAATCTATAAAAAAGCAATGGATCAAGGGAAATTGGCGTTAGCGAGTAAAGAATATGACACGGCAGTAGCATCATTTGAGCTAGCATTAGAAGAGAAAAAGGATGATAAAGAAGCAAAGGTATTAAAAGACCAAACTACTAAGATGATAAGTTCGATAAAAGAGAAATCGAGTGGAAATATAGAACAAGCAATAGGTTTGTTTCAAGAAGTAGAAAAGATGAAAGATGGTTCCGCAATCCTTCAAAGTCAAGCGAAAGAACAAAAAGATTCGCTCATAGAGCATAAAGAGTTAAAAGGTCAATATATAGGTCAATTGGAAAAGGCAGAGAAGTTAAAGAATGATAAAAAGTATGAAGAGGCTAAAGGGATAGTAAATAAAATTGTTAACGATACTGGCCAAAATCAACAATTTATTTCGGAAAATCAACGGGCCGAAGAGCTGAATAAGCAAATAGATGACTTACTAACTCAACAAGCAGAAGTTAAGAAAAAAGAGGAAGAGTTAAAAAATGAAAAGAAAAAAGAGGCTGATATTGGAAAGTTAAAGGGGTCTTGGATGTCATCAGAAAGTACAGACAGGCCAGTTGGGTTGGAAATAGAATCTATTAATAGTGAGAAAACAGGCGGAGAATTTATGGAACATAATATTTTTGGGAAAGGGACTACTATAGGAGACTTTCGAATATTAAGTGTGGACCAAGGGATTATTTCCATAGAGCTTGTATTTTTAATGGGAGAAAGAAAACAGAAGGTTGATTTGAAACTTGAGGAGAACACATTAACTGTACATCATGAGTTTATGGGAGGGACTAAATCTGTGAAATTAGTGAGATCAGAGTAATTTATCCCGCTATTCACCTGCAGTAAAATTCCCACCTCAAGATTCGGCTGGAGCAAAGAAGTTAGGTGGGAGATCCACTGCTCATAAAAGCCCAATTGGTTTGGGTTAATAATCAGTGGGGATGAAGCCCCCCCCCACTAATTAAAGTTTCACTTTATTTAGTATATAAAAAGGAGGCTTCTAAAACGAAGCCTCCTTTTTAATTAACTTTCTTCCCACTCTTCCTCATCAACCATAAGAAATAAGGTGCTCCAAGTACAGCAACGACAAGGCCAGAAGGAATTTCTTTCGGGTATGCGATTGTACGTCCAAGTAAGTCAGCAACAGAAAGAAGGATTGCTCCAAATAGTGCTGAACAAACGAATAGTCTTTGATGGTTCATACCAACAACAATTCTTGCTAAGTGAGGTGCGACAAGGCCTAAAAAGGCAATTGTACCGACAGCAGCGATATTTACTGATGCAAGTAGTGTCGCTAGCACAATTAGAGCAAGACGTGTTTTATTTACTGGTTGCCCAAGTCCAGTTGCTAAATCGTCTCCCAGTACGAGAACGTCAAGTTGTTTTATTAAGAAAAAGATAATTAATACAAGAATTAGAGATGGATATAGAATGATATTTTCTAAGTGATTCCACCCTCTTGCATACGTACTGCCAGATAACCATGTTAAAGCAGCGGCAACATTCAAATTGGCTCTAACGATAAAGATTTGAATAATTGCTGAGCCAAGTGCAGAAATACCAATCCCTATTAAAGCAAGAGCTGTGGGGCTAAACCCTGATTTCCATGAGAAGAAGAGGACAATTCCTACTGCAAGTAGTCCACCAATAAATGCACCAATTGGTAGGAAGAAACCAGGAAGTGCAGGAAAGACATACATAACAGTTAAAGCACCGACACCAGCTCCCGATGAAATACCAATAATAGAAGGATCGGCAAGTGGGTTTCGTAGTATACCTTGGAAAACAAGCCCACTTATTGCAAGGCATGCACCAGCAATAGCGGCAACGAGCATTCTTGGTAAACGAAGATTCATCATCATATTTTTGTCAAATTGTGTTAATTGACCTGATATAACATTAGTAATGCTTTCGATATAAGCGTTACTACCGATTGTAACACCAAGAGCAATCGTCACAATACAAAGTGTGATAGATATAATGATTACCTTTTTATAAGAGTAATAGCGGGAACTAGCTCCAGCTGCATTCGCACCGTTATCATTCATATATTGTTTCGACTTCATCATTCGATACACTAAGTAAATAAGCCAAGGAGATCCAATCATTGCTGTGACTGCCCCAACAGGAAGTTCTGCACCGGTTGGATCTATTAATCTACCGACAACATCTGCTCCAAGCAATAATACTGCCCCCCATAAGAAAGAAGAGAGAAGAAGAGTAAAGTGTTGACGGTATCCGATAAGGCGCATTAAATGAGGTGCAACTAAGCCGACAAATCCAATTGGTCCAACAACAGTAACAATTACTGCTGTTAAAAAGATTGCAGCAATGAAGGCGATAAGACGTGTTACTGCTGTTTTTTCACCAAGAGAAACAGCAACATCATCACCAAGTAAGAGAATGTTGAGTTTACGAGATATAAATAGTAAAACTAGGAAAGAAATAATGATAAATGGAAAAGCAAATTGAACGCCATCCCAGTTATTTTGAATAAGAGATCCAGCTCCCCATAAAAATAAACCAGCTGTTTCATTTTCATAGAAAAGCTGCATCGTTCCGGTAAAGGCAGAGAGCATTAATGTAACGACCATACCAGCTAATGCCATTCTAAGTGGGGTTCCCTTTTTTCCACCAGAAATACGGTATACAAATAAAGCAGTAATAGCACCGCCGATAAATGTGAACAGAAGCGAATTAATTTGCAAGCCTTTCGGTAAGAAAATTGTAGCCGCTACTAGAAAGAAATATGCGCCAGAGTGAATACCCATTGTACTGGATTCAGCAAGTGGATTTTTCGTTAACGTTTGTAAAATAACCCCTGATGCAGCAAGAGCACCTCCAGCTAAAATGGCAATTACAGCTCTAGGTAATCGAAGCATGATTAAAGTTTGATGTTCTAGCGATTGGTTCGGTGAGATAAGAGCATCAATAATCATACTATAGGAAATGTTTGCTTGACCTTGTCCGATATGAATAAAGAAAAGGAGGAGCAAGAGAGCTGCTCCTCCTCCGAATACAAGACTTGCTCGAAGTGTATGTTGTAAGCTATTCATCGTGTAATCACTTCTTCGCTGTCATTACATCTGCTACTTGTGTTGCTAAAGATGTTGCAGACTCAGGACCACCGAAAATCCAAGTGTCGCCTTTTAATTTATACATTTTGTTTTCTTTTTTGAACTTTAATTCTTCCCAAGCAGGGTTGCCTTTTAGTTGCGTGTCAAAAATGTTATCTTCATCCGCTACAATGTAAATGAAGTTTGAATCTTGTACACTTTGTAATGATTCTACAGTTGTTTGTTTGAAACCATCTGGCTCAGATTTTCCTGCTTCAAAAGTATTTGTTAAACCTAATTTTTTTGTAACTTGTAAAGCTAAAGAATTGTCAGTTAAGATACGGAACGTTGGTACGTTTTTAGCAGTAAATGCTTGTGCCATTGCGATGTTTTTATCTTTTAAGTCTGCTTTCTCAATTTTTGCTTTTGCATCAGCGAATGCTTTATCCATATCAGCTAATACTTTTTTACCTTCTTCTTCTTTTCCAACTGCTTTTGCAATTTGTTTAAATGTTTCTGTCATTTCAGCAAAGTGATCGTTATTGCTTGTTGATGGATCAAACATAACTGTTGGTGCAATTTGCTCTAATTCATTTTTAATTGCTTTACCACGGAATGAAGCTGTGATAATTAAGTCTGGTTTTAAACGGCTAATTTCTTCTAAGTTTGGTTGTTGACGTGTCCCTACATCTACAACATCTTTACTTGGTTTTGTTTTTGTATTTACCCATTTATTATAATTCTTAATGTCTGCCATCCCTACTGGCTGAACACCAAGTGCTAATAAGTCTTCTGAATATACCCACTCAAGTACAACTACTTTTTTCGCTGGTTTATCTAACTTCGTTTCCCCTTCAGCGTGTTTAATTGTTATAGCTTGATTTTTATTGTCCGCTTTTGTTTCTTTTTTCTCCTCTTTTTGCTGTCCGCATCCAACAGCGAATAGAAGAACTACTATGAAAATACTGAGAATTTTCTTCATCTTCTGCCCCCAAATTAAGTGTTTTTTGTAACTAGCACCATAAGTGAAAATGGTTATCAATTACAACACCCAAATCATACTATGAGGGTATTTTAAGTGTCAATATATTTTTAAAATTTTGACGAAAAATAACAAATTATATGAATTTTTATATATTATAGTCGTTATTTATGAAGAATAAGCCTCTTTACTAAAAATATTGGCGAATGTGAAAAGTTTAAATGGGAACTTGGCTGTACGAAAGTGTAATGTGTATGGTTAATAATCTGTGGAGATGGGGCGAAAGTACAAGCAAAAGGAGTGAGAATCGCATGTAATAATTACTAGAATGTATGGAATAAACCTGTGTTTATCCCTAATAGGTAAAGTATTTCTTTGTTATTTAGATAGATGTTTTCTAACTCGGTGATTGTACTTAAAAGATTGCATGTAAAGGAAGTGATCAACATGTCTTCATGGAGCAATAACGTAAATGGATATTGTGGGTGTAATAATCAAAATGGTGTACATGTTGATTCATGCTGTTTTAGTTGCGATGGGACAGTTCCTAAGGTTGGTCCAACCGGTCCGACGGGAGCAACAGGAGCAACAGGTGGCACAGGCCCAACGGGGGCGACAGGAGTAACAGGCGACACAGGTCCAACGGGAGCGACGGGAGCAACAGGCCCAACGGGAGCGACGGGAGTAACAGGCGATACAGGGGCAACGGGTCCAACAGGAGCGACAGGAATAACAGGAGCAACAGGCCCAACGGGAGCGACGGGAGTAACAGGCGATACAGGGGCAACGGGTCCAACAGGAGCGACAGGAATAACAGGAGCAACGGGTCCAACGGGGGCGACAGGGGTAACAGGCGACACAGGTCCAACAGGAGCAACGGGTCCAACGGGGGCGACAGGAGTAACAGGAGTAACAGGAGCAACGGGTCCAACGGGGGCGACAGGAGTAACGGGAGCAACGGGTCCAACGGGAGCGACAGGCGATACAGGTCCAACAGGAGCAACAGGCACAAGTATAACGGCAACATACGCATTTGCAAATAATGCGTCGGGTACAGCAATATCGGTACTACTAGGTGGAACAAATGTCCCGCTTCCAAACAATCAGAATATTGGTCCAGGTATTACAGTGTCTGGGGGGAACACAGTATTTACGGCTGCAAATGCAGGGAATTATTATATTTCATATTCAATTAATATAACGGCTGCATTATTAGTTAGTTCACGAATTACAATTAATGGGGCACCGCTTGCTGGGACTATTAATTCTCCTGCATTAGCAACGACATCATTTAGTGCGACAATTATTACGACTCTTGCGGCGGGGAGTGCAATTAGTTTGCAATTATTTGGTTTGTTAGCTGTTGCGACATTATCAACAACTACCCCAGGAGCGGTATTAACAATTATAAGATTAAGTTAATGACAAACTCTCTTACTCTTTTAAGATTAAGAGAGTTTCTACATATAATAAGAAGTTAATGAAGTAAAGCATAGTTATACAAAAGTCAGAATATTATGATTGTAACGCTATGGTGACTATAATATAATGAAAATAACCATCATGAATGAACATTCATTTATTTTTTATGTATTTGAAGGGGGAATGAAGGTGGAAAAATCATGGTTGAAAAGTTATCCAGAGGAAATTCCGAGTACGATTTCTTATGATATTCAGCCGCTTCATAGATATGTAGAACAGATGGCTTCTCGCTATCCAGAAAAGAAAGCGCTTCACTTTTTAGGGAAGGATATTACGTTTTCGGACTTCCATGATAAGGTGAAGCGGTTTGCAAATTATCTTCAAAAACTCGGTGTGGAAAAGGGTGATCGAGTTGCTATTATGTTGCCGAATTGTCCGCAAGCTGTAATTGGTTATTACGGTACATTACTTGCGGGAGGTATCGTAGTACAAACCAATCCACTGTATACAGAAAGGGAATTAGAATATCAGCTTCATGACTCGGGAGCAAAAGTAATTCTTTGTCTCGATTTAGTGTTTCCAAGAGTAACGAATGTTCAATCTGCTACAAAAATTGAGCATATTATCGTAACTCGTATTGCAGACTTTTTACCATTCCCTAAAAATCTATTGTATCCATTTGTGCAGAAAAAACAGTCGAATTTAGTTGTGAAAGTATCAGAGAGTGAAACGATTCATCTTTGGAATTCAGTAGAAAAAGAAGTGAATACGAATGTTGAGGTGCCTTGTGATCCTGAAAATGATCTAGCTCTTTTACAGTACACAGGAGGAACAACCGGATTTCCGAAAGGAGTTATGTTAACGCATAAAAACCTCGTCTCTAACACGTTAATGGGAGTTCAATGGTTATATAATTGCAAAGAAGGAGAAGAAGTCGTTCTTGGGGTTCTTCCATTTTTCCATGTTTATGGTATGACAGCTGTTATGAATTTAAGTATTATGCAAGGATACAAAATGGTCCTTATTCCAAAGTTTGATATGAAAATGGTTTTTGAAGCGATTAAGAAGCATAAAGTGACATTGTTTCCAGGGGCACCAACTATTTATATCGCTCTTTTAAATAGTCCGCTTTTAAAAGAATACGATATTTCTTCTATTCGTGCTTGTATTAGTGGATCAGCACCACTGCCAGTAGAAGTACAGGAAAAGTTCGAAAAAGTTACAGGTGGTAAACTAGTAGAGGGATATGGTTTAACAGAATCCTCTCCGGTTACACATAGTAATTTTTTATGGGAAAAGCGAGTGCCAGGTAGCATCGGAGTTCCGTGGCCAGATACAGAAGCAATCATTATGTCGCTTGAAACTGGTGAGGCATTACCGCCAGGAGAAATAGGTGAAATTGTAGTGAAAGGCCCTCAAATTATGAAAGGATATTGGAATAAGCCAGAGGAAACAGCGGCTGTATTGCAAGATGGCTGGCTCCATACAGGTGATGTTGGCTACATGGATGAAGATGGATTCTTCTATGTAAAAGATCGCAAGAAAGATATGATTGTCGCGAGTGGATTTAATGTGTATCCTCGTGAAGTTGAAGAAGTATTATATGAGCATGAAAAAGTGCAAGAAGTAGTGACAATTGGAGTTCCAGATCCGTACCGAGGAGAGACAGTTAAAGCATTTGTTGTGTTAAAAGAAGGTACGGAATGCTCTGAGGAAGAATTAAATCAGTTTGCACGTAAATATTTAGCGGCTTATAAAGTGCCGAAAGTATATGAGTTTAGAGATGAATTGCCGAAAACGACAGTAGGGAAAATTTTGCGCCGTGTTCTAATAGATGAAGAGAAGAGAAAGAATGAGGATGAGCAAACGGGCTAAGGCCCTTTCTTTTTGAAAAAATAGGATTGACACTTTTCTAAATAGTCAGTATTATAAGAATATGAATGACTATTCATTCAGTCATCTTCTTGAAGGGGACAGTAAAGTGAAGAAAAATAGACCGAAATA
Organism: Bacillus cereus group sp. BceL220; assembly: GCF_051776965.1. Lineage (NCBI taxonomy): Bacteria > Bacillati > Bacillota > Bacilli > Caryophanales > Bacillaceae > Bacillus > Bacillus cereus group sp. BceL220. The sequence continues at coordinate 793,140 of NZ_JBPWBC010000001.1, read as the reverse complement.
CAATCAAATTATTGATGCGGCAGTCATTGTGATTGCGGAGAATGGGTACCACCAAGCGCAAGTGTCTAAAATCGCAAAGCAAGCTGGGGTAGCTGATGGCACGATTTATTTATATTTTAAAAATAAAGAAGATATATTAATATCCTTATTCCAAGAGAAGATGGGAGAATTTGTCGAAACAATTCGTCAAAAAACAGCAGGAATTGAAAGCGCTGTATCGAAGTTATTCATGTTGGTAGAAACGCACTTCTTGCTGTTGTCGCAAAATGATCCGCTTGCTATCGTTACGCAATTAGAGCTAAGGCAGTCCAATCAAGACTTGCGCCTTAAAATAAATGAAGTATTAAAAGGCTACTTACAAGTTATGGATGAGATTTTAGAGACTGGTATAAAACAAGGTGAATTTCAAGCAGATTTAAATGTTCGCGTGGCAAGACAAATGATCTTTGGAACAGTAGATGAAGTTGTGACCAATTGGGTAATGAGCGATCATAAGTATGATCTGGTCGCACTTTCAAAAACGGTACACGGGCTACTTATTGCAGCTTGTGGTTATCGTCAATAATGGGAGGGATCATGTTGAAATTCCTATCTGTAAGAGTTGAAGATCATATCGCGGTGGCGACGTTAAATCACGCACCAGCGAATGCGATGTCTTCACAAGTTATGCATGACGTTACTGAATTAATTGATCAAGTGGAAAAGGATGATAACATTCGTGTTGTTGTTATTCACGGTGAAGGACGTTTCTTCTCAGCAGGAGCAGATATTAAAGAATTTACATCTGTTACTGAAGCGAAGCAAGCAACAGAATTAGCACAGCTTGGACAAGTTACGTTTGAGCGTGTTGAAAAATGTTCAAAACCAGTTATTGCGGCAATTCATGGAGCGGCACTGGGCGGCGGCCTTGAGTTTGCTATGTCTTGCCACATGCGCTTTGCAACTGAAAGTGCAAAACTTGGTTTACCTGAATTAACACTTGGATTAATTCCTGGCTTTGCAGGTACACAGCGCTTACCACGTTATGTTGGGAAAGCGAAAGCTTGTGAAATGATGTTAACAAGTACACCAATTACTGGTGCAGAAGCATTAAAGTGGGGACTTGTTAACGGATTGTTCTCTGAAGAATCATTTTTAGATGATACGCTTAAAGTTGCAAAACAAATTGCTGGAAAAAGTCCAGCAACAACTCGTGCTGTACTAGAGTTATTGCAAACGACAAAATCGTCTCATTACTATGAAGGTGTACAACGTGAATCACAAATTTTTGGTGAAGTATTTACGAGTGAAGATGGAAGAGAAGGTGTAGCCGCATTTTTAGAAAAGCGTAAACCTTCATTTAGTGGCAGGTAGTTCAATTATTTTTTTAATATAAATTAACAGAAAATTAAAATTGATAGAATCTTTCTGAAAAACAAGGGGGTAAATGGAATGAACATCTACGTACTCATGAAACGAACATTTGATACAGAAGAAAAAATCGTAATTAAAAACGGTGCAATTTACGATGGCGAAGCGGAATTCATCATCAACCCTTACGATGAATATGCAATTGAAGAAGCAATTCAAGTAAGAGACGCACAAGGTGGAGAAGTTACAGTTGTAACAGTCGGTGGCGAAGATAGTGAGAAAGAACTTCGTACTGCATTAGCAATGGGCTGTGATAAAGCGGTATTAATTAATATTGAAGATGATGTAGAAAATGGTGACCAGTTCACGACAGCAAAAGTACTTGCTGAGTATTTAAAAGATAAAGATGCAGATTTAATTTTAGGCGGAAACGTTGCAATTGATGGTGCATCTGGACAAGTAGGACCACGCGTAGCTGAAGCGTTAAATATTCCATATGTAACGACAATTACAAAACTTGAAATTGACGGTACAAATGTGAAGATTGAGCGTGATGTTGAAGGTGATACAGAAGTGATTGCAACTTCATTACCAGTTTTAGTAACAGCACAGCAAGGTTTAAATGAACCTCGTTACCCATCGCTTCCAGGTATTATGAAAGCGAAGAAAAAGCCACTAGAAGAATTAGAATTAGATGATTTAGATTTAGAAGAAGATGATGTGGAAGCAAAGACAAAAACAATTGAAATCTATTTGCCTCCTAAGAAAGATGCAGGAAAAGTGTTACAAGGCGAGCTGCAAGATCAAGTAAAAGAACTTGTATCGTTGCTCCATACAGAAGCGAAAGTAATCTAATAAAATACGAAATTATATATGCAGGAGGGAAAATCTATGGCTCGTAAAGTATTAGTAATGGGTGAAGTTCGTGATGGATCGCTACGTAACGTTTCGTTTGAAGCGGTAGCAGCAGCAAAAACAATTGCAGAAGGCGGTGAAGTAGTAGGTCTTCTAATTGGAGACAGCGTTGCCTCTTTTGCAAATGAATTGATTCATTACGGTGCAGATCGCGTTGTGACAGTTGAAAATGATAAATTAAAATCATATACATCTGATGGTTATGCACAAGCGTTTTTAGCTGTACATGCTGAAGAAAATCCAGAAGGTATTGTCTTTGGACATACGGCACTTGGTAAAGATTTATCACCAAAATTAGCAGCGAAGCTTGAAGCTGGTTTAGTTTCTGACGTAACTGCTTTAGAGGTTGAAGGTGGAAATGTTATCTTCACTCGTCCAATTTACTCTGGTAAAGCATTCGAGAAGAAGATTGTAACAGACGGCATCTTATTTGCGACAGTGCGTCCAAATAACATTGCAACTCTGGAAAAAGATGAGTCTCGCAGCGGTGACGTATCTTCTATTACAGTTGATGTGAAAGATTTACGTACAATTATTCAAGATGTTGTCCGTAAAACAGCAGAAGGTGTGGATCTTTCTGAAGCGAAAGTTATTATCGCTGGCGGACGCGGTGTGAAGAGTGAAGAAGGATTTAAACCATTAAAAGAGTTAGCTGACGTACTAGGCGGCGCTGTTGGGGCATCTCGTGGTGCTTGTGACGCTGAATACTGTGAGTACTCATTACAAATTGGTCAAACTGGTAAAGTTGTTACGCCAGACTTATACATTGCATGTGGTATTTCTGGTGCGATTCAGCATTTAGCAGGTATGTCTAACTCAAAAATAATCGTTGCGATTAATAAAGATCCAGAAGCAAGTATCTTCAAAGTAGCTGACTACGGTATTGTTGGTGACTTGTTCGAAGTTGTACCTCTTTTAACAGAAGAGTTTAAAAAGTTAAAAGTACATTCATGATTTAAGTACCCTTGAGTTCCAAGTGAAGTACCCCTATATATAGAAAAAGGTGAGAGATCCCCTGTCTCTCATCTTTTTAGTATTTAATCCATATTTTTATATAGTATAAAGGAACATTTTTTTGTTACAATACATAACGATACATATTATTCGCCACGTATATAAGTTAATGATATACTCTTGGTAGAATATACTTGAAGGAGGAAATAAAATGGCAATTGTAAACGCAAATGACCAAAGCTTCGCAGCTGAAACTAGCGAAGGTGTTGTATTATTAGATTTCTGGGCACCTTGGTGTGGACCTTGTAAAATGATCGCTCCTGTATTAGAGGAGATCGATGCAGAACTAGGCGAAAAAGTAAAAGTAGTAAAAGTAGATGTTGATGAGAACCAAGAAACTGCTCGTCAATTCGAAGTAATGAGCATTCCAGCTCTTTTCGTATTAAAAGACGGTAAAGTAGTTGATCAAACGTTAGGTTACAAACCGAAAGAAGCGTTAGTAGAATTAGTTTCTAAACATTTCTAAAATAAAAAAGCTACCAGTTGGTAGCTTTTTTTATTTTCTTTTTTACAGTCTTTCCGTTACAATAAAAGAACGTATGTTGGGTGTTTGAGCATAGTATGTTTTCAAGGGAAAATAAAAATGCTAAGTATGTAGAAATGGAGGGAGACGAGTGCACGAACATTTGAAAGAGAAGTTGGCTATTTTACCAGATCAACCTGGTTGTTATTTGATGAAAGATAAGCAAGGAACGGTTATATATGTTGGAAAGGCAAAAGTGCTTAAAAATCGTGTGCGCTCGTACTTTACTGGTTCACATGATGGGAAAACACTGCGGCTTGTAGGAGAAATTGTTGATTTTGAATATATTGTAACCTCTTCGAATTTAGAAGCACTTATTTTAGAGTTAAATCTAATTAAAAAATATGATCCGAAATATAATATTCAATTAAAAGATGATAAAACATATCCTTTTATTAAAATTACGGCGGAGAAGCAACCGCGCTTACTCATTACTCGAAATGTAAAAAAGGATAAAGGAAAGTATTTTGGTCCTTATCCAAATGCACAATCTGCTCATGAAACGAAAAAACTGCTAGATCGTATGTATCCACTTCGGAAATGTACGAATATGCCAGATAAAGTTTGTTTGTATTATCATATGGGTCAATGCTTAGCGCCGTGTGTGAAAGAAGTGACGGAAGAACAAAATAAAGAAATTGTAGATGCAATTATTAAGTTTTTAAATGGTGGACATAAAGAAGTTCGTTCAGAATTAGAAGTAAAAATGTATGAGGCCTCAGAGAAACTAGAGTTTGAACGTGCAAAAGAGTTGCGTGATCAAATTGCTCATATTGATGCGATTATGGAAAAACAAAAGATGATTATGAGTGACTTAGTGGATCGTGATGTGTTTGGATATGCAGTGGATAAAGGATGGATGTGTGTTCAAGTTTTCTTCGTTCGAAAAGGAAAGCTAATTGAACGTGATGTTTCTATGTTTCCAATTTACGATGAACCAGAAGAGGGTTTTTTAACATTTATCGGCCAATTTTATGAAAACAGTAGTCATTTTAAGCCGAAGGAAATCGTCGTTCCAGGAAGTATAGACTCGGAATTAGTAGAGCGCTTTTTAGAAGTAGAAGCGACACAGCCGAAACGTGGTAAGAAAAAAGACCTTGTAGAATTAGCAAATAAAAACGCGAAAATTGCTCTTGAAGAGAAGTTTTACTTAATTGAACGTGATGAAGAACGAACGATTAAAGCAGTAGATCATTTAGGGAAGCAGCTTGGGATTGAAACGCCGTATCGTATTGAAGCGTTTGATAACTCAAATATTCAAGGAACAAATCCTGTTTCTGCAATGATTGCTTTTATCGATGGGAAACCGGCGAAGAAAGAGTATCGAAAATATAAAATTAAAACGGTTCAAGGACCAGACGATTATGAGTCTATGAGAGAAGTTGTGAGGCGCCGGTATACAAGGGCCCTTAAAGAAAATTTACCTTTACCTGATTTGATTATTATTGATGGAGGAAAAGGCCATCTAGCGGCTGCAAGTGATATTCTAGAGAATGAGCTCGGATTATATATTCCGATGGCAGGTCTTGTGAAAGATGATAAACATAAAACCTCCCATTTAATTATTGGGGACCCACCGGAACCTGTGATGCTTGAGAGAAATAGCCAAGAATTTTATTTATTGCAGCGTATTCAAGATGAGGTGCATCGATTTGCGATTACATTCCATCGTCAATTACATGGGAAATCTGTCATTCAATCAGCATTGGATGACATTCCAGGAATAGGTGATAAACGGAAAAAGGTATTGTTAAAACATTTTGGTTCATTAAAGAAGATGAAAGAAGCTTCTATAGAGGAATTTGTCGAAGCGGGTATGCCGAAAAATGTCGCGGAGACGATTTATACGTATTTAACAGATAAGAAGACGTTGTAGTTTACAACGTCTTCTGTTTTTTGGTATAATTTCTGAAGATTTAAAATAAATGCATCTGAATGAAAATACAAAAAAGTCAACTAAACTGATATGTCTAGTTGACTGTAGGTAATGCTTACACTTCAATGAGATCTTTTATATCCCATTTTACAAGAAATGTAATAGAGTCAGAACGTTTTTTCTTTTCTTCGTATGACTCTGCAACGACGTTCCGTTGCTTTTGAATTTGTTCAGCGATGAATCCAGCTTCTAGTTGATAAGAAGAATGTCGTTTTTGTTTTTGACGTTCTTCAATGAGTGTGCCTTTAAGTTGGAACTGCATTTCACGACGCTTATGTTCAATAATGCTTAAAGTGCCCCAGCCAGCTTTTTCAAAGAACTGAATGACTTCTTCAATTGTTTCTAGCGGATATTTTCTTGCAAGGTTTCTACCAGACCAGTATAAAATACCATCTAAATCGTTGCCGATTAAATCAGGTAGTAATTCTTCACGTAGCAATTCATAAGCGAAGGCGTTCAATGAAACATCTTCTAAAGATGTTATATCGATTGTATTTTTACTCACAATATTCCCCTCTTTCTATAGGGATTATTATATAACATTTTTCATTTATAAAAACAGATTTTTCTTTAGGGAAATCTGAATATCTAAGAAGAAAAAAAGAATTGGCAAATTATATGCAAATTATGTATACGTTTTCTTGACGCTTCGACAAAAATAGGGGTAAAATGAACTTGTTATCAAATTATGCTGAAATATTTCGAATAATTTTTTCAGTTTTTCTTATGCCAATAGTGAAAAAACATTATTGTTATAAATTAATCTGAAAACAGCAGTCAAACATTCAAGGGGGTAATGGGGACATGAAAGGCCGCGAGTATACGTTTCGTAAGTGGCACTCATTAATGGGGGTCATCCCGGTTGGTGTCTTTTTGACGCAACATCTAATTGTAAACAACTTTGCAACAAGAGGAGCAGAGGCTTTTAACAAAGCTGCAGGCTTTATGGAGCTCCTTCCATTCCGGTATGCGCTAGAAATTTTCATCATCTTTTTACCGATACTGTACCATGCTATATATGGCTTATATATTGCATTTACAGCTAAGAACAATGCGGTTTCTTACGGTTATTTCCGTAACTGGATGTTCGTTTTCCAAAGAATTTCAGGTATCGTTACGCTGATTTTCATTTCTTGGCACGTCTGGGAAACTCGTATTCAAGCAATGTTAGGTAAAGAGGTAAACTATGATATGATGGCAGATATTTTAAACAATCCAGCTATGTTTGCATTCTACTTAGTTGGTGTTGTTTCAACAATTTTCCACTTTGCAAATGGACTATGGACATTCTGCATCAGCTGGGGAATTACAGTATCTCCACGTTCACAAAGAATCTCTACTTATGTAACATTAGCTATTTTCTTAGGTCTATCTTATGTAGGTGTGAGTGCATTATTAGCGTTCATCGATCCACAGCTAGCAAATCAGTAAGGAGTGGGAGAGCATGAAAGGGAAACTTATAGTAGTCGGCGGTGGCTTGGCTGGCTTAATGGCAACGATTAAAGCGGCAGAAGCAGGAGTAAATGTTGAACTGTTTTCTTTAGTACCAGTAAAACGTTCACATTCTGTATGTGCTCAGGGCGGAATTAACGGTGCCGTAAATACGAAAGGTGAAGGGGATTCTCCATGGATCCACTTTGACGATACAATTTATGGTGGGGACTTCTTAGCGAACCAACCACCAGTTAAAGCAATGTGTGAAGCAGCACCTGGTATCATTCATTTAATGGACCGTATGGGTGTTATGTTCAACCGTACGGAAGAAGGACTTCTTGATTTCCGTCGATTTGGTGGAACGCAACATCACCGTACAGCATTTGCTGGTGCAACAACTGGACAGCAATTACTTTACGCATTAGATGAGCAAGTACGTCGTCACGAAGTAGCAGGACTTGTAACGAAATATGAAGGCTGGGATTTCTTACGAGCTGTTGTTGATGATGAAGGTGTGTGCCGAGGAATCGTTGCACAAGACTTACAAACTATGGAGATTAAAAGTTTCGGAGCTGATGCCGTGATTATGGCAACAGGGGGCCCTGGTATCATTTTCGGAAAATCAACAAACTCCATTATTAATACAGGTACAGCAGCTTCTGCTGTATATCAACAAGGTGCATATTATGCAAATGGTGAGTTCATTCAAATTCACCCAACGGCAATTCCTGGAGACGATAAATTACGTCTTATGAGTGAATCTGCACGTGGTGAAGGTGGACGTGTTTGGACATATAAAGATGGTAAACCATGGTACTTCTTAGAAGAAAAATATCCGGCTTACGGAAACCTTGTACCTCGTGATATCGCAACGCGTGAAATCTTTGATGTTTGCGTAGAGCAAAAACTAGGTATTAACGGTGAAAACATGGTGTACTTAGATCTTTCTCATAAAGATCCGAAAGAACTAGATATTAAACTTGGTGGAATTATTGAAATCTATGAGAAATTTACAGGGGATGATCCTCGTAAACTACCAATGAAAATCTTCCCAGCTGTTCACTATTCAATGGGTGGACTATGGGTTGACTATAAGCAAATGACTAGTATTCCAGGTTTATTTGCAGCAGGTGAGTGTGATTATTCTATGCACGGTGGTAACCGCCTTGGTGCAAACTCACTATTATCAGCAATTTACGGTGGTATGGTAGCAGGACCAAACGCAATTGAATATATGAAAGGTCTTTCTAAATCATCAGATGCTGTTTCATCTACTGTATATGAGCAAAATGAATTAATCGAAACAGAGAAATTTAACAATATTTTAACGATGGATGGTAATGAAAATGCATATGTTCTTCATAAAGAGCTTGGAGAATGGATGACAGATAACGTTACAGTAGTTCGTGAAAATAAAAAGTTATTAGAAACAGATGCGAAAATTGAAGAGTTAATGGATCGTTACAAACGTATTAACATTAACGATACAGCGAGATGGAGTAACCAAGGTGCTTCATTTACACGTCAACTTGCAAATATGTTTGAGTTAGCACGTGTTATTACAATTGGCGCATATAACCGTAATGAGAGCCGCGGGGCGCATTACAAACCTGAATTCCCAAATCGTGATGATGCAAACTTCTTAAAAACTACTATGGCAAAATTTGAAGGAGAAGGAAATGCACCAGCATTCCATTACGAAGACGTTGATGTTTCATTAATTAAACCACGTAAACGTGATTATTCTTCAAAACATGATGTAGCTGCTAAGGGTGAAGAGAAGGGGGATAAACAACATGTCTGAGAAAACAATCCGCCTCATCATTACGAGACAAGATGGACCAGATGCACAAGAGTTTGACCAAGAGTTTGAAATTCCATATCGTCCTAATATGAATATTATTTCGGCGCTTATGGAAATTCGTCGTAATCCTGTTGATTCAAAAGGAAACCAAACAACTCCGATCGCATGGGATATGAACTGCTTAGAGGAAGTATGCGGTGCATGTTCGATGGTTATTAACGGAAAGCCACGTCAATCATGTACGGCTCTTATTGACCAATTAGAACAGCCAATTCGCTTAAAGCCGATGAAGACATTCCCAGTTGTACGTGATTTACAAGTTGACCGCAGTCGCATGTTTAATGCTCTAAAACGCGTTAAAGCTTGGATTCCAATTGATGGTACGTATGACTTAGGTCCAGGACCAAGAATGCCTGAGAAAAAGCGTCAATGGGCTTATGAGCTTTCAAAATGTATGACATGTGGTGTTTGCTTAGAATCATGTCCAAACGTAAACAGTAAGTCTGACTTTATTGGACCAGCGCCGTTATCACAAGCTCGTTTATTCAACTCACATCCAACGGGTGAAATGCATAAAGCAGATCGCTTACGTGCAATTATGGGAGATGGAGGACTAGCAAACTGTGGTAACTCTCAAAACTGTGTGCAGTCATGTCCGAAGGGTATTCCTTTAACAACTTCAATTGCGGCATTAAACCGTGATACAACAATTCAATCGTTCAAAGATTTCTTTGGTAGCGATAATAACTATTAATAAATATTGCCTCTTCATCTTGAAGGGGCAATATTTATAACTTCATTTTTCAGTTTATTCTGTTTTTTTTGGCAGGAAGGGGAGATAGCGTTGAAGAGAATTTCTTATATTGAAGACTTCGAGAAATGGGAAAGTGGTTTTTCATTTTACAATCCTGTAAAGGTTCGTTTTGGTGAAGTAGATATGTTTGGACATGTAAATAATGTCGTTGCTTTTACTTATTTTGAAGAAGCTCGTATCGCGTTGTTTAAAGAACTTGGATTTATGCAAGAGTGGACACATGCATCATCAGAAACGATGATCGTTGTTGCGGATTTACAATGTAATTTTATTAAGCAAATATATTTTGATGAACAGTTGAAGGTGTATGTAAAGGCAGGATCGGTTGGGAACTCTTCTTTAGATCTACATTATATGGTGAAGAATGCAGAAGGAGAGGTTTGTTTAGTAGGTCGTGGAATGATGGTTCAAGCGTCGAAAAAAACAGGAAGAGGCGAACCATGGCCTGAAGAATGGAAGAAGAAATTACTACAATGATAGAGTGAAAGAAAAATAAGAGAGCAATTTGCTCTCTTATTTTTTGTCTTCCATCGCTTCTTCTAATGTTAAGTGATGTTTATATAGGTATGTAGCGTATGGATTACCAACGTAGCGTAAGTGCCATGGTTCATATGCATATTCTGTTGTATCTGTTTTATCTTCTAAGTAACGAATGACAAAGCCGAATTCATGAGCGTGTTCCGCGACCCATTTTCCTTCTGCTGTCTCCCCGAAAATAGGCTCTAATTGAAATTTAGCTGTTTTTGAACTAATATCCATTGCTAAACCCGTTTGGTGTTCACTCGTACCAGGAATTGCGCTTACTGAATTAGCCTCAGCTTTTCCTTGACGCCTAACGTATGTATCATGCAACGATTTTTGGCGTTTGTATGAACGATAACCAGATACAGCTGTAAGATCAAGCCCTTCTTTTTTCGCAGCTTTGAACATGTTTTCAAGTGCCTCTGCAGCATCTTTGCGTAGCAATGTTTTTTCTTTATCTTTTGGACTAGCAAATGGTACGTTTGGTCTCGTTAAGTCTTCAGGAATGTATCCATCTGGTAGTTTTCGATGTTTATTAATTAAGACAAGATTAGATTTTGGATTTGTTACAACTGAAAAGTTATTGTCTATTTTCTTTGCATTATGATCAGCTTTTGGAAAAGCAGGAATCTCTTCTTTTGGGTGGTTAGTATGTTTTTGACTTTCGACAGCTTTCGCTTCATTATGTAGTGGTGATTTAGAACCAAAGTAAGTGAAAGATGTGATACCGATTACAATAGTAGTGGCAGAAATAATTATTATCTTTTTCATAATGCCTTGTAATCACAGTCCCTTCTTAATAAAATGTGTAGCGTTTTTTTATTATAAGTCTAGTTTGTTGGAAAAGGAATATAAGAGTCATAACGTAATAGAAATGCAAAGAAAATGTCAGAAAATGTGTGAATTTGTAGTATTTTTTTATATAATTCATTTCTTATCTTTCATGAATTGCATTTTTTATGTAATATATATACATAAGAAGATGTAGCGATTATCGAGAATAAAGAACTTCTTGTATAGACTAGGAGTGAATGGGAATGGATTTTGCAACAATTATTGGACTTGTTTTAGGATTTTTAGCAGTGGTAGTAGGGATGGTCGTCAAGGGCGCTGACGTAACAGCCTTATTAAATCCTGCCGCAGCATTAATTATTTTTATCGGTACATTTGCTGCAGTATGTATTGCATTTCCGATGAATCAACTAAAAAGGGTTCCAAAACTATTTAAAGTTCTTTTTGGTTCAAATAAAAAGGATTTAAGTTATGAACAGTTGCTAGAATTATTTGTTCATTGGACATCTGAAAGTAGAAAATACGGTATTTTGTCTTTAGAGCAACAATTAGACAAAATTCAAGATGAATTTCTTTTGCGCGGTATGAAATTTGTGATTGATGGCGTATCCGCAGAAGATTTAGAGCAGATTTTGGAATCTGAATTAGAGGCAATTGAAGAAAGACATGCAAAGGGAGCTGCTATTTTTTCACAAGCTGGTACGTATGCACCGACATTAGGAGTTTTAGGTGCTGTTATCGGTCTTGTAGCTGCGCTTGGTAACTTAACTGATATTGAAAAGTTAGGTCATGCTATTTCGGGTGCGTTTATTGCAACGATTTTTGGTATTTTTTCAGGTTATGTATTATGGCATCCATTTGCAAATAAGTTAAAGCAAAAATCTTCAGCTGAAATTGAGAAAAAACGTTTAATCATTGATTGTTTATTAATGTTACAAGAAGGTACATATCCGTTTATTATGAAGAACCGCATTTTAGGTGCACTTTCTGCAACTGAGCGTAAAAAGCTAGAAAAAGGAGCAGAAAAAAATGCGGAGTAAGAAAAATAGAAGAGGCAAAAAGAAAAAACATGATGAGCATATCGATGAAACGTGGTTAATTCCATATTCTGATATGTTAACGTTGTTATTTGCATTGTTTATCGTTTTATTCGCAATGAGTAGTATAGATGCTGCGAAGTTTAAACAGATGGCAGTTGCTTTTCGAAGTGAATTAGCTGGGGGAACAGGTAACAAAGAATTTTTAAGTGATCAAAAGCCAAATGAGGAAAAAGAATTATCAGCAAGTAGCCTTGAGGCAGAACAAGCAAAAAAACAAGAAGAAGCTAGAGCTAAAGAAAAAAAAGAGATGGATGAATTGAAAGCATTACAAAAAAAGATTGATCAATATATTAATGAAAAACAATTATCCTCTTCTTTTCAAACTAAATTAACTGAAAAGGGATTAATGGTGACAATATTAGAAAATATACTGTTTGATTCGGGGAAAGCAGATGTGAAATTAGAATCTTTAGGGATTGCGAAAGAGATGTCTAGCTTACTTGTTTCAGCGTCACCTCGTGAAATTACAGTATCGGGTCATACGGATAATGTCCCTATTGCGAATGCGCAGTTTGCGTCGAATTGGGAATTAAGTACGCAGCGGGCAGTTAATTTTATGCAAGTATTACTGCAAAATAAAGAATTACAACCAGAAAAATTTAGTGCGATTGGATACGGAGAATACCGTTCAATTGCTCCAAACGATACACAAGAAGGAAAGGCAAAGAATAGACGTGTGGAAGTGTTTATCTTGCCTTTAACAGAGAAAGTAAAATAAAGAGGATGGCGAATGCCATCCTCTTTATTTTACTTCAAATGATTTTAAGTTGTTGCGACGGATTTTATCTTTTTCTGCATCTGATTTTTTGAAATCATAATCATATAAAGCGCCTTCCCAATCGCCATACATTGGATTCGGGAAAATAATGAATTTCTCACCAAATTGTGCTTTTGAATCTTCTACTGTTTGGTTACGATCTTTTACAGATTTTCCATCAAAACCTGTGAAATCAGATAAGTTATCACCGAAGAATAAGACAATATCATGGGTTTGAGAAACGAGTTCACGGCGTTTTTCTTTTCCTTTTTCTTTCGGATCTTGTAGTAATATATGTTCTTTCGTTGCTTGAGGAGCACCTACACGCTCAAGATTTTTAATTGTTGCATCTAGTTGGTTCGTTTTACGATTTGAGATGTAGTAAATATCTACACCTTTAGACTCTGTATATTTTAAGAAATCAATTGCGCCTGGAAGGGCTTCAGCCTCAGCTTTATTAATCCAATCATCCCATTTGTAAGGATAGCCTTTGCCTGTTTTTACGCTCATTGCTTGATGAGGACTGTTATCTAAAACAGTTTCGTCTAAATCAAGTACGATAGCAGGTTTTTTCTCTGTCCCTTTTGCAAGAACTGCATCAAGCTTTAATTGACCGATATTGTACCCTTGGTAGTAAAGTGCTTTCGTTTCGCCAGCTGTTTGATACCATAAATCAGCCATTAATTGCTGTTCTGTTAATTTTACTTTCTCTTCTTTCGCCACTGTTTTCTCTGGTGTTCCTGAACATGCTACAAGTGATGTAGATAGAACCGCTACAGATAATAGAGTGGTAATGCCCCTCTTCATCTTCATATGTACCCTCCTTGATGTTAGAAAATCATTTTATATTATATATTAAAATATAATATTTTTATATGAACATTTGCATATTGTCTTTTGTATATATAGTAGTATGTCCTATATTAGAAAGATGAGCAAAATAATAATAGTTATTTTGACAAGTTTTATTGTCGTAATGACAATTATAATTGACAAAAAGAGTTTTGTTATTTACAATTTTAACTAAATAGAACAAATGATGGATTAATGACGGTGTTTACATATAAGAGGATGAAGTGTAGTGCTATATTTTTTCTTGAATAAACATAGTCTTTGAAAGAGAGTACGAATGATACTAAAGGGGAGGCTTTATACTTTGAGTTTACAAATTCAAAACTTAACGAAACAATTTGGGGAATCAAAAGCAGTTAACGGTTTGCAAATTTCGTTACCAAAAGGTGAAGTACTAGGATTACTTGGACGAAATGGTGCAGGGAAAACAACAACAATCAAAATGCTTCTCGGATTATTAACGCCTAATGAAGGTACGATTACGTGGGATGGAAAAGCATTTGGGGATAGTGGCGTAACAATTGGGTATTTACCAGAAGAAAGAGGTTTATATACAAAAAGTAGAGTAATAGATCAGTTGCGATATTTTGGTAGATTAGAAGGAATGTCGAAGAAAGAAGTAGATCAAGCTATTGATCATTGGTTAGAGCGTTTAGCGATACCAGAATATAAATTTAAAACGGCTGGAGAGCTTTCAAAAGGGAATCAGCAAAAAATCCAATTAATTGCTGCTCTTCTTCATAATCCGGAACTTCTCATTTTAGATGAACCATTCAGCGGCCTTGATCCAGTTAACGCCGGGATGTTAGCTAGTATTATTGAAGAACAAGTACAGAGCGGAAAGACGATTATTTTATCAAGTCATCGTATGGAACAAGTAGAGGCTTTTTGCCAACATGTATGTATTTTGAAAAAAGGTGAAGCAGTCGTAAAAGGACAGCTAAGTGATATTAAGAAAGAATACGGTTTCCGTAATTTAACGATTGAAGATACAGTAGAGAATGAAAAGGGATTAGAAGCTATACATGTATCGTATGAAAAACAACAAGGCCTTCTTTATGTGAAAGTACAAGACGATGCGGAAGCTCTCAAGATTTTGCAACAGTTGCAAGAGCAAGGTGTTAGCTTACGACAATTCAAAATGTTAGAGCCGACGTTAAATGAAATCTTTGTAGAGAGGGCGAAATAACGATGCGTAAATTTTCTCACGTATTTTCATTTTATTTTAGGGAAGCATTTTTATCTAAAAAATCATTAATTACGAGTGCCATTTTATTTTTAGTTGTGTTTGGGATTTTTGCATTTAATCATTTTACTTCAGGCGATGATAAAAATAAGGATAAAGATAAAATTGCAGTTGTAGTAGAGAGTTCCACATATAAAGTACAAAAAGATGAGCTAAATAAGTTATTGCCATCAGCAAAAATAACACTTGGTTCAAAGGATGATTTTGATAAACTGCATAAGCAAGTAGAAGAAGGCGATTTAGATGGTCTATTCCATGTGACGGAAAAGGGTGGGGCTCCATCGATTACATATATGTATAATGGATTTCCAAGCCAAGCAACTTCTGCAATTATGGCAGGATATTTAAAGCAACAATATACGATGGTGACAATTGCCCAAAATAATGTTTCACCAGAAATTGCACAGCAATTACAAACAGAAATTCAAGTAAAGCAAGAAGCGATAAAAGATCGTACATCTTCTTTCGGAATTGCCTATTTCTTTACATTTGCTTTATATATGTTTATTGTAGCGTTCGGAAATACAATCGCAATGAATATTGCATCTGAGAAGGCGTCACGTGTAATGGAAGTAATGCTTCCGAAAGTGAAACCTCTTACGATGATGTATGCGAAAATTTTAGCGGTTGTTTCAACGGCTTTATTGCAACTTGTCATATTGGCGTGTGGTTATCTTATTCCATATTTGTTAGGTTGGGTCGATTTAGAAAGTGCCTCACTATTGGGTATTCCAATTGACTTTACGAAATTAGATGCAAAGGTTGTAAGCATGTTTCTTGTTTATTTCATTACGGGATATTTACTTTATGCAATGATGTATGCTGCTGCTGGAGCTGTCGTGTCTAAGACGGAGGATTTACAAGCTGTATCTTTCCCGATAATGATTTTAATTATGGCTGCATTCTTCATTAGTATTAAATCATTAAGTGATCCGAATAGTACTATCGTTGTTGTAAGTTCTTACGTTCCATTTTTTACACCGATGGTTACCTTCTCACGTATTGTAGCTGGTGAAGCAGGTATGCTAGAAATTACGATAACATTAGCAGTCTTATTGGCGACAATTGCGATATTAAATGCTGTTACAAGCCGCATTTACGTAAATGGCGTAATGAATTACTCAGATAAAGTGAAATTTAAAGATTTAGCGAAATTTATAAAGCGTCAATAATGAGAGAAAAGCATGATTTCCTATTGAAATCATGCTTTTTCTTTATGTATAAATTAAAAATAGTATATAATAATAAGAGTCGTCTTTTAATAGAATGAATAAAAAGGAGGGTGTGCAGATGGGGATTAGTAGTCGTTTTACAGTAGGTGTTCATATGCTGACATTACTTGCGATAGATCGAAACTCTCGCTGTACCTCTGAATGGATTGCCGGTAGTGTGAATACAAATCCAGTTGTGATTCGTCGCATTACAGGAATGTTGAAGAGAGCAGGACTTGTTGATGTACAAGCTGGTAAAGGTGGTACGACACTTGCTCGAGATTTAGAAGAAATTACATTACTTGATGTATATAAAGCAGTGGAAGTTGTAGAAGAAGGACAGCTATTTTCCTTCCATGAAAATCCCAACATTGAATGTCCAGTAGGAGCTAATATTCAATCAGTATTAGAAATTATTTTAATGCAAGCGCAAGAAGCGATGGAAAACGTGCTTGCAAATGTAACGGTAGATCAATTAGTTACAAATTTAAAGTCTAAAATGAAAGAATAAAAAAGCGAGCTTCCTCATAATGAGGGCTCGCTTTTTTTTATTCATAAATATTGAAAATTCTATTTTTCAGTATTTAAAATGAATTTACCTACGATAGCTGCGAAGATACCACCAAGAATTGGTGCTACGATGAATACCCATAGTTGAGAAAGTGCTTCTCCACCAACAAATAAAGCTGGTGCGATACTACGAGCTGGGTTAACAGATGTTCCAGTTAACGGAATTCCTAATAAGTGGATTAAAACTAATGTGAAACCAATTACTAGTCCAGCTAAAGAAGAACTTCCTTTTTTACCTGTTACAGCGACGATAACTAAAATAAATACGAAAGTTAAAATGAACTCAACTAAAAATGCTCCAGATAAACCAAGAGTTCCGAAACCATTTTGTCCTAAATTATCTAAAGGTGTTTTAGCAGATTTTAAAATTGTTACTAACGTTGCAGTTCCTAATAAACCACCTAAAATTTGAGCTAATACATAATAACAAAGTTCCATAGCGTTCATGCGTTTGTTGATGAACATAGCTACTGATACTGCTGGGTTAATGTGACATCCAGAGATTGTTCCGATGCTATATGCCATAGCTACAATAGATAAGCCGAAAGCCATAGCGATTCCTAATGTTCCAATTCCTTCGATTCCGCCGCCAGTGACAGCTACTCCAGTTCCGAATAATACAAGTACAAAGGTACCAATAAATTCAGCGATTGCTTTTTTTAACATAATTTACCTCCTATTAATGCGCATGAAACGTATTATAACATACGTTTTAGTATAAACAGCCAATGAAATACTATTCTGATAAGGCGAAATAGGGGGACAATAAAAAAGAGTATGGTTCATCTCTATAGAACCATACTCTTTTTTTATGCTGATTTTTTCTGTTTAACGGCTGGAATAGATCGGTTTAAAATACTATTTGCAACCATTCCTAACATAATAATAATCATTCCAAGTAGGGAAAGCCCGCCAGGAAACGAACCATTCAAGAAAACAATTTCTCCAAGTACGGTAAAGACCATCGTTCCAGCTTGTGTTGCTTCAACAGCTCCAAGTAAAGCCAGGTTATCTTTTGCTAAGTCAGTAGCAAAGAAAAATGTCATCGTTGCAATAACGCCGGAACATAATGCTAACAAAAATCCTTGAAGCATTTGGCTAGATGTTGGAATACCCGTAGTAGAAAATCCGTATACACCAAGCAAAATTGTTATAGGAAGACTTCCAATTGCCATTCCTAATACACGTTGGAACGTATCAAGGCGTCCGCCAACAAGCTCCATCATTTTTCGGTTACCGAACGGATATAAGAAAGCGGCTAATACGACAGGTAAAAAACCTGAAATGAACTGAGTCATTGTAATATGGCCTGCGGCAGTTGCTTGCATACAAATTACACCAAGTAAAATAAATAAAGCAACATATAAGCTACGAAGTGGAATTTTTCCACGTACAAGTTTCGTACCTGATTTTGTTTCTATTTTCACAAAAAATAGTGGTGATAGTAGTAAACCAGCTAAAATCGTAACTTGCCAAGTTCCAGCAACGAGCCAAGCTGGAGAAAAGACAGCTGCGAAACTTAATAAAGAATAAAAACCAATACCGGCAACAGAACCCCATCCGATCCACGCCAATGGATGTTTTTTTAACTCTTTCCATAATCCCCTAAAGTTTTTGCGAAATAAAACGATAAGGAATAAAATAGGGAGAGCAAATAAAAAACGGAAGGAAGCTGTCCAAGCCCAGCTCGTTCCAGATACATTCATTGCTCTATTAATAATAAAGGTTGCAGAAAAAAAGGCCGATGATAAAAGACCTAATAAAATTGCGCGCATGAAGTATAGCACTCCTTTCGAAAATAAATAATTATGTATAGTATGATATACTTTAATTTAATAAAAGTAAACTATTTTATACTTTGAGGTGGTTTTATATATGAAAGAAAATGAAGATATGCAAACGAAAGAAGTCATTCAACAAGTTGGACAGTTATTGAGACAAATTCGAAATGAACAGAAATTAAGTTTAGAAGAATTAGCTCATAAAACAGGAGTTAGTAAATTAACATTAGGAAAGATCGAAAGAGGGGAAACAAATCCGACGCTAGCTGTCATTTGGAAAATAACGAAAGGGTTATCAATTCCTTTATCTAGATTAATGGTTTTTGGAGAACCAGTAGCCGTCGCGCGCTGTGGAGAAGGATTTGCAGTAGATGTAGGACAAGCATGGCATTTAGAAACGATGTTCCGTTATACGAAAGAAACAGGGATGGAAATGCACCGTGCTTGTTTACGATCAAATAGTATATATGAACCAGAAGCTCATCATGAAGGTGCGATTGAGCTTGTAACGGTAATGAAAGGGAAAGTGTCTATTCAAGTGGAGAATGATGTATATGAATTAAATGAGTTTGATTCCATTCAATTTGAAGCGAATAAGAAGCATATTTATAAAAATGAAGAAGAAGAAGTGGCGGTATTACATTTAACGATGAAATATTCTTCATGAAAAAATCCCCTATAGAAAAATCTATAGGGGATTTTGTATACACTATGCTCAAATATATGAAAGAATGTTATTAGTAAGAGCGTGGCATAAGTAATAAACAAATAAAATAAACTAAAAACCCCGTCCCAAAACATAAAACTGCAATGACCCAAAGTATGCGAATGAGAGTAGAGCTAATATCAAAATATTCTCCTAAACCACCGCATATACCAAATAGCATTTTATCAGTTTCGGATTTACATAATCTTTTTGACATCTTCCAATACACTCCTTTTTATAGCAAACTCTATACTTCTATTCTATATGGAAATCTATGAGGAGACTATGAGGTTGTATGACATTTTTTTAGGGAACAGTCATATTAATTGTCTTAATTTTCAGTTGATATTAAAATTATAGTAAGAGGTAACTTTTAATAAAGGGTGGGGAAATAGAGATGACGGTATATTGGTTGACTAATGTAACGCTTGAATCGGGGTATACATATGAAGAGGGGAGAATTTCAAAAACAGAAACAGAGTTATGTAGTTTACTTATTGAAGAGGGACGAATTAAAAAAATTATAGCAGGGACTGTTCAAGAGGAAGGGGTACTCATTCTTGATGCTAATCGTTTATTAATTTTGCCCGCTTTCGAAGAGATGCATATTCACATTGATAAGACATATTATAGTGGTCCTTGGAAAGCTTGTATGCCAGCAGAAAGTATTTTTACACGTTTTAATGAAGAAGAAAAAATTTTACCAAAGCAATTAGCGACTGCCCAAAATAGAGCGGAAAATATGCTAGAGTTACTACTGCAAAATGGTGCAACGAATATTAGAACGCATTGTAATGTTGATCCAATTATTGGGCTTGGTAATTTGGAGGCGACGTTAGCGGCATTAGAAACATATAAAAATCGAGTGTCTAGTAGAATTGTTGCGTTTCCGCAACATGGATTATTGCGCAGTAATTCTGTGCAACTCGTGAAAGATGCGATGCGTATGGGTGCTCATCTAGTCGGAGGCGTAGATCCAGCTACAGTGGATAATGATATTGAAAAATCATTACATACAATTATGGATATCGCAGTAGAATTTAATGCGGATGTTGATATTCATTTGCATGATGCGAATAATCTTGGAACATTTACGATGAAGAGATTGGCAAGTTTAACAGAAGAAGCAGGATGGCAAGGTCGTGTAACAATTAGTCATGCACTTGGACTTGGTGGTGTTACTGATAAAGAGGCTGAAGAAGTGGCAGAAAGACTCGCAAATGTAAATATTGATATTACTTCAACGGTACCAATTGGTAAACAAGTAATCCCAATTCCGTTATTAGATAAAAATGGTGTTAAGGTTTCATTAGGAAATGATAGTATTACAGATCATTGGTCACCGTTTGGAACAGGTGATATGCTTCAAAAGGCGAATCGATTAGCAGAGCGTTTTGGGTGGAGTGACGAAAGGTCTTTAGGAAAAGCACTTCGCTTTATTACAGGAGGAAAAGAAACGTTAAATAATGAAGGGAAGCGAGTATGGCCGAATGTAGGGGATGAAGCGAGTTTTGTTTTGACAAATGCGACATGCGCTGCTGAAGCAGTAGCGCGTCAAACAGAAAAACGTTTAGTCGTGTATAAAGGAAATATTGTTGTTGGAAGTTTAAATGAGGTGGAATTAAATAATCTTGTGTAGAAGAATCGTTTAAATATTTTGAGGGGGGTTCTAATGGTAAGTCTAGAACTCTTCTTTTTTATTCTTACAATATATTTTTTATAGGAAAGCTAGAAGGGATGAAAATTTTGGACAATCAACATAACCAAAATCATATTATGGGAACTTTGCAATGGTTTATATTTTTATTAGCAAATTCAATCGCACTACCAATTGTCGTTGGCGGATTATTTCATCTTACGACGGAAGAAATATTTTATTTAATGCAGCGTACGTTTTTTGTAGTTGGTATATCTTCTTTTTTACAAGGCTGGCTTGGGCATAGACTGCCAATTGCGGATGGGCCGGCTGGATCTTGGGTTGGTGTATTTACCGTACTTGCTTATGCAACGGCCGGACAGGATCAATTACATAGTACACTGCAAATTTTAGAATTAGGAATGATAATCTCCGGTGTTATTTTAATAGGATTAGGAGTAACTGGTTTTATAGGACGTATTATATTTTTATTTACGCCGCTTGTGACAGGGACGTTTTTACTTTTATTATGTTTACAATTAAGTGGTGTATTTTTAAAAGGAATGTTAGGAATTACAGCTACTATTTCTCAAATCGACGGATTTACAGCAATGATCGCGTTTAGTATATTTTTGTTCGTTATTATACTATCTAATTTCGGAAAAGGCTTTGTCAAAAGTTATGCAGTTTTAATAGGATTAATTAGTGGGTGGATTATTTTTCTCATTGCAGGAAAAGTGACAATCCCATCTCAAGTAACTCATTTTGTGCAACTTCCACATATATTTGCTTGGGGACTTCCAAAATGGAATACAGGTATGGCTGTGTCAAGTTTCGTTATGGTATGTATTTTAGTTTCGAATACGGTGGCAGCTATTATAGCAATTAATCAAGCAACTATTCATAAAGCGACTATTGAACAAAAACAGTTGAAAGATGGAACATGGGTTGGGGGGATTTCACATATCATCTCTTCTGTATTTTCAACTGTAGGTGTCGTTCCGTTACCAGCAACGGCAGGATTTATACGTTTAACAAAACAAAAGTATATACGATCGTTCTTAATGGCATGTGCGTTACTAGTCGTAATGTCTCTTTTTCCAAGTATTATTCGTTACTTAGCATCTTTACCATCTGCTGTCGCATCGGCTGTTTTAATGGCTTCGTTCGTACAGTTAATTGGAATTGGATTTAATAATATAAAACAAGTGCCGATGAGTGAAAGGAATGTAACGATTTTAGGCGTTGCAGTATTATTTGGCAGCGGCGTTATGTTTTTACCGTCTGGAGCACTTCAATCCTTGCCGTCTGTTATGCAATATATATTCGGTAATGGTTTATTTGTAGGTACGGTTGTAAGTATATTGCTAGAACAAATATGGCGCGTTGGAAAGTAAGTGGATAAAAGGAGTGTACGCACTGTATAAAAGTCTAAAATAACATAGGAAATAAAGCCCATTTTCATTCACCACCTGCACATTTCGTTCATACAATATCTTGACTAAATAAACACCCAACTTACACATACACAGCTCTGGCTTAAGCAAGGAGGGTTATACCAGTTGAAGGAAAAAGCGTATCAATCTAAACCTTTACTCACAAAGAGAGAAAGAGAAGTATTTGAATTACTGGTTCAAGATAAAACAACGAAGGAAATTGCAGGTGAACTTTTTATAAGTGAAAAGACAGTTCGCAACCACATCTCAAACGCAATGCAAAAGCTAGGGGTTAAAGGACGTTCACAAGCAGTTGTGGAGCTTCTTCGTATGGGAGAGCTCGAACTATAAGAAAGCAGCCGACTTTTTATACAAAGAGTCGGCTATTTTTTTGTTTGCTTCACTTGCTATATGAATGATAAGAACACTCCATACATAAATAGGTAATAAGGAGGGGATATGTTGAAAAGGATACTGTTAGTTTCAACAAGTGCTCATGATATGAATGGACACCCGACTGGTTTGTGGCTTGAAGAGCTCGCAACTCCTTATCATTTATTTAAAAAGGCTAAGTTTGATGTTGATATTGTGTCAATAAAAGGCGGGAGAGTACCTATAGATAGAGTGTCTATTCCGAATGGTATACCTCGCGAATTCAAGCATGTAGCTTCTTTATTACAAAATACGAGGCCGATTTCAAATGTTCATTTCTCGGATTATGATGCGGTTTTATTTGGTGGTGGGCACGGGGCGATTGTAGATTTTCCAGGCAATCCATATGTAGCAAATTTGATTGAGAATATGTATAACAATAACCGGATTGTAGCGGCTGTTTGTCACGGAGTAAGCTCCTTAGTCGGTGTGAAAAATAAGGATAGCTCGTTTTTTGTTGCCGGTAAGCGTATAACAGGTTATACAAACGATGAAGAAAAAGCTGTACATTTAGAAAAGCGCGTTCCGTTTTTGTTAGAAAGTAAGTTGAAAGAAGAAGGAGCTTTGTTTTATGTAGCGCCTAATTTTACGCCGCATGTGGTAGTAGATGGGCATTTAATTACAGGGCAAAATCCACAGTCGAGCGTGGAAATAGGTAAGGCTATAAAAAGGGCTGTAAATAAATTATAGAAAAAGTACCCGCTACTAACAAAGGTAGTGGGTATTTTTATCCTAAAATTCCCCCCTCAAAATTGGTTTGTAACCGTCCAGTTGGTGATAATGGATTCTAGTTCTTTATGTATAGTATATGAAAATGTAATAAACTAAAAAAGCATAATGAGTATAATAACTTCATTTATAATCATTCGTGAATTTGCTATACTATTTTGTATGGACAAAAGGGGAGGCTCTTTTAAATGAGAAAAGTCGCATGTGCAAATACTTATATTAATAAAATAAAGCCCGTTATTAGAAAGACGAGTTTTAGCCAATTGAAAATAGATGAAATTGCGAAATATATGGATATTAGTAAAGCTACTTTATATAAACGTTTTTCTTCGAAAGATGAAATTATTGAGGCGGTAGTAGAGGATTTTATGAATTATCTACTCGAAGGTGATGCGGATAATCAAGATGAAAGCATGTCTTTTGCAGAACGTTTCCAAAAGACGTTTATCCACTCTTTAAAATGTGTGACATATATTTCCGATGTTTTTTTGCAAGATTTGAAAGAAGCATATCCGCATTTGTCAGATCAATTAGTCGCTGCACAACAAAATCGTAATCATAATTTGCAAATGTTTTTTGAAGCGGGTATGGAACAAGGTTATTTTAATAAAATGAATGCACAATTATTTATGGTACAAGATGATGTGATGTTACGACGTATTATAGATCATTCTTTTTGTATTCAGTACGATATTACTTTAAAGAAAGCAATACTTGATTTTTATCAATTAAAGAAGTATCAACTTTTTAAACCAGAGTATATAGAAGCAATTGATGATTCTGAAATTGAAAAAGAAGTTATTGCTATTTTGCAAATGATTTCGTAAAAAAGCAGATCTCCCTTAATAGAGGGAAATCTGCTTTTTTTAGTACATATTATTTTTGCAACTGTTTTAATACTAATTCGGCTACTGGACCACCTGAAGCTGGGTTTTGACCAGTGATAACACGATTATCTTCTAGAGCAAAAGCTTCCCAAGGCTGTGCAGCTTTTTCGTAAAGTCCTCCATTTTTAATGAGTTCATCTTCTGTTAAAAATGGAACGAATTGATCTAATTCAGCTAATTTTTCTTCTTCATTTGAAAAGCCTGTTACCTTCTTACCGCTAATTAAACGATCCCCATTACTTAATGTAATATGAAATAAACCAGCAGCTCCATGACAAACGGAAGAAACAATACCGCCGTTTTCATAAATATTGCGGCTAATATTTTGAAGTTCTTTATTTTCTGGGAAGTCCCAAATAACCCCGTGACCACCTGCGTAATAAATAACAGCGTAGTCTTCTGGATTCACTTCACTTGGTTTCATTGTAGAACCGAGGCGATTCATAAACTCTTTCTTTTGGTACCATTCCCAATCGATGCTCTCCGCCATTGCTAAACTATGTGGATCAATTGGTGTATAACCGCCTTGTGGACTGACGTAATCAACTTCGTAACCCGCTTCTTCTACTTTTTTTACGAAATGTACAGCTTCACCGAGCCAAAGTCCGGTAGCCCTATTTAAATTTGGGTATTTTTCTACGCTTGTTAATACAACTAACATTTTTTTCTTCATCATAATTCTCCTATAATGTCTCTTCTATATAAAAGTTCTGTATTCGTTTCATTTTATTAAGTTAAAAAATGCAAATTTGAATAATCATGCCAGTCCTCCTTATATCAGCTTCGAAATTAGTGTATAATAACTTTTGAACAAAGTAAACTAAAAATACTAAATTAGTTTACTTTGTATGTTTTTCGTTGACAAACTGTAATGCTGAAACTATGATAGTTCCATGAATATCGAACAACATATGTGTTTCGTTTCGAATCCAATTTATCGCGCGATAAATTAGCACCATTTATACATTTAATGAAGTTGTTTAGTGGTGATACAACATTTAAATAACTTCATTTTTTTATCTATAGTTTGACAGTTTTAAAATTGCAATCAGGAGAGTGTTACACATGGGGAAAGATATAAGTAACCATTCGAAATGGTTTGTTTTTACATTATGTTTTATTGTTTTGTTAGGACCGATGAACGCTGTGTTATTTAATGTAGCGCTAGAGGATATTGCTAATGATTTATCAATTAGTCAATCGAAAGTAAGTTGGGTTGTAGTAGGGTATTCTTTAGTCGTCGGTATCGGTTCGATGATATATGGAAAACTGGCTGATCGTTACAGTGTAAAAAGGCTATTAATTATTTCTATTATCATATTTGTAGCTGGTTCTATTGTTGGGTTTGTAAATCAATCTTATGAGATTATCATTTTCGCAAGGCTAGTGCAGGCGAGCGGAGGAGCAGCGTTTATTGCGCTTAGTATGATTGCGGTGGCTAAATTAGTTGCTCCAGCTAAAAAACCGGGTGCGTTAGCAATGATTAGTTCTTCTATTGCATTAGCGGTTGGTATTGGACCTTTAGTTGGTGGGGCAATTACAAATACGTTAGGGTGGCCGTATTTATTTTTATTTATGGTTATTTCAATGGTTGGTATTTTCTTGCTCGTAAAATTTATGCCAGAAGAGGTGCAACATACCGATGAAGTGTTCCACTTTGATTTCATTGGAGCATTTTTATTATTTGTATTGATTACGACCGTTTTATTAGGAGTGAACATTAATAGTTGGCTTTTTGTGTTATCTGTTGCTTTCCTATTTTTATTCAAGGCTCATATGAAGAGAGCAGAGTCGCCGTTTATTGATATTGAGTTGTTTACAAATAAACCATTACTGCGTTTAATAGCGGTCGGATTTATCATTAATGTGGCGTTATGTGCTAGTTTATTATTATTACCATTACTGTTAGGAAGAGGGCACGGATTGTCTCCGTTCGTTATTGGAATTGTATTGTTTGTTGCATCTCTCTTTGGTATTGTATCTAGTTTTATTACCGGAAAGATTATTCCTGCGTTTGGGAATGTGAGGATGATGTATGTAGCGTCTGTAGTTATGATCATTGGCTTTTTAATTTTAGGGATTATTCCAGACGGGAACTTACTCTTTATTTTATTTGCGGTTATTTTAACATTTATGAGTTATTCGGCAATTCAAGTATCATTAAACACATTTATTCCGAAAACATTAAATCCAGCTAAAGTTGGAGTCGGCCTTGGTTTATATAATTTAATTAACTTTTTCGGTATGGCATTCGGACCAGCTGTAGCAAGCAAAATTATGGAATCTACAAATAGTTATCGATTGAATTTTATTTTGATCGTCATTTTAATTTCTGTTCATTTCGTCTTATTAATGGGAATGTCTTCTTTTCAAAAAAAGATGGAGCAATGAATATGCATTTTATATAGAAGAAACCGACTTTCTTATAGAAGGTCGGTTATTTTTCTATCTTGCAAATTATGAAAAAAAGGAGCAAAATAAAAAAGGTCCTAGTCTATACATGGGCAAATGAAAATTTTCATACAGAAGCATTTGAAGTGAGCGAACTTAAAGTGTGTAAAATATAATGATAAACATAAAAGATGATGAATGAGAAAACGGGTGATGAAGTTGAATAGAGCAATCGGTGTTATCGATTCAGGAGTTGGCGGTTTAACAGTAGCGAAGGAATTAATTCGTCAGTTGCCGAAAGAGCGTATCATATATTTAGGAGATACAGCACGTTGTCCTTATGGTCCACGTTCTCGAGAAGAAGTGCGTCAATTTACGTGGGAAATGACGGAGCATTTACTAGATTTAAATATTAAAATGTTAGTTATTGCGTGTAATACAGCAACTGCAGTTGTATTAGAAGAGATGCAAAAACAATTACCAATTCCAGTAGTAGGAGTTATTCACCCAGGATCACGTACAGCTTTAAAAGTGACAAACACGTATCACGTTGGGATTATTGGAACGATTGGAACGGTGAAAAGTGGTGCATACGAAGAGGCGTTAAAGTCTATTAATAACCGTGTTATGGTAGAAAGTTTAGCTTGTCCACCTTTCGTTGAACTTGTAGAGAGTGGGAATTTCGAAAGTGAAATGGCGTATGAAGTTGTAAGAGAAACGCTGCAACCACTGAAAAGTACCGATATTGATACACTTATATTAGGGTGTACACACTATCCAATTTTAGGACCTGTTATTAAAAAAGTAATGGGAAATAAAGTACAACTAATTAGTTCTGGTGATGAAACAGCACGTGAAGTAAGTACAATCTTATATCATAGTAAAATGTTGAATGAAGGAGAAGAACAAAGCGATCATCTCTTCTTAACAACGGGAAAAATAGGCTTGTTTAAAGAAATTGCATCAAAATGGTTCGGTCAACCGATTGAAAATGTGAAGCATATTCATTTAGAAAAAGAATAATAGTAGAATTCATATAGGTGAGCTCCTGAGAAATCAGGAGTTTTTTGTTTTATCTTGCTATTTGCTGGGCAGTTAGACCCTCCACTGATTAAAGTTTCACTTTATAAGAGGCACAGCTTGTTCTAAAATGTGAAACGGCTCGTATACATAATAGTACAAACTTAGATTTTAGGGGGGAATGGCATGCCTAAATCCACTTTTAAATGGGTTGTTGGTGCTACTGTGAGCGCTGTTTTACTAACAGGGTGTGGCTTTATAAATCAGGAGAAAGCAACTGAACAAATTGATCCGCCAAAACAAGTTACGTATACAGAGGGTGGGAAGAAAGAAGTAGCTAAAAA
Source organism: Bacillus cereus group sp. BceL220 (assembly GCF_051776965.1). Classification (NCBI taxonomy): domain Bacteria; kingdom Bacillati; phylum Bacillota; class Bacilli; order Caryophanales; family Bacillaceae; genus Bacillus; species Bacillus cereus group sp. BceL220. The sequence goes on along the minus strand of NZ_JBPWBC010000001.1, from coordinate 764,938 downwards.
AGATAAGCAAGGGCAAATGGTAAATAGAGAACTATACCTTGTTGATAAAAATGGTTATGTTGTACCACAAACGTTAGCTATACCTACCCCGAAAGCAAATGAGACTGTGAAGCAAACGTTAGAATACCTTGTGAAAGATGGACCGGTAACGAATTTATTACCGAATGGGTTTCGTGCAGTCATTCCGGCGAATACAACGATGACTTTAGATTTGAAAAAGGACGGGACGGCAGTTATTGATTTCTCTAAAGAAATGAAAAACTATGCGAAAGAAGAAGAGCGTCAAATCATTGAATCTATAGCGTGGACGTTGACGCAATTTACAGAGATAAAACAAGTGCAGTTCCAAATAAATGGTGAGAAATTGGCGAAGATGCCGGTTGCTGGTACACCGCTTGGTGAAGGAGTGAGCCGTGCAAATGGTATTAACTTCGATGATGAACAAGTAGCAGATGTAACGAATACAAAACCAGTCACACTATATTTCATGGCGCAAAATAATAATAAACAGCAATACTACGTACCAGTCACACGCCGCGTTGCGGAAGGAAAAGAAAATGATTATGCAGCAATTATAGATGAACTTGTAAAAGGTCCGATTCATCAATCGCTCCTGAATGATTTTAATCCAGGCGTTAAGCTTATTACGAATCCGAAATTACAAGACGGAAATCTTACATTAAACTTTAATGAAAATATATTTGTAAACCCAGATAAAAATATGATCTCAAATTACGTATTGAAGTCGTTAGTTTTATCTTTAACAGAAAAGAAAGGTGTGAAAAATATTTCTATTGAAGTGAATGGAAAAGCAAATCTTATAGATGAAAAGGGCGGAAAGTTAATAAAACCTGTAGATCGTCCAGAAAACGTGAATACAGGTAGTTTTTAATCTTGAATAATTTGATATACTTAAGTAAGAAAGGAGAATTGCTTTTTGGGTTCTCCTTCTTTTATTGTATACATATCATACATTTAAATTTGGCTATACTAACGAGTAGTAATTAAGAGGAGGTTATTTTTATGCGAGTAGATGGTAGAGAGAAAACAGAATTACGCCATATACATATTCATACGAATTATTTAAAACATCCAGAGGGATCTGTATTAATTGAAGTTGGGGATACAAAGGTGATTTGCTCAGCAACAATTGAAGAGCGTGTACCACCGTTTATGCGTGGAGAAGGAAAAGGATGGGTAACAGCTGAATACGCGATGATTCCGCGTGCAACAGAACAACGTACAATTAGGGAGTCAAGCAAAGGAAAAGTAACAGGACGTACAATGGAAATTCAACGTCTAATTGGACGAGCATTACGTGCGGTAGTTGATTTAGAAGCGCTTGGCGAGAGAACAGTTTGGATTGACTGTGATGTTATCCAAGCAGATGGTGGAACGAGAACAGCGTCTATTACAGGTGCATATGTAGCGATGGTATTAGCTTTCGAGAAATTATTACAAGCAGAAAAAGTATCTAAAATTCCAGTAAAAGATTATTTAGCAGCAACGTCAGTAGGAATTGTTGAAGAGCAAGGTGTTGTTTTAGATTTAAACTATCCAGAAGATTCTAAAGCAGACGTTGATATGAACGTAATTATGACTGGAAAAGGCCAATTTGTTGAAGTGCAAGGAACTGGAGAAGAAGCGACGTTTAGTAGAGCGCAGTTAAATGAACTACTTGATGCTGCGGAAAAAGGCATTTTCCAACTGATTGATATACAAAAAGAAGCTTTAGGTGACATCGTATCTCATATAGAGTAGAGGTGGAAAGTATGAAACAAGTTGTTGTAGCGACAAAAAATATGGGAAAAGTACGTGAGTTTGCTGAGTTATTTGAGCGATTTGATTTAGAAGTGAAATCATTACACGATTTTCCTCATATTGAAGAAGTCGAAGAAACTGGTGAAACATTTGAAGAAAATGCGATCTTAAAAGCGGATAGTTTGAGTAGACAGTTGAATTCTATCGTAATTGCGGATGATTCGGGTCTTATTGTAGATGCTTTAAATGGAAAACCAGGAGTGTATTCAGCGCGTTTTGCTGGTGAACCGAAAAATGACCAAGCAAATATCGATAAAGTGTTACAAGAATTAAATGGCGTTGACTTTGAAAAGCGTAAAGCTCGTTTCTATTGTGCATTAGCAGTTGCTTTCCCTGAAGGTGATAAAAAGCCTGTCATTGTAAATGGGACATGTGAAGGATTTATCTTAGAACAACGCCGCGGAGAAAATGGCTTTGGATACGATCCGATTTTTTATGTGGAAGAATACAAAAAAGCAATGGCGGAATTAAGTTCAGATGAAAAAAATGCTATTAGCCATCGTGGCCGTGCTCTTCGTAAGTTAGAAGAAAAAATCCCGGAATGGTTTTTAGGAGAATAAGGGAGAGAGAATGATGAAAGCTTTAATCGTAAGCGATAGTCATAGCTCTGTGAAGGAATTACAGCAGTTGAAAGAGAAATATGAAGGGAAAGTAGATATCATGATTCATTGCGGTGATTCAGAGCTAACGCCTGCTCATGAAGAACTGCAAGGTTTCCATGTTGTAAAAGGAAACTGTGATTATGCTAACTTTCAAGATGAAATTGTAACTGATGTAGATGGAATTCGCTTCTTAGTAGTGCATGGACATCGCCATAATGTGAAAATGACATTACAAACGCTAGCGTACCATGCTGAAGAAGTGGGAGCGCAAGTTGCATGCTTCGGACATTCTCACGTATTAGGTGCGGAATTAATCGAGGGCGTTTTATTTATTAATCCAGGCAGTATTTTATTACCACGTCAGCGTGTAGAAAAGACATTTGCTTTATTAGAAATGGATGAAAATCAAATGGAAGTTCGTTTTGAAACGTTAGACGGACAACTAGTTGAACAAGCAGTTTTTAAAAGAGGATAAGAAAATTTATCCTCTTTTAAAAAAGGTGTTGACTTTATGTGTGGTTATACATATAATAAATATTGTCGATAGGGCAACGGCGCTAACGAAGAAAAGAAAATAACATATGCGGGTGTAGTTTAGTGGTAAAACAAGAGCCTTCCAAGCTCTGGTCGAGAGTTCGATTCTCTTCACCCGCTCCATGTCCCAGTAGCTCAGCCGGATAGAGCATACGCCTTCTAAGCGTACGGTCGGGAGTTCGAATCTCTCCTGGGACGCTAAAAAAACCTTGTTATCTTTTGATAACAAGGTTTTTTGTTTGTCTATAAATTGATGTATGTGCAAGAGGTTTAAAAATATTATAACGGGATATATGATAATGAGTATATGCAACAGATTAAAGTGCATTAAAAAGAGCGCTTAAAAACGCTCTTTGCTAGTCAGTTATATTATTTGTTTGTTCAGGCTCATCAAATGGTTTATGCACGTATTGAAAACCATATCCAGATTCTCTTAATTGTTTACTTATAATATTATCAAACTCTTTACCATTCTAGTACGATTGAGCAGCAGTTATCGGAACTTATCCCCGGCAGTGTGTTACAATTAATAGAAGCGGAAAACGAGAATCTCCAATTGACTGGACCTGTGATTGGTTAGAGGGTTTAAGAAGGTCGTATAAAAAAGGGAGATGGCGCAAAGATGGCGAGATCAAATGAGAATGATTTAACGGAGAAATTGGCAGAAGGTCACCGAAAATATGGTGACGGCAACTTTACAGTACAGAACATTGGTGATGAAACTAACCCGAATTGGACTGTTGTAAAAAATGTGAGGAAGGGATCGGCAGGCATTCGCGAGGGCGAAGATATATTAAGACTGCGATCAAAATATATAAAATAGTACGGAAATGGCCGGAGTGGGAGTTCGAATCTCTCCTGGGGTGCTAAGAAAACCTTGTTATCTTTTGATAACAAGGTTTTTTGTGTATTTTAAATTAGTTGTTAATAAACTTGTCAAAGACAAAACCATAATCTTTCACATTATATTGTTTCTTCGTATCAACAAGCCAGTTAAAGGCAATCTCGTTCATTTCTTTAAATTGCTCTGCTAAATTTACTTGTGCGTTTGAAATGCGGCTAAAGGCATTAGATGCCATATCTAAACTTTTATGTGCATATTGTAATGTAATATCGTTGTCGTATGAAATTTCTTCGATTTTAAGTAAAGCCTTATATAAATCTTTTAATTCTTCAATATGTTTTTTATGAACATCAATTGAGTAATGTTCATCGCCCATTTGAAACTTAATTTCTACATCTAAATCAATCGTTCCTGCAGTTTCAAGTGCTACGTTTTTAATTTGATATTTGCTATAGCTATAGCGGCGCAGTGTACGTTTTTTGCTTGTTGCGCTTGTACCGTCTAAGTGAATTAACCCTTTGTTTGTGAAGCAATATTCATCTGATTTGGATTTAATTAGAAAATAAATTTTCTCCCCATCTTCATGCATCACATAATCATCAGCATCGACCTTATCATAGTCTTTAGGTGTAATGACAGAACCTACATCGCTTAGTCCTAATACATCTGCCGCCATTTTTTTAAACATATATAATCCCCCTTGTAAATTAAATTCTTAATTGTACAAAAATATATTAACACGATTTTCACCCGTTGTTTTCTTGTAATACGAAAATATCTGAAGGTAAGTTAAGAAAAGTAACGAATAATTATTTTGATTCTAAATTATTTAGTAAATCTATTAGTTTAAGAGTCTATTTGCTGAAAAATAACCAAGAGAAAAAAGTTAATTTTGCAAGTGATTATAGAGAAATTCCGTGAAAGCACATCAAGCGATATGAGGTGTTTTTCAATCTCTTTTTGGAATCTTACAATTCTGTAAGGTAACTGTAAGGTAGTTCGATGGTAAGAAATTGCTAATCTTTTATAATGAAGATAACAACGATAAAACGAGGAGGCAGAAATGATGAAAGGATTAGTTGTAACGGGCTTAACGGTTGCTTTTGGATTTGTAGCGTATGAGAAATTAACGTATGTAGTTGATGTTGTGAAACATTTGATCGCTTAGAGAAAACAGCCATGAGAGGGAAAGGGAATGAGTGAATGAATGGAATGGTTATTTGGAATTATAGGTACTTGTAGTGTAGTGTTATTGTTCTTTGTCCCAAGTGGTATACTTAGTTCGACAACAAGTTTGTTCTTCTTAAGTTTGTTTGCTTGTACGATGCTTATTATTATGTTTTTAATGAAGCGAAGTAAACCAATCTTCTATTTTAGCATGATTGTTATGGCAATTATTGTTCTCCAAATTATTACCCTTGTAATATACCCCACAATTATAAAAGCTTTCCATTAATGATGAATCCTCTGCGCTTGTTGCTGGGGATTTTTATTTGTACAATTTTAATTTTTAGTAGAAATTTATTCGTATTGGAATGTAAAAATTAAATATTTTCATATTTAAAACAAATAGTTTAGGGATGTTGTGTTCTCATTACGCATTTGATATATTTACTTTGAACATAATTAAAATCAAGAAAAAGAGGCGGACGTATGGATAAAAAAGAAAATACGGTCGTATTGTTTCCACAACTATCAGAGCGCTATATTGATGAAGGTTTTTTAGCGCTGAAAGAGCGGGAATTCGAAGATGCATTGCGTTGCTTTGAAATATTACGTCAGTATAATGCGGAAACGGAACAAACGGAATTAGCTTCAGTTATTTGTTTACTCGAATTAAAACGTATGGAAGAAGCGAAAGACAAATGTGAACAGTTGCTTAAAACAGGAGTTGTCTTATTTGGTGATATTCTTGAAACGTACGTAACTATTTTAGTTCAAACAAATGATTATGAAGGTGTTATTGAAACTGTTGAAAAGGTTTTACAAACGAAAGATATAATGCCTGATCAAAAGGAAAAATTAGCGCAGCTTGCTTTATTTGCAGAAGGTATGCTAAATGAGGGAGACGCATCGCTAGTGGATTCAAATTTTGAATTGGATGAGTTTACTAATGAAATTTTTGGAGAAAACTTTGGACAGAAGCTAAGAGCGATTCAGCGACTTTCGTTAAAAGACTTAGATCTTGCATTACCTGTTTTAAAGAAATTTTTAATAGACGAAGAGCAGCACCCCTATTTGAAAACTTCTATTTTGTATAAAATGATAGAAAGTCAGGTAGAAGAAGAAATAGAGGTAGAAAAGTTTGGAAATACGATTAAGGTGATTCCAGCATTTACAGGTCATAATGAGGAGCAATCCAATAACATTATACATAAATTATCAAGCCGATTAGAGCAAAATTATCCCGATATATTTGAAGCAATGGTTACATATTGGAAAGAGTTGCAAATTAGCGTTTTCCCATTCGCTCTATTAATGGATAAAGAAGAGATTTGGTCAGCTGTTTTAGAGAGAATTGGAAGAAAGCGTTTCGGATTGGCTATAGATGAAGAAGAGCTTATGGCAGCATATAATATCGAATTGGAAGAGTTTCATATTGCCTATCAATGGTTATTACGTGTTGAAAGAGAAGGATATTTGCCCGTATAATTATGAAAAAGAATCGTTCAGTTCTTGAAACGAGCATATTCTATGTTATAATGTAAGGGTTGCAAAAGGCAGAAATCTGCCTGTTTGTAAGAGAAGAGAAGTGTAATTCTCTTACTTAATATGTTTCATATTATTCTCGAACAAAATATACCGTAGTTGTCTTCTGGGCAATTAGTAGATTGGAACATTATATCTGAAAGCTTTTGCTAGAGGATTATTTGTGTATTTGTTATTTCAAAAAAGAGATAATGAAGATCTTAATCTATAGAGGTATGTGCATACATTATTATAGTTGGAGGGAAAGAATAAATGTCTACAAAATGGGAAAAATTAGAAGGTAACGTTGGCGTTTTAACAATCGAAGTTGATGCTAAAGAAGTAAACAACTCTATCGACGCTGCGTTCAAAAAAGTAGTAAAAACAATTAACGTACCAGGTTTCCGTAAAGGAAAAATGCCTCGTCCATTATTCGAACAACGCTTTGGTATTGAATCTTTATACCAAGATGCTTTAGATATCATTTTACCAAAAGCATACGGTGAAGCGATCGAAGAAGCTGGTATCTTCCCAGTTGATCATCCTGAAATCGACATCGAGAAGTTCGAAAAAAATGCTAACCTTATCTTCACTGCAAAAGTTACAGTGAAACCTGAAGTTAAATTAGGTGAGTACAAAGGTTTAGCAGTAGAAAAAGTTGAAACAACTGTAACTGACGAAGATGTAGAGAACGAATTAAAATCTTTACAAGAGCGTCAAGCTGAACTAGTTGTTAAAGAAGAAGGAACTGTTGAAAACGGTGATACAGCTGTAATCGACTTCGAAGGTTTCGTTGATGGCGAAGCATTTGAAGGCGGAAAAGGCGAAAACTACTCTCTAGCAATCGGTTCTGGTACATTCATCCCAGGTTTCGAAGAGCAAGTAATCGGTCTTAAATCTGGTGAGTCTAAAGACGTTGAAGTATCATTCCCAGAAGAGTACCATGCTGCTGAATTAGCTGGCAAACCAGCAACATTCAAAGTAACAATTCACGAAATCAAAACAAAAGAATTTCCTGAGTTAAACGACGAGTTCGCTAAAGAAGCGGACGAAGCGGTTGCAACTCTTGATGAATTAAAAGCAAAACTTCGCACAAACTTAGAAGAAGGCAAAAAGCACGAAGCTGAGCACAAAGTACGTGACGAAGTAGTAGAATTAGCTGCTGCTAACGCTGAAATCGAAATTCCAGAAGCTATGATCAACACTGAGTTAGATCGTATGGTTCGTGAATTCGAGCAACGTTTAAGCCAACAAGGTATGAACCTTGAGCTTTACTACCAATTCACAGGTACTGACGCTGACAAATTAAAAGAGCAAATGAAAGAAGATGCACAAAAACGTGTAAGAATCAATCTTGTTCTTGAAGCTATCATTGAAGCTGAAAACATCGAAGTTACTGAAGAAGAAGTAACTGCAGAAGTTGAAAAAATGGCTGAAATGTACGGTATGCCAGTAGACGCTATCAAGCAAGCTCTTGGAAGCGTAGACGCTTTAGCTGAAGATCTTAAAGTGCGTAAAGCTGTAGACTTCTTAGTAGAAAACGCTGCATAATAAAATAACAAGGCACGATTTTAATCGTGCCTTGTTTTATAAATATAGAAATATATTTATAAAACTTTTCGATGGAGAAGGAAAAGTTCCTTTACAAGTCGAATATACATATTTCAAAAGTTTTAAAATTTTTTTATTTGTACATAACTAGTCATATTATTTGTATTTCTCGCCACGTAGTGACATAATATGTATTTACATACGATACATTTATCGTGTACATACGAAGGCAAGAGGTTAGCACTTTGTAAGGGGTGTGAAAATATGTTTAAATTTAATGATGAAAAAGGGCAATTAAAATGTTCTTTCTGTGGTAAAACACAAACGCAAGTTCGAAAGTTAGTGGCAGGTCCAGGTGTTTACATTTGTGACGAGTGTATCGAACTTTGTACTGAAATTGTACAAGAGGAGCTTGCAAAGGACGAAGAAGTAGAATTCAAAGATGTACCGAAACCGGTAGAAATTCGTGAAATCTTAGATGAGTATGTCATCGGGCAAGATAGCGCGAAAAAAGCACTAGCGGTAGCGGTATATAATCATTACAAACGCATTAATTCTAACAGCAAAATTGATGATGTAGAATTAGCGAAGAGTAATATCGCACTTATCGGGCCAACAGGTAGTGGTAAAACATTACTTGCACAAACGTTAGCGCGTATTCTAAATGTTCCATTTGCAATCGCGGACGCAACATCTTTAACAGAAGCTGGATATGTTGGGGAAGATGTAGAAAATATCTTACTAAAATTAATTCAAGCAGCTGATTATGATGTAGAGAAAGCGGAAAAAGGAATCATTTATATTGATGAGATTGATAAAGTGGCACGTAAGTCCGAAAATCCATCAATTACACGTGATGTATCTGGTGAAGGTGTGCAGCAGGCACTTCTGAAAATTTTAGAAGGTACTGTAGCAAGCGTTCCACCTCAAGGTGGTCGTAAGCATCCGCACCAAGAGTTTATTCAAATTGATACAACGAACATCTTATTCATTTGTGGTGGAGCGTTTGATGGCATTGAGCCGATTATTAAACGTCGCCTTGGTGAGAAAGTAATTGGATTTGGTTCTGAGAAGAAAAATGCTGATGTAAATGAGAAGCATGTTTTATCTCACGTATTACCAGAGGATCTTTTAAGATTTGGTTTAATTCCAGAGTTTATCGGTCGTCTTCCAGTTATTGCGAACCTAGAGCCACTTGATGAAGATGCTCTTGTTGATATTTTAACGAAACCGAAAAATGCACTTGTTAAGCAATTCCAAAAACTATTGGAGCTTGACGATGTTGAGTTAGAGTTTGAAGAAGGTGCACTAATCGAAATTGCGAAAAAAGCAATTGAACGTAAAACGGGTGCTCGTGGACTTCGTTCTATTATTGAAGGCTTAATGCTTGATGTAATGTTCGAACTTCCATCTCGTAAAGATATCGAGAAGTGTATTCTTACAAAAGAAACAGTAGCTGATAATGAACCGCCAAAATTGGTGTTACAAGACGGTACTGTACTTGATACAAAAACATCTGCATAATGCGAAAGGGAAACAGCAATTTTTATAATTGCTGTTTTTCTTTATGTTTAGCTACGTTCCTCCGCGGAAATACTAAGAGATAAAATATTGCGGGAGGAAATAAATAATGAGCTGGACAAATATATTTTTAGTTGTTCAACTTGTTTTTGGTGTAATTGTCGGATTATATTTCTGGCATTTACTTCGAAATCAACGAACACAAAAAGTTTCAATTGATCGAGAATCGAAAAAAGAATTAGAACAGCTTCGTAAAATGCGTGAGATTTCTTTAACAGAGCCGCTAGCAGAAAAGGTGCGTCCTACAACCTTTTTAGATATTGTAGGGCAAGAGGACGGGATTAAGTCCTTAAAAGCGGCTCTTTGTGGTCCGAATCCGCAACATGTAATCATATATGGCCCACCAGGTGTTGGGAAAACAGCGGCAGCACGTCTTGTATTAGAAGAAGCGAAACGAAATCCTAAATCTCCATTTCGTACGAATGCAACATTTATTGAACTTGATGCGACGACAGCTCGGTTTGATGAACGTGGTATCGCAGACCCTTTAATTGGTTCGGTGCATGATCCGATTTATCAAGGTGCTGGGGCGATGGGGCAAGCAGGTATTCCGCAACCGAAAAAAGGTGCTGTAACAGATGCGCATGGTGGTATTTTGTTTATTGATGAGATTGGCGAACTCCATCCGATTCAAATGAACAAAATGTTAAAGGTGTTAGAAGATCGAAAAGTATTTTTAGAAAGTGCGTACTATAGTGAAGAAAATACGATGATCCCAACATATATACATGATATTTTCCAAAAAGGCTTACCGGCAGATTTTCGCTTAGTTGGAGCAACGACACGTTCGCCAGAGGAAATTCCTCCTGCTATTCGGTCACGTTGCTTAGAAGTATTTTTCCGTGAATTAGATACGGAAGAGATTCAAAAAGTAGCGAAAAACGCCGCGGAAAAAGTGGAAATGCAAATAGGTGAAAATGGTATTGAAATGATTGGGATGTATGCAAGAAATGGACGAGAGGCGATTAATCTCGTACAAATTTCTGCTGGTATGGCGATAAATGAAGAACGTTCTTTTATTAAAGATGAAGATATAGAGTGGGTTGTTCACTCAAGTCAGCTTACGCCGAAATACGAAAAGCACATTTATCCGATTCCAAGGATTGGTCTTGTAAATGGTCTTGCTGTATACGGACCAAATACAGGTGCGTTATTAGAAATTGAAGTAACAGCAATTCCGGCGAAAGATAAAGGATCGGTAAATGTTACCGGAATTGTAGAAGAAGAAAGTATTGGTAGTCAAACGAAATCGATTCGCCGTAAAAGTATGGCAAAAGGCTCTGTTGATAATGTATTAACAGTACTTCGTTCTTTAGATGTGTTGCCAGAAGGATACGATATACATATTAATTTTCCAGGTGGTATCCCAATTGATGGACCTTCTGCAGGAATTGCTATGGCAACAGGTGTATATTCTGCGGTGCATCGCACATATGTAAATAATGAAGTAGCGATGACAGGTGAAATAAGTATACACGGAGAAGTAAAGCCTATTGGTGGCGTGTACGCAAAAATAAAAGCTGCGAAAAAAGCGGGAGCTAAGAAAGTCATTATTCCTGCTGAAAATATGCAACCATTTTTGTATACGATAAAGGGAATCGAAATTATTCCTGTCCGTAAATTAAAAGAAGTATTTGAGTTAACGTTTATGCAAGAAAATATGCATAGAGAGCTAGATGTACATACTAACGTAGACGAAACAGATGCACAATCTATGTAAAAATAAACAATAATAAAATTTGCCAGACTTCGTTTAAGTTTGTATGCTTAATCGGAGTCTTTTTTCTTTTCGTGAGGTAGAAAAACAAGCTATTTACAATTGCGAGGAATCTCAGCAATTGCATCTAGGTGTATTGTAATATAAAATAGTTGAACAGGAGTTTAATTTATTATGGAGGTGCTATGTCTAGTATGAATACGAACGAAAGAATCGTGCCCCTCCTACCATTAAGAGGCGTTCTCGTATATCCAACGATGGTTTTGCATCTTGATGTAGGACGTGATAAATCGATACAAGCACTAGAGCAGGCGGCAATGGATGAAAATATCATCTTTTTAGCAATGCAAAAAGAAATGAATATCGATGATCCGAAAGAAGATGACATATATAGTGTAGGTACAGTGGCGAAAGTAAAGCAAATGCTAAAATTGCCGAACGGTACGCTTCGTGTCCTTGTGGAAGGTTTACATAGAGCAGAAGTAATAGAGTTTATCGAAGAAGAAAATGTAGTACAAGTGTCTATTAAAACGGTAACTGAAGAAGTAGAAGATGATTTAGAAGAGAAAGCTCTTATGCGTACGTTACTGGAGCATTTCGAACAATATATTAAAGTTTCGAAAAAAGTTTCAAATGAAACATTTGCAACGGTAGCTGATGTAGAGGAACCAGGGAGATTAGCTGATTTAATTGCTTCTCACTTGCCGATTAAAACGAAGCAGAAACAAGAGATTCTAGAGATTGTATCTGTAAAAGAACGATTACATACACTTATTTCAATTATTCAAGATGAACAAGAGTTACTTAGCCTAGAAAAGAAAATTGGGCAACAAGTGAAACGTTCAATGGAGCGCACGCAAAAAGAATATTTCTTACGTGAGCAAATGAAGGCGATTCAAACTGAACTTGGCGACAAAGAAGGTAAGGGTGGAGAAGTAGAAGAACTTCGTGAAAAAATTGAACAGTCAGGAATGCCTGAAGAAACAATGAAGGCTGCGCTGAAAGAATTAGATCGTTATGAAAAGTTACCAGCAAGTTCTGCGGAGAGTGGTGTTATTCGCAATTATATTGATTGGTTATTAGCGCTTCCGTGGACAGAGGCAACAGAAGATATAATTGATCTTGCTCATTCGGAAGAGATTTTAAATAACGATCATTACGGTCTTGAAAAAGTGAAAGAGCGTGTACTTGAATATTTAGCTGTACAGAAGTTAACGAATTCATTAAAAGGACCTATCCTTTGTTTAGTAGGCCCTCCTGGGGTCGGAAAAACTTCGTTAGCGCGTTCAATTGCAACATCATTGAATCGTAACTTTGTCCGTGTATCTCTTGGTGGTGTGCGTGATGAATCTGAAATTCGTGGTCACCGCCGTACATATGTTGGAGCAATGCCAGGACGCATTATTCAAGGTATGAAAAAGGCGAAAACAGTTAATCCAGTCTTCTTATTAGATGAGATTGATAAAATGTCTAACGATTTCCGTGGAGATCCATCAGCAGCATTACTTGAAGTATTAGATCCAGAACAAAACCATAACTTCAGTGATCATTACATTGAAGAACCATATGATCTATCGAAAGTTATGTTTGTAGCAACTGCTAATACACTTTCAAGTATTCCAGGTCCATTACTTGACCGTATGGAAATCATTTCGATTGCTGGCTATACAGAACTTGAAAAAGTACACATTGCTCGTGAGCATTTATTGCCGAAACAATTAAAAGAGCATGGCTTACGAAAAGGTAATTTACAAGTACGTGATGAAGCGCTTCTTGAAATTATTCGTTATTATACACGTGAGGCTGGTGTTCGTACGCTAGAACGCCAAATTGCAAAAGTTTGCCGTAAAGTAGCGAAAATTATCGTTACAGCAGAACGTAAACGTATCGTTGTGACAGAGAAAAAGATTGTTGATTTACTTGGTAAACACATATTCCGTTATGGGCAAGCTGAAAAAACAGACCAAGTTGGTATGGCAACAGGTCTAGCTTACACAGCAGCAGGCGGCGATACACTTGCAATTGAAGTTTCTGTAGCGCCAGGAAAAGGGAAACTAATTTTAACAGGGAAACTTGGGGATGTTATGAAAGAATCAGCACAAGCTGCGTTTAGTTATATACGTTCTCGTGCAGAAGAGCTTCAGATTGATCCGAATTTCCATGAGAAAAATGATATTCATATTCATGTTCCAGAAGGAGCAGTTCCGAAAGATGGACCGTCAGCAGGTATTACGATGGCAACGGCACTTATTTCTGCACTAACAGGTATTCCTGTAAGTAAAGAAGTAGGTATGACAGGTGAAATTACACTTCGTGGTCGTGTATTACCAATTGGTGGCTTAAAAGAAAAAACATTAAGTGCTCACCGCGCAGGCTTAACAAAAATTATTTTGCCAGCAGAAAACGAGAAAGATTTAGATGATATTCCAGAGAGCGTAAAAGAAAACCTTACGTTTGTGCTTGCATCTCATTTAGATGAAGTATTGGAGCACGCATTAGTAGGAGTGAAACAATGAAAGTAACAAAAGCAGATATTGTAATTAGTGCTGTTAAACCAGAACAATATCCAGACAGTGATTTACCAGAAATTGCATTAGCAGGTCGTTCAAATGTCGGGAAGTCTTCCTTTATTAATAAAATTTTAAATCGTAAAAAGTTAGTGCGTATTTCTTCTAAACCAGGAAAAACACAAACGCTGAACTTTTTCTTGATCAATGAGATGATGCATTTTGTTGACGTTCCAGGTTATGGATATGCGAAAGTGTCTAAATCGGAGCGCGCGGCATGGGGGAAAATGATTGAAACGTACTTTACAACGCGTAAGCAATTAGACGCAGCTGTATTAGTAGTTGATTTACGTCACCAACCGACAAGTGATGACGTGATGATGTATGATTTCTTAAAGCATTATGAAATCCCAACAATTATTATTGCGACGAAAGCTGATAAAATCCCGAAAGGGAAATGGCAAAAGCATTTAAAAGTTGTAAAAGAAACGCTTGCTGTTGAAATTGGCGATGAAATCGTTCTATTCTCTTCTGAAACAGGACTTGGAAAAGAAGAAGCGTGGAAGGCAATTCATAAAATGACAAAAACAAAAAACGCGTGACGAATGTCGCGCGTTTTTTTCTTTATATAAGCTGTTAACGTACGTTTAATGTAACTTCAATATTACCTCGTGTTGCTTTAGAGTAAGGACATACACCGTGAGCCGCTTCTACAAGTTCTTGTGCTTCGCTATGTGAAACGCCAGCGACATGTACATCAAGCACGGCAGATAGGCCAAAACCACCATCTGTATCTTTTCCGATAGAAACGTGAGCGGTTACTTCTGTACTTTCTACTTTCATACGTTTTGTACGAATGACAAGTTGTAATGCACTATCGAAACAAGCTGCATAACCAGCTGCAAATAGTTGTTCTGGATTTGTTGCTTCTCCACCTGCACCACCTAGTGCTTTCGGCATTTTCACATCAAGATTTAATATGCCATCATCTGAAACTACTTTCCCATTTCTTCCACCTGTTGCTGTTACTGAAGCAGTATATAATTTATCCATATTTATTCCCCTTTTCCATCATTAATTGTTTTCATTGTTTCAATTAGTTTATTTAGTTGAATTAATAAAGAGCGATATTCTTGCTCTGTAATTCCTAAGTTTGTAGCCATCGTTGTCGGTAATGAACAAGCCTTTTCCTTTAAATCTTTGCCTTGTTCTGTTAATTCAATACAAACTTTTCGCTCGTCTTCTTTGGAACGAACACGTTTTACAAGTGTTAATGATTCCATTCGTTTTAACATAGGTGTTAACGTACCGGAATCTAAAAATAGACGTTCTCCAATTTCTTTTACTGTTAGTCCATCTTGCTCCCATAGTACGAGTAAAGTAATGTACTGGGGATACGTAATACCCATCTCTTCTAAATAAGGTCGATAAAAACGAGTAACCTCTCTAGAGCAGGCATAAATAGAAAAACAAAGTTGGTTATCTAGATGCAAAGAGTCCTCTGTCATACATAACTCCCTTCTTATTAAGTTGTGCACAATTTAATTTTGTAAAATCAATATAACGAAAAATAAATAAAATGTCAAATACATTGTATTGAGAAAGTGTCTGCTACATTTTGGAACAATCATACATATTTTCCTTCATGATGAAAGAAGATAGGAAAGATGATGTTATAATTTATATGGAATAGTTTCCATCACTTGATTATGAGGACTTTTTTTGGTAACGTACAAATAGAGTTATTAATTTATAATCATTATAAAGTAGAAGTTTTTTTATTAGTTTGCTGAATCTCCTTTATTACATACGGAGAATAATTAAAAAATAATCGGTTGTTCACACGATTGTCAGATTCATAAGAGGAAAGTTGTATTATGATAGTAGATAAAGTGATAAAACGGGTGAAGGGGGACATGCTGCGTGCATATTCTTGTTGTTAGTGTAAATTATCGAACAGCCCCTGTAGAATTTCGTGAGAAACTCACATTTCAGGCAGCAGAGCTAGAGCGAGCGATGACTACATTACAAAATCAAAAGAGCGTGTTAGAGAATGTCATTGTATCAACTTGTAATCGCACTGAGATTTATGCTGTTGTAGATCAATTACACACGGGACGGTATTATATTAAGAAATTTTTAGCTGATTGGTTTCAGCTTGAAATAGAAGAAGTCGCACCATATTTAACTATTTTTGAACAAGATGGTGCAATAGACCATTTATTCCGCGTAACGTGCGGTTTAGATTCTATGGTAGTGGGAGAAACACAGATTTTAGGCCAAATAAAAGATAGCTTTTTAGAAGCACAACAAGTTAAAGCAACAGGCACAATTTTTAATGAATTGTTTAAGCAAGTCATTACATTAGCAAAACGTGCCCACTCAGAAACAACAATTGGTGAAAGTGCGATGTCTGTTAGTTATGCTGCTGTTGAGCTTGGAAAGAAAATATTTGGCGAGTTAACAGATTGTCATGTGCTTATTCTTGGTGCTGGTAAAATGGGCGAACTTGCATTGCAAAACTTATATGGAAGTGGTGCTCGTAAAGTAACAGTTATGAATAGGACGCTTTCGAAAGCAGAAGTAATGGCTGAGAAATATATGGGACATGCAAAATCGTTAAGCGAATTACAATGTGCATTATTAGAAGCAGATATTTTAATTAGTTCAACTGGTGCATCAGAGTATGTCATTACGAAAGAGATGATGACAAAGGTGGAGAAAATGCGCTCTGGTCGTCCTTTGTTTATGGTTGACATTGCAGTGCCACGTGATATTGATCCAGCGATTGATGAGCTAGAAGGTTCTTTCTTGTATGACATTGATGATCTGCAAGGAGTAGTGGAGGCAAACCGTGCTGAGCGTTTGAAAGAAGCAGAGAAAATTCAATTTATGATTGAAGAGGAAATTGTTCTATTTAAAACGTGGTTAAGTACACTTGGTGTTGTTCCATTAATATCAGCTCTTCGTGATAAGGCACTTGCAATCCAAAGTGAAACGATGGTAAGCCTAGAGCGGAAAATACCAAACCTTAGTGATCGTGAGAAAAAAGTTATTAGTAAGCATACGAAAAGTATTATTAATCAATTATTAAAAGACCCAATTTTAGTAGCAAAAGAAATAGCTGCTGAAGAGGGAGCGAGCGAAAAACTAGCGTTATTTGCAAAGATTTTTGATTTAGAAACGGAAGAAGTAGAGAGTCGTGCGGAAGAAGTAGAACATAAAAGAGTGTGGACACCATCCGTTCCATCTTTATAATTTGGAAGGATGATCGGATGAGTTTTTTAAATAACAGTATTATTTATCATATTGCAATTATTTTATATGCTTGTAGCATTAGTTTATATTTTATAGATTATTTCCAAAGTAACCGAAAGGCGAACCGATTTGCTTTTTGGTTACTTTCGATTGTATGGGTATTGCAGTCTATTTTTATGTTGCTTAGGGCGACAGATTCAGAAACGAATCCCATTTTAACTTTATTATCAGGGATTTATTTTTATGTTTGGTTATTGATTACGATGTCGTTAGTCATAAATCGATTTATGCGCGTTGACTTTTTAGTCTTCTTTACAAATGTTGTTGCATTTGGCGTAAGCGCTTTTTCTATTTTTACACCGCTCGGAAAGATGTCGCCAGTACTTGCAGAGCAATTAGTTTCAGAACTTGTATACGTGCATGTTGGAATGGCGATTATTTCTTATGCAACGTTTACGGTATCGTTTATTTTTTCTATTATGTATTTACTGCAATATCGCCTATTAAAAAAGAAAAAGTGGAATGCGAGATTAAGAAGGTTAGGGAATTTACCGAAGCTTGAATCTACGTCTTACGGATTAAATTTATTTTCTGTTCCATTTTTCTTACTAGCAATTTTATTGGGGTGTATATGGGGATATACAAAATTGGACAATTTCCATTGGTATGATACGAAAGTAATCGGATCTTTTGTCGTTCTATTTGTGTATTGCACAGGTTTATATTTACGAGCGGCAGATGTGTTGCAAGGTAAGAAAATTGTACAGTGGAATATCGGATCGTTTCTCGTAATGCTAGTAAACATTTTTCTATTAAGCAGTTTATCCAATTTCCACTTTTGGTATTTATAATGAGGAGAGAGAATTATGCGCAAAATTATTGTAGGGTCACGAAAGAGTAAACTAGCATTAACGCAAACAAACTGGTTTATTGATCAGTTAAAAGCGCTAGGTCTACCATATGAATTTGAAGTGAAAGAAATTGTCACAAAAGGTGATGTTATTTTAGATGTTACTCTTTCAAAAGTAGGCGGAAAAGGCTTGTTCGTTAAAGAAATTGAGCATGCGTTACTTACGAAAGAAATCGATATGGCTGTACATAGTATGAAAGATATGCCGGCCGTACTTCCAGAAGGTTTAATGATTGGCTGTACACCAAAGCGTGTTGACCCTCGGGATGCTTTTATCTCAAAAAATGGAGCATCGTTTAAAGAGTTAGCGGAAGGTGCTATTTTAGGTACGAGTAGTTTAAGACGTAGTGCACAGCTACTCGCTGCGAGACCAGATTTACAAGTGAAGTGGATTCGCGGGAATATCGATACACGTTTACGTAAATTAAAAGAAGAAGATTACGATGCGATTATTTTAGCGACAGCTGGATTACAAAGAATGGGCTGGGATGATGAAGTTATTACAGAACATTTAGATGAAGCGTTATGTGTACCTGCTGTAGGACAAGGTGCATTAGCGATTGAGTGTCGTGAGGATGATAAGGATTTATTGCAATTGTTAGCGCATATTAATGATGCGATAACAGAAAGAACAGTGGCAGCGGAGCGAGTATTTCTTCATAAACTTGAAGGTGGATGCCAAGTTCCAATCGCTGGATATGCAACCCTTACAGAAAACGATGCAATCGAATTAACAGCTCTTGTCGGCTCTATGGATGGCTCTGTTTTATTAAAAGAGACAGTAGTGGGTACTAATCCTGAAGAAGTAGGATTAGAGGCCGCGGACCGTTTAATTAAACAAGGCGCCAAAGAACTCATTCTTGCTGCAAATAAGGAGCAACAATAAATATGAACGCTCTCGCTGGAAAAACGGTATTGATTACACGTGCCCAGCATCAAGCGAAACAAATGAGTGTAGCAGTGAAAGAAAAGAGCGGAATTCCATTGGAAATTCCGCTTTTGCGTATGGAAGGTATGTCTCATAGGCAAATTCAACATATTGAAGAGCAGCTACATTCATACGACTGGGTTATTTTTACGAGCAGAAATGGTGTAGCTTTTTTTCTAGATAGTTTAAAAAAGAAACTACCACTAACCATTAAAATCGCTGCGGTAGGTGTGAAAACAAAATTAGAGTTAGAAAAAAGGGGCTATCAAGTTCATTTTGTTCCGACTTCATTTGTTGCAGAAGCATTTGCCGAAGAGCTTCTAAAAGAATTAAATGGAAACGAACGCATTTTATTTCCAAAAGGCAATTTAGCAAGAGATGTAATACCAGTTAAACTGCGTGAAATTGGTGTTTCTCTAGATGAGTTGATCGTATACGGTACGAAAGTGAATGTAGAAAAAAAGCAAGAGCTTATAGCAGCGTTGAAGTTAGGAGAAGTAGACATTATTACATTTACGAGTCCTTCAACTGTTACTAGTTTTGTTCGTTTACTTGAGGGTGCAAACTGGAGAGAATGGACAAAAAAATGTACAATTGCTTGTATAGGACCTATTACGGAAAAAGAGGCAAGTCGTTATTTTCCGTCTGTTATTGTGCCGAAAGAGTACACTGTAGAAGCATTACTACAATGTGTTTGTGAATCTATAAAATGAAAGAATGGGGATAGAAATCTATGAACTCTTTACAATTTAATCGTCATCGTCGTTTAAGACAAAGCGGGGGCATGCGTGCGCTTGTGCGTGAAACGTTTTTACATACGGAAGATTTTATTTACCCTATTTTTGTATTAGAAGGTGAAAATGTTCGTAATGAAGTTCCTTCTATGCCAGGCGTATATCAAATGTCTTTAGATTTATTGCAAGCTGAAATGCAAGAAGTTGTTGATTTAGGTATTCGTTCTGTTATTGTATTTGGTTTACCTGCTGAAAAGGATGAAGTTGGATCATCAGCATATTGTGATCATGGAATTGTACAACGTGCTATTCAGCAAATTAAAGGTGATTTCCCTGAGCTAGTAGTAGTTGCAGACACATGTTTATGTCAATTTACAAGCCATGGTCATTGCGGTGTAATTGAAGATGGTATTATTTTAAATGACGAGTCTCTTGCAGTTCTTGCGAAAACAGCTGTAAGTCAATCGAAAGCAGGAGCGGACATTATTGCGCCATCAAACATGATGGACGGCTTCGTAACAGCAATTCGCCATGCATTAGACGAAAATGGTTTTGGACACGTGCCAGTTATGTCGTACGCTGTGAAATATTCATCAGCATTTTATGGACCATTCCGTGATGCTGCGCACGGTGCACCGCAATTTGGTGACCGTAAAACATATCAAATGGATCCGGCAAACCGTATGGAAGCATTCCGTGAAGCAGAATCAGATGTAATGGAAGGTGCAGATTTCTTAATCGTAAAACCAGCTCTTTCTTACTTAGATATCGTTCGTGATGTGAAAAATAACTTTAATTTACCAGTTGTCGCTTATAATGTAAGTGGTGAATATTCGATGATTAAAGCGGCAGCGCAAAATGGCTGGATTAATGAAAAAGAAGTTGTTCTTGAAAAATTAATTAGTATGAAACGTGCAGGAGCAGACTTAATTATTACGTATCATGCGAAAGATGCAGCAAAATGGTTACAAGAAGGAGGCGCTAAATAATGAAAAAGTTTGATAAATCGATTGCGGCGTTTGAAGAGGCACAAGACTTAATGCCTGGTGGCGTAAATAGCCCGGTTCGTGCTTTTAAATCTGTTGGGATGAATCCGTTGTTTATGGAGCGTGGAAAAGGCTCTAAAGTATATGATATTGATGGGAATGAATACATCGACTACGTATTATCATGGGGGCCTTTAATTCATGGTCATGCAAATGATCGTGTTGTAGAAGCGTTAAAATCTGTTGCTGAAAGAGGTACAAGCTTCGGTGCACCAACAGAAATTGAAAATAAATTAGCAAAACTTGTTATTGAGCGCGTGCCATCAATTGAGATTGTGCGTATGGTTAACTCTGGAACGGAAGCAACAATGAGTGCACTACGTTTAGCTCGTGGTTATACAGGTCGTAATAAAATCTTGAAATTTATTGGTTGTTACCACGGTCATGGTGATTCGCTATTAATTAAAGCTGGTTCTGGTGTGGCGACTTTAGGTTTACCAGATAGTCCTGGTGTACCAGAAGGTGTAGCGAAAAATACGATTACAGTAGCTTATAACGATTTAGAAAGCGTAAAATACGCGTTTGAACAATTCGGTGATGATATTGCTTGTGTAATTGTAGAACCAGTAGCAGGAAATATGGGGGTTGTTCCTCCGCAGCCTGGATTTTTAGAAGGTCTTCGTGAAGTAACAGAACAAAACGGTGCATTGCTTATTTTTGATGAAGTAATGACAGGGTTCCGAGTAGCTTATAATTGTGGCCAAGGTTATTATGGCGTAACACCTGATTTAACATGCTTAGGTAAAGTAATCGGTGGTGGTTTACCAGTAGGAGCATACGGTGGTAAAGCAGAAATTATGCGCCAAGTTGCACCAAGCGGACCGATTTACCAAGCTGGTACTTTATCAGGTAATCCACTTGCAATGGCAGCAGGTTATGAAACGTTAGTACAGTTAACGCCAGAATCATATGTAGAATTTGAGCGTAAAGCTGAAATGTTGGAAGCTGGATTACGTAAAGCAGCTGAAAAACATGGCATTCCACATCGTATTAACCGTGCAGGTTCTATGATTGGTATTTTCTTTACAGATGAGCCCGTTATTAATTACGATGCAGCAAAATCTTCAAACTTAGAATTCTTTGCGGCTTACTATCGTGAAATGGTAGAACAAGGTGTATTCTTACCGCCATCTCAATTCGAAGGTTTATTCTTATCGACAGCACATAGTGACGCAGATATTGAGGCGACGATGGCAGCAGCTGAAATTGCAATGTCAAAATTAAAATAATGTATTAGAGAAAAATCGCTCTCCATAAGGGGAGCGATTTTTTTTTATTCATAAAGTAAGCTTTCCCTACATAAATCTGTAATGACATATAGTTTGGGAGGGGGAAAAGAAGTGGCTGCAGATCATTCGTTACGATTTTCATTAAAAGAATCTGTTTGGTTCCAAAAGGGACAGGAAGTCGATGAACTTTTGTCAATTTCGTTAGATCCAGACGTTGAGATAGAAGAGCTTGATCATGAAGTAATCGTGAGAGGGCAATTAGATTTAACGGGAGAGTATGTTGCACGAAAAGATGATTCGGCGTATTCATTAAGAGAACTATCGCCAGCAAAGTCAATTGATTATGTAGAAACAAGGGAAGATGGGGTTAATGAACTTGTTCATTCCTTTCCGCTTGAAATATCAATTCCGAGAAATCGAGTGAAAGTAATTGAAGAGCTATATGTATCAATTGAGGAATTTGATTATGAATTAAAGGAAAATGGTTGCTTACAATTATTAGCGGATATATCTATTACCGGTTTGTGTGATGAAGAGAGAAACGAGGATGAAGCTGAAGAGGAAGAAACGGTGTATGCCGAGTTAGAAGAAGATTCAGCGCAAGAGGATGAAAATAGACCGGCGCCGCATGTAGAAGAACCAGCATATAAGGAATCAGATGAGTGGGAAGATTACGCATTTGAACCGTTCCAATTAGAGGAAAGAAAAGAGCAGGAATTAGAAGAAGAGAAGATAGAGGAACATGAATTTGTGGAGCGTGAAGAGGAGCAAGAAACAACGCCGCAATTTGAATTGTTTGGGCGAAAAGATTTCAAGAAAGAAAAAGCGAAAAAGCAGGAAGAACAAGAAGAAGAGTACTCACAGCGAGATGAAAATGCGCTTTATTTAACAAAACTATTTACGAAAGAACCGGAAGAAGAATTTACAAAGTTAAGAATGTATTTCGTGCAAGAAGGGGATACAATTGAATCTATTGCAGAACGTTATGAAACGTCTGTGCAAAATGTGTGCCGTGTCAATCAAACAGAAGATATATTTTTAAATACGGGGCAAATTATTTATATTCCCGTTTCAAGGGTAAAGGCGAAATAAGGAAGTGAGTGTTTTCACTCGCTTCTTTTCTTAGAGGCTATGTTTTGAATAGAAAGGGTTATTCGTATGGATATTGAATTACGAAATCACTATGAACCTATCGTGAGGCAATATAGATTGGATACGCAGCATATGGAAGAGCACGGAAGCGTAATGAAAATTTATACGAATCAAGGTCCATATGCACTCAAGAAAATAGAAGGCAGAAAGTTAGAGCGGAATAATTTTCTGCATCATATTCAATATTTGAAGGAGAAAGGTTTTTCAAATTATGTACCTATATACCACGCGACGGATGGAAATTATATTTTAAGTGACGGGACGTATAATTATTATTTAATGCCTTGGTTAGAACGTGCAGAAGGAAACGGCGAGGATAATGATCAATACCATAAAATGTTTCAGACACTTGGAACGTTGCATCAAAAAACTGTGAAGGAAGAAACATATACGGAAGAAGATTTAGAAAAACATTATACAACTATATCCGATCGCTGGGAAAATGATGGTGAGATGTTAGAAGAGTTTCTCGTAGAATCTGAATCAAAATGGTATATGTCCCCGTTTGAATTACAATATTGTACGTACTATCATCATGTAATGAGAGCGCGTGAATTTGCAACGAAGCAATTAAATGAGTGGAACGATGCGATGAAAGAAAAAGAGAAAACACGTATTACTTTTGTGCATGGTAACGTGTCACTTAATCATTTTTTATTTGACTATGAGCGAAATGGCTATTTTATTAGTTTGGAAAAATCGAAGTTTGCAACGCCTGTGCAAGATATAGTAGGTTTTTATTCACGGTCTTTAAACACATATCCAATCGCAAGAAGTGATCGGTTTGAATGGTTTCAAATGTATCAAAAAAATTTCCCTTTTACGAAAGAAGAGCAACTACTTATGTTTGCGTATATGACGTATCCATCGCAATTTATTCGGCAAATCCAGTCTTATAAGAAAAGAAGAGATAATCGCAACGAGGAAAATGAACTGCGCGGAGTAAAGAGTTTGCAACAATCGCATTGGCTCGTTAGCAATATAGAATATTTTCTGTCACAATTACAAGCTGCCCAGCAAGGGAACGGGTAAAGTAAAACTTTAATCAGCGGGTGGCTCCAACCTAACTTCTTTGTTTTAGCTGAATTTTGAGGTGGGGTCTTATTGCCCGCAAATAGCGGGATAAAGAAGATAAGTAGAGAATGCTACTTATCTTCTTTATATTCACCCGAAAAGTCATAGTTTTAAATTTATCTTGACGAATAAGGTTTCGTTTTTTACACTATTGTATATAATAATTAACAATCATATAAATGCCTTGAAGGGGAAGAGTATAACATGAAACGTCTTCAGAGAGGAGAATCAGTAGCTGGGAGATTCTCTAGATAGTTATGTTAGAAGGTAGCCCTGGAGCATCTTTTCTGAACAGAATAGTTCTCATTAGGAAAAGACGGATTTGTCCGTTATCAAATTAAGAGTATAAGCAAATTATGAATTTGTTTGTAAATAAAGGTGGTACCGCGATGTCCCTCGTCCTTTTTGGATGAGGGACATTTTTTATTTTAAGGAGGGAAAATAATGTCAAACACGGAAAAGAATTTACCAACTAAATATGATCATATGTCCGTTGAAGAAGGCCTTTATCAATGGTGGCTTGAAGGCAAATATTTTGAAGCAACAGGAGACGAGAAGAAACAACCGTATACAATTGTAATTCCACCTCCGAACGTAACTGGTAAGTTACACTTAGGTCATGCTTGGGATACAACTCTTCAAGATATTTTAACTCGTACGAAGCGTATGCAAGGTTACGATGTGCTATGGCTTCCAGGAATGGACCATGCTGGTATCGCAACACAAGCGAAAGTAGAAGGAAAACTTCGTGAAGAAGGTATTTCACGTTACGATCTTGGCCGTGAGAAATTCCTTGAAAAAGCTTGGGAGTGGAAAGAAGAGTACGCTTCTCACATTCGTCAACAATGGGGGAAAGTCGGTTTAGGACTAGACTATTCTCGCGAACGTTTCACATTAGACGAAGGTTTATCTGATGCGGTTAATAAAGTATTCGTTCAATTATACGAAAAAGGCTTAATTTACCGCGGTGAATATATTATTAACTGGGATCCAGCAACACGCACAGCTCTTTCTGATATTGAAGTAATTCATAAAGAAGTTCAAGGTGCATTCTACCATATGAACTATCCGTTAACAGACGGTTCAGGTCACATTCGCCTTGCTACTACTCGTCCAGAAACGATGCTTGGTGATACAGCGGTAGCAGTTCATCCAGAAGATGATCGTTACAAACATTTAATCGGAAAAACAGTTACACTTCCAATCGTAGGCCGTGAGATTCCGATTATTGCTGATGAGTACGTAGAAAAAGACTTCGGAACAGGTGTTGTAAAAATTACACCAGCTCATGACCCGAACGACTTTGAAGTAGGTAACCGTCATGACTTACCACGCATCTTAGTAATGAACGAAGATGGATCGATGAACGAAAAAGCTGGTAAATATAACGGTATGGATCGTTTCGAATGCCGTAAAGAATTAGTGAAGGACTTACAAGAAGCTGGCGTATTAGTAGAAATCGAGCCACATATGCATTCAGTAGGTCATAGTGAGCGTAGCGGTGCAGTTGTTGAGCCTTACTTATCAACACAATGGTTCGTAAAAATGGCTCCACTTGCTGAAAAAGCAGTAGCGCTTCAACAAAAAGAAGAAGAAAAAGTAACGTTCGTACCAGAGCGTTTTGAAAACACATATTTACGTTGGATGGAAAATATTCATGACTGGTGTATTTCTCGTCAATTATGGTGGGGACACCGTATTCCAGCTTGGTACCATAAAGAAACTGGTGAAGTATACGTAGGTACAGAAGCACCAGCAGATATTGAAAACTGGAATCAAGATAACGACGTACTTGATACATGGTTCAGTTCAGCGCTATGGCCATTCTCAACACTTGGTTGGCCAAATGAAGATTCAGCAGACTTCAAACGTTACTATTCAACAGATGCACTAGTAACGGGTTATGACATCATCTTCTTCTGGGTATCTCGTATGATTTTCCAAGGTTTAGAGTTTACAGGCGAGCGTCCATTTAAAGATGTATTAATTCACGGTTTAGTTCGTGATGAGCAAGGTCGTAAGATGAGTAAATCTCTTGGTAACGGTATTGACCCAATGGATGTTATCGAGAAGTACGGTGCAGATGCAATGCGCTATTTCTTATCAACAGGAAGTGCACCAGGTCAAGATTTACGTTTCAGCATGGAAAAAGTAGAATCTACTTGGAACTTCATTAATAAAATTTGGAACGCATCACGTTTCGTATTAATGAACATGGATGATATGAAGTATGAAGAAATCGATTTAACTGGTGAAAAATCAGTTGCAGATAAGTGGATCTTAACTCGCTTAAACGAAACAATCGAGAGTGTAACACGTAACATGGATAAATATGAGTTCGGTGAAGCTGGTCGTTCATTATACAACTTCATTTGGGATGATTTCTGTGACTGGTACATTGAGATGGCGAAACTTCCACTATACGGTGAAGATGAAGCAGCTAAGAAAACGACTCGTTCTATTTTAGCTTACGTATTAGATCAAACAATGCGTCTATTACACCCATTCATGCCATTCGTAACAGAGAAGATTTGGCAACATTTACCGCATGAAGGCGAGTCTATTACAGTAGCTGCGTGGCCAACAGTTCGCGAAGATTTACAAGATACGGAAGCTGCGGCAGAAATGCACCTTCTAGTTGATATCATTCGCTCTGTTCGTAACATTCGTGCAGAAGTAAATACACCAATGAGCAAAAAAGTTCAAATGCAAATTAAAGCAAAAGATGAGGCTGTACTTGCTCAACTTACGAAAAATAGCTCTTACATTGAGCGTTTCTGTAACCCAAGCGAATTAACAATTCAAACGGACTTACAAGCGCCAGAAAAAGCAATGACTGCAATCGTATCAGGTGCAGAGTTATTCTTACCGTTAGCTGATCTTATCAATCTTGATGAAGAGAGAGCTCGTCTTGAGAAAGAACTTGAGAAGTTCGATAAAGAAGTAGAACGTGTACAGAAGAAACTTTCTAACCAAGGTTTCGTAGCGAAAGCTCCTGCAGCGGTTATTGAAGGAGAGCGTGCGAAAGAGCAAGATTACCTAGAAAAACGCGAAGCAGTTCGTCAACGTCTAGCAGATCTTGAAAAGTAAAAATATTTTTAGAGACTCACTATATTGGTGAGTCTCTTTTCTTTGCGTATAATAGAACTATGAAAGTTGTCTTTTGAAAGGGGAAAAGCATACG
This sequence comes from Bacillus cereus group sp. BceL220, assembly GCF_051776965.1. Classification (NCBI taxonomy): domain Bacteria; kingdom Bacillati; phylum Bacillota; class Bacilli; order Caryophanales; family Bacillaceae; genus Bacillus; species Bacillus cereus group sp. BceL220. The sequence goes on along the minus strand of NZ_JBPWBC010000001.1, from coordinate 737,578 downwards.
TGATACATACATACGAAGAAGCGATAGGGTGGATTCATAGCCGATTGAAATTTGGTATTAAACCAGGATTAGAAAGAATGAATTGGATGCTAGAAGAGCTCGGAAATCCAGAGCGTCATATAAAATGTGTTCATCTTGCTGGTACAAATGGAAAAGGTTCAACGTTAACATATATGCGTTACATGTTAGAAGGCGCGAAATATAAGGTAGGAACGTTTACCTCTCCTTACATCGAAACATTTAATGAACGCATTAGTGTGAATGGAACACCAATTGCAGATGAAGAGATTACTGAACTCGTAAAGATGGTAAAACCAGTCGTGGAAAAACTAGATGAAACGGATTTAGGGGAAGCGACTGAGTTTGAAATTATTACCGTTATGGCAATTTGCTATTTCGGTAAAGTCAATTTCTGTGATGTTGTTTTATTTGAAACAGGGCTCGGTGGACGTTTTGATTCTACCAATGTTATACACCCTGTTCTCACGATTATTACGAATATCGGTCACGATCATATGCATATTTTAGGGAATACACTAGGAGAAATTGCATATGAAAAGGCGGGGATTATTAAGTCTGGTGTGCCGGTAATTACTGGTGTGCAAGATGAAGAAGCTTTGCAAGTCATTCAAAATGTTGCAAAGGAAAACCATGCAAACTTATACGAACTTGGCAAGCATTTTACAGCGTTACATAAACAGTCTAACGAAGATGGGGAACAGTTTGATTTTACTTGTCCTTTTACCGCATTTGAAGATTTGCAAATCTCAATGAAAGGTATTCATCAAGTAGGAAATGCAGCGCTAGCACTTATGGCAGTAATGTATGTAAAAACATATTTATCATTTTTAATTGAGGAAGAGGGAATAAGAACGGGATTACGGGAAGCGTATTGGATTGGGCGCTTTGAAAAGCTACAAAGTAACCCGGATATTATTATAGATGGTGCTCATAATCCAGAAGGTATCGAAAGCCTTGTGAAAACAGTAGAAGCGCATTACAAAGATAAAAATGTAATAGTTTTATTTACTGCCCTTGGTGATAAACAATTGCATAACATGGTAGGCCGATTAGAAACCATTGCAGATGAAATGATTTTTACAACATTCGCCTTTGATCGTGCTATTTCTGCAGACAAGCTTGCATCATATTCACAAAAAGAATCAAAATTAGTTTTTGAAAATTGGAAAGAGGCAATTGATACAAAAGTTGAAATGATAGGGGAAAATGATGTTTTTATCATAACAGGTTCTCTTTATTTCATTTCTGAAGTTCGAAAATATATTCGAGAGAAAAACTAGATAGTCTTTGCTATCTAGTTTTTTGTTCTACAAATGAAGTCAAATGCATACATATAAGATAAATATATAGGGTTATTTGGCGAATTCCTCTGACAAATATCTCGTTTTTTTGTGAAATGAATATGATATGATGCGGACAACGATAAGAGGTGAGGTGTGAGTGTATGGACAAGCAATCACGAACGATCTCAGTGAAAGTGAATGGAACAGAAGCGAAGTATGAGGAAAAGAAGAAAGATGAATTTGAATGGATGGTAGTAGAAAGTGAACGACCTAAAAATGTTGTTCCGTTTCAAAAAGCGAAATCAGTGTCTGTGGAAAAATACCGAAAGAAGTGGAGTAATACATTAATTGCAATCGTTGCAACCGCAATTATTATCGGTACGACGTTTGGAATGGGGATGCTTCATTTACTTACTGGACAAGGAACAACAGGAGGAAGTGAAGTAACTGCTTCAAGGCCGACTGGAAATGGAGAATCAAAGGTGGGTGGAACGGCAGAACAAACACCAGCACCGAAAGAAGAAAAACAAAAGGCGCAGACAGGAACGTCATTGGATCCGATGAAATTATTCTTTGTTCAAGGGGGGCTTTATTCTTCTGAAGAAAAGGGACAGGCAGCTCTTGAAGAATGGAAAGGCAATGGGGGCATTGGTGCTTTGAGACCGAGCGGGGATAAGTATGCAATAGTTGTTGGTATTGCTAGCGATGAACAGGCTATAAATCAATTAATGACTAAGTATAAAAATGATGGTGTCTCCGTTTTAAAAAAGAACTGGGATATAACAGATAAAGCATTGCTGAAAGATGATAAAGAAGTAGGAACATTTTTAACAAAAGTGCAGCCATTATATACTCATTTAGCAAAATATGCTTCTAGCGTACAAGTTGGTGGAAAAAGCAGCGCAAAAGATATAGAAGTGATTGAAAAAGAATGGAAAGCGATTGAAAAAGAAGGGAAAAGTATGAAGCGAGAAGAAGCAAAGAAACTGTATATGTATACGTCGGTAGCTGTACAAACAGTAAAAGATGGGAAAATGGATAAGGAATCTTTGGCGAAATTAAATCAAGTTATTATTGATGGCTTACTCTCGTATGAAAAAATTGTTTCGTAGAAAGTGAAATGATAGGATAATAAAATGAGTAAGAAAGAAGTACATGTACTTCTTTCTTTTCTTTTGAATTTAGAGCAAAGTGCTTTCTCTATGACAGGAATATAATCGTATGCAATAAAGAAGTGTTATTTTTAGTTAGAGAAATTAATATTTCTTTCATTTGTGGGCAAACTATTCCTTTGATACGATTGATATAAATTGTTCTGCTTCATGTGAGAAAGGAAGGAGAAAATATGAAAAAAATAATTTTAGCTTCAGGGTCACCTCGGAGGAAGGAATTGCTTGAGTTAGCTAGCGTACCATTTGAAATCGTTTTAAGTGAAGTAGAGGAAACAATTGGTGCATATTCATCGCCTTCTGATATTGTAATGTCGCTTGCCTTGCAAAAAGCATCAGCGGTTACAGAAAATAATAGTGATCACATTGTGTTAGGTGCAGATACAATTGTTACATATGAGTCGCGTATTCTTGGTAAGCCTTCTAATGAGGATGAGGCGAAAGAGATGTTACAATTACTATCTGGGAAAACACATGAAGTGTATACAGGTGTTGCGATTATATCAAAAGAAAAAACGGTTACTTTTTATGAGCGTACAGAAGTTACGTTTTGGGAATTAACAGAAGAGGAAATTGATACATACGTCGCGTCGAAAGAACCTCTTGATAAAGCAGGTAGTTATGGGATTCAAGGTAAAGGGTCTATTTTCGTTCAACATATTCAAGGGGACTACTATAGTGTAGTTGGTTTACCAATTGCACGTCTCGTTCGAGAATTAAAACAATTTGATATTGATGTAACCCATGCGTAAAATTGCATGGGGTTTTCTTTGAGAGAACAAATAAAGGGGTGGAGAGATGAACGGTATTCGTGATGTTGTAAGAGAAGAACAACCACGGGAGCGTTTATTGTCAGAAGGTGCTGGAAGTTTATCAAATCGAGAGCTCCTCGCAGTGTTACTCAGAACAGGTTCTAAAGAAGAAACAGTTTTAAAGTTGTCAGATAAAATTTTACACCAATTTGATGGCTTACGTATGTTGAAAGATGCAACATTAGAAGAGCTAATTAGTATACATGGTATTGGGATTTCAAAGGCATCGCAACTTATGGCAGCCTTTGAGCTAGGCAGAAGAATGGTACGTTTAGAATATCAAAATAGATATAGTATTCGAAGTCCAGAAGATTGTGCGAAATACATGATGGAAGAAATGCGCTTTTTACAACAAGAGCATTTTGTTTGTTTATATTTAAATACAAAAAATCAAGTTATACATAGGCAAACGATCTTTATTGGAAGTTTAAACACGTCAATTGTACACCCAAGGGAAGTTTTTAAAGAAGCCTTCCGTCGTGCAGCAGCCTCTATCATATGTCTTCATAACCATCCCTCAGGAGATCCCACGCCGAGCCGTGAAGATATTGAAGTAACAAAACGCTTAGTAGAATGCGGTCAGATTATCGGAATTGAAGTGCTTGATCATATTATAATAGGTGACCATAAATTCGTGAGTTTAAAGGAAAAAGGTCATATTTAAGACTATGCTTTTTACTTATTTTGTTTTATAATGTGATTTATGAGTTTTTTGTAGAAATTTATCTACAAAAAGGATAAAGATATAAAAAACGTACTGTTTTTATAATATAAAGTAAGAAAAAATGAGTCCGTGAAAACAAGAAAGGAAGATAAATAATATGTTTGGATTTGGTGGATTTACTCGCGATCTTGGAATAGACTTAGGAACTGCGAACACGCTTGTATATGTAAAAGGAAAAGGTGTAGTTTTACGTGAACCTTCAGTAGTTGCGTTACAAACTGATACGAAACAAATCGTTGCTGTAGGTAGCGATGCAAAACAAATGATTGGTCGTACACCAGGGAACGTTGTGGCACTTCGCCCGATGAAAGACGGTGTAATTGCTGATTATGAAACAACTGCAACAATGATGAAATATTACATTCAACAAGCTCAAAAATCAAACGGTTTCTTCTCACGTAAGCCGTATGTAATGGTATGTGTACCATCTGGTATTACAGCTGTAGAAAGACGTGCAGTAATCGATGCGACTCGTCAAGCGGGTGCTCGTGATGCTTATCCTATCGAAGAGCCATTTGCAGCAGCAATTGGTGCAAACTTACCTGTTTGGGAACCAACTGGTAGTATGGTTGTTGATATCGGTGGTGGTACAACAGAAGTTGCAATTATTTCTTTAGGTGGTATTGTAACAAGTCAGTCAGTTCGTGTTGCTGGTGATGATATGGACGATTCAATCATTCAGTACATTAAGAAAAGCTATAACTTAATGATTGGTGAAAGAACAGCTGAAGCATTAAAATTAGAAATTGGTTCTGCAGGCGAGCCAGAAGGTATCGAGCCTATGGAAATTCGCGGTCGTGATTTAGTAAGTGGTTTACCAAAAACAGTACTAATTCAGCCAGAAGAAATTGCAGATGCATTAAAAGATACAGTAGATGCGATTGTAGAATCAGTTAAAAATACGTTAGAAAAAACGCCACCTGAATTAGCGGCTGATATTATGGACCGCGGTATCGTATTAACAGGCGGCGGGGCATTACTACGTAATTTAGATAAAGTAATTAGTGAAGAAACGAAAATGCCAGTTCTTGTTGCAGAAGATCCATTAGATTGCGTAGCAATTGGAACAGGTAAAGCATTAGACAATATCGATCTTTTCAAAACTGCTGCTCGATAATATTGCAAAATAAAAATCAGTGAAATTAAGAGGGTGTGAACGTGCCACAGTTTTTCTTAAACAAAAGATTAATTGTTTTGTTGGTTAGTATTATTCTTCTCGTGGCATTGATTGGAATCTCATTGAAAGAACGGAACAGTTTAACATGGCCAGAGCAGTTTGTTAAAGACACTGTCGGTGTTGTAGAACGTGTATTCCAAAAGCCAGCGAAATACGTAGCTGGATTCTTCGAAAATGTAGAGGATGTAAAGCGCACGTATGAAGAGAATAAAGAATTAAAAGCAAAATTAGATAATTATGCAGGTCTATCAGGGAAAGTAAAACAACTAGAAGATGATAACAAGAAGCTACAAGAGCTAACTGGTAAAAAAGAGTTAAATAGCGGGTATACTGAAATTCCAGCTACTGTTGTTTCTCGTAATCCAGATAAATGGTACGATTTAATTGGAATTGATAAAGGGGCACAGCAAGGAATTAAAAAAGATATGGCTGTAGTAACTTCACAAGGGTTAGTTGGAAGAGTGAAAAGTGTATCTCAGTTTACATCATCAGTAGAATTACTAAGTTCTATGAGCCGAACAAATCGCGTTTCTGCTATTGTACAAGGGCAAGAGAAAATCTTTGGTTTGATTGAAGGTTATGACAAAGAAAAACAATTACTTCTTTTCACAAAGATTGGCTCTGATGCACCGGTAGAAAAAGATCAACTAGTTGTAACATCTGGACTTGGTGATATTTTCCCGAAAGGTCTTGTAATTGGAAAAATCGTTGATGTTCAGCCGGATGCATATGGCTTAACAAAAACAGCTTATGTAAAACCTGCCGCTGATTTAAATGACGTAGAGCATATTACGGTTGCTAAACGTGCAACACCTTCAGCGCCATTAGAATAGGAGGAGAAGAAGAGATGATGAAGATATTAAAAAGAGCAGCTCTTCCTCTTTTGCTCCTTTTTGTGTTTCTATTTGAAAATATGTTTGCTACTGTTGTTCCAACGGATGTGTTTTGGAAAGACAGTATAGCAGCACCGCATTTCTTTATAATCGTCTTATGTTTTATTACAGTGTATTATAGTCCGGTCCAAGGGATTTATTACGGACTATTATTTGGCTTCTTATTTGATACCGTATACACAGAACTTGTCGGGATATATATTTTTGCTTATCCGATTTTAGCTTATTTAGTTTATAGTGTGATGAAAGTATTACAATTGAATTTATTTATTGTTGTTTCTATCATATTAGCTAGCATTGTAGCACTAGAGTATTATGTGTATGGATTCTTAACTTTGTTAGGACGTACTCATATGCCAGCGCATGTCTTTTTCACAGATCGTCTCCTTTCTACTTTATTGTTAAATGCTATTTTCTTATTGATAGTTTGTTTCCCACTGAGACGATATATAGTGCGTCTTTCAAAAGCGATGGAAGAAAAAGAAAAGAGGATTTTCTAATTTTATGTCGAATTGAATCGGTGGGGTGAACTTTAGTGGAAGAAAAAAAGCAACAAAATGTAACGATAAAAGGGACAAAAGATGGGATAACGCTTCATTTAGATGATTGTTGTTCATTCTCAGAATTATTGATGGAATTAGACGAAAAACTTTCTACACATTACTACGATGGTGATGGGCGCTCTTTAATTGAAGTGCATGTGAAAGTAGGAAATCGTTATTTAACAGAAGTCCAACAAGAAGAGATTCGTACGTTAATTCGTAATAAAAAGAATCTTGTTGTGGATTCAATTGAAAGTGATGTTATCACTAAAGCAGAAGCAATAGCTTGGAAAGAAGAAACAGAAATTGTCCCTATTTCCAAAATTGTTCGCTCTGGACAAGTTTTACATGTAAAAGGAAATTTGTTGTTAATTGGAGATGTTAATCCAGGCGGAACGGTTATCGCTGGGGGGAATATTTTTGTCGTAGGATCATTAAGAGGAATTGCACATGCTGGGTATTATGGGGATTCAGATGCTGTAATCGCTGCATCTGTTATGAACCCGATGCAACTTCGAATTAGTGATGTGGCAATGCGGGCTCCGGAAGAGAAAGAAGACGGAGCGGAGGCGGCAGAATGTGCGTATATTAATGAGAACAATCACATTGTTGTCGATCGCCTGCAACTTCTCACTCATCTTAGACCTAATTTAACAAAGTTAGAAAGGGGAATTGTATAGCTGTGGGAGAGGCAATAGTAATTACATCTGGAAAAGGCGGAGTAGGTAAAACTACTACATCTGCGAACATTGGTACGGCCCTAGCGTTATCTGGAAAGAAAGTGTGCTTAATTGACACAGATATCGGTCTTCGAAATTTAGACGTAGTAATGGGGCTGGAAAATCGTATTGTATTTGATCTTGTTGATGTCGTTGAAGGGCGTTGCCGTTTACCTCAGGCTCTTATTAAAGATAAACGTTTTGATGATCTTTATTTATTACCTGCAGCACAAACGAGTGATAAATCAGCGGTAACACCTGAACAAATGGATGAATTAATACAAGTATTACGTCAAGATTATGATTACATATTAATCGATTGTCCTGCGGGGATTGAGCAGGGATTTAAAAATGCGGTAGCTGGTGCGGATAAAGCAATCGTTGTTACGACTCCAGAAGTATCCTCAATGCGCGATGCGGATCGTATTATTGGGCTTTTAGAAAAAGAGGATATTGAACCACCGAAACTTGTTATTAACCGTGTACGTAGTCATATGCTTCATGAACAGGATATGTTAGATGTTGATGAAATTGTACGTACATTGTCAATCGAGCTTCTTGGTGTTGTCGAAGATGACGATGAAGTTATTCGAGCTACAAATACAGGTGAACCTGTGGCGTTGCAACCAAGCGGAAAAGCAGCGTTGGCTTATCGTAATATTGCTAGACGCTTGTTAGGTGAGAATGTACCATTACAAGCATTTGAACAAGAAAAGGTATCGGTATTTGCAAAGGTGAAAAACTTCTTTGGAATCCGTTAAGAGCACTTCGCACATATGCGAGGTGCTTTCTTTTTTCTTCACACGAATATCTTTCTTTCTTAGCTCATACATATGTACAAACTGTATACAACTGTTTCTATTGAAATTAGCTTAACGAAAGAAAGGAGACAGTATGAAGAATAGACGCGTAGAAGAAATTAAAAAGCGGATTGCAAAAAGGAAGGCCGAGCAAGAAAGGATGGAGGAAGAACAGTATTTTACCGGAGGGAATTTTGATAGCGAAACAGTAGTTATTGAAGATGGAGAAAAGGAAATGCATCCTTTATTTCGAAAGGAAGTCTTTTTCTTCAAAGTTTTATTATCGGCAATATTAGTTCTTTCGGTTGCTATTTTATATAAGAATGCTCCTTCTTCATTCAATGGAGCTAAAGCTGTTACAGAAAAAGTGATGAAAGAGGAATTTCAGTTTGCTACTGTAGCGAAATGGTACGAAAAGCAATTTGGAAAACCGCTCGTATTCTATTCGCCAAACGAGAAAAAAGAAGGAAGTATTCAGCAAAAAGATTATGCAATTCCCGCTTCTGGAAAGGTAATGCAAGGGTTTCAAAAAAATGGCCAAGGTGTATTTGTCCAAACAGCTACAAATGCAACGGTTGAGTCAGTGAATGAAGGATTAGTTGTTTTTGCGGGTAAGAAAGAGGAACTTGGAAATACAGTTCAAATTCAACATGCAGATGGTACGGAGTCATGGTATGCAAACTTAAACGATATGTCAGTGAAATTATATGATTACGTTTCAAAGAAACAAAAAATTGGAACGGTGAGTAATGATATAAATGATAAAAATGGAAAGTTTTATTTCGCGATAAAAAAGAATGAAAAATTTATTGATCCGATCCAGGTGATATCATTTGATTAAATATAGAGACGTTTTGACGAAAATTTCCGTGCATCCATTATTTTGGGTTATTATTGTCATTGGTATTTTTACTGCACGTTTTAAAGAGTTACTACTGTTATTTTGTATCGTTCTTATTCATGAACTTGGGCATGCTATTGCAGCAGCACACTATAATTGGCGTATAAAAAGAATTCAGCTTTTGCCGTTTGGTGGCGTGGCCGAGCTTGAGGAACATGGTAATAAGTCATTGAAAGAGGAACTTGTTGTCGTAATTGCAGGGCCGATTCAACATGTTTGGATGATGCTGGTAGGTTATATGTTGTTTGAAGCCGGTTGGTTGAATGCAGATTTATATTATTTCTTTATGTGGAATAATATAATTATTTTAGCGTTTAATTTACTCCCTATTTGGCCGTTAGATGGCGGGAAAGTATTGTTTAATATACTATCATATCGTTTTCCTTATTTACAAGCACATGAAAAGATGATGAAATTGTCATGTGTTTTTTTTGGTGTAATATTAGGATGGCAGTTGCTCTGGAATAGTAACAATATTATGATGTGGGTACTACTCATATTTTTGGCAGTGTCGTTATATCAAGAGTGGAAACAAAGACGGTATGCATTTATGCGTTTTTTATTAGAACGTTATTATGGAAATAAAAGAGGGATTGAAAAGATTGCACCTATTGAAGTGCAATCAGAAGATCATTTATATAAGATATTCACAAAATTTCGTAGAGGATATAAGCATTCTATTATCGTCCGTGGAAAATATAAAGAGCATTACACATTGGATGAAAATGAATTGCTCTATGCATATTTTACTGAAAAACGAACAACCTCATCAGTTGAAGAATTAATCGGTTAGTGTTGACGATAGCACTAACCTTTTATTATTGTAAAAGCAAAGAAGATTATAAAGTGAGGAAATAATTTTGAAAACGTTATATGTGAATTACGCTGGTTCGGAAAAGCGCGTTGCAATTGAAGAGAAGAAAAAGATTGTTGAGTTTTTATGGAAACGTAATGAAGAGCAAGAGATTGTTGGGCATATTTATGTTGGACGTATCGTAAGAACAATTGCTGGAATGAACGCAGCTTTTGTAAATATAGGTTTAGAAAAACATGCGTATCTTTCATACGATGATGTACCACCTTCTTATCGTATACATGAAGGGCAAGCGATACTCGTACAAGTTGTGAAAGAGGCAATTGATACGAAAGGGCCTAAATTGACAGCGAATATAGAATTTACTGGGAAATATGTCGTTTATATGCCGTTTGATGAGATGCGAGCGGTTTCTCGGAAAATAAAAAATAATAAAAGAAGACAACAGTTACTTGAAATTGAAGTAGAAGGAACGGGAGGTTACATTTTCCGCTCTGCTTCTGAAAAAGGGGAAATTGAAGAAATACAAGCTGAAATGCAAGGGTTACAACAGTTGTATGAAGAGTTAAAAAGAAAAGAGGATCAAGGAAAGGCGCCGTTATTACTTCATCGACCGGCGACCTTTTTAGATCGTGTATTTCAAGAGAACCCAATTGAAACAATTGAAAAAGTAGTTGTAGATACAAGAAGTATAGTAAAAGAATTAGAAGACAAAGTTGGAAAAGAAAAAGTATCTTTTTATAATGAAAAGTCTTCGATGTTTAACCATTTTGGAATAGAGCGTGAAATTGAGAAAGCACTCCAAAAAATTGTGTGGCTTCCAAATGGTGCTTATTTAATTGTAGAGCAAATGGAGACGATGACTGTAATTGATGTGAATACGGGCAAGTTTACTGGAAAACAAAATTTACAAGATACAGTACTTCGCACAAATGAGATGGCAGCTGAAGAAATTGCACGCCAATTAAGACTTCGTGATATTGGTGGTATGATATTAATTGATTTTATTAATATGAAAAAAAGAGAAGATAAAGAAAAGGTAAGAGAATGTCTCATAGCTGCTATGAAAGATGATCGTACTTATACAAGAGTACTTGGATTTACTGAGTTAGGAATTTTGGAGATGACACGAAAACGTAAAAAACATTCTTTACGTGACGTATTACTAGAAGAGTGTGTATCTTGCAAAGCGACGAGTTATGTAATGTCGTATGAAACAATTGCGTATGAGCTAGAGAGAGAATTAATCACATATGGCAACATAGAGGATGAGGCAGTATTAATCGCTGCGCCTAAAGAACTGCAAAAACAATTTTTGCAAAAAGAATTACAAAAAAATATTCCATTTGAAATTTATTTCAAAGATGATATTATCGAAAAGTACACTATTATCCGCTTTGGAAGTAAAAAAGAAATTGTAGAACGGAAAAAATAGTTAGTAGAAGATTCATTGACAATACTCAATGAATTATGGTAACATCTTTATGTTATAGTTTATAGCACCTAAACGGCTATATGCTACAACCGCACAAGACAGGTTCCCTAAAGGCATTTATGTCTACCTCGTTTTTGGCGAGTCTTAGTAATTAAGAGGAGGTGCAAGTATGTACGCAATTATCGAAACAGGTGGAAAACAAATTAAAGTTGAAGCTGGTCAAGCAATCTACATTGAAAAATTAGATGTTGAAGCTGGTGAAACTGTTACTTTTGACAAAGTTCTTTTCGTTGGTGGCGAAAACGTTAAAGTTGGTAGCCCAGTTGTAGAAGGTGCAACAGTTACTGCGAAAGTTGAAAAACAAGGTCGCGCTAAGAAAATCATCGTTTTCAAATACAAAGCGAAAAAGAACAATCGTAAGAAACAAGGTCATCGTCAACCTTACACTAAGCTAGTTGTTGAAGCTATCAACGCTTAATTCTGGTTAACATGATTAAAATTACGATAAGTCGCACGAAATTAGGAAGTATCCAATCATTTAAAATGACTGGACATGCCGATTATGCGCCACATGGACAAGACCTTGTCTGTGCTGGAACTACAGCGGTTGTGTTTGGTTCTATAAATGCAGTGGAAGAACTTTGTAATGTGCAGGCAACTATTGAACTCGGAAGTGATGGCGGATTCTTAACGTATGAATTGCCTAATGATTTAGACGTTCATGCAGCAGAAAAAGCACAGATACTTTTAGAAGGATTGGTTGTTTCGCTTAAGACGATCGAACTTGATTACGGAAAGTATATCCGTTTAATAGAAAAAGTGCAGGAGGTGTAACGTATGTTAAGATTAGATCTTCAGTTTTTCGCATCTAAGAAAGGTGTAGGTAGTACAAAGAACGGTCGTGACTCTCAGTCAAAACGTCTTGGTGCTAAACGCGCAGATGGTCAAACGGTTTCAGGTGGTTCAATTCTTTACCGTCAACGCGGTACAAAAATTTATCCAGGTGTTAACGTTGGTCGTGGTGGCGATGACACTTTATACGCGAAAGTTGACGGCGTAGTACGCTTTGAGCGTCTTGGCCGTGACCGCAAACAAGTGAGCGTATATCCTGTTGCTCAAGAAGCATAAGAACTCACGGAAAACTCTAACCTGAGTGCAGGTTAGAGTTTTTCTATATTAAGGGGTATCTAAATGAATGAAAAATGGACAATTATAGATGCATTGCGCCATTCAAGACATGATTGGCTCAATCGTATGCAGATGGTGAAAGGAAACCTTTCACTTGGAAAAGTGGAAGAAATTCATAGTCTCATCGATCGTTTTGTCCAAGAAGCGAGACAAGAATCCAATCTGATGGGGCTATCAATGCCTTTATTTTCAGAGTGGATTTTAACATATAATTGGAAACAGCAGCCGTGCTTATTGGAGTACGAAGTATTAGGGAAATTACATAACTTATCTCACTTAGATGAGACTGTATGTACATGGACGAATCAATTTTTCTCAATGCTTCAGCATAGTTTAGACGTATATGTTGAAAATTATGTTTGTATCACAATTGAATGTGACGCGGAGAATGCTCGTTTCTTTTTTGATTTTCGTGGTAAGCTAACGAGTGTAGAAGAACTACAAAATTGGCTTGCGACCCAAAACAATAAATGGTATTCCATTTCTTATACAGTGCGAGACGAAGAAGTCTCAGTTATATTACAACCAATTGAAAAAAGTGTGGTGAAATAATGTTTGTAGATCAGGTCAAGATATATGTAAAAGGCGGCGACGGTGGTAACGGTATGGTTGCGTATCGTCGTGAGAAGTATGTTCCTAAAGGTGGCCCAGCAGGTGGCGACGGCGGTAAAGGTGCAGATGTTGTTTTCGTAGTTGAGGAAGGCTTACGTACATTAATGGACTTCCGCTACCAACGTCATTTCAAAGCTGATCGCGGTCAGCACGGAATGAGTAAAGGTCAGCACGGGCGTAAATCTGAAGATTTACTTGTAAAGGTTCCGCCAGGAACAGTAGTAAAAGATGAAAAAACTGGTCAAATTCTTGCCGATTTAGTAACGCATGGACAAACTGCTGTAATTGCAAAAGGTGGCCGTGGTGGCCGTGGTAACTCACGTTTTGCAACAGCTACGAACCCAGCGCCAGAAATCGCTGAGAACGGGGAACCAGGTCAAGAGCGTGATGTCATTCTAGAACTTAAAGTACTAGCAGACGTTGGACTTGTTGGGTTCCCAAGTGTAGGTAAATCTACATTATTATCTGTTGTATCATCAGCGCGTCCGAAAATTGCAGAGTATCACTTCACAACAATCGTTCCGAATCTTGGTGTTGTTGAAACTGGTGATAACCGCAGCTTCGTTATGGCTGACCTTCCAGGACTAATTGAAGGCGCACATGCTGGCGTCGGACTTGGACACCAATTCTTACGTCATATTGAGCGTACACGTGTAATCGTGCATGTTATTGATATGTCTGGTTTAGAAGGCCGTGAGCCATATGAAGATTACGTAACGATTAATAATGAATTGAAAGAATACAATCTTCGCTTAACTGAGCGTCCACAAGTTGTTGTTGCAAACAAAATGGATATGCCAGATGCAGAAGAAAACTTACAAGCATTTAAAGAGAAAGTGGGAGACGAAGTAAAAATCTTCCCAATCTCAGCTGTAACAAGACAAGGTGTTCGTGACTTACTGTTTGAAGTAGCAAACTTAATAGAAACAACACCAGAATTCCCAATACATGAAGTTGCGGATGAGTCTGATACAAGTGTAATGTACAAATTTGATACTGAAGGTGTTAAATTTGAAATTACACGTGAAAGTGATGGCACGTTTGTTATCTCTGGTTACGATATCGAGAAAACATTCAAGATGACAGACTTCTCACGTGATGAATCTATACGTCGTTTCGCTCGTCAAATGCGCGGAATGGGTATTGATGAAGCGCTTCGTGCACGTGGTGCAAAAGACGGAGATATTGTGAAAATTCTTGAATATGAATTTGAATTTATCGATTAAGACTGCCGAAATACGGCAGTCTTTTTTTATATCGTAAAAATCGGATTTATATAGGGAAAAATCCCCACTAATTAAATTTTCAATTTATAATGGAAAAAGGAGTAAATGTAAAAGAATTCTTTTATGGGGAGAAAAAGAACATGTATAAAATATTAATTGTAGAAGACGATGAGAAAATTGCGGGAATATTAGAGGAGCATTTAGAAAGGTATGGCTATCAATCATTTAGAGCAAGTGATTTACGTCATATAAAAGATGAGTTTGTAAAAATAAATCCTCATCTTGTGTTACTTGATATTAATTTACCGTACTTTGACGGTTTTTATTGGTGTCGTCAAATTCGTACTGTATCGAATGCGCCGATTATTTTTGTTTCTGCAAGAACAGGGGAAATGGATCAAGTAATGGCGATTGAAAATGGCGGCGATGATTATATTACGAAGCCATTCCATTTAGATATCGTAATGGCAAAGGTGAAGAGTGCGCTTCGCCGTGGCTATGGAGAGTATGCCTCTGCTGCTGAGAGTGATTGTTTAGGTGTAAATGGACTGTTGTTATTCCCGTCCCAGCATATCGTTGAGTGGCAGGGACAACAAACTGAACTGACAAAAAATGAGTTTTACTTATTAGAGTGTTTAATGAAACAGGTGAATCAATATGTAACGCGTGAAGAACTGTTAGAAGCTCTATGGGATGAAGTAGCATTTGTGGATGATAATACATTAACCGTAAATGTAAAACGTGTAAGGAAGAAACTAGAAGAGCTAGGCATTAAAAATGCAATTGTAACGAAACGTGGATATGGTTATGCGCTTCTTACAGAGTGGGGCGAAGGGCATGAAGGTTAAAAATTACCTCATGGACCGTTTTTCTTTAATTCTTTCTTATATTGTTAGCCTTTGTTTATTTGGGCTTGTTTTGCAGTTGCAAAGTCTTTTAGAAAAGAAATCCATTGATTGGAGTACGTGGTTATATGGACTTTTATTAGGAACAGTTGTGTTTACTGTATACCTCATTTACGATTACCGAAAACGGAGTGTGTTTTTAAAGAGTATCAAAAAGTATGTTACTGGCGGAAATACATTACATGACTCTTTACTTATTGATGAATCTTATACATTAGAGCAAGAAATGGTCGTTGAATCTTTTACGTTATTAAGACAGCAATATATGAATGAAGTTCATAAACAGCATGCGAAAGAGCAACAGCAAATGATATTTATGAACCAATGGATTCACCAAATGAAAACACCAGTATCTGTTATTGAATTATTGTTGCAGAAGTTTGGCAAGGAGCATCGTGAGGCAAGAGCAACAGTTGAAAGTATTCGTGAAGAAAATAACCGTATACTAAATGGTTTAGATTTAGCGTTACATATGGCAAGGCTAGAGCAGTTTGCGAAGGATTATAAAGTAGAAGTAGTAAATGTTATAGATGTCGTGCGAGGTATTATTAATGAAAATCGAAAATCCTTCATTCAATCGTCTGTATTTCCGAAAGTGATGTTTGAAGAAGATACTTGTATGGTTGCATCTGATAGAAAATGGCTGAGTATTGCTATAGGTCAAATTGTTGTAAACGCAATCAAGTATACAAAAATTTCAGCGGCAGAGAAAAAAGAAATTCAATTTCAAATTGAAGAGAAAAATCAAAAGGTGTTATTACATATTAAGGACAATGGAATTGGTATTCCAGAGCAAGACGTAAAGCGCATATTTGATCCATTCTTTACGGGAATAAATGGACGTAAAACGAGAGAAGCGACTGGGATGGGCTTATATATTACGAAGGAAATTTGCGATAATTTACATCATGGAATATATGTTCAATCGGCTGAAGGAGAAGGAACAACATTCACGTTCCAATTTGCAAAAGATGAAGAGTATCATACATTAATGAGAAAAATGACAAAACTGTAAGATAACAAAATGTTTTGTAAGGGAAATCACTCGTTTCTTTTTCTTATTTTTCTTATAGTAAATGTAAGAAGAAAACACATAGGGGGATTAGAGATGAGTGTTCTTGAAGTAAAAGGATTAACGAAGGTGTACCAATCAAAAGGTTCAGTAGCGACGACTGCTTTAAACGATATAAATTTTAAAATAGAAGAAGGCGAATTTGTAGGGATTATGGGTCCTTCAGGAAGCGGAAAAACGACGCTTTTAAATTTATTAGCAACAATTGATAAGCAAACTTCAGGTCATGTGCTTGTAAATGGTGAAGAAATTAATCAAATGCGTGCTGCAAAATTAGCGGAGTTTCGCCGTACACATTTAGGGTTCATTTTCCAAGATTTTAACTTACTTGATACGTTATCGATTAAAGAAAATATTATTTTACCGCTTGTAATGGCGAAGAAATCTGTAAATGAAATCGATGCGAAAGTGCTTGAGATTGCAAAGTTTTTAAATATTGAAGAAATATTAAATAAAAAAGTATACGAAGTATCAGGCGGACAACAACAACGTGCAGCAGCAGCGAGAGCAATCATTCATGAACCGACGTTAATTTTAGCAGATGAGCCAACTGGAAACTTAGATTCGAAGTCAGCGAAATCGCTAATGGGCGCTCTGCAAGATTTACACGAGCAAAAGAAAGTAACGATTGCAATGGTTACGCACGATCCAGTAGCGGCTAGTTATTGTGAACGTATCCTTTTCATACGCGATGGAGAAATTTTCTCGGAAATACATAAAGGAAGAACGAAACAAGCCTTTTTCCAAGAAATTCTGGACGTACTTGCGATGCTAGGAGGAGAGTATCATGAACTTTCGCCAGCTCGCGCTTAATAACGTAAAAGGAAATTGGCGTAACTATAAAGCGTTTCTTATAAGTAGTTGTTTATCGATTGTCGTATTTTTCATGTATGCTTCTTTTATTTATCATCCAGATGTCGTAAGCGGTAATATTAGTATGAGGAAGATGATCACAAAAGGATTAGAATCGATGAATTATATTGTGGTCATCTTCTCGGCACTCTTTATTTTATATGCAAATTCAACGTTTTTACGAGCAAGAAAAAAAGAGTTTGGTCTACTAACATTAATTGGCGGAACGAAATCGCAGCTCGGCCGAATGATTATATTAGAGCAACTGATGTTAGGTAGTATTGCAATTGTAGTTGGTATTGGGGCTGGAATGCTTTGTTCAAAATTATTTTTCCAAGCGTTAAGCGTATTATTGAAAATAGATAAGACACTTCCACTCGTTTGGAATAGTAAAGCAATTCTTATTACAGCTGGTGTGTACTTTATTCTATTTTTAATCCTATCATTGTTTAGTGTTTGGACAGTCGGGCGCTTGCAAATTATTGATTTATTAAGAGAAGCAAGAAAGCAAAAAGTAGAGCCGTTTGCATTTACATGGTTATGTGTAGTTGGTATAGGATGTATTATTGCTGCGTATGTACTTAGCTTCCAAGTAACGTTTCTGAATTTCCTCATCCTCTTTTTACCGGTTGTAGGACTGACAATTGGCGGAACGTATTTACTATTTACACAAGGTAGTACAGTCGTATTAAAAGCATTGCAAAAACGAAAACAATCTTTTTATACGTACCCAAATATGTTCGTCCTTAGTAACCTTATTTATAAAATGAAAGATAATGCTCGTTTTCTATTTGTAATTTCTATTATTACGGCGGTTGTATCCTCGGCAGTTGGCACGCTTTACGTATATTTTGAAAATTTGAGTGCGAAAACGGTAGAACTTACACCACACGCTATTTCATATGAGGAAAAGGGGTTAAATACGCATAGCCTTATTAATGAAGAAAAGGTACAGGAGCTTGTGAAGAGGCATGGGTTTGAAGATGCGCGAAAAGTAACCTACGTTAAACTACCGGCAACACAGAAAATAACGTTGTTTAATAGTGAACATGAAGTACCGATGACGATTATTTCAGAAAAAGAATATAATACGGAAGTGCGTAAACAAAAGAGAGAGCAACCTACAGAAGTTCATAATGCACCAGGCAGTGCAACGATGGTTATGGTCGATATGTCAAATGAACTGATGAAGATAGACCGCACGAAACCGTATGAATTTACAATTAACGGACAAAAGCAGTCTGTTCAATTAAATAATCCAACGCAGTATTCTGTTTTTAATGATAGTGAATATCTCGTTGTAAATGATCAAGATTTTGAGAAATATGCAAAACTAGTACCAGATGAAGAAAAGACGAAATATTACGGTTATTATATTGAGAATTGGAAAAGTACAGAAGATCTTGTATTAGATTTGAAAAATGAAATTGCACCAGAAAAGCAAGGAGAATTGAGAAATTCAGTGTTTGCGTATAAGGATATAAGAGAAGGTGGAGCAATTACAATGTTCATCGGTTTCTTCGTAGCGGTACTGTTCTTCTTCTTCGCTTGTAGTATGACATATTTTAAATGGTTTAACGATAAAGAACAAGATCGCATTCAATTTAAATCGTTAAAGAGAATCGGTATGACAGATAAAGAAATTCGCAAAATTGCGATTCGACAAATGGGAGTTATCTTCTTTATACCAATTTTAATCGGTTCAATTCATAGTGGATTTGCTCTTCATACGTTAGGGAAAATGCTTTATATTAATTTGTGGAAATCAGGTGCGCTTGTAATTGGAGCATACATTTTAGCTTCTGCCATTTACTTTATGATCGCGCAAAGAGGATATTTAAAACACGTAAAAAGCTAGGGGAACCTCTAGCTTTTTGCCTATGTAGTAAGTTACAGGAGGAAGATAGATGAACATTCGGCAACTAGCGCTGCAAAATATAAAAGGAAATTGGCGTAATTATAAAGTGTTTTTCTTAAGTAGTTGTTTTGCGATATATGCATCTTTTGCATATATGTCTGTCATTGTACATCCGTATATGCAAGAGACGATGTGGTATCAAAACGTACGCTGGGGACTTATCATATGTAATGTTATAATTATTTCTTTTTTCGTCATATTTATTTTGTACTCTACTTCTATTTTCATAGAAGCACGTAAGAAAGAATTAGGGTTATATATGTTAATGGGAGCAACGAAGTCTAACGTAATAGGAGTAATTATGACCGAGCAAATATTAATTGGAATTTTTGCTAATATTTTCGGTATAGGGCTGGGCTTGATCTTTTTAAAGCTCTTCTTCATGGTGTTTAGTATGTTACTGGGGCTTCCGAAAGAACTCCCTGTTATATTTGACGTAAGTGCGATGGGTGTAACATTTATTACATATATGGTCGTTTTTATTCTGTTATCTTTTATAAGTGCTTTACGTATATGGAATATAAAAATCATTCGGTTATTGAAAGAATTTCGAACAGATAAAAAAGAGAAGAAAACATCAAAGTGGCTTTGTATATTCGGCTTTATTTGTTTAGGGATAGGATATGCGTTAGCGCTACAAGTGACGATGGCTACGATAGCAATATACTTTTTCCCTGTGTCTATACTTGTCTTTTTGGGAACGTATTTTTCTTTCGCGCATGGTGCTACCCAAGTGTTAGAAATGATAAAGCGAAATAAAAAGATTATGTATACATATCCATATTTATTTATAGTGAATCAATTGTCACATCGAATGAAGGAAAATGGTCGCTTTTTCTTTCTGATGTCTATGGCAACGACGTTTGTAGTTACGGCAACAGGTACGGTGTTCTTGTATTTTTCTAGCATGCAAGATATGTGGCGAACGGGAGGGGTACACTCGTTTTCGTACATAGAAAAAGGTATTTCTACTTATGAAGTCTTTGAAGAAGGTGCGGTTGAAAAATTACTGAATCAATATGGGTATGATGATTTTCAATATATGAGTTTTGTTGGAGTGTATGCATCCTTTCAGTCTAATAAAGGAGAAACAACAATAGCACCGCTTATAAAAGAAAGTGATTATAACCAAGAAGCGAGGAAACAAAAACAGAAAACATATCATCCTAAAAAAGATACAGTGACACTCGTTTATTATAATAAATACAATAATTCGAATGTATATAATCAAAAAGAGATTCAATTGCAAGTAATGAATCAACCATATCAATTCGTATTTAACGGTCAGAAAGAAGGGGTTCAATTTAACTATCACCCTTCGTACATTAATGGTCTGTTCTTCGTTATGAATGATGAAGACTTTGACAATATAGCAAATAAGGTTCCTGATTCTGAAAAGATGATATATAGAGGCTACACATTATCAAATATCGAAAAGACGAAGAAATTGAACGAAGATTTACGGAAACATATGAAACAAGATAATAATAATGCATTTCGAAGTAATATGGAGTTATATGTAAGTATGAAAGAAGGCGGCGATATTACTCTATTTGTGGGCTCGTTTATTAGTATATTATTCTTTCTTACTTCATGTAGTATCGTGTATTTTAAATGGTTCCATAATATTGCATCGGACCGAAAGCAGTATGGTGCACTCTCTAAACTTGGAATGACGAAGGAAGAAGTATGGAAAATTTCTCGTTGGCAATTATGTATGCTATTTTTTGCGCCAATTATAGTAGGGAGTATGCATAGTGCAGTTGCGTTATATACGTTTCATAATACTTTTTTTATGGATGGATCATTAAAAAAAGTAGGTTTGTTCATTCTGTTTTATATCGTAGCATGTATCATTTATTTCTTCTTCGCTCAAAGAGAATATAAGAAACATTTAGACTAGCAAATGCTAGTCTTTTTGTAATATTCGAAATTTACATAGAAGAATATAAAAAAGTATGGTATAACAGTAAGAAAACGAAAAAGAGGGGAAAAGACGATGATTCGAGTAGGATATTTAGGACCAGAAGCAACATTTACAAATATGGCGGTGAGTCGTTTTTTTCCGGAAGCAGATCATGTACCGTATCGAACGATTCCAGATTGTATAGATGCAGCTGCAAATGAAAATGTAGACTTCGCAGTCGTACCGTTAGAAAATGCAATAGAAGGTTCAGTGAATATAACGGTTGATTATCTTGTACATGAGCAGCCGCTTTCTATTGTAGGAGAAATTACAGTACCAATTCAGCAGCATTTACTTGTACATCCGCAGTATGCAGAAGTGTGGGATGAAGTATATGCGGTGCATTCTCATCCGCATGCCATTGCACAGTGCCATAAGTTTTTAAATGAAGAATTAAAAGGAGTAACTGTTCGAGATATGACATCCACAAGTGCCGCTGCGCAATATGTGAAAGAACATCCTGAAGAAAAAATTGCCGCTATTGCAAATGAAGCAGCTGCAGAAAAATACGGATTAACAATTGTAAGACGTAGTATTCATACGCATAAAAATAACCATACACGCTTCCTAGTACTCCATAAGAAAAAGAAAGCAATACTCCCGAATAACGGAGAAAACCGCGGAGAGAAAACGACGCTTATGATAACGTTACCTGCAGATTATGCAGGTGCCCTATATCAAGTGCTATCAGCTTTCGCATGGAGAAAATTAAACTTATTAAAAATCGAATCGCGTCCGATGAAAACAGGTCTTGGAAATTACTTTTTCTTAATCGATGTCGATAAAGCATACGATGACGTATTATTGCCAGGCGTAACGATGGAACTTGAAGCACTCGGTTTTTCTGTTACTGTGCTGGGGAGTTATTCTTCTTATTGGTTGTAAGATGTAGATGAAATATTTGTATTTGCCTAATCGTCCATATCATTTCATTGCCTAGTATATTTTTTGATAGATTAATAAAATCCCACCTGCAAAAGGTGGGATTCTTTATCCCGCTATTTGCCGGGCAGCCCGATTGGTGAGGGCTGATTAAAGTTTCACTTTATTTTAACTTCGCAAGACGATCTTCTAACTGACCACGCCAAATATCAGCTAGTTCTGGAACAGCAAGAATTTTTTCAATGCCATCTTTATCTTTTCTATTATGAAAATAAATTTCGTTAGAGAACAAAACAGAAACATTGCCGGGTTGACGTTCTAGTAATGTAATTTTAGAATCTTTACGTACAGTACCTTCTTGAAGAACACGGCATAGGTAGCCAGTAAATCCAGTTGCTACAATGCGCGGCAAAATGCCAGGGATGCCAAGACGTTTTGAAATTGTGCTACAAGGTACGCGAGCTTGCGTTACTTGAATGATTGCTTCGCCTAGTTGATATGTATCTCCGATGCATACGTCATGCTCTAACATATTTGTTACGGTAATGTTTTCACCAAATGTGGAAGCGGGAAGTGTAGTTTGAAATTCCTCTTCCCATAGTGCGTAATGCTCGTGTGGGTACACACAAACAGCACGATCAGGTCCCCCGTGATGTTTTAAATCCGCTACGTCATCACCACGAAATCCGTCTTTTGAGAGAAAGGCCTCTTCTGTAGGAGCTTTACATATACCTGTTATCATTTCTTTATCTTCGCCATATTTCATTTGTTTCGGTTTGCCAATGCTAAAGTGAACGAGTTCAATTCCCATATTTGATCTCCTTTACGATTGATTACAATATTATAGCATTAAAAAAGCACAGAGAATGATAAAAACTCTGTGCTTTACATTAATAAACGAGAAATCCTGCTTTATCCAGTGCCTCACAAGCAGCATCTAATTTTTCTTTAGAATCTGCCTCGATTGTATGTAAGTGAATACCATCTGTTAGTTGTGAAAGATAGGAAGCATTTGTGTTTTCGATTTTTTGTAAATATTGCTCTACATCAAAGCGATTGCTTACCATAATGGATGCTGTTAAGTCACCGTATACAGGATGCTCAACTTTTACGTCTTTAATCGTAACGCCATGGTCAACAAGCATTGTAAGTTCCTGACGTACTTCTGCTGGTTTATGTTGGCATACAATTACGCGTTCGAAAGTTTGTTGCTTCTCTTGTGGCTTTAAATATAAATAACCTTGAGCAGTCGCAATAATTGGTTCGTTTCGTGCTTTAAGCAAGGAAATATCTTGCACGATAACTTGTCTACTTACGTTCGTCTTTTTCGATAGTTCATTCCCAGATAACGGTTCATTTGCAGCAAGAAGCCACTGGAGGATAAGCTGTCGTCTTTCTTCACCTAAAATCTTTTTTTGTTCATTTTGTTTCATTATGATTTAACACCTCTATAAAATTGATTTCCAATTGTGTGTAGTGCATGAATAGTAGTATCAATTTGATCTTTCGTTGTTTGTTGTCCGAAAGAGAAGCGGACATATTGTTTGGCCTCTTCATACGTTTTTCCAATTGCAAGCATAGTTTTCGAAGGTTCTTGTTTACCGACTTGGCAAGCACTTCCGGTGGAAATGGCAATACCATGACGATTACATTCTAGCATAGTATATTGACCTTCTATTCCTTTTATTGTAACCCCAACAATATGTGGTAAACAAGAAGTAGAATGGCCTTCTACTTCAATTTCTAGCGGAAGTGTTTGTATTTGCTCTAAAAAGTAGGATCGTAACTCTTTAAAACGTAAACTTTCTTCCCATTGAGTTTTTAATATATTTTCAGCAGCTGTTAAAAAAGATGCGATGCCGGGAACATTTACTGTACCTGGGCGAAATCCTTTTTCGTGAGAAGTTCCTGGAAATACTTGTTCCCAGCGAGATTGCGGATTTATGTAGCAAGCGCCGACACCTTTTGGTCCGTATATTTTATGTGCTGAAACAGAAAGACTATCAATCCCCATCTCAAAAACATGGATAGGCAGTTTACCAAACGTTTGCACACAATCCGTATGAAATAAAACATTATATTTTTTTAAAAGTGCCCCGATTTTTGTAATGTTTTGAACGGTTCCGATTTCAGAGTTTCCATGCTGTATACTTGCTAGCACAGTATCTTCTGTAATAGCTGCCTCTAAATCTACTAAACAAATGAGTCCGCTTTTATCAACAGGAATTTCAGTGATCGTATAGCCTTTTGATTTTAGAGATTGAAAATAACTTCGAATGGATGCATGTTCCATAGGTGTCGTAATAATATGCTTCTTATTTCGGGCATTTAGAAGTGATTGAATTGCAAGATAGTTCGATTCCGATCCACCGCTTGTGAAAAATACTCCTTGTTCTTTGCCTCCAATCATTTCCGCAAATGTTTTTCGGCAAACTTGTAATAAAGAAGAAGCCGTTCCTCCAATATCATGTAAACTTTGTTCATTTCCGAAGTATTGCGAAGCTGCTTTCATATATGTTTGTAACGCTTCCTCGCTCATAGGTGTAGTAGCTGCATAGTCAAGATATATCATCATGTAAGTTCCTCTCTCTAGTAAGAGTTACATTTCTTTTACTTTTTAAATGGTAGTGAAAATAAGAATTATAAAAAACTCTTGTCATTATTTTAAAACTATGTAAATATAGGTGTCAAGACAGTTGAAAAGTGTAAAGTAGGAGGCAACAATTATGCCAAGTGCAGATGTCTTAATTATTGGAAGTGGCGTTGCGGCACTTCGTGTTGCAAAAGAGATTTGTCACGAAAAGAATGTGATTATTATCACAAAGGAGACGAAACGTAGTAATAATACACATTTAGCTCAAGGTGGAATTGCCGCAGCGGTAGCTACATATGACAATCCTAATGATCATTTTGAAGATACGTTAGTAGCAGGGTGTCATTATAACAATGAAGAAGTGGTCCGTTATTTAGTCGAGGAAGGACCGAAAGAAATTAATAACCTTATTGAAAGAGGAATGAAATTTGATGGAGATGAAACAGGTCCTCATCTTGGAAAAGAAGGAGCGCATCGAAAACGTCGTATTTTACATGCAGGTGGCGATGCAACAGGAAAGAATTTATTAGAGCATCTTATTCAAGAAGTAGCTCCATACGTTACGGTAGTGGAACAGGAAATGGTGCTCGATTTTATTATAGAAAAAGATAAATGTGTTGGGGTTTTAACTCGCAACAATAAAGGAGAACTGAAACGTTACAATGCAGATTATACGGTGTTAGCTTCAGGCGGTATTGGCGGTTTATACGCCTTTACTTCTAATGATGAGACAATTACAGGTGATGGACTTGCAATGGTGTACCGTGCAGGCGGAGAGCTTGTAGATTTAGAGTTTATACAATTTCATCCGACGATGTTATACGCGGGTGGGCGTTGTTCCGGCCTCGTGTCCGAAGCTGTTCGCGGAGAAGGAGCTGTCCTTATAAATGGCAAAGGGCAGCGTTTTATGATGGATATACATTCCGAACAGGATTTAGCGCCTCGTGATGTAGTCGCAAGGGCTATTCATGAACAGCTACTTGCGGGTGAAAAAGTGTACTTAAACATCGAAATGATTCAAAACTTTGAACAACGCTTTCCGACCGTGTCATCGATATGTAAAACGAATGGAGTCGATATAAATAAAAACCTTATTCCAGTCGTGCCCGGTACTCATTTTCACATGGGTGGCGTGAAAACGAACTGTGATGGAGAGACGTCTATTCCGAACCTATACGCAGTCGGGGAAGTAGCTTGTAATGGGGTTCATGGTGCAAATAGATTAGCGAGTAATTCATTATTAGAAGGTCTTGTGTTTGGAGGAAGAATCGGAAGACACATTTTATCTAGAGAGACAAAAGAAAAGGTGAACATGCTAGCTGAAAAAGAAGCAAAGTTTATCGTTCTGAATCATTTACCGACGAAAGAAGAAATACAAAAATGCATGATGAAATATGTTGGGATTGTGCGAACAGAGCAAAGTTTATCTTATGCGAAGAGATGGCTTAGTAAGTATGGTGTTCGAAATATGATATTACAACATGATGTTCTTACGAATGAAGAGATAACGCTTATTAATATGTTAACAGTTTGTGAGCTTATAGTTGTTTCAGCCCTGCAAAGAGAAGAAAGTATTGGCGGGCATTACCGAAGTGATTATCCAGATAAAAATATAGGAAAGAAAGAAAGAAATTGTTCGAGTAAAGAGAAAACTACAACTTGTGTGATGAGGGGAAGAGGGGCTTTATGAACACGATAAAAGTTAAAGAAGCATTAAATCGATTTTTTTTAGAAGATATAGGAGAAAGAGATGTAACATCTCAGCTTATTTTTCCAGATAACTTACTTTCGAAAGGAACGTTTCTTGCGAAGGATACAGGGGTCTTTGCAGGACGTTTAGTAATTGAATCAGGATTTAAATTAATTGATGAGAGAATTGAAGTAGAGCTTCATAAAAAAGATGGGGATCTTGTAGAAAAAGGCGAAATCATTGCAACTGTGCAAGGGCCAATTGCATCGTTATTAACAGCAGAGCGCGTTATATTAAACGTTATTCAGCGTATGAGCGGAATAGCGACGATGACGCGTAAAGCGGTTCTTGCTTTAGATAGTAGCCATACTCGTATTTGTGATACGCGAAAAACGATGCCAGGACTACGTATGTTTGATAAGTATGCAGTCGTGTGTGGTGGTGGATTTAATCATCGCTTCGGTTTATATGATGGTGTCATGATTAAAGACAATCATATTGCGTTTGCTGGTTCTATTACAAAAGCTGTTACATCAGTGAAAGAAAAGTTAGGACATATGGTGAAAGTAGAAGTAGAAACAGAAACTGAGGAACAGGTGAGAGAGGCTGTTGCTGCTGGTGCGGATATTATTATGTTCGATAATCGTACGCCAGATGAAATCCGGGAGTTTTCAAAAATTGTACCAAGCGCTATTTTTACAGAAGCTTCAGGGGGCATCACAATTGAAGATTTATCGAAATACGGAAAAACAGGGGTAGATTATATTTCACTTGGAGCGTTAACACATTCAGTGAAAGCACTTGATATTAGTTTCAATATTGAAGGGTAAGGAAAGTGGCTTAGAGGGGGAGAAACGTATATGAGTATTTTAGAACAAGTACAGCCAATTGAAACGATGTTACCAGAGCGTTATTACACGATGTCAACGGAAGATATGGAAAAGCGTGTTCGTGAAATTAAAGAGAAGATGGGGAAAATGTTATTCATTCCAGGGCATCATTATCAAAAAGATGAAGTGGTACAATTTTCAGATGCAGCAGGGGATTCACTTCAGCTTGCGCAAGTTGCAGCGAGCAATAAAGACGCAAAATATATTGTATTTTGCGGGGTGCACTTTATGGCGGAAACAGCAGATATGTTAACGACAGATGATCAAGTTGTCATCTTACCAGATATGCGTGCAGGTTGTTCGATGGCGGATATGGCAGATATTGAACAAACAGAAAGAGCGTGGAAAGAGTTAAAGAAATTATTTGGAGATACGATGATTCCGTTAACATATGTGAACTCTACAGCTGCAATTAAAGCGTTTTGTGGTCGTAACGGAGGAGCAACAGTAACTTCTTCTAATGCAAAGCAAATGGTATCTTGGGCGTTTACTCAAAAAGAGCGTCTCGTCTTTTTACCAGACCAACATTTAGGGAGAAATACAGCGTACGATTTAGGTATCCCGTTAGATAAAATGGCAGTATGGGACCCACACACAGATTCATTAGAGTACGATGGGGATATAGAAGAAATTCAAGTGATTTTATGGAAAGGGCATTGTTCTGTTCATCAAAATTTTACAGTGAAGAACATTGAGAGCGTACGAAAAAATCATCCTGATATGAATATTATTGTACATCCAGAATGTTGCTATGAAGTTGTAGCTGCTTCAGATTATGCAGGCTCAACGAAATATATTATTGATATGATTGAATCGGCGCCATCTGGTAGCAAATGGGCGATTGGTACAGAAATGAATTTAGTGAACCGAATTATTCAGCAACATCCAGATAAAGAAATTGTTTCACTTAATCCATTTATGTGTCCATGCTTAACGATGAACCGAATTGATTTGCCTCACTTATTATGGGTACTTGAAACGATAGAAAGAGGAGAAGAAATTAACGTTATTAGCGTAGATAAACAAGTAACGGCAGAAGCGGTTCTTGCATTAAATCGTATGTTAGAGCGTGTGTAAAGCAACGGTATTCCCGTTGCTTTTTTTCATACATATAATCATAACAAGAACAAAATGGGCATACATTGTTTTGAAGAAATCATTGTGGTTCTTTATGCTTATTCCACTTCGAATGATATTGAAAATCGAAGAAGTGATAAAAGTGAAAAGAAGTTAATGTTATTTAGAAAGAGTTACTTCATGAGATTTGTTACTTATAGATAAGTTATACAGGAGGGGGAAAATTTGAAAATTCATATCGTGCAAAAAGGGGATACCCTTTGGAAAATTGCGAAAAAGTACGGAGTGGATTTTGATACGTTGAAAAAAACAAATACACAACTTAGTAATCCAGATTTAATCATGCCAGGTATGAAAATTAAAGTGCCATCCAAGAGTGTTCACATGAAACAACAGGCTGGAGCAGGTTCAGCGCCTCCAAAGCAATACGTAAAAGAAGTGCAACAAAAAGAATTTGCAGCAACACCAACTCCACTTGGAATAGAAGATGAAGAAGAAGTTACGTATCAATCAGAACCAATTACACAGCAGCCAGCTATGCAACAAACACAAAAAGAAGTGCAAGTAAAACCGCAGAAGGAAATGCAGGTAAAGCCGCAAAAAGAAGTACAGGTGAAACCGCAAAAAGAGGTGCAAAAAGAACAGCCAATTCAAAAAGAAAAACCAGTTGAAAAACCGTCTGTTATTCAAAAACCACCTGTAATAGAAAAACAAAAATCGGCGGAAAAAGAAAACACGAAGTTTTCGGTAAATGTATTACCGCAACCGCCACAACCACCAATAAAACCGAAAAAAGAATATAAAATTTCGGATGTAATAAAAAAAGGCAGCGAGTTAATTGCTCCTCAAATTAGTAAAATGAAACCTAACAATATCATTTCTCCGCAAACGAAAAAAAATAATATAGTATCGCCGCAAGTGAAGAAAGAGAATGTAGGGAATATAATATCGCCACAAGTGAAGAAAGAAAATGTAGGAAATATAGTATCGCCGCAAGTGAAGAAAGAAAATGTAGGAAATATAGTATCGCCGCAAGTGAAGAAAGAAAATGTAGGAAATATAGTATCGCCGCAAGTGAAGAAAGAAAATGTAGGGAATATAGTGTCACCGCAAGTGAAAAAAGAAAATGTAGGGAATATAGTGTCACCGCAAGTGAAAAAAGAAAATGTAGGGAATATAGTGTCACCGCAAGTGAAGAAAGAAAATGTAGGGAATATAATATCGCCGCAAGTGAAGAAAGAAAACGTAGGGAATATAGTATCGCCAAATGTATCGAAAGAAAATGTAGTTATTCCACAAGTCATACCGCCAAATATTCAAATGCCAAACATTCAAATGCCAATTATGGATAACAACCAGCCGCCGAATATAATGCCAATTATGGATAACAACCAGCCACCGAATATAATGCCAATTATGGATAACAATCAAATGCCGAATATAATGCCGATAATGGATAACAATCAAATGCCGAATATGATGCCGATAATGGATAACAATCAAATGCCGAATATGATGCCGATAATGGATAACAATCAAATGCCGAATATGATGCCGATAATGGATAACAACCAACCACCGAATATGATGCCAATTATGGATAACAATCAAATGCCGAATATGATGCCAATTATGGATAACAATCAAATGCCGAATATGATGCCAATTATGGATAACAATCAACCACCGAATATGATGCCATATCAAATGCCGTATCAACAGCCCATGATGCCGCCGAATCCGTATTATCAACAACCAAATCCATATCAAATGCCATATCAGCAAGGAGCGCCGTTTGGACCACAATATACGTCTATGCCAAATCCGAATATGATGCCAATGGATAATAATATGCCGCCGCTTGTGCAGGGTGAGGAAGATTGTGGATGCGGAGGAGAAAGTAGACTATATAGTCCACAACCAGGTGGTCCGCAATATGCGAATCCTTTATATTATCAACCAACTCAGTCTGCATATGCACCACAGCCAGGAACGATGTATTATCAACCAGATCCACCAAATGTATTTGGAGAGCCCGTTTCAGAAGAAGAGGACGAAGAAGTTTAAAAAGGCGGGAGTATTCCCGCCTTTTTTGCATTCGTGTTAATTAAGAAAATGCAGTTTTTTTATGAAGTGCTAGAAAATTCCCAGTGAAATATTAACAGTGTAAAAACCTTCTCTGTTACTCATCATAAGAGGGAGCTTTTCAGTAGAGAAGCTCATTCTAACAGAGGGGGTTTTTGTATTGAATACGAAAGTAAAAGTGATTGCTGCTTCTTTGTTAGTTACCAGTGCATTAGCTGCATGTGGTACACCGAAAGATAACAATGCAATGGATGGACGTAACTACAATTACGAACGTACATCTTATAATGATACACACCAGTATCGTGATAATGTGACACGTAATGATCGTTATACAGATTATGTAACATATAGAAATGGTCGTAACGATACAGGATACAATTATTATCGAGATGTAAATTACAATGGACAAATTGCTAATCCGCATCCAACTCGTAATATTACAATGAACAATTCATACATTAACAATGATGGTAAAACAGCTGAAAGAATAACAAATCGTGTGAAACGTATGAATAACGTAGACCGTGTGTCTACAGTTGTATATGGAAACGATGTAGCGATTGCGGTAAAACCACGTAACACAGTGACAAATGAAACGGCGATGGCGAACGAAATTCGTCAAGCGGTTTCAAATGAAGTTGGAAACAGAAACGTATATGTTTCTGTAAGAAATGATATGTTTACTCGTGTCGATGCAATGAGTACGCGTCTACGTAACGGTACAGTTACAAACGATTTTAATCGTGACATAGTGAATATGTTCCGAGACATTCGTTACGGTTTAACTGGTACAGTGCGATAACAAAACAAAAGAGGAAGGGTGAGCCCTTCCTCTTTATTCATCGTTGTCTTGTAAACGACGTTTTTTAATAAAATAACTAACGGAGTAAGAAACTAAAAAGCATATGAAAAGAATACTACCTGTTAAAATAGCTTCAAACAGTGGTCTTTCTGGACTGAAAATAATATAAATAATAGCCATAACGATTCCTACAATAAGGGAGCGGAAGACAAGTTTATAATAAGGAGTTAACTTTATTTCCTTTTCACTTTCTTCTACATCGATTGAAACACTTAACTGTAAATAACTAAGGACGATACTTGTAAGAATAAATAATAGCCATAATGGAGATCTCGTAATTTGATCCATTCCTTCAGTGAATCCGATATAGCCTAAAATGCCAATTATACCAAGCGATTGAAAAAGAAAGGTAATACGTATGTTTTTTAATGTTTTCAGAATGAGACGTTCATCCTTTATTTTTTTCACAATATCCATCTCCTGTTTATTATGATTTCGCTGTTATATTAATTGTAACATATATGTTACTTTTATCAATTTATAATTTGCATATTATTCAGTTGGATAAAAGAGGGAATAAAATATTTTTATAAACATGTTGCACTTATAATTTATTAATGTTATATTAACAAAGCGATGAGCTAATTTACGTAAGACGAGAGATATGCTTAAGTGCTAAACACGCGAATGTGGTCGCCTGGTCTCTCGCCGTAAACGCATCAAGACGCCTGCTTTGCAGGCGTCTTTCATTTTATATAAAAGTAAATGATACATGCAGATGAGGTAAACCCTTATCTGCATTTTTTATTTTTCGAAAGAAATGTAATATGGATAAAACCACCATTTCCGGAAAAACTACTAATGAAAGTATGATCTTGCCTAAAAGAGGTGAACGGAAATGAAATGGATACTGATTGCGATGCAAGCTTTCGTTATGATGTTTTGTTTCGTTTATGAAACGAATGTGAAGGCGGAAGGGCCAGTACCAGAAGTAACGGAAAAAGAACCTGAGGTTACAATTTTATTAGAGCGTATGTATGTTGATGGAGAAGTAAGTGAGGAAATACTTACAGAAAAAGTAGCGGATTTAGAAAAGTTTTTACAGCAATATAAAGAATGGCAACTTGTTGATCGTGATGATGTACAAATCGTATTACAAAAGAAAGTTGATGATATTTCTCCGTTATTGAAAACGAGCGGATATTTTGGTGTTTCAGAGGAAGGGATATTACAAATTTTCAAAGGTGTGCCAAAAAGTGATAATGCGATCCATTCTTTCTTTCAAATTGATATGAAAAAGCTTGAGAGTTATGAGCGTGCGAAATTGAAGCGTGGTATTCGGATTAAATCAAAAGAAGGTTTTGTAAAGACGATTGAAAAAATGAAACAATACGCAGTGCAAAATAAGAAAAAAAGCAGCTCATGGTGAGCTGCTTTTTCTTACTTATTTTTAGCTAAAATTTCTTTTGCGATTTCATCAATTAGCATATCTTTTCCAATTGGATTGAATGCTTTCGTATTGAAGACTTCATTTGATACTTCATATACGTGATTATTTTTAACTGCTTTATTGTCTTTCCAAACGGCACTGTTTTTGTAGTCTTCGTACACTTTATCAGCTTCGCCGCCGAAGTTTACAATAAACATTTGATCAGGCTGGAATGCAACTAGACCTTCTAGTGATACTTGCGCCATCGTTTGTTTTAAATCTGTACCTTTTGTTGCAGGAAGTTTTAAGTCGTTAAAGATGATGTCACCGTATCCGAAGCTGCCGTATACACGGAAGTTTTGAGGTGTAACTGCAACGAACATAAAGTTCTCATCTTTTGTTTTCTCTTTAATTTTTTTAGATAAAGAGTCTGCTTTCTTATCGTAGTCTGCAATCCATTTGTCTGCTTTCTTCTCTTCCTCAAATAGCTTACCTACTTCTTTAAACTTACCACGCCAGTCTTCTAAGTTTGTTTCTAGAACAACTGTAGGTGCAACCTTTTCTAGTTGATCATAAATTTTTAATTGACGGTTGTTTAAAATTATTAAGTCTGGTTTTAAAGCAGTAACAGCTTCTAAATCAACTTTAGGTGCCCAGTACCAACCAACTGCTTTTACTCCATCTAATTTGTCTGTTAAGTGATTTTGGATTTTATCTTTATATGTATTTGCTGTACCAACAGGTTTGTGTCCAAGAAGTAATAGTTCTTCTGTTGATCCAGATAAGTCAACAATTCTCTTTGGATTTACTGGAATTGTAGCTTCACCTTTAGCATGTTTTACAACTTTTGTTTTCGGTTGTTCTTTTGCTTTTGATTCTTCTTTTTGAGAAGAACAGCCAACGATAGAAAGAACAACAAGCATAATAGTAAATAAAATAAATAGCTTACGTTTCATCCTAATGTAACCCCTTTAATTAGTATTGATAATCATTATCGACCTCTGTATATTAAGGTGCTTTAACCTTTCTGTCAATGGAAAATAACAGAAGTTTCAAGTGGAGAACATTTGTTGGGGCAGTCTCGCTTTTCTATCATTAAATATGTTAAAATGGAATACATGATTTAAGAGGGAGAGATCGTATTTTGTTTGAATATGTTACAGGTTACGTGGAGTATGTAGGGCCGGAATATGTCGTAATTGACCATAATGGAATTGGTTATCAAATTTTCACACCGAATCCGTATGTATTTCAAAGAAGTAAGCAAGAAATCCGTGTCTATACATATCATTATGTGAGAGAAGATATTATGGCACTTTACGGGTTTAAAACACGTGAAGAGCGTTTATTATTTACAAAGTTGTTAGGCGTGTCTGGCATTGGGCCAAAAGGCGCTCTTGCAATTTTAGCTTCTGGTCAAACAGGACAGGTCGTTCAAGCGATTGAGCATGAAGATGAGAAGTTTTTAGTGAAATTCCCAGGCGTCGGAAAGAAAACAGCACGCCAAATGATTTTAGATTTAAAAGGAAAACTAGCAGATGTCGTACCAGATGCATTTGTGGATTTATTCTCAGACACAGAACGTTT
This sequence comes from Bacillus cereus group sp. BceL220, assembly GCF_051776965.1. Lineage (NCBI taxonomy): Bacteria > Bacillati > Bacillota > Bacilli > Caryophanales > Bacillaceae > Bacillus > Bacillus cereus group sp. BceL220. The sequence continues at coordinate 703,511 of NZ_JBPWBC010000001.1, read as the reverse complement.
TGATGAGAAGAAAGGTTCATCAGCTGAGCTTGATGAGGCACTGGAAGCTCTGCGCGCACTTGGATACGCAGAACGCGAAGTTTCTCGCGTTGTACCAGAGTTATTAAAAGAATCATTAACGACGGATCAGTATATTAAAAAGGCACTTAGTCTTTTACTAAATGGTAAGAGGTGAGTATAATGGACGAACGTCTCCTTTCAGGGGAATCTGCATATGAAGATGCGGATTTAGAATATTCATTACGGCCACAGACGCTCCGTCAGTATATTGGCCAAGATAAAGCGAAACATAATTTAGAAGTATTTATTGAAGCAGCGAAAATGCGTGAAGAAACGTTAGATCACGTGCTTTTATATGGACCGCCAGGTCTTGGTAAAACGACGCTTGCGAATATTATTGCAAATGAGATGGGCGTTAATGTTAGAACAACTTCAGGTCCCGCGATTGAAAGACCAGGAGATTTAGCTGCTGTATTAACAGCGCTTCAGCCAGGGGATGTATTATTTATTGATGAAATTCATCGTTTGCATAGATCAATTGAAGAAGTATTGTATCCTGCGATGGAAGACTTTTGCCTTGATATCGTAATTGGAAAAGGGCCTTCAGCACGTTCTGTACGCCTAGATTTACCGCCATTTACATTAGTTGGAGCAACGACACGCGCCGGAGCATTATCGGCACCGCTTCGTGACCGCTTCGGTGTACTTTCAAGGTTAGAGTACTACACAGTAGATCAGCTTTCTGCGATTGTTGAACGTACAGCAGAAGTGTTTGAAGTTGAAATCGATTCGTTAGCTGCATTAGAAATTGCAAGACGTGCTCGTGGTACACCTCGTATTGCGAATCGTCTTTTAAGACGTGTACGTGATTTCGCGCAAGTTCGTGGTAACGGAACGGTTACGATGGAAATTACGCAAATGGCATTAGAGCTACTGCAAGTAGATAAATTAGGTCTAGATCATATTGATCATAAATTACTGCTTGGTATTATTGAGAAATTCCGTGGTGGTCCAGTTGGATTAGAAACGGTTTCAGCAACAATTGGAGAAGAATCTCATACGATTGAAGATGTGTATGAGCCGTATTTATTACAAATTGGCTTTTTACAACGAACGCCAAGGGGCCGAATTGTAACGCCGCTTGCGTATGAACATTTCGGAATGGAGATGCCAAAAGTATGATGGAGATGCCCAAAATGCTTATTACAGCGGGAATCTTACTCATCGTTGTTGGATTAGCTTGGAAGTTCATTGGCAGGCTTCCAGGCGATATTTTTGTGAAAAAAGGAAACGTTACCTTTTATTTTCCTATCATTACATGTATTGTGTTAAGTATTGTACTATCTTTTATTATGTATATAATAAATCGATTTAAATAAGAAATAGGTGGATATAGCTATGGATATAAATCTGTTTGATTTTCATTTACCAGAAGAACTTATTGCACAAGTCCCGTTAGAAGATCGTGAAACATCAAGATTAATGGTGTTAGACCGTGAAACAGGTGATATTGAGCATAAACATTTTACGGACATTCTTTCTTACTTACATGAGGGGGATTGCTTAGTTTTAAATGAAACGAAAGTTATGCCTGCTCGTTTGCACGGTGTGAAAGAAGATACAGGCGCGCACATTGAAGTACTTCTTTTAAAACAAGAAGAAGGCGATAAGTGGGAAACGCTTGTAAAGCCAGCGAAACGTGTAAAAGAAGGAACTGTTATCTCTTTTGGCGAAGGGAAATTAAAAGCAACTTGCACAGGAACTGCAGATCAAGGTGGACGTCAGCTTGAATTTTCATATGACGGCATCTTCTATGAAATTTTAGATGAACTTGGGGAAATGCCACTTCCTCCATATATTAAAGAGACGCTAGAAGATCGCGATCGCTATCAAACAGTATATGCGAAAGAAATCGGTTCAGCAGCAGCGCCGACTGCGGGACTTCACTTTACAGAAGAGTTACTTGAGAAGTTAAAGCAAAAAGGCGTTCAGTTGGCATTCATTACACTTCACGTAGGGCTTGGAACATTTAGACCAGTTTCTGCAGACACGATTGAAGAACACCATATGCACGCAGAATATTACCATATGTCTGAAGAGACAGCGGCATTATTAAATCGTGTAAAAGAGAATGGTGGACGTATTATTACTGTAGGTACGACATCAACTCGTACGTTAGAAACAATTGCAACAGATCATGACGGTAAGCTTTGCGCCGCTTCTGGATGGACAGATATTTTCATGTATCCGGGATATGAATTTAAAGCAATTGATGGTTTAATTACAAACTTCCACTTGCCGAAATCAACATTAATCATGCTTGTAAGTGCATTTGCAAATAGAGATAATGTACTTCATGCTTATAATGAAGCAGTAAAAGAAAAATATCGTTTCTTTAGCTTCGGTGATGCAATGTTCGTTGCATCTCACGCTAAAATGAGAAACAAATAAAAGGAGTAAGTTATGACAGCAATTCGTTATGAATTTATTAAGACATGTAAACAAACGGGTGCCCGTTTAGGTCGTGTGCATACACCACACGGTTCATTTGATACACCAACATTTATGCCAGTTGGTACACTTGCGACAGTTAAGACAATGTCACCGGAAGAATTAAAAGCAATGGATTCTGGCATTATTTTAAGTAATACGTATCATTTATGGCTACGTCCAGGTCATGAAATTATTCGTGAAGCAGGCGGCTTGCATAAATTTATGAACTGGGATCGTGCAATCTTAACAGACTCTGGTGGTTTCCAAGTATTCAGTTTAAGTGACTTCCGTCGTATTGAAGAGGAAGGCGTTCACTTCCGTAATCACTTAAATGGAGATAAATTATTCTTATCACCAGAAAAAGCGATGGAAATCCAAAATGCATTAGGTTCAGATATTATGATGGCATTTGATGAGTGTCCGCCATTCCCGGCTACTTTTGAATATATGAAGAAATCTGTAGAGCGTACGAGCCGCTGGGCAGAACGTTGCTTAAAAGCGCATGAACGTCCGCAAGATCAAGGTTTATTCGGTATTGTACAGGGCGGGGAGTACGAAGAGCTTCGTCGTCAAAGTGCGAAAGACCTTGTTTCAATGGACTTCCCTGGTTACGCTGTAGGTGGTTTATCTGTTGGTGAACCGAAAGATATTATGAACCGTGTACTTGAGTTTACAACACCACTTCTTCCAGATAATAAGCCTCGTTACTTAATGGGTGTAGGTTCTCCTGACTCATTAATCGATGGTGCAATTCGTGGTATTGATATGTTTGACTGCGTACTTCCAACTCGTATCGCTCGAAATGGTACATGTATGACAAGTGAAGGTCGACTCGTTGTAAAAAATGCGAAATTCGCAAGAGACTTCGGTCCGCTTGATCCAAACTGTGATTGCTACACATGTAAAAACTACTCACGTGCGTATATTCGTCACTTAATGAAATGTGATGAAACGTTCGGAATTCGTTTAACGTCTTATCACAACCTTCATTTTCTGTTAAACTTAATGGAGCAGGTGAGACAAGCTATTCGTGAAGACCGTCTTGGCGATTTCCGCGAAGAGTTCTTTGAACAGTATGGCTTTAATAAACCGAATGCTAAAAACTTCTAATACATAATTTAAAAGGAGGAACAAAAGATGAATGCAGGTATGATGAATATCGTTATGATCGTTGCGATGTTTGCGATTTTCTATTTCTTATTAATTCGCCCGCAACAAAAACGTCAAAAAGCAGTTGCTCAAATGCAAAGTGAGTTAGCAAAAGGTGATGCTATCGTAACAATCGGTGGTTTACACGGTACAATCGAATCAGTAGATGAGACGAAAATCGTTATTAAATCTGGTGGTTCACACTTAACTTTCGATCGCAATGCGATTCGTGAAGTTGTGAAAAACTAATGTGGAAGGCCCTGCATGAAATGTGCAGGGCCTTTTTTTAGTTACTTTGCTTTGACATATTTACACCGAAAATACCACCGAGTGTACTCGCCCCCATTAATGCTAATTGATAAAGTAATTGTGAGTTCGATAAGGTTTGAGAAAAGCCTAAATAGTTAACTAGAAAGACGAGTATAGTGAATGTGAGCCCTGTTGTGAAACCTACTAGCCAACCTTTTCCTTGAGCCTTTTTGCCGGCAGTAAATCCAGACATAAGCATAGATAAAAGAGCGAGTATAAAAATAGTAACGGTTAATGTCCCTTCATTTATATTTGTAAACTTTAATAAAAGAGCCATAATCATACTAGTAATAGATGCGAGAATTAGTAGTGTAACAATACCGAAGCCAATTGCAGTTGATAATTTTTTCGTTCCATCCATTTATGCATTCCCCCTTTTTAATACAAGCATATTTTCCTTTTGCCCAAGTTAGACTAGTTTCTTTTTTATAGGGGAGTCTATACGTAAAAAAGGAGATGTAGAAATGGAATGGATATCAATAATTGGACGGACAATGCTTTTGTATATCATCATCTTAATTATTTTTCGTCTTATGGGTAAACGTGAGATAGGAGAGCTAAGTGTATTAGATTTAGTCGTATTTATTATGCTTGGAGAAATGGCCGTAGTGGCAATTGAAAATACCGATAAATCACTTTGGCATCAATTAGTTCCGATGACTTTTCTTATGTGCATCCAAATTATTTTGTCAGTCATTTCCCTAAAGTATCAACGCTTTCGGCATTTAATAGAAGGTGAGCCAGCTATTCTTGTAAACGCGGGGAAGATTGATGAAAAGAAGATGAGAAAGCAACGGTATAATATAGATGATTTAATGATGCAATTAAGGGAACAAGGAGTTGGAGATATTCGGGATGTAGAATATGCTATTTTGGAACCGTCTGGGAAGTTATCTGTCTTTCAAAAACAAAAAAATAAACAAGATACATTACAGTTTACGCTTCCTCTTATTATTGATGGAGAAATTCAATCTAGTCATTTACAAATGATTGAGCATACAGATGAATGGCTTATTGAGAAATTAAAAAACTTAGGTTATAACGATGTAACACAAATTTTATACTGTAGTTTTCAAAACGGACAATTTTTTGTTGATGTAAAAGAAAATTAGAGATTTATCCTTTGAAAGAGTAAGAATGATTGGTTTAACTAATAATCAGTGGAGATTACCCCACTGATTAAAGTTTCATCTTATTTCAAAAATGAAAGTTTACGAATGATAGGGAGACGACTTAACTCTTCTTTTCGAATGAGTTTGAAAGTGAAGAGAAGTACGATATAAACAATTGTTGTTAAAGTGATTTCCCATAATGTTTGTATGCCAAGGGAATGAGAGAAAATAATATATTTATGGAGATAAAAACCGAAGGCGCCTGCGATACCGATGGCAAGTCCGCCGAAAATATAGTCTTTTGCGTAAATGGTAAATGTAATCTTTTTTAAAACAGTAGCGTAGTGAAGAAATGTTACTGTTACAATATTTGCAGCGATAGCAAGTGCAACCCCCATCATTTGAAATTCTGGCCTTGATGCTAGTACAAAAATAACGATTAATTTCACGATGGCACCAATAAATGTATTCATCATTGCAGCCCTTGCTAAGTTTAAAGCTTGCAAAACAGAGGTAAGTGGACTTTGGAAATAATGAAATAAAAAGCAAGGCGCAAGAAGTTGAATGAATGCTGTTGCGCTGTCTGATCCGTACATAAGAGTTAAAACAGGAGAAGCGAATACGTATAATATAACGACAGACCATCCGCCGGTAATTAATGAAATTCGAAGTGCTTGTTGTAAACGGTGCTCCACTAATTTATGTTGTCTTTTTGCCATTGCTTCACTAATAGAAGGGACGAGCGCTGTAGAAAGAGCGTATGTAATAAAGGCGGGTAGTGATAGAAGCGGGAATGCATAACCGTTTAATATACCGTATTGCTGGGTTGCAACAGAAGCAGCGACACCAGCGATTGCTAAGCTTTGCATAACGACAATAGGTTCAAAAAAATATGAAACGGAGCCGATTAAACGACTTCCTGTAGTTGGAAGGGCAATATCCATCAGAGAATAAAATGTCCCTTTGCTTTCCTTTACAGTAGTGAAAAATCCAGAGCGTATTGATAAATGTTTTTCTCGCTGAAATAACGTGAGTAAAAATAATAAGGATGCAACTTCACCGAGAACAGCTGATAACATAGCGCCGGCTGCAGCATATTCTATGCCGTAAGGTAAAAATAATTGAATGCATATAGCGATAATGGTAATGCGGACAACTTGTTCTAGAACTTGCGCATAAGCGCTAGGTTTCATGTTTTGTTTCCCTTGAAAGTAACCACGCAAAACAGAAGAAACAGCAATAACCGGGACAACGGGCAAAATGGCCATTAATGGATAGTACGTTCTTTCGTCGGTTAATAATGTTTTTGCTAAAATAGGCGTGAGGAACATAATTCCGATTGTTAAAATGATACTAATAACGGATGTAACAGCTAGTGATACGGTTAATATTTTTTTAACTCTTTGTTTATCGTTTACAGCTTCCGCTTCTGCTACAAACTTTGCGATGGCGACAGGAAGACCAATTTGTGTCAATGTAATTGCTAAAATGAATGTAGGAACGGCCATCATATAAAGACCAACGCCTTCTTCTCCTAAAATACGTGCCATTACTATGCGGTTGATAAAGCCAAGTATTTTTGTAATAAAGCCGGCTATCATTAAAATAAATGCGCCTTTTAAAAAGCTTTGTCTCGTCATGTTCTTCTCCTACCTTCTCAAAATCAATGGAATGATTTACAATAATTTATATGCACGTATGAGACAAGAATGACAAGCATTTAAGAGAGTGAAGTATGATAGTGCTCTTGAAAGTAGTTATTGCTGTCCATTAGAGCGGGATTAAAGCGACTTTTTCGTGCTGAAATAAGAAGGAGATGTTATAAATGTTAGATAGAGAGGCTTTGGTAGAATCATACCGCGGACAGTTACAAGTCGTTTTAGAAAGTAAAGTAGAAGAGTTTCAAATGTTCGGTTACGACCGAGTGACAGATGATGACATTTGGAAGTTTCTTAAAGTGAAAAAGTGGAAGAAGATAGACAGCGATGTTAGATTGTATGAATTAGTTAATGACGTATTAACAGTAAGTACTAATGAATATATGACATATTTAACTGTTGAAGCTTATCAAGCACCGCTTTGGTCATTTGATGAGTACGAAAATAAATAACCGACTGCAATTGGTTTGTTCTTCCTTTTGCAGTATAATGATATGTATTGATAAAGAGGAAATAATTGTGTCTAAGATTATATATAAAGGAGGTAGTGAAGAGGAAAATAAATGATGAAAGTGTAGGGAGTGTAAAAGCTTACCTATACAGCTAGTGATGAGCTAGCAAAAATTATAGAAAGGAAGTCTACTAACTAGGCGTATGCACACGTATAGCAGTGAATCGTAAAAGATTTATTGAAAGTGTTAGTAGCAGAAAGAGGGTACATATGGCAAAGCGTGGTACGAGAATTGCCGCCTTTTTCCTCATCGTCTTATTAATCGGTGGAGTAATTGGTGCGGCAGGAAAAGACATAGCAAAAGGAATTAGTCTAGGACTAGACCTTCGCGGTGGTTTTGAAATTCTGTATGAAGTAAAACCAGCCAAAAAAGGTGATAAAATCGATCGAGATGTACTTGTAAGTACAGTAGGTGCTCTTGAAAATCGTGTCAATGTTCTCGGTGTAAGTGAGCCGAACATTCAAATCGAAGGGCAAGATCGAATTCGTGTACAGCTTGCTGGTGTACAAGATCAGCAAAAAGCACGTGAAATGTTATCAACACAAGCGAAATTAACATTCCGTGATGTGGATGATAACCTTCTTATGGATGGAACGGATTTAAAAGGCGGCGGAGCGAAGCAAACATTTGATGAGCAAGGCCGTGCGAGCGTAGGTCTTACACTAAAAAGCGCTGAAAAATTCCGTGCAGTAACTGAAAAAATTTCTAAAATGCCACCACCAACGAATTTAATGGTAATTTGGCTTGATTTTGAAGAAGGAAAAGATTCGTATAAAGCAGAATCTGCAAAACCGAATCCAAAGTTCTTATCAGCAGCAACAGTAAACCAAGTATTTAACCAAGCTGAAGTATCTATCGTAGGTGGAAACTTCACAGTTGAAAGTGCGAAACAACTTTCATCTTTATTAAATGCAGGTGCACTGCCTGTTGATTTAAAAGAAATGTATTCAACATCTGTTGGAGCGAAATTTGGTCAACAAGCATTAGACCAAACAATTTTCGCTAGTGCGATTGGTATCGCTCTTATTTTCTTATTTATGCTTGTGTATTACCGTTTACCAGGACTTGTAGCGGTTATTATGTTAGGTCTATACATTTTTGTTACATTACTTGTCTTTAACTGGATGCATGCGGTTCTGACATTACCAGGTATTGCCGCATTAGTGCTCGGGGTAGGTATCGCAGTTGATGCGAATATTATTACGTACGAGAGACTGAAAGAAGAGCTGAAAATTGGTAAGTCCATGATGTCAGCATTCCGAGCTGGTAACCATCGTTCATTAGCAACAATTTTAGATGCGAACGTTACGACTCTTGCAGCTGCAGGTGTGTTATTTGTATATGGTACAAGCTCAGTACAAGGGTTTGCAACAAGTTTAATCGTAAGTATTTTAGTCGGTTTCATTACGAACGTATTCGGTACTCGTTTCTTACTAGGTTTACTTGTAAAGAGCCGTTACTTCGATAAAAAACCAGGATATTTTGGTGTGAAACAAAAGGATATTATTCCGTTAACAAAAGGTGTAGTACATCCACCAACGAAATTTGATCGTATTAACTTCGTGAATATCGGTCATAAATTCCTTATCTTCTCAATTGTAGTTGTAATTGCAGGTGCAATTATCCTGCCAATTTTCAAATTGAATCTTGGTATTGACTTTGCAAGTGGTACACGTATGGACTTGCAATCAAAACAAGCACTTACTGTAGCTGATGTTCATAAAGATTTTAAAGAGTTGAACATTGATGTGAAGGAAGAAAATATTGTACCGACTGGGGATGACAATAAAGGTTTCGCAGTTCGTACATTAGGTGTTTTATCAAAAGATGAAATTGCGAAAACAAAAACATTCTTCCATGATAAATATGGTACGGATCCAAACATAAGTACAGTTTCACCGACAATCGGTAAAGAAATTGCACGAAATGCATTTATCGCTGTACTGATTGCTTCTGCAGTTATCATTTTATACGTAAGTATTCGATTCCGATTTACGTATGCGTTATCTGCAGTACTTGCATTATTACATGACGCATTCGTTATGGTTGTTATGTTTAGTATTTTCCAATTAGAGGTAGACTTAACGTTTATCGCTGCAGTACTAACAATCATCGGTTATTCTATTAATGACTCGATTGTTACATTTGATAGAAACCGTGAATTATACAAACAGAAAAAACGAGTGCGCGATATAAAAGACCTAGAGGAAATTGTAAATGCAAGTATTCGCCAAACGCTTGGTCGTTCGATTAACACCGTATTAACAGTGTTACTCCCAGTAATTGCACTACTTATCTTCGGTAGTGAGTCACTACGTAACTTCTCGTTTGCGTTACTTGTTGGATTAATAGTAGGTACGTACTCTTCTGTTTTCGTTGCCTCTCAAATTTGGTTAATGCTTGAAAACCGTCGTTTGAAAAAGGGGAAAAACAAGAAGAAGGTTGAGAAAGTAGAATCTGAACCGCAAGTATAGAAAAGATGATGCCTTATTATGAGGCATCTCTTTTTTCGTTTGTGGATACAATAAGATAGCAACTTTTTGATGGGAAGAAGATGGAAGAAAGTGGTGGTGTTATCGCTGTTTTTGTTAAAATAAAAAGATAGGTTAAGAAAAGAAGGGATTTTAATTATGGAAAAAGATGAACGTTTTAAACAGGCCGAGTTTGGTGCTATTGTCGGGATCGTTGGTAATATTATATTAGCAATTGTAAAGGCGGTAATTGGTTATATTGGGAACAGTAAAGCACTGCTAGCAGATGCGGTGCATTCTGCATCAGATGTAATTGGTTCGCTAGCTGTACTTTTTGGATTGCGAGCGGCAAAGCAGCCACCTGATGAAGATCATCCGTATGGTCATGGTAAAGCGGAATCGATTTCAGCGATTATTGTTGCGGTATTATTATTTATTGTGGGACTTGAAATCGCGATTTCATCTATAAAAGCTTTTTCGCAAGAACTAGAACCGCCGAAAGGAATTACGATTTTTGCTGTTGTTCTTTCAATCGTCGTGAAAGAAGGAATGTTTCAATATAAATTCCGATTAGGGAAAAGGGTAAATAGTGATGCAATTATTGCAAATGCATATGAGCACCGTTCGGATGTATTTTCTTCAATTGCAGCTTTAATCGGTATTTGTGCAGCTATACTCGGTGGTAAGCTTGGTATAGACTGGCTTGTATATGCTGATCCGATTGCAGGATTAGTTGTTTCGCTTCTTGTTGTAAAAATGGCATGGAGCATTGGAGCGGAAGCAATTCATGCAACGCTTGACCATGTTCTTCATGAGGAGGATGTTATTCCGCTTAGAGAAGCAGTCCTTCAAGTAGATGGTGTGAAAAAAATTGGTTCTTTATATGCACGGGAGCATGGTCATTATGTTATTGTCGATATTAAAGTGTCTGTAGATCCATACATTACTGTAGAAGAAGGACACCGTATTGGAAAACATGTGAAAGAAATACTTATGAAACAAGATAATGTACAAAATGTATTCGTACATATAAATCCGTATTCTCCAAATTAAACATCATTAACATTTTAGTATATAGATATTGCATCGTAGTTTGCATTATATTGTCACCCCTTAATCTGTCTTGTATAATGAACAGGTTAAGGGGTGATTTCGTGTTACAACCGAAGACGCGTTGGAAAGAAAAAGAATATAATGACGAACGAGTGAGTGAATTAGCAAGTAAATTACAGTTATCGCCACTTGTCGTTTCATTATTCCTCGGTAGAGGACTAGATACAGAAGATAAGATTTTAGATTTTTTAAATACGGAAAATCAAGAATTTCATGATCCATTTTTATTAGAAGGAATGGATAGAACGGTAGAACGTGTAAATAAGGCGATTCAAAATGGAGAACAAATATTAATATTTGGTGATTACGATGCAGACGGAGTAAGTAGTACAACTGTGTTATATCTTGCTCTTCAAGAATTAGGTGCAGAAGTAGAATTTTATATTCCAAATCGTTTTACAGAAGGGTATGGGCCGAACGAAGAAGCGTTTCGTTGGGCGCATAGCGCAGGGTTCTCACTGATTATTACTGTCGACACTGGCATCGCAGCAGTACATGAAGCGAATGTAGCGAAAGAGCTTGGAATAGATCTAATTATTACAGATCACCATGAGCCACCGCCAGAATTGCCAGAAGCACTTGCGATTATACATCCGAAATTAGATGGCGGTGTATATCCGTTTCACTATTTAGCTGGTGTAGGTGTTGCGTTTAAAGTTGCGCATGCACTATTAGGCCGTGTACCAGAACATTTATTAGAGATTGCAGTAATCGGTACAGTAGCTGATTTAGTGTCACTTCATGGTGAAAATAGGTTGCTAGTGAAACGCGGTTTAAAACATATGCGTATGACGAAAAATATTGGTTTAAAGGCATTGTTTAAAGTTGCTAACGTTTCGCAAAGTGAAATTACAGAAGAGAGTATTGGCTTCTCAATTGCACCGCGTATTAATGCGGTCGGGCGTTTAGAAGATGCAACGCCGGCTGTACACCTTTTATTATCAGATGATCCTGAGGAAGCGAAAGAGTTGGCCGAAGAAATTGATGAGCTGAACAAACTGCGAAAAGATATTGTAAAGCAAATTACAGAAGAGGCTATCGCTGAAGTTGAAAATAACTTTCCGCCAGAAGAAAACAAAGTGTTAGTACTTGCAAAAGAAGGTTGGAATCCGGGTGTAATTGGGATTGTCGCTTCTAAATTAGTTGAACGTTTTTATCGTCCGACTATTGTATTATGCATTGATCCTATAAAAGAAACAGCAAAAGGCTCAGCGCGTAGTATTGCAGGATTTGATTTGTTTGCAAATTTATCAGATTGTAGAGAGTTATTGCCACACTTTGGAGGGCATCCGATGGCAGCGGGAATGACGCTACATATGAATGATGTAGATGAATTACGTCGCCGCTTAAATGAACAAGCAGATGCAATTTTAACAGAAGAAGATTTTATTCCAATTACAGCAGTTGATGTTTTTTGTAAAGTAGAGGATGTAACACTAGCGGCAATTGAAGATATGCAAAAACTAGCCCCGTTTGGTGTTGGAAATCCGAAACCACGTATTGCAGTGAAAGATGCAGAGTTAGAAAGTATTCGCGCGATCGGATCAGATGGCTCTCATTTAAAAATGGCTCTTCGTGATGGACAAGCAACACTGGATACAATTGGATTTGGTTTTGGTGCATATGCGAAAGAAATCTCTCCAGTTGCAAAAGTATCTGTAATAGGAGAAGCATCCATCAATGAATGGAATAATTTTAAGAAGCCACAATTAATGGTACAAGATATTGCTGTAGAGGCGTGGCAATTATTTGATTGGCGTAGTATGCGTAATGCAGAAGCAAATTTAGCAGAACTTCCGAAAGAAAAAATAACAATGGTGTATTTTTCTGAAGAGGTATTGAATAAATTTTCTTTAGAGAGCTATAAAGAAAAGCTCATGCATGCTTCAGAAGTAACGCATTTAGATGATCAATATATCGTGTTACTTGATTTACCAAAAGGAACAGATGAATTAAGTGAGCTATTTAAAGTAGGATTCCCAGCGCGAATTTATACGCTATTTTATCAAGAGAATAACCACTTATTTAGTACAGTTCCGACGAGAGAACACTTTAAATGGTACTATTCTTTCTTAAGCCAAAAAACACCATTTTCTTTAAGACAATATGGAGAACAACTATGTCGTCATAAAGGTTGGTCAAAAGATACAGTAAATTTCATGACACAGGTGTTTTTTGAGTTAGAATTTGTTACAATAAAAGATGGCGTCATTTTTATGGCAGACAAAAAACAAAAGCGTGATTTAATTGAATCGAACACATATCGTGAGAAAATGAACCACTTACAATTAGAAAAAGAATTGGTTTATAGCACATATCAGCAACTATATACATGGTTTGAAACGATTCGTAATCATAAAGAAGTAGAACAGTTAGGGTAAAGGATTTGTATTTACAAACCTTTTAGATCTGAGGAGGATTCAGAAATATGGATTTCAAGCAACATATCGCAATTGTACCGGATTATCCGAAAGAAGGTATTGTGTTTAAAGACATTACACCTTTAATGAATGACGGTAAAGCATACAAAGCAGCAACAGATGCAATCGTTGAATACGCAAAAGAAAGAGATATCGATGTTGTAGTAGGACCAGAAGCTCGTGGTTTCATTATCGGTTGCCCAGTTTCTTATGCGTTAGAAGTAGGATTTGCACCAGTTCGTAAATTAGGAAAATTACCACGTGAAGTAATTACTGTTGACTACGGTAAAGAATATGGTAAAGATGTTTTAACAATCCATAAAGATGCAATTAAGCCAGGTCAACGCGTATTAATTACAGATGATCTATTAGCTACAGGTGGAACAATCGAAGCGACAATTAAGTTAGTTGAAGAGCTAGGCGGAGTTGTAGCAGGGATTGCATTCTTAGTAGAGCTTACTTACTTAGATGGTCGTAAAATGTTAGATGGTTACGATGTATTAGTATTAGAAAAATACTAATCACTATATAGGTAAAACTACGGTGATAAAAAGTACCCGTGAATCTCTTGGAGAGGAGCGGGTACTTTTGTATAATTGAACAAAAAATCATGGTGAAATGTCAGTAAAATCTTTTCCTTTTCACAATTCACAATCATTGGGTTATAATGATAGAATATAATTTATTCTATTAAATAAAGATAAAGTCAATTTTCAATAAAAGGTGATTCGATGGCAAATGAGCAGGTACTAACAGCTGAACAGGTACTCGAGAAAGCAAGTCAATATTTAGCGGATGAAGATATTGAGCTAGTGGCACGTGCTTATGAATATGCACGTGATGCGCATAGCGAACAATATAGAAAATCGGGTGAACCGTATATTATTCATCCGATTCAAGTTGCAGGTATTTTAGTTGATTTACACATGGATCCAGCTACGGTATCAGCAGGTTTCTTACATGATGTAGTGGAAGATACAGAGATTACGTTAGAAGATATTGAACGGGAATTTAACAAAGAAATTGCTATGCTTGTTGATGGTGTTACAAAGCTTGGGAAGATTAAATATAAATCTCACGAACAACAACAAGCCGAAAACCATCGCAAAATGTTTATTGCAATGGCTCAAGACATTCGAGTTATTTTAATTAAATTAGCTGATCGTCTTCATAACATGCGTACATTGAAACATTTGCCTCAAGAGAAGCAGCGTCGCATTGCGAATGAAACGTTAGAAATCTTTGCACCTTTAGCACATAGACTCGGAATTAGTACTATTAAATGGGAGCTAGAGGATACGTCACTTCGCTATTTAAATCCCCAACAATATTATCGTATTGTAAATTTAATGAAGCGTAAACGTGCAGAACGTGAAGAATACTTAGACGAAGTAATGACTGGTATTCGTGAGAAATTAAAAGAAGTTGCAATTCAACCTGAGATTTCTGGAAGACCGAAACATATTTACAGTATTTATCGTAAAATGGCACTGCAAAATAAGCAGTTCAATGAAATTTACGATTTATTAGCTGTACGTGTCGTTGTAAATAGTATTAAAGATTGTTATGCGGTGCTTGGAATTATTCATACGTGCTGGAAGCCGATGCCAGGTCGTTTTAAAGATTATATTGCAATGCCAAAAGCAAATCTATATCAATCTCTTCATACGACTGTAATTGGACCAAAAGGTGATCCACTTGAAGTGCAAATTCGTACGAAAGAAATGCACGAAATTGCAGAATTCGGGATCGCGGCACACTGGGCGTACAAAGAAGGAAAAACAGCAGAAACAACAGGTACATTAGAGAAGAAACTCACATGGTTCCGTCAAATACTAGAATGGCAAAATGAAGCTTCTAATGCAGAAGAATTTATGGAGTCATTAAAAATTGATTTATTTTCTGACATGGTATTCGTCTTTACACCGAAAGGCGATGTAATGGAATTACCACTTGGATCGGTTCCGATTGATTTCGCGTATCGTGTCCATTCGGAAATTGGGAATAAAACAATTGGTGCAAAAGTAAACGGTAAAATGGTGACGTTGGATTATAAATTAAAAACAGGCGACATCATTGAAATTTTAACGTCGAAACATTCGTATGGCCCAAGTCAAGATTGGGTAAAACTTGCTCAAACATCTCATGCAAAAAATAAAATTCGTCAATTCTTTAAGAAACAACGTAGAGACGAAAATATTGAAAAAGGCCGTGAACTTGTTGAAAAGGAAGTACGTGGTCTAGAGTATGAGATGAAAGAAGTATTAGCGCCTGATAACTTAAAACGCGTCGCTGAGAAATTTAACTTTGCAAATGAAGAAGATATGTTTGCAGCAGTTGGATATAGCGGAATTACAGCTTCGCAAATTGTTACGCGACTAACGGACAAGTTCCGCAAACAACGCGAAGAAGAAGAAATTGTTGAAGTTAAAGAAGTTCGTAAACCGATGAAAATTCGAAAATGGGATTCTGGTGTAAAGGTAAGCGGTGCTGATAATTTATTAATCCGTTTATCGAAATGCTGTAACCCAGTTCCAGGCGATGATATCGTTGGATATATTACGAAAGGCCGAGGTGTATCGATTCACCGCCGTGATTGTGTAAACGTTCATACAGAAGAAGCTGTAGAACGTTTATTAGAAGTAGAGTGGGAAGGTAGCCCTGAAAAAGAAATTGAGTATAACGTTGATATTGAAATTTCGGGTTACGATCGCCGTGGTTTATTAAATGAAGTACTGCAAGCTGTTACAGAGACGAAAACGTACATTTCAGCTGTTTCTGGTAGAAGTGACCGTAATAAAATGGCAACAATTAATATGTCAATCTCGATTCGTAACTTACAACACTTGAAAAAAGTAGTAGAACGCATTAAACGCGTTCCAGAAATTTATGCAGTACGACGCATGATGCATTAATAGGGAGTGTAGAAAGATGAGAGTTGTTTTACAACGATCAAAGAAAGCGTCTGTCACAGTAGACGGTGAGATCGTAGGACAAATTCCGTTCGGTTTAACATTACTAGTTGGCATTACGCACGAAGATACAGAAAAAGATGCAACTTACATTGCGGAAAAAATTGCAAACTTACGTATTTTTGAAGATGAGAGCGGAAAGATGAATCATTCTGTACTTGATGTAGAAGGACAAGTTCTATCTATTTCGCAATTCACATTATACGGAGATTGCCGCAAGGGCAGACGTCCAAACTTTATGGATGCTGCGAAA
The DNA here is from genome assembly GCF_051776965.1 of Bacillus cereus group sp. BceL220. Classification (NCBI taxonomy): domain Bacteria; kingdom Bacillati; phylum Bacillota; class Bacilli; order Caryophanales; family Bacillaceae; genus Bacillus; species Bacillus cereus group sp. BceL220. The sequence goes on along the minus strand of NZ_JBPWBC010000001.1, from coordinate 687,049 downwards.
CCTGACTATGCAGAGCGTTTATACGATTTCTTTAATGAAGAAGTTCGTAAACAAGGATTACATGTGGAAACAGGAAAGTTTGGAGCAATGATGGACGTTTCTTTGATCAATGATGGTCCGGTGACCTTAATTGTAGAAAGTAAATAGTGTTGATAAAAAAGAGAGGGTTATATAATCCTCTCTTTTTTATACATTGTTGTATGTTTTGTTCATTTATTTGGAATCAATAGCAGTTTCGGTTATGTATAACTCTCTCATCAATATGGAACAATAAGAAGTAAAACATCCATATTGAATGTGAGGGATATACGTATGCGTATGAATGAAAAAGGGCATTCTGTTACAAATGGTGCAAATCAACTGTTTAACGTGAATTTTCATGATTTTATTTCAAAAGAGCAAAATAATACTTCAATGGAGCTTGCTTCCGAGTTTGGGATTTCTCTTCAAGATGTAAAGCGTTTAAAGAAGCAGATTGAACGTTCTTAGAGCACTTGACAATCCTACTTAACAAACGTATAGTAATTTTATATTTACATATGAATATAACCGTTGATAGAGAAGAGTAAATGAGATACACATGGAAAGAGAAGGAATGTCTTAGGCTGAAAACATTTCTGCATGATGACTGATTGAATGACACTCTAGAGGTTTCAACTTGAACGGCATATATGCTTAGTAGGGATGAACGCATATTTAAGCGTTATTAAAAAAGTGGAAGCATACGTGCTTCAATTAGGGTGGCACCACGGGTATAATACTCTCGTCCCTACTGTTTAAACAGTAGAGGCGGGAGTTTTTTTATTTTTATTAAGATTAAAACAATTTGAGGAGGAACTGAATATGTCTATTCAAATCCCACGCGGAACGCAAGATATTCTTCCAGGCACTGTTGAGTTATGGCAGTATATCGAAGGGCAAGCACGCGAAATTTGCCGTCGTTACAATTATAAAGAAATTCGTACACCAATTTTTGAGCACACTGAGCTATTTTTACGCGGTGTTGGTGATACGACAGATATCGTACAAAAAGAAATGTACTCATTCCAAGATCGTGGAGAGCGTAGCTTAACATTACGTCCAGAAGGTACTGCACCTGTTGTACGTTCTTACGTTGAAAATAAAATGTTTGGTGATGCAACACAACCAACGAAATTATACTATATCGGTCAAATGTTCCGTTATGAAAGACCACAAGCAGGTCGCTATCGTCAATTCGTACAATTCGGTATCGAAGCAATCGGCAGTAATGACCCTGCAATTGATGCAGAAGTAATTGCACTTGCTGTTGAATTTTACCGCGGCATGGGCTTAAAAAATATTAAAGTTGTATTAAACAGTTTAGGTGACGCAGCGAGTCGTCAAGCACACCGTGATGCATTAATCGCACACTTTGAGCCACGTATCGGCGAATTCTGCTCTGACTGTCAATCTCGCTTAGAAAAGAACCCACTTCGAATTTTAGACTGTAAGAAGGACCGTAACCATGAATTAATGGCAACAGCTCCATCTATTACAGAATACTTAAACGAAGATTCAGCAGTATACTACGACAAAGTACAAGAACTATTAACGATGATGGATGTTCCATTTGAAAAAGATCCGAACTTAGTGCGTGGTTTAGACTACTATCAACATACTGTTTTTGAAATTATGAGTGAGGCAGAAGGTTTCGGTGCGATCACTACATTAAGCGGTGGTGGCCGTTATAACGGACTTGTACAAGAAATCGGTGGACCAGAAATGCCAGGTATCGGTTTTGCAATGAGTATTGAACGTTTAATTATGGCGCTAAAAGCTGAAAACATTGAATTACCACTTGAACATAGCATTGATTGTTACGTTGTAGCGCTTGGTGAAAAAGCGAAAGACCATGCTGCAAAAGTGGCATTCGATCTTCGTAAAGCTGGATTGTCGGTTGAAAAAGATTATTTAGATCGCAAAATGAAAGCACAATTTAAATCAGCAGATCGTCTAAAGGCGAAATTTGTAGCTGTATTAGGAGAAGATGAGCTAGATAAAGGCATCATTAACTTGAAAGATATGGCAACAGGTGAACAAGAAGAAGTAGCTTTAGATGTATTTGCTTCATACGTAGCAGAGAAATTAATATAGGGGGAACTTACAGTGGCTGAAAGAACACATGCATGTGGAAAAGTAACAGTAGAAGCTGTTGGACAAACAGTTCAATTAAAAGGTTGGGTACAAAAACGCCGTGACTTAGGTGGATTAATCTTTATCGATTTACGTGACCGTACAGGTATCGTACAAGTTGTATTTAACCCAGAAACATCAAAAGAAGCGTTAGAAGTAGCAGAAACAATTCGTAGCGAATACGTATTACACATAGAAGGTACAGTTGTTGAACGTGGTGAAGGCGCAATTAATGACAATATGGCAACTGGTCGTATTGAAGTACAAGCAACAAAAGTAAATGTACTAAATGCAGCGAAAACAACACCAATTATCATTGCTGATGATACAGATGCATCAGAAGATGTGCGTTTAAAATATCGTTATTTAGACTTACGTCGTCCTGTAATGTTCAACACATTCAAAATGCGTCACGACGTAACAAAAACAATTCGTAACTTCTTAGATACAGAAGAGTTCTTAGAAGTAGAAACACCAATTTTAACGAAGAGTACGCCAGAAGGAGCTCGTGACTATTTAGTACCAAGTCGTGTACATGACGGTGAATTCTATGCATTACCACAGTCACCACAGTTATTTAAACAGCTTCTTATGGTCGGCGGATTTGAGCGTTACTATCAAGTAGCACGTTGTTTCCGTGATGAAGATTTACGTGCAGATCGTCAACCGGAATTCACGCAAATCGATATCGAAGCTTCATTCTTAACACAAGATGAAATTTTAGAAATGATGGAGCGTATGATGACGAAAGTTATGAAGGATGCAAAAGGTGTAGAAGTTAGTGCACCATTCCCTCGTATGAAATATGCTGATGCAATGGCTCGCTACGGTTCTGATAAGCCAGATACACGCTTTGAAATGGAACTAACAGACTTATCTGAGTTTGCAGCAGGTTGTGGCTTTAAAGTGTTTACAAGTGCTGTAGAAAGCGGCGGACAAGTAAAAGCAATCAATGCAAAAGGTGCTGCAAGTAAATATTCTCGTAAAGACATCGATGCATTAACTGAATTCGTGAAAGTATACGGTGCAAAAGGTCTAGCTTGGCTTAAAGTTGAAGAAGACGGCCTAAAAGGACCGATTGCGAAATTCTTCGGTGAAGAAGATGCAAATGTGTTAATGAGCACATTAGAAGCTACTGCTGGCGACTTATTACTATTCGTAGCAGATAAGAAGAGCGTTGTTGCAGATAGCTTAGGCGCACTTCGTTTACGTCTAGGTAAAGAGCTTGAGTTAATTGACGAAAGTAAATTTAACTTCCTATGGGTAACGGATTGGCCACTTCTTGAGTACGATGAAGATGCAGATCGTTATTTCGCAGCTCACCATCCATTCACAATGCCATTCCGTGAAGACGTTGAGCTACTAGAAACAGCACCAGAAAAAGCACGTGCACAAGCATATGACCTTGTATTAAACGGTTATGAGCTTGGTGGTGGATCACTTCGTATTTATGAGCGTGACGTACAAGAAAAAATGTTCAAAGCACTTGGATTCTCACAAGAAGAAGCGCAAGAGCAATTCGGATTCTTATTAGAAGCATTCGAATACGGTACACCACCACACGGCGGAATCGCATTAGGTTTAGATCGTCTTGTTATGTTACTTGCAGGCCGTACGAACCTTCGTGATACAATTGCATTCCCAAAAACAGCAAGCGCAAGCTGCTTATTAACAGAAGCTCCAAGCCCAGTTGCAGAAGCACAGCTTGAAGAGTTAAACTTAAAATTAAGCTTAAAAGAAGAGAAGTAAGAATAGGGTCTAGATGGTTATACTATAACCATCTAGACTTTTTTAATGGATAATTAAAAGAAGAAACAAAATCCCGGTTTACACTATGTTTTCATTATCGAAATATGTATTTTTAGGAATTCTATAACTTTTTCTATACAAATAGTCGGAAAAACGCTAGAATACATGGTAGACCATTTTTGTAATAGGAGTGTAGAGCTGAATGTTACATCAATTTTCACGTAATGAATTAGCCTTCGGTAAAGAAGGACTTGAAATATTAAAAAATAGTACAGTCGGTATTTTAGGAATTGGCGGCGTAGGTTCATTTTCAGCTGAAGCGTTAGCGCGTTCTGGAGTAGGACGTCTCGTATTAGTTGATAAAGACGTTGTAGATATTACAAACGTAAACCGTCAAATTCACGCTTTAGTATCTACTGTAGGACGTTCAAAAGTAGAATTAATGAAAGAGCGTATTGCAGACATTAATCCGGAATGTGAAGTAATTGGATTAGAAATGTTTTATACAGATGAAACATATGAAGAGTTCTTTAAACACGGTTTAGATTTCGTAGTGGATGCATCTGATACGATTACGTTCAAAATCCATTTAATTAAACAATGTTTACGTCGTAAAATTAAAATTATCTCATGTATGGGTGCAGCAAATAAAATGGACCCAACTCGTTTCCGTATTGCGGACATTTCTAAAACACATACAGATCCAATTGCGAAAGTAATTCGTACGAAGCTTCGTAAAGAGGGTATTAAAAAAGGTGTAAAAGTTGTCTTCTCTGACGAAAACCCAATCGTAATTCGTGAAGAAGTACGTAAAGAAATCGTACCAGACGAGAATGCAAAAATTCGTAAAGCGAAATTACCGCCTTCATCAAATGCATTCGTACCATCTGTGGCAGGCTTAATTATGGCAAGTCACGTTGTACGTGAACGTATTAAAAATGTAGAAGTGAAACGTGTAGGGCAAGAATAAAAGAAAAGCATATATCCATTTTGGATATATGCTTTTTTATATGTATTAAAGAAATATGGATATTTGCATCACTACTAGTTCAAATGTAAGTAAGGTTAGTAAGTAATAATCATATTTATCTGATTTATAGGCGGATGTCTTTTTTAGACTGTTAATGGTGAAAAGAGCTAAAGTCAGGACGAGAAGGCCAAGAGTTATTTTGAAGATTATTAATGAAATAGCAACCATCTCCCTTTAAAGGTATATGGTTATAATAATATTTTAGTAAAAATTATCCAATATGTTTTAGGAGTTTTCTTGTATGACAGGGAGTAATGTTATTGTAAATATTTGTCATTAAATCGATCTCCTTTGTCGAATCGTTGATATATTGCAAGTTACGATAGATATATTTGAAAAATCGTTGATATATTGCAAGTTACGATAGATATATTTGAAAAATCGTTGATATATTGCAAGTTACGATAGATATATTCGAAAAATCGTTAATATAATTTCATTTACCGATATGTATATATGGTTTATCGAAAACAAACAAGGATGTCACTTAGTCAAAAAAGTGACACCCTTGTTTTTAATTCTCTGCAGAATATATAATATCTAAATTTCCATTTTGATCTGTCTTGAAAATGGGAGCAATATGTTCTTCTTGTTCTTCAACCGAAACGAGTTTTCGAGCGCGATCCATAATTCGAACAAGCATCGCGTAATCTTCTTCGATTGCTTGTTGTTTTTTTGTGAGTACCGCTAATTTCGTTTCAAGTTCATGATTCGTTTTTTGCAGAGAAGTGAGCTGAGCTTGTAATACATCATTTTCAGTTTGCAACTTTGCAAGTGAAGGATTGTTATGTTCTAAATTTTTTAAAAATGAGATGACATTTTGCATTGTAAGATCTTGTTTACTTGGCGTAATATCTTCTGAAAAATCGGCGTCAATTACGAGTTGTTTCGTTTTCGTGAACCGATCTTTTTCTATATTAGCTTCAGAACGTTTTAATTCTTTACGTTGTTTTTTTGCAAGCTGCACCGCATCTTCGTAATTCGGTCTTACTTCAGCATTCCATCTAAAACCACAAGCTGCGGAAGTGCGGTTTAAAGCGTCGCCAACTTCATCAAACGCTTTTATTTGTGTACTTCCGCTGCGAATATGTCGCAAAACAGTTTCTGCTAAAAGGAGATCATCTTCTTTTGTCCATGCATCTTGACGTGTTTTCATAAGCGAAGCCTCCATAATGGTGACGTTTTCGTTTATGTTACCCTTTATTTTTCGTTTTATTCGAAGTTTGTAATCTTTCATAAACAGTAGAAAGTGCTTGCTCAAATTTCCCTGTCGTTTTCGGTTTATAATATTGCTTGTTTTTTATTTTATCAGGTAAGTATTGTTGCCTTACCCAGCCATTTGGATGGTCGTGTGGATATAAATATCCAATGCCTCTTCCGAGTGATTCTGCGCCTTTGTAATGACTATCTTTTAAATGGCTTGGAATGTCACCTGTTTGACCGTTGCGTAAATCGTGTAATGCAGCATCAAGTGCTTTATAAGCTGAATTTGATTTTGGTGATAAGCATAGCTCTATAACGGCATTTGCAAGTGGGATGCGTGCTTCTGGGAATCCAACTCGTTCAGCTGATTCAATTGCAGCTAGTGTACGCGGTCCAGCTTGTGGGCTAGCAAGTCCAATATCTTCATAAGCCATAATAAGAAGGCGTCTGCCAATACTTTGTAAATCACCTGCTTCAATAAGGCGTGCTAAATAATGGAGCGCTGCATTTACATCACTTCCGCGTACTGATTTTTGAAATGCTGATAATACGTCATAATGAGCATCGCCGCCTTTGTCGTGAACGAAGCTCTTCTTTTGTAAGCATTCTTCTGCAATCTCGAGTGTGATTTCAGCCGCTTGATCGTCTGTAGTAAAGCTAGATAATACAGCAAGTTCAAGTGCGTTATAAGCGGAACGCATATCACCACCAGAGGCATTTGCAAAATGATGTAGTGCTTCATCTGTTACCGTTACAGCATATTCTCCAAGGCCTTTTTCTTTATCTTCTAAAGCTCTTTTTAACCCAATTAAAATATCATCTTCTGTTAGTGCGTGTAATTCGAAAATTTGACACCTGCTTCGAATAGCGGAGTTTATTGCATGGAATGGATTACTTGTCGTTGCACCAATTAAAGTAAGAAGTCCGCTTTCTAAGTGAGGTAATAGAAAGTCTTGCTTTGCTTTATCTAGACGGTGAACTTCATCTAAAATTAAAACGAGGTGTCGATGCATCTTTGCTTCTTGTACGACAACTTCCATATCTTTTTTATTGTGAGTAACAGCGTTTAATAGACGAAACGGGGTACCGGTACTTCCTGCAATTGCACTGGCAATGGATGTTTTTCCTGTACCTGGAGGACCGTATAAAATCATAGATTGAAAATGATTTGCTTGGACCATTCGCCATAAAATCTTTCCTTCACCAACTAAATGTTGTTGCCCAATAATTTCTTGAATATTTGTAGGGCGCATTCGATGTGCGAGTGGTTGTTTCATTTAGACCGTCTCCCTTAATATATAATCTCGTTCTATCGTATCATTTTTTTCTACGAAATTTGAAATAGGATGCTGTTTTATGGGAAAAATGAAGATGAATATTTTCATTTTTCTTTCAATTGTAATAATTTCCGAGTTTTTCAATGTGATTTTATGTTATCATTTTGATACACAAGTTGAAATTTCTTATAATACTATATTATGCTATAATTTCATAGGATTTTAAATTGTGTTCTTTTTATAAATAAGATATAACCAATAGAAGTGAAAATTTGAAAAGAGGTGCAAAATAGATGAAGATTTCAACAAAAGGCCGCTATGGCTTAACAATTATGATTGATCTTGCAAAAAAGTTTGGTGAAGGTCCAATTTCATTAAAATCAATTGCGCAGGCGCATGACTTATCCGAGCATTACTTAGAGCAATTAATTTCACCACTTCGTAACGCTCGTCTTGTAAAGAGTACGCGCGGGGCATATGGCGGATATGTATTATCTGATCAACCGGCTAACATTACAGCTGGGGATGTAATCCGTGTATTAGAGGGACCGATTAGTGTTGTAGAAATGATAGAAGAAGAAGAGCCAGCACAACGCCAGTTATGGATGCGTGTTCGTGATGCCGTGCAAGAAGTGTTAGATAGTACAACGTTAGAAGATTTAGTACGTTATGAGGAAGAAAATCACGGGGGCTATATGTTTTACATTTAATTCCTTGTGAAACGATTTGGAAAGAAGGAGATTTAATGGAACGCATTTACTTAGATCATGCTGCGACATCTCCGACTCACCCAGAAGTGGTCGAAAAGATGATTCCATATATGACAGAAATATTCGGGAACCCGTCTAGTATTCACTTTTATGGACGTCAAACTCGTCACACAGTAGATGAGGCGAGACGAGTGTGTGCACGCAGCATTCATGCGAATCCGAATGAAATTATATTTACGAGTGGTGGTACAGAAGCTGATAATTTAGCGCTTATAGGTGTAGCACGTGCGAACCGTCATAAAGGTAACCACATAATAACGACGCAAATTGAACATCATGCGATTTTGCATACGTGCGAATTGTTAGAGCGTGAAGGGTTTGAAGTGACATATTTACCTGTCGATGAAACAGGACGCATTCAAGTTTCTGACATACAAAAGGCATTAACAGAAGAGACGATTCTTGTATCTGTTATGTTTGGGAATAATGAAGTAGGGACAATGCAACCAATTGTGGAAATAGGAAAGTTGCTAAAAGAGCATCAAGCTTATTTCCATACAGATGCGGTACAAGCTTACGGTTTAGTAGAAATTGACGTGAAAGAGTTTGGTATTGATTTATTATCAATTTCAGCTCATAAAATTAATGGGCCAAAAGGTGTAGGGTTCTTATTCGCTGGTGCAAATGTGAAATTTGAGCCGTTATTAATAGGTGGAGAGCAAGAAAGAAAACGCCGTGCTGGTACGGAAAATGTGCCTAGTATTGCTGGGCTTCAGCATGCAATTCTTATAGCTGAAAAAACTCGTGAGCAAAAAAATGCCCAATATGAAGAGTTTAAAGATATAATGGTATCTGTCTTCAAAAATGAAGGCATTACTTTCGAGGTAAACGGAAACTTAGAACATCGCTTACCGCATGTACTTAATGTAAGTTTTACAGGAATGAACATTGAACCGTTTCTTGTGAACTTAGACCTAGCTGGCATTGCAGTATCAAGTGGTTCTGCTTGTACAGCTGGTTCGATTGATCCATCACATGTATTAGTAGCGATGTTTGGAAAAGATTCCGATCAAATACGTTCATCCGTACGCTTTAGTTTTGGACTTGGAAATACGAAAGAGCAAATTGAAAAAGCGGCGTACGAAACAGTGAAAATCGTGAAGCGATTAACACAAAATTAGCATGGGAGGTGACATGATGAACAAACTACCTCACGAAACACGCGTTGTCATCGGAATGTCCGGTGGCGTCGATTCATCTGTAGCAGCACTTTTATTAAAAGAGCAAGGTTATGATGTAATCGGAATTTTTATGAAAAACTGGGATGATACAGATGAGAATGGTGTCTGCACAGCAACAGAAGATTACAATGATGTAATTGAAGTGTGTAACCAAATTGGTATTCCGTATTATGCAGTAAACTTTGAAAAACAATACTGGGATAAAGTATTTACGTACTTCTTAGATGAGTACCGAGCTGGTCGTACACCAAACCCAGATGTAATGTGTAATAAAGAAATTAAATTTAAAGCATTTTTAGAGCATGCAATTGCGCTTGGTGCCGATTATGTAGCAACAGGTCATTATGCACGCGTTGCTTATATGGACGGCGAATATAAAATGCTTCGCGGCGTTGATGACAATAAAGATCAAACATACTTCTTAAATCAATTAAGCCAAGAGCAATTATCAAAAACAATGTTCCCGTTAGGTGAACTGAAGAAACCACAAATTCGTGAAATGGCGAAAGAAGCTGGCTTAGCGACAGCGGCGAAAAAAGATAGTACAGGTATTTGCTTCATTGGTGAGCGTAACTTTAAAGATTTCTTAAGTAACTACTTACCAGCACAACCAGGTGTAATGCAAACATTATCTGGTGAAGTGAAAGGGAAGCATGACGGTTTAATGTATTATACAATTGGACAACGTCATGGTCTTGGAATTGGTGGTAATGGTGATCCATGGTTTGCTGTTGGAAAAAATCTAAAAGAAAACATTTTATATGTTGATCAAGGATTCCATAACGAACTTCTATATGGTGATGAAGTTATTGCTACGAATGTAGGATGGGTAAGTAACAAAGAAAAAGAAACAGAATTTAAGTGCACGGCGAAATTCCGTTATCGTCAAGAAGACAATAAAGTAACGGTTCAAATCGTTGATGAAAATACAGTTCGTATTCTTTGTGATGAGCCAATTCGTGCAATTACACCAGGACAAGCAGTCGTTTTCTATGATGGAGATGAGTGCTTAGGCGGTGCTACAATTGATGAAGTATACCGTAGTGGTAAGAAATTGGATTATTTAGGATAAATGAGAAGCCTCTGCCGATTAGCGGTTAGAGGTTTCTTTTACATAAAGCGAATTTTCGTTCGCTTGGAAAATACATTCTTTGTTATAATTTGTTGTAGAGGTGAAGGACATGTCAAACAAACTTGAAACAGGTATTCAATATATGCAAGAAGGAAATTGGGAAGAAGCGGCTAAAAATTTTACAGAAGCAATTGAAGAAAATCCGAAAGATGCGCTTGGATACATTAATTTTGCAAATTTATTAGACGTATTAGGTGATAGTGAGCGAGCGATTTTATTTTATAAACGTGCATTAGAGTTAGATGATAAATCTGCAGCTGCTTATTATGGCTTAGGAAACGTATATTATGGCCAAGAGCAATTTACTGAGGCGAAAGCTGTATTCGAACAAGCAATGCAAGCTGGATTACAATCAGCTGATGTAACATTTATGTTAGGTATTACACATGTACAGCTTGGAAATGATCGTCTTGCACTACCATTCTTACAAAGAGCAACAGAATTAGATGAAAACGATGTAGAAGCTGTATTCCAGTGCGGACTTTGCTTTGCGCGACTAGAACATATTCAAGAGGCGAAACCTTATTTTGAAAAGGTATTAGAAATGGATGAAGAGCATGCAGATGCGTATTACAATTTAGGTGTTGCTTACGTATTTGAAGAAAATAACGAGAAAGCTCTCGCTTTATTTAAGAAAGCAACTGAAATTCAGCCAGATCACTTTTTAGCTGGTAATGGCGTTCGTTTATTAGAGCAAGAAGCTGAATAAGATAAAAATATAGTTTAATGGGTAGTTATCCCTCATCTAAAAAGGTGGGGGATGTACTGCTCATTAAAGTGAAAATATCGGAAAGGAGAGGAAAGATGGGAAATCAACATGCAATGGATTTGTTTGAGGAAGAGAAAAAATTTATAAAAGCGCAAGTTCTTCATACCATTTTCCACAACGAAGAAAACCTCTATTCCGTTGTCAGTATGAAAGTCATTGAAACGAATGAAACGTATGACGAAAAGAAAGTAATGATAAACGGTCATTTTCCCCGCATGCATGAAGATGAAGTGTTTACATTGACAGGTCACTTTAAGGACCATCCAAAGTATGGAAAACAATATATGGTTGAAACATTTAAAAAAGAATTGCCGCAAACAAAAGCAGGTATGGTGCAATATTTAGCGAGTGATTTATTTAAAGGGATAGGAAAGCGTACAGCCGAAAAAATTGTGGATCATCTCGGGGAACATGCTATTTCTAAAATTATGGATGACCCTGAGGCGTTAAATGGTGTTGTTAACAAACAAAAGGCCCAGGAAATATATGAGACAATTGTTGAACATCAAGGATTAGAAAAAGTAATGAGCTTTTTAAATGGTTACGGTTTTGGAACGAAACTTTCTATTAAGATTTACCAGCAATATAAAGAGATGACATTAGAAGTGATTCGTAATAATCCGTATCAACTTATTGAAGAAGTGGACGGGATTGGTTTTGGACGAGCGGATGATATAGGGCGTGCGTTAGGGATATCGGGTAATCACGACGACCGTGTACGAGCGGGATGTTTTTACACATTAGAGAATGTCTCATTGCAACTTGGTCACGTTTATATGAGGAAAGATCAACTTGTAAGAGAAACGATGTCACTTTTAAACAATCAAGAAGGAAGAGTGACTGAAGAAGATATTATAGGTTGTATTGAAACGATGCAAAGTGAAGGGAAAGTCATCATAGAAGAAGAACGAGTGTATTTAGCAACTTTATTCTACTCTGAAAAAGGTGTTGTAAAGTCTATTCGTCGATTGATGAATCAAGAGGAAACACCTTCATTTCCTGAAGCAGAAGTGTTAAAAACATTAGGTGAAATTGAAGAACAGTTGAATGTACAATATGCACCGTTTCAGCAAGAAGCAATTCAAACGGCACTTCATAAACCGATGATGTTATTGACAGGTGGACCAGGAACAGGGAAAACAACAGTTATTAAAGGGATTGTTGAAATGTATGCGTCACTTCACGGGTTATCGTTAAATCCGAATGAATACAGTGATGATAATCCATTTCCAATACTATTAACAGCTCCAACAGGAAGAGCAGCGAAGCGGATGAGTGAATCGACAGGACTTCCAGCTTGCACAATTCACCGTTTACTTGGTTGGACGCCAGAAGGATCTTTCCAGCGCAATGAAACGGATCCTGTCCAAGGTAAGCTCCTTATTATCGATGAATTTTCAATGGTTGATATTTGGCTCGCAAATCAGCTATTTAAGTCGCTACCAACGAATATTCAAGTTATCGTTGTAGGTGATGAAGATCAGTTGCCATCTGTAGGACCTGGACAAGTATTAAAAGATTTATTAAATGCAGGTGCAGTTCCGACAGTGAAGCTTACTGAAATTTATCGTCAAGCAGAAGGATCATCTGTTATTCAACTTGCCCATGCGATCAAAGACGGCACACTCCCGCCAGATTTAGCGCAAAATAAAAAAGATCGTTCGTTTATCAGCTGTACAGGGGCTCAAATTGTTGAGGTTGTGAAAAAAGTTTGCGAAAACGCTAAAACAAAAGGCTTTAGTGCAAGGGATGTTCAAGTATTAGCACCGATGTACCGCGGGCCTGCTGGTATTAATGTATTAAACGAAGCGCTGCAACAAGTATTTAATCCGAAGAGGGAAAAGAGTAAAGAAATTGCTTACGGTGATGTTGTGTACCGAAGAGGCGATAAAGTACTGCAACTCGTGAATCAGCCGGAGAGCCAAGTGTTTAATGGTGATATTGGGGAAATTGTTTCGGTGTTTTATGCGAAAGAGAACGTTGAGCAACAAGATATGATTATCGTTTCATTTGATGGAATTGAGGTAACGTATACGAAGCCCGATTTAAATCAAATTACGCATGCATATTGTTGTTCCATTCATAAATCACAAGGTAGTGAATTTCCGATTGTTATTATGCCGATTGTGAAAAGTTACAACCGTATGTTACGCCGTAATTTAATTTACACGGGCATTACAAGAAGTAAGAAGTTCCTTATTATTTGCGGGGAGGAAGTAGCTTTCCAATCTGGTGTAAATCGCCTTGATGATGCAATGCGTCAAACAACTTTAGCTAGTCGCTTGCAGGAGTCACAAGGAGAAGTGCAGATGGTCACAGTTAATGGCGAAGAAATGGACGTGGAAAACATTTCACCGTATGATTTCATGTAACAAGGTGAAATTATATAGTGAAACTTTCAAACGCATAGCGTTGAAAGGCTCCAGCAATGTATAAATGAATGCGGTTTGGACATAATGGCGAATAGAATCTGGGAGACTGTAAGGAGATGAAAGCCATATGTTCATTTGTCCAAATTGCAAAGGGAAAGACATTGGGAAAATAGGTGTCAACCAATTTTATTGCTGGAATTGTTATATCGAATTATCGGTTTCAAAGGGGAAAATCCATACGCATCAAGTTGAGGAAGATGGTTCATTAAGCTCTCTTGATGATTTATTTGATGAGAATGAAAGAACGATCGGATAACGAAAAGGGGGATTTACTTTGAATCTACGCAATTCATTAATCGCATTAGGTGTTGGAGCTGCAGCATATCAATATGCTCGTAAGCAAGATGTATTTTCAAAACGCAATATGAAAAAAGCACGTAAGATGATTAAGTCTTACTTATAATCATTTCGATAAAGTGAAAAACTCCCTTATAGACAAGGGAGTTTTTTTATGCACTCATATGCAAATAAAAAAGTCCAATTTCTGAGAAAAGATAAGATAGACCGTAACAGCCGACGCCAAGTATTCCATACTGCCATAATTGCTTCGCTTTTTCTTTACGTGAGGAACGAATAAAGAACCCCTTCCAAATACCAAAGCCGATACAAATCCATTCAAGAATCATAAAAAGTGCTGATAATCCAAGCATAAACAAAACCATAATTAGCCCTCCTGATTACATTATTTCATGCTGTATTCTCAGGGGTGGTTGTCCTTGTTATGTTATTTATATGTACGTCTTTAAAAAACAGTATGGTCCGTATGAAAAGATTTTAAAAGTTTCACACATAACCTAACCCATTTATTTTCAAAATAAAGGTGGAGGAGGTTTTTCATGTGAAGAATCTTAAAATCATTTGGATATATCGTTTAGGATTATTGTTACTTGTTTTTCTTTGTTTGCTCGTCTTTTTAAAAATTAAGCCACTATGGGCACCGATTATTTTTGTACTTAAAGTAGCAATTACGCCGTTTCTTATCGCCTGTTTTATTGCGTATTTATTGCACCCTTTAATTGAAAAAATTCATAAGGAAGGGATGCCCCGTACACTTGCCATTTTGCTCATTTATATCCTTTTCTTTGGCGGAATTGGTTATGGGATTTATAAAGGAACACCAGTCGTTATTAAACAGTTACAAGAGATTAATGAACAATTTCCGCAGTTTACAAAGATGTACGATTCGTGGATGGATGGCGTTACAGAACAAACAGCGAATTTCCCTTCGTTCATTCATGAAAAGGTGAAACAACTTTTTGTGGGTGTGGAAACGAAGATTCAAGCGCTTTTAAATAAAGTGATGAGTACAGCTCGTGGTGTACTCGATTCATTGCTCATTATTTTCTTAATACCGTTTATTGTATTTTACATATTAAAAGATTATGGTGAGTTTTATCATATCTTTTGGAAACTAGTCCCAAGTAAATGGCGAGGTACGGGGCAAATGCTTGCGAAAGAAATTGATAAGTCACTTGGAAGTTATATTCGAGGACAGTTATTTGTTTGTTTAGTATTAGGGGGAGTATCAGCTCTTTCTTTTTGGTTTATCGGTATGAAATATCCATTATTGCTTGGCATTATTATTGGGGTAACGGATATAATCCCGTACTTTGGTCCTATTTTAGGAGCGATCCCGACGTTAATGATTGCAGCAACAGTATCAACGAGTTTACTTATTAAGGCGGGGATTACGATTGCTATTTTGCAATTTGTGGAAAGTAACATTTTATCGCCTTACATTGTTGGTAAGTCACTTCGTATGCATCCTGTTATTATTATGCTTGCATTACTAGTTGGGGGGGAAGTAGCTGGTATTGTAGGGTTACTAATATCGGTTCCGATTTTAGCAGTTATTCGTACTGTCATTGTTCATGTGAGACCTCTCTTGAAAAAAGAAAATGTGTAAGTATAGAAGCCCTCTATGTAAGAAATAGAGGGCTAATCATATATATTTATTTAGAAAGCTGCTCGTGTATCTTTTGAACGAGGGAGCTCACATCATTTGTTTGAATATGTTTTATTTTTTTCCATTCATTATCATACATAAATACAATTTGATTGTTGAAAAGACGCTTTTGTTCTTTTAGATTAGAAATTTTTGCAAAAGAGTACTCTTCAAATATTGGATTCTTACTTACATCTGGCCCGTAAAAGAATAGCCTTTTGTTCGTTAAAATTAGCAATCCTGGCCTTGCGACGGAACGATAAATAAATATGTCTAATGAACATGCTGCGTAAAATAATATCGTTTCGTCAGTCGCTAATATGTTTTTAGCTTTGTTAAGTAAGGTTGTCATTGTGATCGCTCCTTTATTTTATTAACAATAATTTAATTATAGCAAAAAAAGTAATATTTAGAAATTTTTATAAATTATTATTGTAAGGAGATTCCAATTTATTAATAAACGCATAATATATGAAAAGGCTGTTAAGAATGAATAGTAGAATACCTATGATTAATAAGCGATTCATACAATATAAATGATTATCTACATTGACAAACTTAAGAGAATTCTATTATATTTAGTCATATAATACATTAAATCAATGACGGAACAAGTACGTTACAGTCCATTTATAGAGAGAAGCTTCCATATGGCTGAAAGAAGCTTTAAATGAAGGGTAACAGAAAGCTAATCCTGAGAGCAGCTAATCACTGCCGTCTTGCCACGTTACGGCACCATGAGGTGATGAATTGATTGTTATTGTAATCAATTCATAATTAGGGTGGTATCGCGAGTTAACTCTCGTCCCTTTTATAGGGGCGGGAGTTTTTTATATTTAAGGAGGAAAATACAATGAAACAACTAACAGGCGCACAAATTCGTCAAATGTTTTTAGACTTTTTCCAAGAAAAAGGACATGCAGTAGAACCTAGTGCATCACTAGTTCCACATGAAGATCCATCTCTTCTATGGATTAATAGTGGTGTAGCTACATTAAAAAAATATTTTGATGGACGTGTAATCCCACAAAATCCACGTATTACAAATGCTCAAAAATCAATTCGTACAAACGATATTGAAAATGTAGGGAAAACAGCTCGTCACCATACATTCTTTGAAATGTTAGGAAACTTCTCAATCGGTGATTACTTCAAAGAAGAAGCAATTACATGGGCTTGGGAATTCTTAACGAGCGACAAATGGATCGGATTCAATAAAGAATTACTATCAGTTACAATCCATCCAGAAGATGAAGAAGCATTCACAATTTGGAATGAGAAAATGGGCGTTCCAAAAGAGCGTATTATCCGCTTAGAAGAAAACTTCTGGGATATCGGTGAAGGACCAAGTGGACCGAATACAGAGATTTTCTATGACCGCGGAGAAGCTTACGGTAATGACTTTAGTGACCCAGAATTATATCCAGGCGGAGAAAACGAGCGTTACTTAGAAGTATGGAACCTTGTATTCTCTCAATTTAATCATAATCCAGATGGTTCATATACACCACTTCCTAAGAAAAATATTGATACAGGGATGGGTCTAGAACGTATGACATCTATCGTTCAAGATGTGCCTACGAACTTTGATACAGATCTATTCATGCCGATGATTGGTGCAACAGAATCAATTTCTGGTGAGAAATATCGTAATGGCGATTTAGAAAAAGATATGGCGTTTAAAGTAATTGCTGACCATATCCGTACAGTAACATTTGCTGTTGGTGACGGTGCTCTTCCTTCTAACGAAGGCCGTGGTTATGTATTACGTCGTTTATTACGCCGCGCTGTTCGTTATTCGAAGAAATTAAACATTAACCGTCCATTCATGTTTGAATTAGTACCGGTTGTTGGAGAAGTAATGAAAGACTTCTATCCAGAAGTACTTGAAAAGAAAGATTTCATTGCGAAAGTTGTGAAAAACGAAGAAGAGCGTTTCCATGAAACACTTCATGATGGTGAAGCAATTTTAGCTGAAGTTATTACAAAAGCAAAAGAAGAAAAAACAACTGTTATTTCTGGAGTAGATGCGTTCCGTCTATATGACACATACGGTTTCCCAATCGAATTAACAGAAGAATATGCAGAAGAAGCTGGTATGACAGTTGACCAAGAAGGCTTCGAAAATGAAATGGAAAAACAACGTGAGCGTGCACGTGCTGCTCGTCAAGACGTTGATTCAATGCAAGTTCAAGGCGGTGTACTTGGAGAAGTTAAAGTAGCGAGTGAGTTCGTTGGTTACGGTACAGTTGCAACAGAAAGTAACGTTGTTGCACTTGTGAAAAACGGCGAATACACAGACAGCTTACAAGCTGGTGAAGAAGGACAATTAATGCTTGATGTAACACCATTCTATGCTGAGAGCGGTGGACAAATTGCAGACCGTGGTTACCTTCTTGCTGATGGCGTGAAAGTTCTTGTAAAAGACGTGCAAAAAGCACCAAATGGTCAAAACTTACACAAAGTTGTTGTTGAAGAAGGTACATTAACGAAAGATGCGGCTGTGAAAGCTATTATCGATACGAAAAACCGTAGTAGCGTTGTGAAAAATCATACAGCAACTCACTTACTACACCAAGCATTAAAAGATGTACTTGGAACACACGTTAACCAAGCAGGTTCTCTTGTAACTTCTGAACGTTTACGCTTTGACTTCTCTCACTTCGGTCAAGTACAAGCTGACGAATTAGAAAAAATTGAGCGTATGGTAAACGAGAAAATTTGGGAAAGTATTGATGTTGAGATTTCTCAAAAAGCAATCGAAGAAGCGAAAGAAATGGGCGCAATGGCATTATTCGGTGAAAAATACGGTGATGTTGTACGCGTTGTACAAGTTGGCGATTACAGCTTAGAGCTTTGTGGTGGTTGTCACGTTGATAATACAGCTTCTATCGGTATTTTCAAAATCGTTGCTGAGTCTGGTATCGGTGCAGGAACTCGTCGTATTGAAGCAGTAACTGGTAAGTCTGCATACGAATTAATGAACGATCAAGTAGGTTTATTAAAAGAAGCAGCAGGAAAAATGAAAACAAATCCGAAAGATATCTTAACAAGAGTTGATGGTCTATTTGCTGAAGTAAAACAACTTCAAAAAGAAAACGAATCTCTTGCTGCGAAATTAAGCAATATCGAAGCTGGAAACTTAACTGATTCTGTAATGACAGTTGATGGCGTAAATGTATTAGCAGCGAAAGTAAATGTTGCAGATATGAATAACTTACGTACGATGATGGATGATCTAAAAAATAAATTAGAGTCAGCAGTTGTTGTATTAGCGTCTGTTAATGACGATAAAGTAAACATCCTAGCAGGTGTAACGAAAGACTTAATTGGCCAAGGTTACCATGCTGGTAAACTTGTGAAAGAAGTAGCTTCTCGTTGCGGCGGTGGCGGTGGTGGCCGTCCTGATATGGCACAAGCAGGCGGTAAAAACCCAGCTCAAGTCGAAGAAGCTTTAGCATTTGTACAAGAGTACGTTAAATCTGTTTCAAAATAAAGAGATAGTAGTGTACAATGGTAGGGAGAGGAGAAGTTCTTCTCCCTATACTTACTATATAAGTGAGGTGCTTGAAATGGACGGTTTTGATAAAACAATGAAGTTTAGCATTCAAGATGAAAAACAGAGTGTCCATGTAAATGATGTACTTTTAACTGTGTATGATGCACTTCAAGAAAAAGGCTATAATCCGATTAACCAAATCGTCGGTTATTTATTAAGTGGAGACCCAGCATACATACCTCGCCATAAAGATGCACGTAGCATCGTTCGCAAGCTTGAACGTGATGAGATTATTGAAGAGCTTGTGAAGTCTTACTTGAAACATCATCGTGAGGAGTAGTTTATGCGGATATTAGGTTTAGATGTAGGTACAAAAACAGTCGGAGTTGCAATTAGCGACGAAATGGGCTGGACAGCACAAGGATTAGAAACAATTAAGATTAACGAAGAACGAGGTCACTTTGGTTTTGATCGTATTTCTGAGTTAGTAAAGCAGTACAATGTGGATAAAATAGTAGTAGGTTTACCTAAAAATATGAATGGTACAATTGGCCCACGTGGTGAAGCGTGCCAACAATTTGCAGAAAACCTACGAGAGCTGTTACAATTAGACGTTGTAATGTGGGACGAGCGTTTGTCAACGATGGCAGCGGAACGTCTACTCATTTCAGCTGATGTAAGTCGTAAGAAGCGAAAACAAGTAATCGATAAGATGGCTGCAGTCGTAATCTTACAAGGATTTTTAGATAGTAAATAAGAGGTGACCAAAATGGAAGAAAATCAAATTACAATTGTAGACGAAAAAGGTAACGAACATTTATGTGAAATTATTTTCACTTTTGATGCTGAAAAATTTGGTAAAAAATCATATGTAGTCTTCTCTCCAATCGGTGAAGTAGACGAAGATGGAGACCCAATTTATGATGCAATGGCTTATGAGCAAAATGAAGAAGAGGGCGGAAGCTTACTTCCAATCGAATCTGAAGAAGAGTGGGAAATGGTACAAGAAATGTTCAACACTCTTGCTGATGAGCAAGAAGCTGAATAATAGGTACTGAAAAGATGGACGACATACAGTCCATCTTTTTTTGTATTTATATGTAAAATGAAAGATTTTTTGTCGAAACTGTGTAAGTCTTTGTAGTATAATGAGACGGATTGTAGAAAAATAAAGTGTCTATTAAAAAAGATAAGTGAATTTGTTGCGTTTTTACATCGTGCTGTATAGAAAGGTGTACATACGGTCTACAATTAAGTAAGGAGGAAATGTTTTGATAGAGAATCAAGTGAAAAAGAAGCGTAGACGCATCTTTTTATTTTCGATTATTGCACTGCTTTTAGTTTGTGGTTCAGTCTATGCGTATATTTCATCCGCATTAGGACCAGTTGATAGCGGGAATAAAAAAGAGATTGAAGTAGAAATTCCGAAAGGATCATCTACAAGTAAAATTGGAGAAATTTTAGAAGAAAAAGGCGCTGTAAAAAACGGTACAGTTTTTAGTTTTTATACAAAGGCTAAATCGAAAAGTTTACAAGCAGGTACATATTTATTAAACCCTTCAATGAATGCTGAAGATGTGATCGAACAAATGTCATCTGGCAACGTGCATCGTCCAGCTCTTTATAAAGTGACGATTAAAGAAGGGGCGCAAGTAACTGAAATTGCAGAAACGATTGCGACAGAACTAAAGTGGAATAAAGATGATGTTACGCGTCAATTAAACGATAAAGCATTTATTCAAAAAATGCAGCAAAAGTATCCGAAGTTATTAACGGATAAAATCTTTGATAGTAATATTAAATACCCATTAGAAGGTTATTTATATCCTGCAACGTATTCGTTTTATAAGAAAGATACAACGTTAGAAGAAATTGTAATTCCGATGCTTGAGAAAACAAATGCAATCATTGTTCAAAATGAGGCGAAAATGAAAGCGAAGAACTGGGATGTTCATCAGCTTTTAACATTATCTTCACTTATTGAAGAAGAGGCAACTGGTTTTACAGATCGTCAAAAGATCGCTAGTGTCTTTTATAATCGTTTAGCAAAAGGTATGCCGCTTCAAACGGATCCAACGGTATTATATGCACTTGGAAAGCATAAACAACGTGTATTATACGAAGACTTAAAGGTCAACTCACCGTACAATACGTATGTTGTAAAAGGATTGCCGGTAGGGCCAATCGCAAACTCTGGTAAACATTCAGTGGAAGCTGCGTTAGAACCTGCGCAAACAGATTATTATTATTTCTTAGCTGCACCAAGTGGTGAAGTGTACTATGCGAAAACATTAGAAGAGCATAATGCATTAAAGCAAAAATACATTACGAAAAAACAGTGAAATGGGGAGGGATAGCGAAAAAAGTCGCACATCCCTCTTTTTTGTGGTAAAATATATCGGGTTAAAAACTGGCAGAAGAATCGTTTTTAATATCAAAACGGGACGTACAAGCTAAGGGTAAAGCTGGCTTGTATTTTTATTGCATTCTATGTGGGAAAAGACGTCATAGAGGCACTTCTCCATGTAAATAAGGAGGACCATTTATGGAGGATGCAGTTAACGAGTACCTATTATCATTTATTGATCCGAAAGATAAATTAATTCTTGAAATGGAAGAATATGCAACCGAAAATCATGTGCCGATTATGGATCGACTTGGAATGGAATTTATGCTGCAATTTTTACGTTTAATTGGACCGAAAAGCATTTTAGAACTTGGAACAGCAATCGGTTATTCTAGTATTCGTATGATGCAAGCTATTCCAAATTCACGTATTGTGACAGTTGAGCGCAATCGTGAGCGATATGAAAAAGCACTTGAATATATAGAACGTTCCCCAGTAACAGATCGTATTTCAGTTATTTACGGTGATGCGTTAGAGACAGGTGAACAAGTAAAAGAACACGGGACATTTGACGTTATTTTTATTGAT
This sequence comes from Bacillus cereus group sp. BceL220, assembly GCF_051776965.1. Classification (NCBI taxonomy): domain Bacteria; kingdom Bacillati; phylum Bacillota; class Bacilli; order Caryophanales; family Bacillaceae; genus Bacillus; species Bacillus cereus group sp. BceL220. The sequence goes on along the minus strand of NZ_JBPWBC010000001.1, from coordinate 664,973 downwards.
GCAGCAAAAGGACAGTATCGTCGCTTTTTTGACTTATATGAACCGTTATTAAATCCTGGTGGCGTAATTATTTCAGATAATGTTATGTACCATGGTCTTGTAACGACAAAAGAGAAGATTGAAAACAGACGTACACGTGGTTTAATCCGTCGTATTAAGACGTACAATGAGTGGCTTATGAACCATGAAGGATATGATACAACGATTTTCCCAATTGGTGATGGAGTAGCTGTTAGTAAAAAGAGAGGGTGACCAAGGTATGAAGAAACCTGAATTGTTAGTAACGCCAAGAGCGGTGGCGGATATCGAACTTCTTGCGAAAGCAGGAGCAGATGCGGTAATGATCGGTGAGCAAAAGTTTGGTTTACGTTTAGCAGGGGAGTTTTCACGTGAAGATGTAAAACAAACTGTGAAGATTGCGCATGAAAATGGTGTGAAAGTATACGTAGCAATGAACGCTATGTTCCACAACGATAAAGTAGAAGAATTAACAGATTACGTTTCATTTTTAAATGAAGTAAATGTAGATGCAATTGTTTTCGGAGATCCAGCAGTATTAATGGCTGTTCGCGAAGTAGCGCCAAATATGCAGTTGCACTGGAATACAGAAACGACAGCAACGAATTGGTTCACTTGTAATTACTGGGGACAAAGAGGAGCGAAGCGTGCTGTATTAGCTCGTGAGCTGAGCTTAGATGAAATTGTTGATTTAAAAGAAAATGCTGAAGTGGAACTAGAAGTACAAATTCACGGTATGACTTGTATGTTCCAATCGAAGCGTTCATTAGTAGGAAACTACTTTGAGTATCAAGGACGTAATCTTGACATTGAAAAGAAAAAATATGAAGAGAATATGTTCTTATATGACCCAGAGCGTAATAATAAATATCCAATCTATGAAGATGAAAATGGTACTCATATTATGAGTCCGAACGATATTTGTTTCATCGATGAATTAGAGGAACTAATCGAAGCTGAAGTTGACAGCTTAAAAATCGATGGTGTACTAAAAAGTTCTGAATACATTATTGAAGTAACGAAGAAATATCGTCAAGCGATTGATTTATGCGTAGAAGATCGTGATGCGTATTATGACGTGAAAGATGCTCTATATAAAGAAATAGAAGAAATGCAACCAGTAAATCGTCCGTTAGACACAGGATTCTTCTTTAAAGAAACGGTTTACTAAACGAGGAGGGTGTAGGAAATGACTGTACAAGAAATTTCACGAGTGATCGATGGCAAGCGCGTTATTGTGAAGAAACCTGAACTGTTAATCCCTGCGGGTAACTTAGAAAAATTAAAAGTAGCTATCCATTATGGGGCAGATGCTGTATATTTAGGTGGACAAGAATTTGGTCTTCGTTCGAATGCAGGTAACTTTACGCTGGAAGATATGGCAGAAGGCGTTGAATTTGCAAAGAAATATGGAGCGAAAATATATGTAACAACAAATATTTTCGCACATAATGAAAATATGGACGGGCTAGAGGAATATTTAAAAGGGATTGAAAAAGCTGGCGTAACGGGAATTATCGTTGCTGATCCGCTTATCATTGAGACGTGTAAACGTGTAGCGCCTTCTGTTGAGGTGCATTTAAGCACACAGCAATCACTATCCAACTGGAAAGCAGCACAGTATTGGAAAGAAGAAGGTTTACATCGTCTTGTATTAGCTCGTGAAGCAAGCTATGAAGAAATGAAAGAAATTAAAGACAAAGTGGATATTGAAATTGAAGCATTCGTCCATGGTGCAATGTGTATCGCATATTCAGGAAGATGTACACTAAGTAACCATATGACAGCGCGTGACTCTAATCGTGGCGGTTGTTGCCAATCTTGCCGCTGGGATTATGATTTAGTTCAAACAGTATCACAACATAAAGATGCAAAAGAGCTTCCTCTATTCCAAGAAGAAGATGCTCACTTTGCGATGAGTCCAAAAGATTTAAATTTAATTTTATCAATTCCGAAAATGATTGAAATTGGAATCGATAGTTTAAAGGTAGAAGGACGTATGAAATCAATCCATTACGTAGCGACTGTAGCAACTGTATATCGTAAAGTAATTGATGCTTATTGTGCGGATCCGGATAACTTTGAGTTTAAACAAGAATGGTTAGATGAGCTTGATAAATGTGCAAATCGTGATACAGCTCCTGCATTCTTTGAAGGGGTTCCAGGACATCAAGAGCAAATGTTTGGAAATCATAGTAAGAAAACAACGTATGATTTTGCTGGTTTAGTGTTAGATTATAATGAAGAAACGGGCATCGTAACGCTTGAGCAACGTAATCATTTCAAACCAGGACATGAAGTGGAGTTCTTTGGACCAGAAATAGAAAACTTTACGCAGACGGTGGAGAAAATTTGGGATGAGGATGGAAACGAATTAGATGCAGCGAGACATCCGTTGCAAATCGTGAAATTCAAAGTGGATCAACCAGTGTATGTGAATAATATGATGCGCAAAAGCATACTTCAATAAGAAAGAGTGGTAGTCGAATGGGGACGAATAAGCCTGTTGTAATTGGAATCGCTGGTGGTTCAGGATCAGGAAAAACAAGTGTAACGAAAGCGATTTTTGACCATTTTAAAGGTCATTCCATTTTAATCTTGGAGCAAGATTATTATTACAAAGATCAAAGCCATTTACCAATGGAAGAGCGTTTAAAAACAAATTATGATCATCCGCTTGCGTTTGATAATGATCTGTTAATTGAACATTTGCAGCAGTTGCTTGCATATGAGCAAATTGATAAGCCTGTATATGACTATACATTGCATACGCGTTCAGAAGAAATTATTCCAGTTGAGCCGAAAGATGTAATTATTTTAGAAGGAATTCTTATTTTAGAAGACCCACGTCTTTGTGAGTTGATGGACATTAAGTTATTCGTTGATACAGATGCTGACCTTCGTATTCTGCGCCGCATGCAGCGTGATATTAAAGAGCGCGGTCGTACGATGGATTCAGTTATTGATCAGTACGTAACTGTTGTACGTCCAATGCACAATCAATTTATTGAGCCTTCTAAGAAGTTTGCGGATATTATTATCCCTGAAGGTGGACAAAACCATGTTGCAATTGATATTATGGTGACAAAAATTGCAACAATTCTTGAACAAAAAGTAAATTTGTAATAGCATAGTAAAAGATATACGGTAGGAAGGGATTTTTTCCCTTCCCATCGAATACAATGAAACATGCAACCTCATCTATATATAGGTGAGGGCATATTTATATCAACTTTCCATACATATCTTCTTTATATAAAGAAGAATTGGAAATACGGGGTTGTATGTGACAACTCCGCTAGTGCGAGGGTACTAGAAACCTCCGCTAACAATGGAAGCGGAGGAGTTTTCATATGGAACTCCTCTTTTTTTCGGGGGATTGGTATATAAAAGGAGTGGAAAATATGTCAACAGAAAAAACATACCCTATGACGCAAGAGGGTAAGCAAAAACTAGAGAACGAACTTGAGCAATTAAAAACAGTAAGACGTAAAGAAGTAGTAGAACGTATTAAAATCGCACGTAGCTTCGGGGACCTTTCTGAGAACTCTGAGTACGATGCAGCAAAAGATGAGCAAGCGTTCGTAGAAGGACGTATTACACAATTAGAAAATATGATTCGTAATGCAGTTATCATTAAAGATACTGGCGAAGTATCAACTGTTGTTACATTAGGTAAAACAGTAACATTTAAAGAATTACCAAACGGAGATGAAGAAGCGTACACAATCGTAGGTAGCGCGGAAGCTGATCCATTTGAAGGAAGAATTTCTAACGATTCTCCAATCGCAAAAAGCTTATTAGGTAAGCAAATTGGTGAGAAAGTAACAATCCAAACACCAGGCGGGGAAATGCAAGTAGAGATTGTCTCTGTAAAATAATAAAAAAATCACTCGTGTAAAAACGAGTGATTTTTTTATTTGTATAAAAGATGAAACACTCCGTCCAAACTATAATAGACGAGGTGTTTTTTTATGAAAATAAAACGGAGAATTACAATTGTTTTAATTTGTTTTATGGGCATTATGTTTTTATTGCTTTGTCGTTTAATTCAAATCCAAATTATAGATACAGAATCATTTACTGATCGCAAAATAAATTTAATTGAAAAAAGTGTTACGCAACGTACGCAATACATTGCAGTAGACGATGGACGTGGGCAGTTTATAGATCGTAGTGGTAAAGAAATAGGTGAGGAAAAGTATCCTGTTTTAATTGTTTTTTCATTTTTACAAATAAAAAATGACATGTTAGAGAAAATCGCGCATATCATTGGTGTGTCGAGACAAGAGATCAGAAGACAAATGAAAAATAAAAAAAATGCATTTATACTGCAAGGGGAAACTGCTCCATTTCGAGTGACACGAGAGCAGATGGAGAAGGTGAATCAATTACATGTATTAGGTATTGTAGCAGCTGAAGTGCGATTAAAACAAACTGGGGAGATAAATCATTTAATTGGTGATGTAGGGGAGAACGAAAGAGAATTTCAAAAGCGATATGGAGAAGTGAAAAAAATTTCAAAACAAACGCCGATAGGTATTTCAGGATTACAGCAATCATTTGATGAATTTTTATTGACTGATGGAGAGGCAAAAGTATTGTATCAAGTAGATCGGCAAGGAGAACCAATTTTCGGAAAGCAAGCGAAGTATACTTCACCAGGAAATCCATTTTACCCAGTTAGGATTCAAACTACTTTACATAAAGGGTTGCAGCAAAAAGCAGAAGAAGTGATTGAAGCAAATGAAATAAAGAAGGGGGGATTAGTATTACTTGATGTAAAGACAAATGAAATATTAGCGATGGTCAGTAAGCCGTCTTTACAAGTAAGAGATAAGAATTTATATAAGACTACACTTGAAAATCAAATGTTAACGCCGCATTTTCCAGGCTCTGTTTTTAAAACAGTAGTTGCAGCTGCAGTCATTGATCAAAAAGTAAATTTGTTTAATCGGACATTTAATTGTAATAAAGATTTATATGGTGAAAACGACCCACAAGTTATGATGGGTACACTTAACTTCAAAGAGAGCTTTGCTAGGAGCTGTAACAGGACATTTTCCGAGTTAGGTAACGAGCTATTACAAAAGGATAGGACGGTGCTAGAAACATACGTAGCAGCTTTAGGAGCAAATGAAAAGGTTGGATGGAAAGGTTCTGTATTTCATACACCTCATTTCGAGCAAATGCCAGAAGAAAAAGGCACTACTATTTGGGGGAATGAAGAAAACAAAAATAGTAAAAAAGCGGTAGAGCAAACAGCGATTGGACAGAAAGATGTACGTATATCACCTCTAGCAATTGCAAATATGATGGCGACGATTGCGAGGAATGGAGAAAAAATGGAAGTGAAAGCTGTTGAAAAAATAGTATATAAAAATGGAGCGGATTTTTTTACATTTGAGAACCATACGTTACATGGAAAACAGCTTTCGTATGAAACAGTGAAAACATTACAAGAGTTATTAAGAGGCGTTGTAACAAGGGAGAAAGGAACAGGAACGGCATTCCGTTCGTTGCCGCTCAGTGTCGCTGGAAAATCGGGGACAGCGCAAACAGGGAAAGGGACGAGGGTGAATCGCTGGTTTGCAGGTTATTTTCCGTATGAGAATCCAAGATATGCTTTAGTTGTTGTTGATCTAGAGACTGATAACAAAGTGAATAAAGTCACACCTATTTTTAAAGATATGGTAGGAGCAATCTATCAATTGGAGAATGAAAAGTAATCTTGCAATTTATAGTGAATTGTTTTCATTTCATGAAAATATCATTGTAAATGTTCAACCTTTCTAGATTTAATGTTACAATAGCAATTAGGAAAAACTGCATGGAGGTTTGGAGAATGGCAGGAGGATCAAGATTCCAACAGAAACAACAAAAACGTCGTCAAAACGGTGTTTTAAATATTGCAATCGCTATTGTATTACTATTAGTAGCTATTGTAGCATATCAATTGTTCGTTCCTAGTACGAAAGAGCAAGCATCTTCTACTGATAAGAAAGTCTCTCAACAAACAACAAAGAATGAGAAAGCTGGAAAATCAGAAGATAAAGAATCTGCTAAGAAAAAAGAAAAAGAAAAAGAGCAAGCAGAAGCTAAGCAAAAAGCTGAAGAAGAGAAGTTAAAGGCTGAGGAAGAAAAGAAAAAAGCTGAAGAAGAAGCGAAAGCTAACGAGAAAGTATCAGCTGAAAAAACTGTATCCAAGGCAAAAGAGGCTTATACAAAACCTTCTTGGAAAGCTGTAGGAACAGAACAAGGTTCATCACCAGCGATGACGTTTAAACAGGGGTCATCAGATTGGAATGAGATGCAAAGTGCAATTGCTGCAGGTATTGAAGTACCGAAGGAGCAATTAGTATTCCATTTTGTTGGAAGAGACAAAACTGGAAAGAGTAAAGCTTATGGTGACGTTCAAGATAAGCAAAGTGGAAAAAGATATTACGTAAATATTGATTGGGTAGACAATGAGGGCTGGAAACCAGTACTTGTTCAAACTCTAAACTAAAAAAGAGAAGCTCCTTAGGAGCTTCTCTTTTTTAGTTAACGCAATTTCTTTAATTTAAAATGAACAACCGCGCTATAATACGGTCTTTTGCTTTCAGGATCCATAACCATTTGATGTGAGATGTGATGAACTTCAAGCATAAGTGCTTTATTATTATCGATTTGTTCACTAATTTTTCGTTCTAAAGAAGCTAAGTCTCCCGCTTCAAAAAATTCTACTTTATCTTCTAACATTTCAAAGGTAAATGACATGAAGACGGCCCCTCTCCTATGTAATCAACTATAGTGTAACAAAGAAAAGAAGGAAATACCATGTACATTTCAATTGACATTTTTAGAAAGAGGGAATATCATACTGATAAAACCGATAAGAAAAAGGGGAATTTTTATGGGCACAGAATTTAATGGTTTATTTGATGAGTGGGCTCATACGTACGACTCATTCGTACAAGGCGAAGATATACAATATAAAGAAGTTTTCGCCCATTATGAGGATATTCTAGAGGATGTAGTTAACAAGTCATTTGGTAATGTATTAGAATTTGGTGTCGGTACAGGTAATTTAACAAATAAATTATTACTTGCTGGCCGCACAGTTTACGGTATAGAACCGTCGCGTGAAATGCGTATGATTGCAAAAGAGAAATTGCCAAAAGAATTTTCGATTACAGAAGGTGATTTTCTTTCGTTTGAAGTCCCAAATTCAATTGATACCATTGTAAGCACCTATGCATTTCATCATTTAACAGATGATGAAAAAAATGTAGCGGTTGCGAAGTATAGTCAATTGCTAAACAAAGGTGGTAAAATAGTGTTTGCTGATACGATATTTGCAGATCAAGATGCATATGATAAAACTGTTGAAACAGCAAAACAAAGAGGTTTTCACCAGTTAGCAAACGATTTGCAAACGGAATACTATACACGTATTCCAGTTATGCAGACTATTTTTGAAAACAATGGCTTCCATGTAACGTTTACGAGATTAAATCATTTCGTTTGGGTAATGGAGGCAACTAAGCAATAGAAAGAGGGATTAGATTGAGAATTGCTGTAATTGGAGCAATGGAAGAAGAAGTACGTATTTTACGTGACAAATTAGAACAAGCAGAGACAGAAACGGTTGCAGGTTGTGAATTTACGAAAGGACTATTAGCAGGACATGAAGTAATCTTGTTAAAGTCTGGTATTGGTAAAGTAAACGCAGCGATGTCAACGACAATTTTATTAGAAAAATATAAGCCTGAAAAAGTAATTAATACTGGTTCAGCTGGTGGATTCCATCATTCTCTAAACGTTGGTGATGTAGTTATTTCCACTGAAGTTCGTCACCATGACGTAGATGTAACAGCATTTAACTATGAATATGGTCAAGTACCAGGAATGCCGCCTGGATTTAAAGCTGATGAGGCGTTAGTTGCATTAGCTGAGAAATGTATGCAAACTGAAGAAAATATTCAAGTTGTAAAAGGCATGATTGCAACAGGCGATTCATTTATGAGTGATCCGAACCGCGTTGCAGCCATCCGTGATAAATTTGAAAATCTTTATGCGGTAGAAATGGAAGCAGCAGCTGTCGCACAAGTATGCCACCAATATGAAGTTCCGTTTGTTATCATTCGCGCACTTTCTGATATTGCTGGTAAAGAATCAAATGTTTCATTTGATCAGTTTTTAGATCAAGCAGCTCTTCATTCTACAAACTTTATCGTAAAAGTGTTAGAAGAGTTAAAGTAATGTAACAAAAAGGCAACTGTCTCATATAAAGAAAATACATACAGTTGCCTTTTCTTTATTGGCAAACAAGGGGGAGAACACGATGAATGTATATCGTGGAGTTCATGAGTTAATTGGTCATACACCAATTGTAGAAATTACTCGTTTTTCACTTCCGAAAGGGGTCCGCTTATTTGCAAAGCTTGAATTTTATAACCCAGGCGGAAGCGTTAAGGATCGTTTAGGAAGAGAATTAATCGAAGATGCGCTAGAAAAAGGGCTTGTTACCCAAGGTGGAACAATTATTGAACCGACTGCTGGGAATACTGGTATTGGACTGGCACTTGCAGCATTAGAACATGATTTACGTGTTATCGTTTGTGTACCAGAGAAATTTAGTATTGAAAAACAAGAATTAATGAAAGCACTAGGTGCAACGGTCGTCCATACACCGACTGAGCAAGGAATGACCGGTGCAATTGCAAAAGCAAAAGAATTAGTAAATGAAATACCGAATTCATACTCTCCAAGTCAGTTTGCGAATGAAGCAAACCCGCGTGCTTATTTCAAAACACTAGGTCCTGAACTTTGGGATGCACTGAATGGAGAGATTAACATATTTGTTGCTGGAGCAGGAACTGGCGGTACGTTTATGGGGACTGCATCTTATTTGAAAGAAAAAAATATAGATATTAAAACAGTTATCGTAGAGCCAGAAGGATCTATTTTAAATGGTGGTAAGGCTGGTTCACATGAGACCGAAGGAATTGGACTGGAATTTATCCCGCCATTTTTGAAGACATCTTATTTTGATGAAATTCATACGATTTCTGATCGAAATGCATTTTTACGAGTGAAAGAATTAGCGCAAAAAGAAGGACTTCTCGTTGGGAGCTCTTCAGGAGCAGCATTTCATGCGAGTTTACTTGAGGCAGAGAAGGCAGCACCAGGTACAAATATTGTAACCATTTTTCCTGATAGTAGTGAGCGCTATTTAAGTAAAGACATATACAAAGGATGGGAATAAAAAATGAGAGCAAAGACAAAGTTAATTCATGGTATTCGCATAGGAGAACCTTCAACTGGATCTGTAAACGTACCGATCTATCAAACAAGTACGTACAAACAAGAAGCGGTTGGTAAGCATCAAGGATATGAATATTCACGTACAGGTAACCCAACACGTGCAGCTTTAGAAGAAATGATTGCTGTATTAGAAAATGGTCATGCTGGATTTGCATTCGGTTCTGGAATGGCTGCTATTACAGCGACAATTATGTTGTTCTCAAAAGGTGACCACGTTATTTTAACAGATGATGTTTATGGTGGAACGTATCGTGTTATTACGAAAGTATTAAACCGCTTCGGTATTGAACATACATTTGTAGACACAACAAACTTAGAGGAAGTTGTAGAAGCAATTCGTCCAAATACGAAAGCGATCTATGTGGAAACACCAACGAACCCATTACTAAAAATTACTGATATTAAGAAAATATCTACTCTTGCTAAAGAGAAAGATTTATTAACAATTATTGATAATACATTCATGACGCCATATTGGCAGTCGCCGATTTCTTTAGGAGCAGACATTGTACTTCATAGTGCAACGAAATATTTAGGAGGTCATAGTGACGTAGTTGCAGGTCTAGTAGTGGTAAATAGCCCACAACTAGCAGAAGACCTTCACTTTGTACAAAACTCAACAGGAGGTATTCTTGGACCACAAGATAGCTTCTTACTACTTCGCGGTTTAAAAACATTAGGAATTCGTATGGAAGAACATGAAACGAATTCACGCGCTATTGCTGAATTCTTAAATAATCATCCAAAAGTAAATAAAGTATATTACCCAGGTCTTGAATCACATCAAAACCATGAATTAGCAACAGAACAAGCAAATGGATTTGGTGCTATTATTTCGTTTGATGTAGATAGTGAGGAAACATTAAATAAAGTACTTGAGAAACTGCAATACTTTACACTTGCTGAAAGCTTAGGAGCAGTAGAAAGTTTAATTTCTATCCCATCTCAAATGACACATGCATCAATCCCAGCGGATCGCCGTAAAGAATTAGGAATTACAGATACATTAATTCGTATTTCTGTCGGTATTGAAGATGGTGAAGATTTAATTGAAGATTTAGCACAAGCGCTAGCGTAATAAAAAATGCACTGCTAATGTGGAGCAGTGCATTTTTATTATGTTAATTTGTGAAATATTTCACAAATTAGACATACACAAATGAAATGATTTCATGTATATTGAATTCATGAAATGTTATTCACGAGTAAACTTGTGAAATGTTTCACAAACAATGGGATTCATGTAGGACGGTAACTCTATTTTTTTTCGCTAATCGGGACTTATTATGACCTGTAGGGACTTATAAAGACCGTGATAACAGAATAGGAGGAAATTTACATGGTAGTCAAAGAGAAAGTTGTCAATGAAATGCAAGAGGTAAAAGAGATGATTGATACGTTAGTAAATAACGGTCAACAAGCTTTACAAGCATTAGAAAGTTTTACACAAGAGCAGATTGACAACATTGTTCATGAAATGGCATTAGCAGGTGTTGATCAACATATGCCACTTGCAAAATTGGCTGTTGAAGAAACAGGCCGTGGTGTCTATGAAGACAAATGCATTAAAAATATTTTTGCCACTGAATATATTTGGCATAGTATAAAGCAAGATAAAACGGTAGGAATTATTCACGAAGATCCTCATGAAGAAATAATAGAAATTGCAGAACCTGTCGGTGTAGTAGCTGGGGTAACACCAGTAACGAATCCAACGTCGACAACAATGTTTAAAGCGTTGATTGCGATAAAAACGAGAAATCCAATTATTTTCGCATTTCATCCTTCTGCACAAAATTGTTCGGTGGCAGCAGCGAAAACCGTATATGATGCAGCAATGAAAGCTGGTGCACCAAAACATTGTATTCAATGGATTGAAAGACCGTCTGTCGAAGCGACGAAACAATTAATGAACCATGAGGGTGTGGCACTCGTTCTAGCAACTGGAGGCGCTGGTATGGTGAAATCAGCTTACTCTACTGGAAAACCAGCGCTAGGTGTAGGTCCTGGTAATGTACCGTGTTATATAGAAAAATCAGCACATGTAAAACGAGCTGTTAATGATTTAATTTTATCGAAAACATTTGATAACGGTATGATTTGTGCATCGGAACAAGCAATCATTGTCGATAAAGAAATCTATGATGATGTTAAAACAGAAATGATCGAAAACAATTGTTACTTTGTAACAGAAGAAGAAAGAAAAAAATTAGAAAAGCTCGTTATAAATGAAAATACATGTGCAGTAAATAGTGATATTGTAGGAAAATCAGCACAGTATATTGCCGAATTAGTTGGGATTACTGTTCCTGAACATACAAAAATGCTTGTAGCTGAAATTCAAGGTATTGGAGCAGCATACCCGTTATCTCGTGAGAAACTGAGCCCAGTATTAGCCTGTGTGAAGGCGAATTCATTAGAAAAAGGATTTACATATTGCGAAGAAATGTTGAACCTCGGTGGTTTAGGACATTCAGCAGTTATTCATTCTACAAATAAAGAAGTGCAAAAGCAATTTGGATTACGTATGAAAGCTTGCCGTCTCATTGTAAATGCACCTTCATCACAAGGTGGAATAGGGGATATATATAACGGATTTATTCCATCACTTACACTTGGTTGTGGTTCTTACGGAAAAAATTCAGTTTCCCAAAATGTAACAGCGACTCATTTATTAAATATAAAAAGGCTGGCAAATAGAAAAAAGAATATGCAGTGGTTCAAATTGCCGCCAAAAATTTATTTTGAAAAACATGCTACAGCGTATTTAGCAAATATGCCTAACATTTCACGTGCATTTATTGTAACGGATCCTGGAATGGTTGAACATGGCTATGTGGATACAGTCACGCACTATTTAAACAAGCATGCAAATGATGTGAAAATTGAAGTTTTCTTTGAGGTCGAACCAGATCCATCAGATGAAACTGTCTTTAAAGGTGCGGAAATGATGAGAAGCTTTAAGCCAGATGTAATTATCGCACTTGGTGGTGGTTCAGCTATGGATGCAGCAAAAGGAATGTGGTTATTCTATGAGCATCCAGAAACGACATTCTATGGCATTAAACAGAAGTTTTTAGATATAAGAAAACGTACATGTAAATATTCGGAATTAGGAAATAAGGCGCAGTTTGTTGCGATTCCAACAACATCAGGAACAGGATCAGAAGTGACACCATTTGCGGTTATTACAGATAAGAAAAATAATATAAAGTATCCGCTCGCAGATTATGAATTAACACCAGATGTAGCAATTGTTGATCCACAATTTGTAATGACAGTACCACCACATGTAACAGCAGATACTGGTATGGATGTTTTAACACATGCAATTGAGGCGTATGTGTCTGTTATGGCAAATGACTATACAGATGGATTAGCATTAAAAGCTATTGATCTCGTATTCAAATATTTACCGAGAGCATATAAAGATGGAAATGATGAAGAAGCACGGGAAAAAATGCATAACGCTTCTGCAATTGCAGGGATGGCATTTGCAAATGCTTTTCTAGGTATTAATCACAGCTTAGCACATAAAATTGGTCCAGAATTCCATATTCCGCACGGACGTGCAAATGCAATTCTTATGCCGCATGTAGTCCGCTATAATGCTATTAAGCCAAGAAAACACGCATTGTTCCCAAAATATGAGCACTTTGTAGCAGATGAACGCTATGCACATATTGCGAGAATGCTCGGGCTTCCAGCAAGCTCAGTAGCAGAAGGTGTGGAATCACTCGTCAAAGCAATTATTGAGCTTGGAAAAAGCTTAAATATTAATATGAGTATTGCAGGACAAGGGGTAGATAAAGAGCAATTTGAAGAGGTTGTTGGAGTATTAGCAGAAAGAGCTTTTGAAGATCAATGTACAACTGCTAATCCAAAGTTACCGCTTATTTCAGAGCTGAAAGAAATTTATATGGAAGCATATAAAGGTGAATAATGATTAAAAAAGAGCCGCAGAAAGCGGCTCTTTTTTTGTTGGAAAACATCTCCCAGAATGGCTGTATTTACTGGTCTTTCAGTTTCATAGAATATGATAAAGTGAAATGGAGGAGTGAGAATATAATGAAAGAATTACAAGGAAAAATAGAAGATTATACTCGGTTTGGACAAATTCTTCTCGCTGTAAGTACATTGTTAATGGTTGGCTTGTTGATTCCGGATGGAGCAAAAGAGACAATCCAATTTTTTGTTATGATGGGGAGCATCGTTATATTTTTAAGTTTATCGTTCTTTTTCTTTCAGCGTGTGAAAGTGATGCGTGACCAGTTAGAGGAAAACGAATGTGAATAATATTGTTAACTAGAGCGCGGCGAAAAGAAAGAATCTTTTTGTCGCGCTTTTTGTTTTTTGTAGAAAAATGTATGCGTTTCATGTTGACAATGATAATCCTTATCAATTAAAGTAGAATAGTAGTTAATGATTATCATTATCAATTAGAGGTGAAGGAATGAAAAAATCTATTACGCTATTTACAGCGATTTTATCTATTTTTTTCTTGTTAATAGGTTGCAGTGCCAAAGGGGACGAGAAAGCGTCTGCAACCAAAACAGAAAAAGGAAAAGAAAAAATCGAAATTACCGACCTGTCAGGGAGAAAGGTAACATTCGATAAAGTACCAGAAAGTTTTGCAACATTAAGTATGGGAGACATGGATATTATTCATGCTTTAGGTGGAAAAGTAGTAGGTCGTCCGGATACGAAATTAACTCTTCCAGAGGAGTTAAAGAAAGCAAAAGTAATCGGGAATGCACATCAACCGAACTTTGAGCAAATTGCTAGTTTAAAGCCCGATGTACTTGTTGCTAACAATGGATTCCAAAAGAATGTGCCAACGGTTGAAGGACAGGGAACGAAAGTAATCATTTCTTCTGCGAATTCTGTACAAGATATTCAAAAGAATATTGAATTATATGGAACGGTAATGAAGAAAGAAGATAAAGCAAAAGAACTTAATCAAAAAATCAATGATCAAATGAAGAAATATGAGAAAAAGAGCGATGTGAAAGCATTGCTAGTGTATGGCGCACCAGGTACTTATTTAGCGGCATTACCAACATCTTTATCAGGTGATGTTTTAGAAAAAACAGGCGGGAAAAATATTGCTTCTGATTTTCCAGAAACGAAAGAATATCCGCAATATGCACAGCTAAGTGTAGAACGTATTATTGAGGCGAATCCAGATGTCATTTATTTAATTACACACGGAGATCCAAAAAGTGTGAAAAAAGCATTCGAAGGCGAAATGATGAAAAATGAAGCGTGGAAAAATTTAGATGCAGTAAAACAAAACCGCGTAGTTATTTTGCCACCTGATTTATTTGGATCTAATCCTGGGACAAAAGTTACAGAAGCAATGGACTTTATGTATAAAAGTATACAAGATGTAAGGAAATGATACGTATGGAAAGTAGTGAAGTAGTAAGAGAAAAGGAACATCCTTTTGCGAAAAAAAGATGGATAATAGCAGTTACTTTAGTTGTATTAACAATTCTAGGCCTCTTTTACGGACTTTTCGCAGGAAGTTTATCTTTTTCTGTACGAGACATTCTAACAGGTATACAAGATGAAGGTTCGACAGTTCATCGAATTGTATGGGATCTTCGCATACCGAGAGTTCTCGTTGGGTTTATAGTAGGAACATGTTTAGCTGCATCTGGTACACTGCTGCAAGGGGTTATGAGAAACCCTCTTGCAGATCCTGGTATTATCGGGGTTTCATCTGGGGCAGGCCTTGTAGCAATTGTCATCATGATTTTATTCCCACAGCATCTAGCTTTTTTACCACTAGGGGCGTTTTTAGGAGCTTTCATAACAGCGATGGTTATTTATGCTTTATCATGGCAAAAAGGGGCACCACCTTCAAGAATCGTCTTAGTAGGAGTGTCAATCAATGCATTAATTGGTGCAGCAACGTCAGCTTTAATGTTATTACATAGTGACAAAGTACAATCCGTGTTACCGTGGCTAGCGGGCGGCATTGGTGGTGTAAGTTGGGCACATTTAAACATGATTATTTATTATGCAATATTCGCCATTATATTAGCTTTCTTTGGTATTAAGCATATTCGAGTGTTAATGCTTGGAGATGAAATGGCAAAACTATTAGGACATAATGTGGAAAAAAGTCGGTTTTATTTAATCGTAGTAAGTACATTATTAGCTGGAATTGCGGTAAGTGTGTCTGGTCTTATTGGATTTGTCGGTCTTGTCGTACCACATATGCTACGTTTATTAGTTGGAAATGATTATAGATATTTGCTACCTTTATCATGCCTTGGCGGCGGGGTATTACTTGTTTTTGCGGATGCAATAGCTCGAAGTTGGTTTGACCCAATTGAATTGCCTGTTGGTATTTTACTGTCCTTCTTAGGTGGTCCTTTCTTCTTATATTTAATTCATAGAGGAGGAAAACAACGTGATTTCCGTTAACAAAGTGTTTTATGCACACTCTGAAAGATTTCAAATGCAAAATATGAATGTACATATTAAGGCTGGAGAAATCGTTAGTTTAATTGGTCCGAATGGATCGGGAAAATCTACTTTGCTTCGTTTAATAGCAAGGCTACTGAAACAAAGCGAAGGGGACATCATTTTAGATGGGAAAAATATTCATATGATGAAGAGTGCTGATGTAGCGAAGCAATTAGCGATGTTACCACAAATGCATGATCATCAATTAGATTTGACAGTGAAAGAACTAATTGAGTTCGGAAGAGGTCCACATAAATCATGGAGTAGCCGCTTAAATAAAGAAGATGAAGAAATTGTTGATTGGGCATTGTCTGTTACAAATCTTGAAGGGTATGAATATCGTCTTTTACATTCTTTATCAGGAGGGGAACGGCAACGTGCTTGGATTGCGATGACGCTAGCGCAACGTACAAATGTCTTATTATTGGATGAACCAACAACCTTTTTAGATATCGTTCACCAGTTGGAAGTAATGGAACTTGTGAAACGATTAAATGAGGAGTTTGGAATGACAATTATAATGGTTTTACATGACATTAACCAAGCTGCTCAATATAGCGATCGTTTACTTGTATTAAAGCGAGGAAAGATTCAGTATGATGGTATACCAGAAGAAGTACTATGCCATGAAATGTTTCAACATGTATTTGGCATAGATGTAGATATTTTTCAAGGAAATGACAAACCGTTTTTTACACCGAAACGAATTTCTAGAAGGGGAGAAGAGCGATGCAAATAGAAGAGCGTATTACCACTGAATTAGTAAGAGAATTTGTTATGGCAGCTCACGGGGATTTAGAGAAAGTACAAGAGCTATTGGTTGAATCACCAAGCTTACTTCACGCCTCTTATAATTGGGGTGGATCAGATTGGGAAAGTGCGTTAGGCGCATCGGCACATGTAGGTCGTAAAGATATTGCTCTTTATTTACTAGAAAAGGGTGCTCGGATGGATATTTTTGCAGCAGCTATGCTTGGTGAATTAGAAGTTGTACAAGCTATTTTAGTAGCTCAACCAGAAGCATTGCGTGCATCTGGCCCTCATGGTATTTCTCTTCTTCAACATGCACGAATGGGTGGAGAGAAATCTAAGCGTGTATATGATTATTTAGCAATACTATCTTAATGAACGAAGGAAGTTCTTATGTGCGGTAAACTTTTCACTTGAAACAATTGGAAAGTTTACCGCCCGTTAGAACGGGATCAGTATCTAGTATATTTGAAAATCCTACACCCCCCTCAATTGTAGTTTTCTTTATGCTAGTTATGATATGGATGCAGTGGACAATATTTGTCTACTGCTTTTTTTAGTTATTAAGAATGAATATTCTGTATTTTATTGTTGGTTCATTTATCCAGCTATTTTCCAGGCAGTAAGACTCCCGCCTAAAAATTCGGCTAAAGCAAAGAAGTTAGACGGGAGATACACTGCCCGTAAACGCCTAGTTGGTGAAGGCTAATAATCAGTGGGGATGAACAAAATTTCCCACTGATTAAAGTTTCACTTTATAATAAATAGTAACATTTCGTATACACACAAAACGTGATCGTGAAATGAAGAAAAAATTAGTGGAAAGGAGTGCCAGCATGTTTCATACAGAACGTTTACAAATTCGCAAATATACAATGGATGATTTACAGTTCTACGCTTCACTATGGGGGAACGAGAAGGTAATGCGTTATATTGGAAATGGGACGTTAAAAACATATATGCAGTGTAAAAAAAGTCTGGAGGAATGGGTGATTCCTAGCTATAAAAACGGTCTCGGTTTATTTGTATTGATTGAAAAGGAAATGGGAACAAGAATTGGTCATGCAGGGCTGGTAAAGCAGAAGATAGATGGAAAAGAGGAAATTGAAATTGGTTATTGGTTACTTCCTCAGTATTGGGGAAAAGGGTATGCAAAAGAAGCAGCGGCAGCATTTCGTGACTACGGTTTCCAAGCATTACGAATGAATAAATTAATTTCTCTTATTAATCCGAATCATCCCGCCTCAATATTTGTTGCTAGAAAAACCGGGCTCAGCTATGAGAAAACAACGTCATTTCATGGAATCGATGTTCTAGTTTATTCTATTAAGCGTGTTGGATGAAAAAATTACTTTTTTAAAGGTAAATTGCATTTTTTGAAGAATGGTATATGAAAATAAAGGGAGGGATTACATGTACATTTATCATAATGGACTTATTATTCGTGAGGGAACGAGTAGCGTACCAGCATATGCAATTAAAGCTTTGTTTGAAGATGCCGGTTGGAGTAATGATAATATCCCTTCTTGGCAAATTGAAAAATTTACGATAGCATTCGAAAATTCAACATGGGCTTTCACAATTTGGGATGAGGAAGAGATGGTTGCGATGGTTAGAGTCATTTCTGATGGAATTATGATTGCGAACATAGTAAATTTAGTTGTGAAGTGTGAATATAGAGGGAAGGGATTAGGTAAGAAGCTTGTAGCTCTTTGCCTGCAAAAACTTCCCCACGGTGATTGGTTTGCGCATACATCAGCGAACAATTTTGATTTTTATAGAAGTTGTGGATTTGAAGTTAGAGAGCTATCAAGAAATGGAACATGTGCGTATTATGGATACCAAGTCGCGAAAAGAGATGGTCACCGATAAATGAATGGAAAGTAAAAAAGTATAGCGAGGTAATTTTGAGACTTTTGATAATAGAGAATGGATTGAGGCTCGTTTTATGCTAAAATAAAAGAAAATTCTGTTTATTATTAGGGGGATAAAAATGAGTGTAAAAGCTGGGGATGTATTTAAATATGAAAGAAGATTTACTGAGGAAGAAGTTTTTGAATTTGCAAATATTACCGGTGATAAAGGTAGACACCATGTGGAATACGATGAAAATGGAAGATTAATGGTTCATGGTTTATTGACTGCTAGCATTGGAACGAAAGTGGGAGAAGAGTTACATTACATAGCAAGAGAATTAGTAAGTGAGTTTATTAGACCAGTTTTCACAGGAGATACGATCACTTGTGAACTAACTTTAACAAATGTTGAGCAAATGGAAGGCTATAAAAAAGTTTCAATCGAGTCAGTTTATCGCAATCAGCATGAAAAGACTGTACTAGTTGGGACAAGTTATGGAATTATAAGGGGATAAAAAAGAAGCCTGTTTAACAGGCTTCTTTTTTTTTGTTATTTAATAAACACGTTTTCGATTTTCCGCATAACTAGAGATGAGTAATAATGCAGTTTCTTCTCCTATATTACGAACAATATGAGGAACGCATGCATTCCATGAGAAAGAATCACCTTCTTCTACAATTGCAATATCTTCACCGTGCTGAACTTCTAGTTTTCCGCGTAATACAAGGTGACATTCTTCCCCTTCATGGGCATTTGGTGAGTTTTCTTTCGGGAATCCAGTAGGGATTTCTACTAAAGATAGGCGAAGGCCCCCTTGCTCCGCAACATGTTCAATTCTTTGCTCATCTTTGCCGTATACACTGTATTTCCGTTCTTCTTTTTTGACAATTTTTAATCGATCTTTTTGCTCTAACAATAAATAGGGAAGGGGAACGTTTAAAAAATTGGAGATCGTTTCTAAAGTTGAGATAGATGGTGATGTTTTATTATTTTCAACCTGACTCATAAATCCTTTAGAAAGACCTGTTCCCTCGCAAATTTGTGCAATTGTTATGCCTCTACGTTGACGAATTTCACGTATTGCAGAACCAATATTCATAAAATCAAGCTCCTTTTTGTAAACAACTATTTGTATCATAGCAAAAAAAATATATTTTTTCCCAGTGAAAATGAATTGACGAATAAAAAAAATTAGTGTATGTTTTGTAATGTAAATAAAAGTTTTGTATAAGAAAACTATAAAGGAGAGAATGAAATGAATCAACATATTGGTAACTTAATTATTCGTATCGTGTTAGGGGTAACATTCTTCATGCACGGTTTAACAAAATTCCAATCAGGAATTGACAATATTGCAGGATGGTTTACAAGTA
The DNA here is from genome assembly GCF_051776965.1 of Bacillus cereus group sp. BceL220. Classification (NCBI taxonomy): domain Bacteria; kingdom Bacillati; phylum Bacillota; class Bacilli; order Caryophanales; family Bacillaceae; genus Bacillus; species Bacillus cereus group sp. BceL220. The sequence goes on along the minus strand of NZ_JBPWBC010000001.1, from coordinate 645,189 downwards.
TTGGTTTACCAGGAGGACTTGCATACGGTGTAGCAACGTTTGAATTAGTTGGAGGTCTATTATTAATTCTAGGTTTAGGTGTAAGATATATTGGATTATTATTTGCACTTGTTATGGTTGGAGCAATCGTAAAAGTGAAATGGTCAGCTGGTTTATTGGGAGATGGAAAAAATCCTGGTTTCGAATTAGAACTTGCATTATTAGCAATGGGTGCATACTTATTTGTTGCAAAAGCTGATGGCTTTGTAGATAATTTCTTAAAAGAAAAAATGTCAAAGAAGAACTAATTTAAATGGGGGGGCTAACAAGATGAGTTTTCAACTTCATCCCGATACAACACTTGATGTTGTTCATTTATACGTATCTAATGTAAAGAAATCACTAGAGTTTTATACGGAAGTACTAAGTATGAAGGTGCTAAGAGAAGAAGAAGCAGTCGTTACATTTGGGAATGAAAATGATGAACCACTTCTTATCATTGAAGAAAAGAAAGAAGCTTTTCCGAAGCAAAGAGGAAGAACAGGGTTATATCATTACGCAATTTTATTACCAAGTAGACAGGATTTAGCGAATGTTCTTCGTCATCTTGTAGAGATGGTATATCCACTACATGGCGGAGCCGATCATTACTTTAGTGAAGCTCTTTATTTAGCTGATCCAGATGGAAACGGGATTGAAATTTATCATGATCGACAAAAAGAAGTTTGGCGTGATGAGAATGGAGAACTCCCATTTGTTAGTAACCCGTTAGCTGGTGAAGAATTATTACAGCAAGGAAGTACATGGAATGGCTTTCCAGCTGGTACTGTGATGGGGCATATTCATTTTCATGTAGCTGATTTAGAGGAAGCGAAACGTTTCTATGTTGATGGTCTTGGTTTTGAAGTAACGATTCCATCTCGTAATGGAGCATTGTTCGTATCTGCAGGTGGTTATCATCACCATATCGGTTTAAATACATGGCAAGGTGAAGGGGTACCACCGCAAATGCCAGGTTCTGTTGGTTTGAAATATTTCACAGTTGTACTAGCGAATGAAAAACAAAAAGAGCAAGTATGTGAAAGCTTAAAAAATATTGGCAAGATTGCTACGTACAAAGATGGAATATTACAAGTCGAGGATCCATTTGGACATTGTATCCATTTCAAAATAAAAGGAGAAGCCTAAAAAGGCTTCTCCTTTTATTTTCTTATAATTGCTTTTTCGTTTTGTAAAAATAGTTCATCAAATTGTTTTGCAAGCTCAAAATCTAGTTTCGTTAAACCTTTTGCATTCCAAGATGACAAAGTAATAATAACTGCTTTATACTGGATAAGGATAAATGGATGGTGATTATGTTCTTCTGATAGTTTGGCGGCTTCAGAGACAAATTCGACTCCTTTTAAGTAGTCGGAAAACATATATTTTCGTTCAATCCATTTCTCATCTTTTACCATCCATTTATCTACCTTCAATAATTCTTCGTGAACTTCTTCTTCAGTTAATCTTAGCATCATTTTTCACATCCTTTACTGGAAGTAACGCAAGACCATTGTTAATAAGGCGTGTTACAGCTTCGTCAGTTGTGAAAGTAGAAAGTTGATGTAGTAATGCTGCCGATGTTTCATGCCCTTTGTTATGCTCTAAAAGTAACTCTAATACTTCAAGGCGCAGCAACCATTCTTTCGCATAAAATTTATTTAATACTTCTTGAATTGCTACTAATTGATCGATATGCGCGTCGTGTAAAATCCCCTCACTTCGAATATCTCGAACTGTTTGATACATACGTTCAAGTTCATTCAGTACAAGTGGAGCAGGAATTTCGTGAACTTCTTCATCCATTGGGAAAAATGCTGCGGCATCTGCGGCACCTGGGAATACTGAAGTGATTTGTGAGCCAACAGCCATATCAAATGCGCCCCATGAAGCATCAAATAAAACGCGGGCGTTATAAGTAACTGTGCAATCGATAAAGGAAATAAGAGCAATTTTCTTATCGTTTTTTACAATATCTGTTACTGTTCCTTTTACATGAATACCACTTGCAAAAGTAAACTCAGCGATAGTTCCAATTGTAATTCCTAATGATTGTAGTTGTTCGTCTGTACAATTTTCTAATGCAATATTTTCAGTGAGTAATCCAATCGGTGTTCCAAATCCGTCACTGTGTACAGAATTAGAATGATTTGCTAACTGTTTATTATGAAGCGCTAATGCCGTTGGCGAATTTGTTCGCATGTAAATTAATTCACCTGCATCGTTTTCAATTGTCTCGCTAAATGTACCTGTAATTTGTAATCCACTATTTAGCTCAGCTGTTGCATAGTTCTCAGAGCGAATTGCTTTTTCTAAACCTTCTTTTCCACCTGTTTTAAAGGCCATTGTTTTAGAAAATGTTTCAAGCGCATCTGTTAATTCTTCAAAGGATTCACAAACAAATAGTTGTGGTTGCATTTTTGTTACGTCATAAGTTGTCCCTATACATGCTTCGATAGAAAATGGAACCTTTTCTACAGCGTCTGTTAAGCAATGTTTGCTTTCGCCAACAGAAGAAAGGAGACCAGCACCATATATCTTTGGATCATCTATATTTCCGATCAATCCATATTCTACTGTCCACCAGAAAAGACGTGAAATTTGTTCAGCTTCTGATAAACCAGAAACTAAGTTTTGTTTTTCAATTACAGCATTTTCAGCAGCCTTAACTTCATCAGGAGTAGAAGTAGGGCTTTCTTTCACTATCGTTAATGTACGAACAGCTTCAAATGCATCATGTTCTTCTTTTGTAGAGAAAGCTTTTGCACCAATTTGCCCAAAACGTTTCACATATTTTGCATATGTAGGATCAAGTAAAATCGGTGCGTGTCCTGCGGCTTCGTGTACGATATCTGGAGCTGGTGTGTACTCGATATTTTCTACTTTCCGAATATCTGTTGCGATCGGTAGTAATCCGTGTCCTTGAAAATCGAAGAATGCTACGCCGGGAATAAGTCCGTCAATCGTTACAGCGCCCCAGCCACTTGGTGCCAAACACTCATTCATTTCTTCTACCTTTGGAATTGCATCTATATTAATACCAGATGATTGTAGTCCGTTCACATAGGCTGGATGAGCAACGTCTTTTAAGAAGCTATGATTCTGTCTCATAATGTAACGCCACACAGCGTGATTCACCGGTGTGTATTGATCATAATGTTGTGTGGATACGAATGGTTTTAAATGCGATGGAATTTCTGTTTTCTTTGTCATTTAGACATCCTCCTTTTTTTCTATAAAATTGAATATCGATTTCGTATAGCTTGTATCACCTCCCTTCATTATTTGTAAGCGCTTATAAAATTTTATCATAAGATTCGGAATTATTTAACATCTGTTTCTGTGAGAAATAGAAAAAGCCCCTATCGGAAAATCCGATAGGGGCGAAAGAATCGCGGTACCACCCTATTTGTAAGTGAAAATATACTTACATCTCAATTAATGATAACGGAAAAATTCCGTCTTTTCCTTCATGCATAAAAGCACTACGAAAAAGAAGCTCCAGAATTGTAATTCATACTTATATATGTGCTAATTTCCACCGACCATTAGCTCTCTGTAACAGGGATATAAGATACTACTGCGATTCTTTCAACGCGTATATATGAAATTGTGTAAGAGGATGGACGCAAAAAAGTCCCTATCGGAAAATCCGATAGGGACGATAAAAATCGCGGTACCACCCTATTTGTAAACAACTAATTGTTTACCACTCACTTTACGATAACGGAAAGATCCGTCTTTCTCTTCATGCATAAAAAGCATTACGGGAAAGAAGCTCCAGAATTGTAATTCACGCTTGTATATGTACTGATTCGCACCAACCATCAGTTCTCTGAGACAGTGATATAAGTCGCTACTAGTATTCCTTCAAAGCCGATATATAATTCGTTCAACTAAACTATGTTTTGTATTATAAAACTATATTAAAAAAATTGTCAACAAAAATTTTTTATCCCGTGTTAATGAGCAGTAAAATTCCTACCTCAAAATTCGGTTGGAGCAAAGAAGTGAGATGGGAGATTAACTGCCCGTAACTCCCGATTGGTGAAGGGTAATAATCAGTGGGGATGAACGAAATCTCTACTGATTAAAGTTTCACTTTATTTCACTTCTAAATTAACAGTTAAATTAGAGGTATTGCCAGCTGCATCAGTTGCTACAATGTGAATAGTATTTTTTCCTTCTTGTAATTGAGTACGATCGAAATAAATGTCATAGCTTTTATCCCAAGGGTTCAGGAATGCCTGGTCCCATACACCATTTCCGTTAATTTCATATTACATTCTCACTGGAATACCAGGTGCTATCCAACCAGATTCTGACATCCAATCTAGTAGAATATCATCAACTTTTCCTCTAATTACGAGATTTTCTTGGTCAACTTCGTATGTTAACTTAGGTGCAGTTCGATCAAGAAATACAGCAGCTGTTTGTTTTGTTTCTCCGCCAGAATTAGAAGCAACTGCTTCGATTTGATATAGCCCGTCAGCTAAAGGAGTTCCATCGGTTTTTGTACCATTCCATTTGAAAGGTTTGTATCCAGGAGTTGCATTTTTAGCTTGATGGATAATCCCTTGATACGTTACACGTTCTTTCGTAACTAAATTTGCATGCAATGTTACATCATCCACAGGCGCAACTAAATAGTAGTTGATGAGATTATCATCTAGTACGTGGTCGCCATTTGGGCTAAAAGTAGAATTAATAATTTCAAGTCCATCGATACGTTTATAATCTTTAGGATCGATACTAAATGTGAATGGAATTCGAATTTCTTCTTTTGCCCCTTGTTCTTTTACATATACATTTCCAGTATACACACCTTGTGGTAGTGAGCTATCTACAGTGATAGTAAATGGTTTTTCGGTACTACTATTCGGTTGAATGCTAATCGATGAAGGGACAGAAGCTTTTACTTTTGTGTTTGTGTTTGCATCTAGTAACTCCACACGAGTTGAAAAACTTTTCTTTTTACTAGAAAGGTTTTGTAATGTAACATTTTGCGTCAGTTTTACTTTTCCGCTATTTGGCTTAATAAGACCAAAGCTGACATTGTTAGGTTTTACTAATACATTTGTTTGAGCTGCTTTCGGAATGTTAATTAAACCTGATCCTTGTGCCATAACAGGGTATGTATTTTCATTGACATCATGTAATGTTTTTGCATTGTTAGCAAGAGCCGCTTTCAATTGTTCTGTCGTCCAATCAGGATGCATTTGACGCAAGAGGGCAACCGCTCCAGCTACTTGCGGAGCAGCCATACTTGTTCCGTTATGCGATTCATAGCCGCCTCGCGGTACTGTACTAGTAATTTGTACTCCAGGTGCAACAACATCAGGCTTTATTAGCCAACTTCCTTGTGATGGTCCTCTTGAACTAAAGTTACCGATAAGTTCTGTTTGCTTTGGTTGTCCAATTTTTATATTTTTCTTTCGTTTTGTAATTAAAGTTTTTAATTCTTCCCCATTTGTATTTGATAATTGCATTACTGGGACAGCTAGATGTTCACGTGAAAAATATTCCGGCATCATATTCATTTCTTTTTCGCTAGAGATTAATAACACACCAAGCGCCCCAGCTTGCTTCGCTTGTTCTGCTTTTACTAATGTACTAGAAGTACCTTGTAAAATAAGTGCGAATTTCCCTTTCACATCTTGTTTTGCATAATCACTTGGATTGCCATAACCAACGTATACAAGAGGGGAATCATTTCCTATTGGAAAATCGGATTTTGATAACGGTAACCCTTGATATGTTTTGCTGGAACCAGCTACTTGGAATGTTGGAAACGGGATAGAAACCGTAGATGCTCCAACAGAAATGACACTACTTGCGTTACCGGGAGCATCAACAGACCAAGGTTTTGGTCCGTCATTTCCATTTGAAACGACAGTAGTAACACCAAGTTTCGCTGCTCGTTCTAACGTTAATGTTACAGGCTGATCAGGTACATTTAAATCCTGCCCAAGGGAGAGGTTTAACACATCTGCACCATCTTGAATCGCTCGCTCAATCCCTTGGATAATATCATCTGTTGTACCAGTTCCACCGTCATTCATTACACGATAGGCTAGAATAGAAGCGTTTGGAGCAACGCCTTTAATTTGTCCATTACCCGCAATAATTCCAGCTACATGAGTACCATGTACGTTACCATCCATTGGATCGCTATCTTCATCAACCGTGTCATATCCACCGATATAATTTGCCTTTAAGTCAGGGTGTGTATAGTCTACGCCAGAGTCGATAATGGCTACTTTCATGCCTTTTCCATCAAGCGGTTTGCCAGATGGATCTTTTAAATTCCACGCTTCAGGTGCACCAATTGTCGGTCCACCGATATTTGGTGCTTCTTCGTTAGTAGTACTTTTTGATGTTTCATGCAATTTATATGTTAAGTTCGGATAGACTGCTTTTACTTCAGGTAAAGAGGCAAGAGAGGTAATTTGATCTCCAGGAACTGAAATAGAGAATCCGGAAAATAACGTATTATACACTTCTTTAATTTTTGCACCAGGTGCTTTTTCTTTTATTTTCTTAGTCGTATCTTCTTGTGCTTTTTTTAGCTCAGCATGATAAGACTGCGCATTACTATTTTGTAAATCTGGAGCATGCTGAATATTACTTTGAGCAGCGAGAGGTGCATGTTGCAATTCTACAATTACTGATATTTCTTTTGTTGTTTTCGTTTCAACATTTTGAGCAATTTTATGTTCTCCCCACTGTTCAATCGTTGTTTTTAATTGTGGACTAAATTGCTTCTCCTTTTGTAGTGATTCAGCATGAGTGCTTAAAGCTCCAAAACTAGAAAAGACAAGCGCCATGCTTAATAGTGTAGATGTAGTTTTTTTCATTGATACTCCCCCTAATAAAAAGTGCCAATATTCAGAAATGGAATCTTACATTTTAGTTAGAACTTATAAATATAAATGTTGGCTAAACTATACTTTCGACATAATTCATACCAATCCTCTATGAATTGAAAATTTCTTGGGGAATTTTTTCTGATTATGTCGAATCGATATTTTTCACATATTGTAGGAAGAAAGTGAGGAATGCTATGAGGGAAATGGAGTGATGGTATGAAAAGGCTAATAGTAAGTGGTAGTGTAGTGTTGTTTATGTTTTTATGTTCTATCGCTATTACTAGCGCAGAAAATAATAGTGTGAAAGTTGCTTTTATTCGTCATCATAACCTTTGGATTAAAGTTGATGGGAAAGAAAAACAACTTACAAAAGGAGAGAACATAACAGGGCCAAAGTGGTCACATGATGGAGAATGGCTGGCATATGTAAAAGGGGAGAAACAAAATATTCTTGAGTTATATCGGCTGAAAGATGGAAAGAAAGTTACGCCGTTTCACTCAGAAGCATCGAATTATCAATGGTCACCAACAGAAAATATAATTGCATTTATATTTACAGGTACATTGAATACATTTGATGTAGAAAAAAAGAATGCAGATTTTGAAAATGTATCGGCTGGTGTGGGTGATTATGCATGGTATCCTGATGGAAAGAACTTTCTTGTATCCTCTGAAGCGCACTTACTTCCAACAGGATGGACAGGGGCTCAGCTATATGAAGTACAAAAAGATGCACATATGAATCCTCACAAAATGAAGCATTTGTATGCATTGCCAAATGAACATGATGATTTTCTAGCGCTAGTAGCAAGTGGCTTTAAGTGGTCACCAGATCAAAAGTGGATTTCATTTTTAGCGATACCGACAGCTTCATGGTCAGCTGATAGTAATACGCTTTGCTTAGTTCGAGCAGATGGTAGTCGGTTTGAAATAGTAGATCAAATGCTATTAAATACAGAATGGTTCAAATGGGCGCCATCAAAAAACATATTGGCTTATATTGAGGGAAGCGGGAGAGTTGCATTAGAGAATAAACATTTAAAAATAAAAGAACTGCCAGCACTCCAGCAGCAAACATTTACGCCGAAAGGATATGTGGATTGGGATTTTACATGGAAGAACGATAATGTAATTATCGTTTCACGAGCAAAAGAGGGAGGGTTTGAAACTCTGCCAGAAAAAAGGCCATTCCCATCTTTATATGAGATAAATAGCACAAGCGATAAACAATATCAAATTACAAAGTCATCTAATAAGCAAGGCGATTATCATCCAATTTTCATGAAGAAGAGCAATCAATTAATATGGATACGTTCAGATCGTAAGAAAGCTAATATATGGATAGCTCATAGTGATGGAAAACATGAAAAAAAGTGGATTGAAAATGTAGATATACCAGAGTGGTATTATGAGAAATGGAATTGGGAAAATGTTATCTCGGTGAAAGAAGAATAAAAAACTGCCTAAAAGATCGTTTTAGGCAGTTTTTTACTGTTATTTATGTGTTTTATTTGGCTTTTTTTTCGCTGGGTTTCCGTTCCCTTGGCGCTTTCTATTTTGTTCATCTTTTGCTTGTTTTTCATGTAGTGTATCTAAAAATTCATTCGAGTTACTCATGTTTATATCTCTCCTTTCATTTTGTCATGATTACTATAACCATTTAGGAGGATAATCATGAGTTAGAAGTTAGGCACTTAATTTTCTTCGATAATGTAAGTAAAATATTCCATACATAACAAATAGCATGAGTAAAACTTGTAACTCTACATTTGCCTTTAAAATAGCTGCGATAGGGTCTGGTAAGTACGGTGAGTTATCATTTGTGCTTAAACCTAACCATTTATTTAAGAGGCTAATGGTACAAAACATAAAAACACCGGACCAGCTTGCCGTAATTGCTTTTTGTTTAATTTTTGTTTCACGTTCATCATCTGTAATCCAAGGATTAGCAGTTTTATCACTACTAAAGAAGCCGTTTATATATCCCCATACAATCATTCCAATAAAGACAATTATCCATTTCATATATGTAATTCTCCTTCCGGTGTAAAAAGTATTTTACATGTAATATTGTAATATTTTACAAACCTTCGTGTCAAACCTTTTTTACATATCGGTTTTTATACAGCAGGAATAAAGAATGCAATAGGGAAGAAATATGTGTGAGGATTTTATAGTAAGAGGAGACTGAATATGAAAATCGTTTTTGTTCGGCATGGTGAAGGTAAACATACAACGGATTTACCAGAAAGTTTACAAGTGTTTGACCCACCATTGACGAGAGTAGGAAAGGCTCAAGCTAAATTACTTCAACGTGATGTATCATTACAAGAAGCGGATATATTAATTGTTAGTCCTACACTTAGAACTTTACAAACGGCGACAATATGGAGTGCGAAAGTAGCTTGTCAAAAAATAGTCCATCCATATGTATCTCCACGTATTTTTCCTTATCGAGAAGGAGCGAAAACATTACCGTGCGATTATATAGTAGATCAGGGAATGATAACAAAGTTATTTCCGCATTTTTCGATAGAGAAAAGCTCAAATAATCAGTTATGGAAGGAAGGTATAAACACTATTTCAGAGAATAGTTTTCAGCAAATAGTAGATGAATTTCTTCTTTGGTGTTATGAACTGAGTGTTGAAAGAATTTGCATTGTATCTCACGATGGAACAATTACAGCATATAGGCAATATTTACAGAAAGTCGTTTTAAATAGATCAGACTTTTTGAAAGAAACGGGCATATATGAAATGGATATATCCCATAAAAGTCTGATTAATAAGGGCTGATTATAGGATGGGGTTGTATGTTGAATATTGCATTAGTAGTTGGTTTTAATTCGGATTTAGAGGCGCAATCAATCCGAGCATCTCTTGAGTATTTTGGTGCAAGAGTTGTGATATATTGGATTGGTAGACCGAAAGATTTTGTGGAAGTTCTTTCTGGAAAGAACTTATTTAACGATATTAATTATATTATTTTTTGCTTTCATGGTGAAGAAGGAAAGTTTGTCATGGAAGAATTAGACGAAGAAGTATATGAACAAGATGAACCGAGAGGATATTTTGGTACAGCAGAAATTTATAAATATGCAAAATTGCATAATACACATATTGTAAATAGCGGGTGCACGTTAGGGGAGAAAAATATTGCAAAATCTTTTTACATAGTGGTGCAAAATCATATATTGGATCGATTGATTATGTAGATGGAAATGCAGCACTTATGTTTACTATACGCTTATTTTATGGGGTTATTAACCATGGGAAAACGTTAGAAGAAGCGTTTCAAGAAGCGAGTTTAATTGATGAGGAGACACATACATTTCGATTCTATAATTAGTGTGAAACACGTTTATTCTATATTCGAATAAACGTGTTTCACATTTAACTCACAATTATTTTACATTTTTTTCAATGAAAATGATTATCACCTGTGGTATGATATGTTCAAGTTTTTACAGGTAATAAAAGTTACTATATAAACGTTAGTTTTTAATGTTTCATACACATTTCATGAATTATTCATAATTAACATTTGAAAAATAAGTAACTAATGTTATTATATTAACTGTAACTAACTTAATTACAACTTTAGGAGGAAGATATGGTTATTCAATTTTTAAGAGAAAACAAAGCAGTTTCTTTTGTATTAGCAGTAATTCGAGTATATCTTGGTTACACATGGTTAATGGCTGGAATCGGTAAACTACAAGGAAAAGGATTCGATGCAACAGGTTATTTGCAAGGCGCAATTGAAAAATCTAAAGGTGCACAACCGGCTGTTCAATCTTGGTGGGCATCATTCTTACAAGAATTTGCAATTCCAAATGTAGATTTGTTTAATACGCTTGTAACATGGGGAGAAATTTTAGTCGGAATTGGTTTAATTGTAGGCTGTTTAACAAAAACAGCAGTCTTTTTTGGTCTTGTAATGAACTTTTCCTATATGTTTAGTGGGTCAATTGGTGTGAACCCTGGGATGGTTATCTTATCTATGTTTGTTCTTGTTGCCGGTATGAACGCTGGGAAATTTGGAATGGATGGCTTTGTTATCCCGAAAGTATTAGGATCAAAAACTCAAAAACGCCAAAAGCAAGCTGCTTAATATATGAAAACGGGTATCTCAAAATGAGATACCCGTTTATGTTATTTTTCAACTTTGATCGGATTGTTCTTAAAGAAGTCTTGTACATACCCGACAAATTCTTGTGGTTCTTGGCGAAATGGTGCATGATAACCTTTTTCAATAATATGTAAAGTGCTATTTTTTAAGAATTGATGATACGTTTCTCCTTCTTTCCAAGAAACGCTACTATCATTTCTGCCCCATATAATTAAAGTAGGCTGTTTCATTTCATTCGCATTAATTTTAAGACGTCTAGGCCATAGTTTCATTTTGTTATAATGCTCTTCATCGTTACGTTTGAATTTCACTTTGCTCTCATCATAATCAGTAATAGAAGAAACGGCATTTAAATCAGTCGACAATTGTGGTTTTGGTGAGCCTTGTTTAGTAACGAATGTATGAGGACCACCTGTAGCATCAGTTAAAATAAGGTGAGTAACTGCTTCAGGATATAAATATGTTAAATTTAGAGAAATTTCTCCCCCCATGGAATGCCCCAGTATTGCGAATGAATCATACCCTAGTTTTTTCATTAATTTATAATACAAATTTGCATGAGTTGGAAAAGAATAATAAAAATCCATTGGCTTAGATGAGCGCCCGAATCCTAAAGCATCTACAGAAATAATTGTATGATCTTTTGCTAAATCGGAGTAAATCTTTTGAAAACCATCTGATGACCCTCCAAAGCCATGAATCATAAGTAAAGGTTGTTTTTCATTACCAATCTTTTTAAAGTAAATGGTTTGACCATCTATTTCTACCATTTTTTCCTCGGTAGCTAGTTTAGCTGTAATTGTATTTTTCACTTGCTTTACTTGTTCTACTGGCTTTTCTGCTGCACTACATCCTACTAATAGTGTAAGAGTAAGACAACCTACCATAAAATAGCTAAATCGCTTCAATTAGGTGTCTCCTTTCTAACATAACGCTGTATCTATCATAGCAAATAGCATATTACGATTTCCAGGAAGTTGGCTACCATTTTTTATCATAAGAGGTGAAAGGAGCGTTTCTTGGAAATTTTCTGTTTGAAGAAATTTACGAAATGTAAATTGTGAGTGTGGGACATCAATTCGTACTATACCATTCCAACATTCACATATCTTTTTTAATATTTGAATAGCATCTTCTTCTTGCTTGGCGATAAGTGGATTGATACATAATATATTGCCCTTTCGTATGCATAATGAAAAAGCTTCTATACGGTTATTTCTTTCAATTTTAAAAGCGTGTATGGCCCTTGGTAATAGCAAAGAGTAAAGTAGAGAACGATTCACACCAGTTGCAATTTGATCAAGAGAAGTAAGAGATATAAGGTCTTCTTCTCGTACTTGTTGTAAGTGAGAAGGATACGTCTTAGTAGTTTGCTTTTCAAAACGATGAATTGTTGTTGCTGTTTGAAATCCACATGATGTGTATAGAGGTTCGCCAGCTTTTGTCGCAATAAGTGCAATTGGTTGTTTTGGATGAATTTGTTCCAAGCAATGATTTAGCAACATGCGCCCTATTCCTCGTCCTTGAAAATTAGGGTGAACGATTAACATACCAATGGAAGTGAAGTTACTTGTAAAGGGAAATACTCCTCCAGTCGCAATGAGTTTGTTTTCATGAATATAACCTACAAGTGTGCCGATAGAAAGATACATTTCGAATTGCTTTTTCATAAAAATTTCATCGTGTAACCATCCAACAGATTTGCAAAGATTAAGTAATTCAAAAATAAAAGACTCATTTAGCTTTACTATTTTCATAAAGGCTCACCGCATTTCTATTTAATTTCATAAAAATAGAGTCAAAATGTAAAAAAAAGAGATTTACGTTAAATGAAATCCAACCTGTTTATATTTAAATTGTAAAGGGCAGGATGGCTGATACGAAGAGACAAAGTTATACAAATTATAACTGATATTTACATAAGTTAACAAAAAATTTACATACAGCTAATTTTCTCTTAATAGTCTTCCATTAAATTTGATAGTGGGAAATGAATAACCTAATTAGGGGGACAAGACAGTGAAAAAGTTTGTGAAAAAAGCATGGCCATTTGCAGTTGTGGCATCATTAGCAGTTACTTCGGTAGCAACATGGAATTTTACTCGTTCTAGTGAGGTTAATGCAGATGAGAACGGAAGCAATGCAAAGATTAAAAATGTTATCGTATTAATTGGGGATGGTATGGGCCCTTCATATATGACGGCTCACCGTTATATGAAAGATAATCCAAAAACCTTTGAAATGGAATCTACAGAATTTGATAAGCATCTTGTAGGAACACAAAAAACATACCCAGAAGATGAGCATGAAAATATTACAGACTCTGCATCAGCAGCAACAGCTATGTCAGCAGGGATTAAAACATATAATGCTGCAATTGCAGTTGATAATGATAAAGCGGAAGTGAAAACGGTTCTTGAGCAAGCGAAAGAAAAAGGGAAATCAACGGGACTTGTTGCAACTTCTGAAATTACACATGCAACACCAGCTGCTTTCGGTGCGCATGACATTAGCCGTAAAAATATGGACGCAATTGCAAATGATTATTTTGATGAGAAAATTAAAGGGAAGCATAAAGTAGATGTTATGCTTGGCGGCGGTGTAAAGAACTTTGTTAGAAAAGATCGTAATCTTACAGAAGAGTTTAAGAAATCTGGTTATAGCTATGTAACGGATCGAGATCAATTGTTAAATGATAAAAATGATCAAATTCTTGGTTTATTTGCACCAGGTGGATTAGATAAAATGATTGATCGTAATGATAAAACACCTTCATTAGAAGAAATGACTAATGCAGCAATTGAGCGTTTGAACAAAAATAAAAATGGTTTCTTCTTAATGGTGGAAGGAAGTCAAATCGACTGGGCTGGACATGATAATGATATCGTTGGTGCAATGAGTGAAATGGAAGACTTCGAAAAAGCTTTCAAAGCAGCGATTGAGTTTGCGAAAAAAGATAAAAATACGTTAGTTGTTGCAACGGCAGACCACGCTACAGGTGGATTATCTTTAGGTGCCAATGGCGAGTATAACTTTAAAGTAGATCCAATTAAAGCTGCAAAACGCACACCAGACTTTATGGCAAATGAGATTGCAAAAGGTGCAAATGTAGAAGAAACATTGAAAAAGTATATTGATTTACAATTAACTCCAGAAGAAATTCAAGCTGTAAATGATATAGCTCCGTCAAAAGATGTAACAAAGATTGATAATGCAATTGAAGATATTTTCAATAAGCGCTCGGTTACAGGCTGGACAACTGGTGGGCATACAGGGGAAGATGTGAACGTGTATGCATTTGGTCCAGGTAAATACTTATTCTCAGGCGTTCAAGAGAATACAAATATAGCGAAACGTGTCTTTGATATCGTTGGCGGTGGCGATCCGAATAAAGGAAGACGTTAATTAAGAGCGAAAGTGAGGCGAAATGCCTCACTTTTCTTTTTAGGAGTTGGGAATATGGAAAAAATATTTAGGAAATTAAGATTCCTTCTAGTATTTGTAGTATTACTAGTTGGATGTCAACAAGAAGAGAATAACGTAGAACAAAAATCTACTACTAAAAAAACTGAGGAAAAGGTACAAATAACAAAAGAAGAAGAGAAATCTATTCAAGATGTTATTACTACATTTGTGCGAACGACGAATGAAAAAAATTTTGCAGAACATATGGAGTTATTTTCAAAGAAGATGCCTAGTGCTGAAGACTTAAAAACACAAAAAGAAGCCGCATTTCAAAAGGGAAATAAGAAGATTGAATTGGAACATATAGATATGAAAGCTAGTAAAGTAGGGTATGTTATTGTTGAAACGAAAGAAAAGGAAGTAGACGATAGTGTCACTCTTCAAAAGAAAGTACAGTACGCTCTTGGAAAAGAAGATGAGAAATGGAAGATTGAAGAGGTTCGCACGATAGAGAAAAAATAACGTGAAACTTTAATAAGTGTGGGAGTCGCACTTCTAAAAAATGGTACAAAAAAGGTTCTCATTGGCGAGAACCTTTTTTTATAGTGGTAGCATAATTTGATTTGAGCATGCCTCAATATCATCAATATCTTGACGAATTGTGGCCATTTTATTATCAAGATCTTCAGCTTTCATTGCTGCATCATGTAGTTCATCTTTTAAATACTCCGGTATTTTCCCTTCATATTTATAATAAAGTTTGTGTTCTAAACTTGCCCAAAAGTCCATTGCCAGTGTACGTAACTGAATTTCTGCAAATACATCTTTTGTACCAGAATTCAGTGATAAAGGATATTTAATAATCATGTGTAAACTTTTATAACCGTTTCCCTTTGGATTAGCGATATAATCTTTTACCTCTATGATTTCCATATCTTCACGCTTTTGAATGACTTCTTTTAAATGATAAATATCTTCTACGAAGCAACATGTAATACGAATACCAATAATATCTTGTAAATGCCTTTGGGCATTTTCAACTGTCGGTAATAAATTTTTACGTTCAAGCTTTTTAATAATACTTTCAGGTTGTTTTAGTCTTGTTTTTATATGTTCAAACGGGTTGTAATCCTCTAAAAATTGAGCTTCCCGGTTCATAATTTCAAATTTAGTTTTTAACTCTTCTAAAGCAAATGTATATGGTAATACAAAAGCTTTCCAGTAGTTAACTGTTGATTGATTATATTCCATTTTATATACACACCTTTTCCTATTTACAAGTGAGGTTGTTATTATACTAAATACCAAATCATATAAGCACAAGCGGCAAATGATGAGATCATAAAGCGATATTTAGTTTTCATACTTTCAACTCCTTTCGAGTAAGATTCTATATAAATAAACGTGATTGTTAATAAGTTCACTATGTACAATTTCTATAGTAATAGATTCGTGTGAATTTCGTATGAACTAATTGTTTCAGCTTTTTGTCTTTTTTGCTGTTAATCATAATTATTATTCGGATTTAAAGTGTTTTTATTTGATTTATCCATTTGTATAAATTAATGTATATTTAAATTTATAGTTATTAAGGAGGATATACGGTGAACTTTGAAGAATTAGCAATTGCTAGACGTTCTGCAATGAAATTTATACAAGGTATAGAAATCCCTGATGAGGATTTTAAAAAAATATTTGAGTTAACTAAGCTTTCTCCATCTTGCTATAATTTGCAGCACACACATTATGTTGTAATTCGTGATCAAGAGCGAAAAGAAAGATTAAAAGAATTAGCGTTCGGTCAATATAAAGTATCGAGTGCATCAGCGGTAGTGCTCGTTTGTGGTGATAAAAGAGCATACCAAAATGTTGAAAATATTTACTTCGGTATGAAAGTTTTAAAAATGATTGATGAATGCGAATATGAAGATACCATTAGGCAAACGAAAGGTTTATATGAAGGAAAAGGAGAGCGTTTCATGGAGGATGAAGCGATTAGAAATGCTTCGTTAAGTGCGATGACTTTTATGTACGCAGCTAAATATTATGGCTATGATACATGTCCAATGATTGGTTTCGATGAAAAAGCAGTACAAAGTGAATTAAATATGCCAGAGCATGTAATACCTGTTTTAATGATTACGATAGGGAAAAGTGATACGACTAAAGTTCGTCCAAGAGGATATCGAAAGCCAATTAGTGAGTTTGTTACATACGAATCGTTTTAATAAAATTTATTTAACTATAAAAACAAGGGGATTCTAAATAGAATCTTCTTGTTTTTGCAATTGACAAATAGAATGAAGTTTTATAATATATAAATCGTAATCATTACGTTTTAGTTTGCGATCTTTGAAAGAAAGGAGAATTACCTATGCGTGTAAATATTACATTAGCTTGTACGGAGTGCGGTGATCGTAATTATATTTCTAAAAAAAATAAACGAAACAATCCAGAACGCATCGAACTAAAAAAATATTGTCCACGATTAAAGCGAGTAACGTTACATCGTGAGACGAAGTAGAAGACTAGAGATATCTCTAGTCTTTTTTTGTTAATAAGTTTTGGTTTTCTTTGTTATAATTACCTTAAATTGTAACGAAGGAGAGGGTATGGTGAATCAAAAAGATAAAGAAAGAAAAGAGCACGTAGCTCATATTATTGAAATTCCAGATGAATATAGGCTTGTTGTAGATGATCAAGAAGGGGTTGATGACCCGTATCATCTATTATGGTGGGGACATAAAGATGATGAGGAGAAACAGATACAAATTACATTAAATAGACATACTGGTAATTTAATTGAATTTAGGATAGATGATGGAAATTCTTTTTCGAGTGATAAGGGAGCGATAGAGGAGAATAAAGCAAGAGAGGTTGCAAATACATTCTTAAAAAAATATACAAAAGAAGGATATGAATTCTATACATATGTAACGGTTAAGGACGACAGGCGCGGTTGGAAAGAAGTAAATTATATGCAAGAAGTGAATAGCTATCCATTGCCGAATACTGGGTGTGTTGTGCAAGTGCACCCTTCAGGTAATGTTGTGCATTTTCATTACAATGGACAAAAAGCCATAGAGAAAAAACCGTTATGGCCAAGTGAAATTGTTGGGGAGAATATCGTTTTAGAAAATTTGAAAGCTAGACAAGATATGAGACTTGTATTTGTAGATTTAACATACTCTTCATGTGAGTATGAAAACGGGGAAGAAGTAAAAGGGTACCATCTTGTATATGAACCAGAGCCTAGTCATGCGTTTATTGATGCAAGTACAGGTAAAGATTTATATGGGCCAGAACACTATAAATTACCTTCTACAGTACTTGTTGATAAACCGCTAAAGAGTAGTCAAAAAAAAGATGTGTTTGATTTATTTGATTGGGACAAGGGGAAGTTTGTCAAAATAGATGAAAAAGTAGATGAGGATGAAGTCCGGATAAAATTTGTATTAAAAGAAGAATTACAAAAAGAAATAGAAGAGAAGGATTCATATTCAATGGATGAGTTTTATAAAAAACATTTTCCAATGTTGAAACATGATGAATTCGTTGTAATTACTCTAGATAAAGAAACAAATCAATTGCTTTCTTTTTTTATGTGGAAGGATGAGAAAAAAAGGAAAACAATCTTATCAAGAGAGCAATGTTTAAGCAAGGCACTTCAATTTTTAGAGCATATTATCCCAGATGCGACAAAGTATGTTCAACTTTGGGATAATTATGAGGAGGAAGAGGGGATAGAGAGGTTTTCCTTTTCAATCTATGTAAATGACATTCATGTAGAGCGGAAATATATTATGATCAACATCAATGCAGAAAATGGTGCTGTGATGCACTACTCTGGAGAGTCTGGCAACTTTATAAAAGAATTACTTACATATGAAACAACACCAAAAGTAACAAAAGAAAAAGCGTTAGAAATATACAGAGAGGCTATCCGAGTTAAATTAGAATGGTTTGTAGATCATGATGCAGAGGAAACGAAATACAAACTACTGTACAAACAAACGACAGATGAAAAACATAAAGAACCTTTTGATTGTAGTCGGGAAATTCGTTATATTGATGCCCAAACTGGGAGAAAGATTTGGAGTAAGTAAAGTAAAAAGAGTTATTTTTCAAAGAAAATAACTCTTTTTATTTTTATAATTTGTCTGTTCGTTTTTCAAAATTAAATGTGATAGGAAGATTGGAAGAAGAATTATCACTTTTAAATGTTACTTTCCATTCTTTAGTATGGGCTTTAATTTCAAAATTAAGAAGATTCATCGCTCTACGTTTATCTATTTCTAAAAACATATTATGAATTTCTGGTTCTTGCTGTAAATTAAGAGCCTTTAGTGTGACTGTTAATGTGAAAAAATTTTGCCCTTCATATACTATTTTTGATATTTTTGTTTTTTGTGTATTTAACAGTATATAAAAACGGTCTGATGGAGTTAATTGTACAGAGTCATCAGTAATTTCATTCTCGCTATTATAAAGTTCAACTAAGAAAGATGTACTATGGGAAGAATGTTTTTTGCTTGTAATCTGTAATTCAGTAGGAATCATCGGTATTTCATAAAAATCATTCCTTATTATGTTATTGTAATCCTCTGAAAATTTACGGACTTCTTTTGGAAAAGAGTCTTCTTGTGTACTTAAAAAAGTTTTATGTTGCTTTGGAGTTTTTTTACTAAAATTTAATGTTTCTTTAAAGTAATAATTGGATCCAGTTAAAAATAAAAAACTACAAATTAATAAAAAAATTCGATACGGATTTTGAAAGTTAAAGAACAGTAGTATACATGTAATAAATCCAATTACATAGAAAATAAAGATAAGTAGTTCTAGTTTTGAGTGAAAGGAGAAACCATAATTATGAAAAAATTTCATTCCAATTATAATTTGAGCTCCAAAAAACAAAGAAATTCCAAATTGAAAAAATAATAAATCAGGCCCTCTCTTAATAACAAAAGTAATGAACGAAATGAAAAGTAAAAATACCCCTAAATAAATTGTTACATTTAATAATCGATCTAATGTAAGCATGAATAGTTTCCCCTTTAATAGCATATTCATATATAAATAACAATTTTATATAATTATAATATAACAATAAAATATTTTAAATGTTGGAAGTGTTGAGTTTTATAAATAAACTGTACAGACACAAACAACCTCAAGCCCACATACACATAATAAAGACCACTATTTTGGCGGAGGTGAAAGGTTTGAGTCTATTCGCCGCAATTGGATATATGGTTCGAGAAGTGTTTGTCTTTGTTTCTTATGTGAAAAATAATGCGTTTCCGCAGCCGTTATCATCAGATGATGAGAGAAAGTACTTAGAGTTAATGGAGCAAGGTGATGCTCAAGCGAGAAATCTTTTAATTGAACATAATTTACGGCTTGTAGCTCATATCGTTAAAAAATTTGAGAACACAGGAGAAGATGCAGAAGATTTAATTTCAATTGGTACGATCGGGCTCATTAAAGCGATCGAGAGCTATTCTGCAGGAAAGGGAACGAAGCTTGCGACGTATGCAGCACGCTGTATTGAAAATGAAATTTTGATGCATTTACGTGTACTAAAGAAAACGAAAAAAGATGTTTCACTTCATGATCCGATCGGGCAAGATAAAGAGGGCAATGAAATATCGCTTATTGATATATTAAAATCAGAGTCTGAAGATGTAATTGATATGATTCAGCTTAGTATGGAGTTAGAAAAAATTAAAGAGTATATCGATATTTTAGACGAAAGAGAAAAAGAAGTGATTGTGAAACGTTTTGGACTTGGGCTAGATAAGGAGAAAACACAGCGGGAAATAGCTAAGGCGCTTGGCATTTCTAGAAGTTACGTATCACGGATCGAAAAGCGTGCTTTAATGAAAATGTTCCACGAGTTTGTAAGGGCAGAGAAAGAGAAAAAAGCGAAAGAGTAAAGTGTATTAGAAGCAGCCATATTTTAAAATAGGCTGCTTTTCTTATTGTAAATAAGAAAAGAAAACGCGTTATGCTAAGAAGAAATACATGTTCACTGTTGAAAATGACGGATTCTATCTGTAATATTAGAAGGTGCTAAATAATTTAAGAATAATACCATACTTAGTTTTCTGTATGTATAATAAGGCTGCTTTATATGATATGTGGGAATAAGAACCAATTTTACGTATGATATAGAAAGAAAATAAGGGAAAACTAAAGTTATAGACTGATTAGGGGGTTTCGCAATTTGCGACGTACATTATATCGACTTATGATAGAACTTACAAATGGTCGCTTTACTTCTTATATATTACGTAAATTTGCACAATCTCGTTTGAGCTCTATCATTATTCCATCGTATGCGAAAGTTTTTCAAATTAATCAAGATGAGATGGAAAAGGGTTTGAAGGAATATAGAACATTGCATGAATTATTTACGCGTAAGCTAAAAGAAGGAAAGCGTAGTATTGATACAGATGCATCGAGTATCGTTAGTCCTGTTGATGGTGTTTTTGCAGATCATGGTCCTATTGAGGATACAAAAACATTTGATATTAAAGGAAAGCGCTATTCAATTGTGGATATGCTAGGTAATGAAGAACGTGCAACGCGATATGCAGGCGGTACATATATGGTAATTTATTTGAGTCCAAGTCACTATCATCGCATTCATAGTCCGCTTTCTGGTTCTGTGACTGAAAGATTTGTACTCGGTAGAAAATCGTATCCGGTAAATGCAGCTGGTATGGAATACGGGAAAGAACCGCTGTCAAAAAATTATCGTTCTGTTACAGAAGTAAGCAGTGATGGCGAACATATGGCTCTTGTAAAAGTAGGGGCCATGTTTGTTAATAGTATTGAGCTTTTGCATGAGAGAGACACTGTTCAAAAAGGTGAAGAAATGGCATACTTTACATTTGGTTCAACAGTTGTGTTATTGTTTGAAAAAGATATGATAGAAGTAGTGCAGGAATTAAAGAGTGGACAAGAGCTGCGTCTTGGTGAAAAAATAGCTACTCGATTAGCTCATAAATAAAGAAAAGCTTTTATAACCGTAAGTAAGAGTTATGGGCAAAGATACTTAATGATGAAATCCCCTAGATGGGAGTACTTGTTTATTCGAGAGCCATCGTAGGATGGCTCTTTTTACAGGGCATTCAATAATGTATCCTGTAACTGTTTGATTGGTACGGGCTGATTAAACTTTCACTTTATATGTAATCAAGAAGATTTGACAAGCTTGTCCTCTAATGAGCGTCTAATGATTTCTTGTTTTATAAGTAAAATGAAGTCGGGATTTAATTTTAGTTCTTTTGCTTTATAATAAGACTCAGTGAGTAACTCAGTGGATAACTGTTCCATATGTTTTGTTTTCAAGGTGAGTCACCTCCTAATAATATAAGGATTGATTCGTTGATGCATTTAATGTACCAAAAAAGTATGACAGTCACAAACGAGTGGTTATCCACATACCTAGGTGGATAAAGTGTGTATAGTTTGTTAGTAAATTCCAAATTAGCTGAAAGATTAATGTGGAAAATGTGTACAATTTTATCCACAGGTTATATATCGAAAAATGTTGTCGAAAAATTTTATGAAAAATCCTCAAAGAGGTGAAAGAAATTGAAGCTATTTTTACCAAATGAATACGTGAAAAATGTATATCATGTTCAACCAGAAGATTTAAAAAAACGTGGGATTAAAGGTGTTATTACTGATTTAGATAACACTTTAATTGAATGGGATCGTCCAAATGCAACCCCGCAACTTGAAGAATGGTTCTTAAAAATGAAAGAGCAAGGCATCCAAGTAACGGTTGTTTCAAATAATAATGAGCAACGTGTAAAAGATTTTGCTGACCCATTAGGTATTCCATTTATTCATAGTGCACGTAAACCATTTGTTCGAGCGTTTAAGCGTGCGATACAAGAGATGCATCTGCAGGCAGAGGAAGTTGTAGTAATTGGAGATCAGTTACTGACTGATGTGCTTGGTGGAAACCGAGTAGGGCTTCATACAATTTTAGTTGTACCGGTAGCACAAACGGACGGATTAGTGACGCGCTTTAATCGAAAAATTGAACGAAGAATCATGAAAAATATGAAGAAAAAAGGTTTAATTAACTGGGAGGAATAAAGTTTGACTGAAACAATTAAATGTATTGGTTGCGGTGTAGAAATTCAAACAGAAAATAAAAACGAAGTGGGGTATGCTCCTACCTCATCTTTAGAGAAAGAACAAGTCATTTGTCAACGTTGTTTTCGCTTGAAGCATTACAATGAAATTCAAGATGTATCGTTAACAGATGATGACTTCCTACGCATTTTAAATGGAATTGGAAAATCAGATGCATTAGTAGTCAAAATTGTAGATATTTTTGATTTTAATGGTAGCTGGTTACCTGGCTTACATCGTTTCGTAGGAAATAATAAAGTATTACTTGTTGGAAATAAAGCTGATTTAATTCCAAAGTCAGTAAAACATGATAAAGTAAAGCATTGGATGCGCTATAGTGCAAAGCAGCTAGGATTAAAACCAGAAGATGTCTTTTTAATTAGTGCAGCGAAGGGACAAGGAATTGCTGAACTAGCAGATGCTATTGAGTATTATCGCGGCGGCAAAGATGTTTACGTTGTTGGATGTACGAATGTAGGGAAATCGACATTTATTAATCGTATGATTAAAGAATTTAGTGATGAGACTGAAAATGTAATTACAACATCTCATTTCCCAGGAACAACACTGGATTTAATTGATATTCCATTAGACGAAGAATCTTCTTTATATGATACGCCAGGTATTATTAACCACCACCAAATGGCTCATTATGTTGGGAAGCAAAGCTTAAAGCTTATTACACCAACAAAAGAAATTAAGCCGATGGTATTCCAATTAAATGAAGAACAAACGTTATTCTTTAGTGGATTGGCACGTTTTGATTATGTAAGTGGTGGTCGTCGTGCGTTTACTTGTCACTTCTCGAATCGTTTAACAATCCATCGTACAAAGCTTGAGAAAGCAGATGAATTATATAAAAATCATGCTGGAGATTTACTAAGCCCGCCAACACCAGAAGAATTAGCAAATATGCCTGAGTTAGTGAAATACGAATTTAATATTCGTGAACCAAAGACGGATGTTGTATTCTCTGGATTAGGATGGGTTACTGTGAACGAACCAGGCGCAAAAATTGTTGCACACGTACCAAAAGGAGTAAGTGTTTCACTACGTAAATCTTTAATTTAATATGGAGAGGGATTTATGAAACAATTATATGGTGTAATCGGAAATCCAATTGGACATTCATTATCACCCGTTATGCATAACGATGCATTTGAACACTTGAATATGGATGCCCATTATCATGCATTCCTTGTTGAAGAGGAAGCGCTAGGGGAAGCAGTAAGAGGTTTAAAAGCATTAGGTATTTCAGGATTTAATGTAACAACTCCGCACAAGGTTGCTATCATGGAGTATTTGGATGAGATTGATCCATTGGCAAGGAAAATCGGTGCAGTAAATACAGTGGTTCATAAGAATGGAAGGTTAATTGGCTACAACACAGATGGAATTGGTTTTGTTCGAGCGCTGCAGTCAATTAGTAATGAACCACTTCAAGGGAAACGTATTTTGTTACTTGGTGCAGGTGGTGCTAGCCGAGCTATTTATTTTTCTCTTGCTGATGTAGGTGTAAAAGAGATTGATGTAGCCAATCGTACAGTAGATAAGGCGAAAGAACTTATTGCTGCACGTACGGCCGATGTTAATTCTGTTGCTTTGTCGTTAGAAAAAGCGACAGAAGAACAAGGAAATTATGATATTATCATTCAGACGACAACGATAGGTATGCATCCACACGTCGAACATACGCCATTACAAATGTGTTCGTTAAAAAAAGGAACGATTGTATCAGATATAATTTATAATCCATTTGAAACGAAAATTTTATGTGAGGCAAAAGAGCAAGGTGCAATCATTCAAAATGGTATTGATATGTTTGTTTATCAAGGAGCACTTGCATTTGAAATGTGGACAGGACGTGTACCAAATATTGATCGAATGAAACAATTAGTTATAGAAAAGCTTGGAGGCTAACATATATGTTAACAGGAAAACAAAAAAGATTTTTACGTGCACAAGCACATCATTTAACACCAATTTTTCAAGTAGGAAAAGGCGGAGTAAATGAAAATATGGTAAAACAAATTGGAGAAGCGTTAGAAGTTCGTGAACTATTTAAAGTGAGTGTATTACAAAACTGTGAATTTGATCGCCGTGAGGTTGCGGAAGAACTTGCAAAAGGTGCACGTGCTGAAATCGTTCAAGTAATTGGAAGTACAATCGTTTTATACAAAGAATCAAGAGAAAATAAACAAATTAAGCTTCCTCGATAAAAAGATTAGCATGCGCTATTTTTTATCGCTGATGCGTAATGATGTAGAGAGCGAAACCAATTGAACTTTTATTAATAGCAACTCTCTTCGTTCCTAACCAAGGAGAGTTGCTGTATGTAAAAGGAAGGGGCGTTTCTTTTGAGGAAAATTGGCATCATTGGCGGTACATTTGATCCGCCTCACTATGGACATTTGCTAATTGCAAATGAAGTATATCACGCTTTGGAATTGGAAGAAGTATGGTTCTTGCCAAACCAGATTCCGCCACATAAACAAGGACGTAATATTACAAGTATAGAAAGTCGTTTACATATGTTAGAGCTTGCGACTGAGGCAGAAGAACACTTTTCTATTTGTTTAGAAGAGCTAAGCAGGAAGGGCCCATCTTATACGTATGACACTATGTTACAATTGACGAAGAAGTATCCGGATGTGCAGTTTCACTTTATTATCGGTGGGGATATGGTTGAGTATTTACCGAAGTGGTATAACATTGAAGCTTTACTTAATCTTGTAACATTTGTTGGAGTTGCAAGACCTGGGTATACATTGCATACACCATATAAGATTACTACAGTGGAAATTCCGGAATTTGCAGTTTCTTCATCCTTATTACGTGAGAGATATAAGGAGAAGAAAACGTGTAAATATTTACTTCCTGAAAAAGTACAGGTATATATCGAGAGGAATGGGTTGTATGAATCGTGAGAATGCACTTCATATTGTCAAACAACAAATGCATGAAAAACGTTATATACACACAATTGGTGTAATGGAGACAGCGATTGAGCTTGCTAAGTTATACGGTGTGGACGAGAAAAAAGCAGAGATGGCAGCTATATTCCATGATTATGCGAAATGTAGAGCAATTTCAGAGATGGAAGAGATTATTAAACGTGAAGATTTGCCGAAAGATTTACTTTGTTATAATAAAGAGTTGTGGCATGCGCCTGTTGGGGCATACTTAGTAGAAAAAGAGGTAGGCATTACGGATTCTGAAATATTGCAAGCTATTACATATCATACAAGTGGTCATGAGAACATGACGATGTTAGATAAAGTGATTTATGTAGCTGATTACATTGAGCCAGGGCGAAAGTTTCCAGGTGTGGAAGAGGCTCGTAAACTCGCATATACGGATATAAATCAAGCTTTATTATTTGCCTTAAAGAGAACAATTCAATTTTTAATGGAAAAAAATCAGACGATTTATCCATTAACATTCCAAACATACAATGCAGTTATCAAGGAGGAAATGAGTAAATGAACGATAAAGATTTATTAGTGTTAGCGGCAAAAGCAGCTGATGATAAAAGAGCAGAAGATATGGTTGTCCTAAATATGCAAGGTATTTCACCAATTGCAGATTATTTCATTATTTGTCACGGTAATTCAGATAAACAAGTGCAAGCAATTGCACGTGAAATTAAATCAAAAGCACATGAGTTCCAAATCGACGTACAACGTATGGAAGGTTTTGACGAAGCACGTTGGGTATTAGTTGATCTTGGAGATGTAGTTGCCCATGTATTCCATAAAGATGAGCGTAATCACTATAATTTAGAGCGTCTATGGGGCGATGTGCCACGTGAAGATATAACAGAAGAGCTAGGCCAATGAAATACGAACAATTTGCATTGTTGTACGACGAACTGATGAATGATGTCCCTTATGATAAATGGGTAGAATTCACAGAGGAAAGCCTGCAGCAGGCAGATATGAAAGAGGCAAAAATTCTTGATGTAGCATGCGGTACGGGTAATGTAACCCTTCCGCTTGTGCAAAAGGGTTACGATTTAATAGGTGTCGATCTTTCAGAAGAAATGTTAACAGTCGCTCAGCAAAAACTAGGAGGAGAGGGATACTTTATTCCTTTTTACCAACAAGACATGCGAGAGCTTGATGTTCCAGGTGAGTTTGACTGCGTCACTATCTTTTGTGATTCATTAAATTATGTATTGCAAGAAGATGGAGTACAAGAAACATTTAGAAGAGTGTTTCACCATTTGCGTCAAGATGGTTTGTTTTTATTTGATGTACATTCTTTATATAAAATACATCATGTATTTCAAAATGAAACGTATACAGTGAATGGAGAAGAAATATCTCTTATTTGGAATTGCTTCCCTGGTGAAGAATCAAATAGTGTAGAGCATGATTTGACATTCTTTGTTCAAGATCCGGAAGAAGATGTGTACCATCGGTTTGACGAATGTCACGTGCAACGTGCATATCAAGTGGAAGAGTTAACGAAATGGCTTGAAGAAGCAGGTTTTACAGTTCTTCGTGTAACAGGTGATTTTGAGCGACTTGAAGTTACAGAACAAACAGAGCGTATTTTCTTCATGGCGAAGAAAAACGGATAAAACAAATAAAACAAAAGCAACCGAGAAGGTTGCTTTTGTTTTATAAAGAAGATGTATTTTTAGTTCTAGCATAATCTGAAGATCGTATGCGTAAAGTGTGGGAATAGTAGTTGAAGTGAAAATGTATTGTAAAAAAGTAAGTATTTATAAAAAGGATTTGGAATGAAAATGACGTATTTATTATGTGTGTTTATTGAATTGCTGATCAACGCATTCTAAATCTTCATCAAATTTTTCATGTGTTCGCTCGATTAACTTATGGAACATATCTCCAACGTGTTCTTCTAAAACCCGAATGCCTTCCCCGGTAACGCCGCCTTTCACGCAAACCTTTTCTTGTAAGGTAGGTAATGTGAAGATTTCTTTTTCAAGTAATTTCCCCATCCCCACGACCATTTCACTTACTAAAGTAGTAGCCTCTTCGTGTGTAATATTTGTTTTATCTACAGCAGCGTTAATGAAGCATTGTAGCAAATAACTAAAGAAAGCAGGACCGCAACTTGCTATATCAGATGAAACACGTGTTATATCTTCTTCTATTACAAGAGGTGTAGAAATATTTTTGAATAGACGAAGTAGTTTTTGTTGCCATTCTTCAGAGCAATTATCTCCAAATGTAAATAGTGAGGCGCCAGAGAGGGCGCGATTTGTGATACTTGGAATGATACGTGCGACGTGGCACGGTACGAGAGTCTCTAATTGTGATGGAGATATTGGACTTGTAATAGAAACTAAGCACGTTTCATCAGAAAAATGTTCAGCGTATTTTTTTAGGATAGGGTATATATCTATCGGCTTAACGCAAATAAAAATAAGTTGTGATTGTTCGATTACTTCCGGGATTGTTTTTGCTATATGAACAGAAGGGTATTTTTCTTTTATATGATATGCTTTGGCAGGCGTCCGATTAATGATTGTAAGGCACGAAGGTTTGACAGCACGGGTTTCTAAAAATGCATCGATTAGTATATTCCCCATGTTTCCTGTCCCTATAATTCCTATGTTCAAAGTTTCATCCCTCCTTCGTAACAGCTTTCTCCTAAACAATATGAATGATGTTATAAATTTATGATTAGAGGTGTAAAATGATGTGGGATTTTCCGAAAAAGTGGTTAGGTTTAGTGGCTATTATTGGAACTTTACTTTTTCTTGTTTTTTGGAAAACGAATCAGAGTGTAGAACGAACGCCTATTACAATGAATGTGCAAGAGAAGGAGATAGAAAAAAAGGGTAAACCGAAAATATCGGATACAAAGGAACAGAAAAGAACAATTATAATTGATGTGAAAGGAGCGGTTAATAAAGAAGGGGTATATGAAATGAAGGAAGGAGATCGCGTAAAGGATGCGGTTCAAAAGGCTGGTGGTTTTTTATCAGAAGTAGATATGAAAAAAGTGAATTTAGCACAAATTGTACAAGATCAAATGCTTCTTTATATACCGAGTAAAAATGAGTCAGAACAAGGGATGTTTACTTCTTCTAAGGAAGATGGCAAGATTCGAATAAATACAGCAGCGAAAGAGCAATTGGAAAAAATTACAGGGATTGGCTCTCGAAAGGCAGAAAGTATTTTGAAATATCGAGAAGAGCATGGTCCGTTTCAGAAAATAGAAGATTTATTAGAGATTGATGGGATTGGTGCGAAGTCTCTTGAAAAGATAAAAGATCAAATTATTATTCCGTAAAAGATTGACGAAGTTTTTCTTCTTTCGCTACACTACAAGTAGACAAAAAAGTAGGTGAAAAATATGGAACGAATTTCATGGGATCAATATTTTATGACGCAAAGCCATCTACTATCGTTACGTAGTACATGTACAAGGCTTGCGGTAGGAGCGACAATCGTTCGCGATAAACGAATTATTGCTGGTGGATATAATGGTTCGATTAAAGGTGGCGTACATTGTATAGATGATGGTTGTTACGTAATCGATAATCATTGTGTTCGGACAATTCATGCCGAAATGAATGCTTTATTACAATGTGCCAAGTTTGGTGCGAAAACAGAGGAAGCAGAAATTTACGTTACGCATTTCCCTTGTTTACAATGTTGTAAGGCAATTATTCAAAGTGGTATTACAGCGGTTTATTATGCGCAGGATTATAAAAATCATCCATACGCCATAGAGTTATTTGAACAAGCGAATGTAACAGTGAAGCACGTTCCGCTAGAATATGATATCGCTGCATTAGAGGAGCAAAAACGTTATACGGAGTTAAAAGAATTATTTGCGTCTTTAGAAAAAGATAATTTATCAATGGAAGAATTACAGCATGTATTCACGAAAGCAAAAATGATGCTATAAGGAGTGAGTATAAGTTGCAGGAACAATGGGGGTATGTTGCAATCTCGTTTATAATAGGGATTGCAATTGCCTTTTCCTCGTCACTTTTATTGATAGTTTTTTGCCTCTTTTTAAATGTTTTCTTCTGTTTATATCGCACTTCGCGTAAAACCTTCTTTTTTTGCATTGTAGCGTGCTTTAGTGGCGCTATATACACTTCCTATGTTCAAGGGTGGAATAAGTCTCTAGGAGAGTCCTATGGAGTTACAAGAGGGGTTATACAAAATAAACCGCTTGTTAATGGAGATCGCCTATCTTTTCAGTTTGAAGATCACAATAAAAATATAGTGCAGTTAAGTTATAGAATAAAATCAGCCTTGGAAAAGGAAAAAATGCAACAATTATACGCAGGGATATCATGTGTATTCGAGGGTGAGAGGAAAGAACCGCAAACAGCTCGGAATTTTCATGGTTTTAATTACCGTGATTATTTATACAAGCAACATATTCATTTCACATTTGAGGCTACATATATTTCTGAATGCTATAAAACATCACTGTCGCTCATACAACGGATTCTCCTTTTGAGGCAACAAGTAATCTCGAAAGTTACAGAGATGTTTCCAGAGCAATCAGGTGCTTTTATGAATGCGTTACTATTTGGTGATAGACAACAAATGACGTTTGAAGTGGAAGAGCAATATCAACAGTTTGGTCTTGTACATTTGTTAGCAATTTCAGGTTCGCACATTGTATTGTTAATGGTGATAGTATATTTTATTTTGCTAAGAAGTGGTGCGACGAGGGAGGTAGCAACAATTTGCCTTATCATTTGTATTCCTTTGTATATGGTTTTAGCAGGAGCGTCACCCTCTGTTATAAGGGCTTCTATAACAGGAGTTTTGACGTTGATTGCTTTTATGTGCTCGATTCGTTTATCTAGTTTAGATGCTTTAAGTGTAACAGCTATATGTATGCTTATATATGACCCTTATCTTGTTTTTAATATTGGATTTCAGTTTTCTTTTGTAGGTAGCTTCGCTTTACTTTTGTCTGCTCCGTTATTGTTAGTGAGTAGCAACGGAGTAATCCGAAATTCTATTTATATTTCTATCATTTCACAGCTCGTTAGTACTCCGATTTTGTTATATCACTTTGGTTATTTTTCTCCATATAGCATTTTCCTCAATCTTTTATACGTTCCGTTTTTATCTACCATTGTATTACCATGTAGCATTATTATTTTACTGTGTATGCCAATTGTCCCGTTTCTCGCAAAAGGATTTGCGGATGTGTTATCAATAGGCTTGAGTATGTCTAATGTTTTTCTAAGTTATTGTGAAAGTTTACCATTTAACCAGCTTATTTTCGGGAAAACGTCCTTCAATCTTGTAGCTGTATATTGCGCGAGTATTGTCAGTATATTGATGGTTTGGGAAAGGAGAGCGCCGAAAAAAATGGTTTGTATAGTTGTGAGTATATTTCTTTTTATTAGCACGTGTCATTATGTATATCCATATTTTAGAGGAAGTGGAAGTGTAACATTTATTGATGTTGGACAAGGTGATGCAATATTAATTCGCCTTCCGTATGATAAAGGGGTTTATCTTATTGATACAGGTGGAACGCTTCGTGTCAATAAGGAAGAGTGGCAACAAAAAAAGCATGAATTTTCTGTTGGAAATGATGTTTTAATACCCTATTTACAAAAAGAAGGTATTAAAACAATTGATAAATTAATCGTAACGCATGGAGATGCAGATCATATAGGTGCTGCGCAAGAATTATTATCATATATACCTGTAAAAGAAGTTGTGTTTGGCCGGAAGGGAAAAGATGCAGTATTAGAAAAAGTAGTAAAGAAACAGGCATTAGAAAAGGAAATGAAAATAACTGAAGTGGGGGAAGGGGAAAATTGGAGTGTAAATGAAGCTGAATTTTTCGTTTTAGCTCCAAAAGGAAAAGAAAAAAGTGAAAATAATGCTTCAATTGTAATATGGGCAAAATTTGGAGGATTGACGTGGCTATTTACAGGCGATTTAGAAGAAGAAGGAGAGCAGTTTTTAGTATCTGCGTATCCAGATTTGCGAGTAGATGTTTTAAAAGTTGCTCATCATGGAAGTAACACGTCATCTATAGAGTCTTTTTTGAACGTTATACAGCCCCGTGTAGCGATTATATCTGTTGGTAAGCAGAATAGATATGGACACCCGCATAAAGAAGTGATAGAGCGTTTGGAGAAGATGGGGAGTGCGATATGGCGCACGGACAAGCAAGGTGCTATTTCCTATGTTTTTAAAGGGGAAAATGGAACCTTTCAAAGTAAAATCACATACGATAAGACATATAATAGGTGAAAAAGAGAAGACTGCCATGAAGTGGCAGCCTTTAAGAACCGATAAATTTAATAACAGTTGCAATGATGAAAAGTGTTGCGAAAAAACCAAATGAGACGATAAATCCTACCCCTGAATCAATAGCGTCATTGCGTTTACTTTGAACGTTTTGTTCAAAATCATTCATTTAGAATCCCTCCCCAACATTCCACTTTAGTATAGAATATTGTCAGAAAAAAATCTACAATTTCCATATGAAGAGAAAATGAGCTTTTTTGCTACTTTTAGATCATGAAGTAACGTGAGTTTTTTGTTTCCAAGCATGTTAACAGTTGGCACTTATACTCGAATTTTTATTGTGAATAATAAAGGGAAGGTGATTACCGCACACCAATAAGAAACCCGGGGCTTATTGCGTGGCGTTTAATATAAATAAAGGGACGGGTTATAAAGCCTGTTCCTTTGTACTTGTAAAACAAAAGCTAGGGCATTAGTATAAATATATATTGCCAAGTTAGGGAGTAGGAAAAAGTATGAGTGATATACATAAAAAAATTAAAAAGAAACAGTTTGCTTCGTTATATTTACTATATGGAACGGAAGCTTTTTTTATAAATGAAACGATAAAGCTTATTACGACAGAAGCACTTGAAGAAGAAGATCGAGAGTTTAATGTTGTGACATACGATTTGGAAGAAGCATATTTAGAAGATGTGGTTGAGGATGCGCGTACGCTTCCTTTCTTTGGAGAACGGAAAGTACTGTTAATAAAATCACCGCTATTTCTGACTTCGCAAAAAGAAAAGTTAGAGCAAAATATAAAAATTTTAGAAGAATACATTGGTGAACCTTCTCCATTTTCTATTCTTGTTTTTGTTGCGCCTTACGAAAAACTTGATGAGCGAAAAAAAATTACAAAACTATTAAAGAAAACAGCAGATGTAGTAGAAGCGAATGCGATGCAAGTGCAGGATGTTCAGAAGTGGATTATTGCTCGTGCAGATGAAGTGCATGTGCACATTGATAACGCGGCTGTTAGTTTGTTGCTAGAGCTTGTGGGAAGTAATGTAACGATGTTGGCGAAGGAAATGGACAAGTTAACGTTATACGTTGGTATGGGCGGAGAGATTACGACGAAACTTGTTGCAGAGCTTGTGCCAAAATCAGTTGAGCAAAATGTATTTGCTTTGACAGAAAAAGTGGTGAAAAAAGATATTGCAGGTGCAATGCGAATTTTGGATGGATTATTTACGCAGCAGGAAGAGCCGATTAAATTGCTTGCGTTATTAGTGAGTCAATTCCGTTTGTTGTATCAAGTGAAAGAGTTACAGCAACGTGGTTATGGGCAAAATCAAATTGCATCTCATATTGGTGTACATCCGTATCGTGTAAAATTGGCGATGAATCAAACGAAATTTTTCTCTTTTGAAGAATTAAAAAAAGTGATTATAGAATTAGCAGAAGCTGATTATAGTATGAAGACGGGAAAGATGGATAAGAAACTTGTGCTCGAGTTTTTCTTAATGCGATTAAATCATATGTGATGACACAAAAAAGTTCATGTACCTAGTGCATGAACTTTTTTTGTATATAAAAAAACGATCCAAATGGATCGTTTTTTAAACGCCTTACGCGTTTACTTGTTTCGCTAAGCGAGATTTTTGACGAGATGCAGCGTTTTGGTGGATAAGACCTTTACGAGCTGCTTTGTCAAGTTTTTTAGAAGCAGTTTTGAAAGCTTCTTTAGCATTTTCAAGATCGTTATTAGTAACTAAAGCTTCTACAGTTTTAACAGCAGAACGCATGTCAGACTTGATAGAAGCGTTATGTGCACGACGCTCTTCGCTAAGTTTAGCGCGTTTGATAGCAGATTTGATGTTTGCCATACTTTTCACCTCCCTGGTGCAATCGAATGACTCGATTCTTACATAGAACAAGTGATATTCTATCAAACGGTGAAGAGAATTGCAATAGTATATCCATGAAATTTCACGTAAAGGAAAGAATGACCTTATATAACTTTGGGAAATCTAACGATATTTACTATGAATTACGGAGGAGATACGATGAAAGAACCATTGGATTTAAGTAAATATAGCGTTAGAACTGACCTTGCTGTAGAAGCTCATCAAATGTTGCAAGAAAGCCAAGAAGAACAAAAAGGGATACAGGGGGTAATTGTAAAAGAGAGGGAAGAAGAAGGTACTATAATTACAAAAGTAACAATTGATGAAGCTGCCTCTGAAGCGATGGGTAAAAAACCTGGAAATTATTTAACGCTTGAAGTACAAGGTATACGTCAGCAAGATACAGAACTTCAACAAAAAGTGGAGCGTATTTTTGCAAAAGAATTTTCTTATTTCTTAGAAGAGGTTGGTGTTACAAAAGAAGCGAGCTGTTTAATTGTAGGCCTTGGGAATTGGAATGTAACACCGGATGCTCTTGGGCCAATAGTTGTAGAAAATGTATTAGTAACGAGACATTTGTTTCAATTGCAGCCTGAAAGTGTAGAAGAAGGATTCAGGCCTGTTAGTGCAATTCGGCCGGGGGTAATGGGGATTACAGGCATCGAAACGAGCGATGTTATTTATGGGATTATTGAGAAGACAAATCCAGACTTTGTAATTGCGATTGACGCATTAGCTGCTCGTTCTATTGAACGAGTAAATAGCACGATACAAATTTCTGATACTGGAATCCATCCTGGATCAGGGGTTGGGAATAAACGTAAGGAACTAAGTAACGAGACATTAGGTATCCCTGTTATCGCAATTGGTGTTCCGACTGTGGTCGATGCCGTTTCGATTACAAGTGATACAATTGATTTTATTTTGAAACATTTTGGTCGAGAGATGAAAGAAGGAAACAAACCTTCAAGATCTTTGTTACCAGCGGGATTTTCATTTGGAGAAAAGAAAAAATTAACAGAAGAAGATATGCCAGATGAAAAGAGCCGAAATATGTTTTTAGGTGCTGTTGGTACGTTAGAAGAAGAAGAAAAAAGAAGGTTGATTTATGAAGTGCTATCGCCCCTTGGTCATAACTTAATGGTGACCCCAAAAGAAGTAGATACTTTTATTGAGGATATGGCGAATGTAATAGCGAGTGGTTTAAATGCAGCGCTGCATCATCAAATTGATCAAGATAATACGGGAGCGTATACACATTGAGGGAGAAAGATGATAATAGTTTGAGTCGTTTTGCGCTTTTGTGTATATGTAGTGTAGCTTTATGTTTACTTATGATGATAGCAGGAGTGTCACTTGCTAATCATGGTTTGAAAAGTATGAAAGGTTATCGGCAATTGTCGTATGAACAAATAGCTCATATGACAGGGACAGAGAGTACAGGTGTTGAATCAGAAATTTTGGGTAGTTCGTTTTCAGCTTCAGAAAAACAACAACAATTAGAACGTTTAAGAAGTTTTAATGTTGTAGAAGGAATTGGGATGGCGGTAGCAAGTGTAGCTTATGAAATGACGAAGTTCGGAACGGATATAGTTGTTGGGAAAATAAAGGGGATTTTTAGCTAAGAGTAGCATGGGAGATGGTTGTTTTACTGATTTGTAAGACAACCGTTTTAAAATTTGAAAAGGGTTTGTCTCTTATGGTTTATTCGCATAAGATATAGATAGAATGATTTGTATCGTAAGCAGCACGAGTTTTCATTGAATCTTTGTTGCTCTATTGATATAATCAGTGCTAGTGTATATTGGCGAGACTATTAGGAGTTGAGAACATAGATGAACAAAGAAGAAAGAGCAAAAAGACAGTCCAAAATTCGTAATTTCTCTATTATTGCTCATATTGACCACGGAAAATCAACGTTAGCAGACCGTATTTTAGAGAAAACAAATGCGTTAACACAACGCGAAATGAAAGCTCAGTTGCTTGACTCTATGGATTTAGAGCGTGAGCGTGGTATTACAATCAAATTAAACGCAGTTCAATTAAACTATAAAGCAAAAGATGGTGAAGAATATATTCTTCATTTAATTGATACACCAGGACACGTCGACTTTACGTACGAAGTATCTCGTAGTTTAGCGGCTTGTGAAGGCGCGATTCTTGTAGTAGATGCAGCGCAAGGTATTGAAGCTCAAACGTTAGCGAACGTATACTTAGCGCTCGATAACAACTTAGAAATTTTACCAGTTATCAATAAAATCGACTTACCAAGTGCGGATCCAGAACGTGTACGTCAAGAGGTAGAAGATGTAATTGGTTTAGATGCATCAGAAGCGGTACTTGCTTCTGCGAAAGCTGGAATTGGTATTGAAGAAATTTTAGAACAAATTGTTGAAAAAGTACCAGCTCCGGCAGGTGATTCAGAAGAGCCGTTACAATGTATGATTTTCGACTCTTTATATGATCCGTACCGTGGTGTAATTGCTTATATCCGTGTTGTAAATGGAACGGTAAAAGTTGG
This sequence comes from Bacillus cereus group sp. BceL220, assembly GCF_051776965.1. Taxonomy (NCBI): domain Bacteria; kingdom Bacillati; phylum Bacillota; class Bacilli; order Caryophanales; family Bacillaceae; genus Bacillus; species Bacillus cereus group sp. BceL220. The sequence goes on along the minus strand of NZ_JBPWBC010000001.1, from coordinate 608,977 downwards.
CGATAAAGTACGTATGATGGCAACGGGTAAAGAATTTGAAGTAACAGAAGTAGGTGTATTTACACCGAAAACTACGCAACGTGACGAGTTAACAGTAGGTGATGTAGGTTTCTTAGCAGCATCTATTAAAAACGTAGGTGATACACGTGTTGGTGATACGATTACACATGCGAAACGTCCAGCTGCAGAGGCGTTACCAGGTTACCGTAAATTAAACCCGATGGTATTCTGTGGGCTGTATCCAATTGATTCTGCTCGTTATAACGATTTACGTGATGCGTTAGAAAAATTAGAGTTAAACGATTCTGCTCTTGAGTTTGAACCAGAAACATCTCAAGCGTTAGGATTTGGTTTCCGTTGTGGATTCTTAGGACTTCTTCACATGGAAATCATTCAAGAACGTATTGAACGTGAATTTAAGATTGACTTAATTACAACAGCGCCAAGCGTTATTTATAAAGTTTATTTAACAAACGGTGAAGATGTTATTGTTGATAATCCATCTAATATGCCAGATCCACAGTCTATCGATCGTGTAGAAGAGCCGTTTGTGAAGGCTTCAATTATGGTTCCGAATGACTATGTTGGAGCTGTAATGGAAATTTGCCAAGGTAAACGTGGAACGTTTATTGATATGCAATATTTAGATGAAACGCGTGTTACATTAACATATGAAATCCCGTTATCAGAAATCGTATATGACTTCTTCGATCAATTGAAATCAAATACGAAAGGGTATGCATCATTTGACTACGAGTTAATTGGTTATAAACCATCTAAACTTGTGAAAATGGATATTCTTTTAAATAATGAACAAGTGGATGCTTTATCATTTATCGTACACCGTGATTCAGCGTATGACCGTGGTAAAGTAATTGTAGAGAAATTAAAAGAATTAATTCCGAGACAACAGTTCGAAGTACCAATTCAGGCGACTATCGGAAATAAAGTTGTAGCACGTTCTACAATTAAGGCGATGCGTAAAAACGTACTTGCAAAATGTTACGGCGGTGACATTTCTCGTAAGCGTAAACTTCTTGATAAGCAAAAAGAAGGTAAAAAACGTATGAAGTCTGTTGGTTCTGTAGAAGTGCCACAAGAGGCATTCATGGCTGTACTGAAAATGGATGACAACTAATATTTGAAATAAAAAAGAAGTCGTTTATGCGGCTTCTTTTTTCTGTATAATTACTTTTTAGACATCTGAGCAGCTCTCATTTACAATAATGAGAGAGCTTTTTAGTTCATATAGAGTTAGGAGATTGTTAATGTCCGAAAATATTCGAAAAGATATTCAAGATAAAATACAAAATGGCAATTTTAATTGTGAAAAGGAATTGACGCTTTCTATTATTAGTGGAAAGTGGAAAGTTGTGATACTGTGGCATCTTGGTGTGGAAGGGCCTCATCGTTTTAGTGAATTACAACGGTTATTCCCAAGCATTTCTCATAAAGTTTTGTCGAACCAATTAAAAGAGTTAATGGAAGATGGGATTGTTGATCGAACAGTATATCCCGAAATTCCTCCTCGTGTTGAGTATTATATGACGGAACTAGGCATGTCACTTTTACCGATCGTTGAAATGATGTATGATTGGGGAAAAATGCGAATGGAACAAATTCGTAATACGTTAGAGAAGTAGAGAATCCTCCGGAGTGCGGAGGTTTTCTTTTTAGAAAGGTAGGAGTTATATTTGGTACAAGCTGCATATATTCATATTCCGTTTTGTCAGCACATTTGTCACTATTGTGATTTTAATAAAGTGTTTATTGAACGCCAACCGGTTGATCAATATTTAGATTATTTAGAGAAGGAAATAATAAATACGGTTCAAAAAGTTCCGTTTGATAGTATGAAAACGATTTTTGTGGGCGGTGGAACTCCGACAGCGTTAAATATGGAACAGACAAAAAAATTACTCGAGATTATTAATCGTCATTTGCGTCCGTTTGCTCCGAATTGTGAATTGACATTTGAAGCGAATCCAGGAGATCTACCGAAAGAGAAGTTGAATGTACTACTAGAAGGTGGAGTGAATCGAATTAGTTTTGGTGTGCAAACATTCCGTGATGAACTGCTTGAGAAAATCGGGCGCAAGCATACGAGGGAAGATGCATTCCTAGCAATTCGAGAAGCTCAGGAAGTAGGCTTTAAAAATATTAATGTAGATATTATTTATGCTTTGCCAGGACAAACGATAGAAGATGTGAAGGAAACATTAGACATTGCTTTTACGCTTGGTGTACAACATTTCTCGGCATATTCATTAATTGTGGAACCTAAAACAGTGTTTTATAACTTAATGAATAAAGGGAAATTGCGTCTTCCGGGTGAAGACCATGAAGCTAAAATGTATGAAATGGTAATGGATGAAATGGAGAAACACGGTTATAACCAGTATGAAATTAGTAATTTCTCAAAAGGTGACAATAAAAGTAGACATAATCTCACATACTGGAATAATGAAGAGTATTATGGCTTTGGAGCTGGAGCTCATAGTTATGTGAATGGGGAACGTATTCAAAATGTAGGTCCGCTGAAGCAATATTTTAATAAAATTGATGAAACAGGATTTCCGTATTTAGATGTTCATAAGGTGACGGAGAAAGAAAGAATGGAAGAAGAACTGTTCTTAGGACTTCGAAAAACAAAAGGTGTTTCTAAAACGGCATTCCGCAATAAATTTAATGTGGAGATGGATCAAGTTTTCGCGAAGCAGTTACAAAGCAATCAAGAACAAGGATTACTTGAAGAGGAAAATGGACATGTGCGTTTAACGCGAAAAGGAAAATTATTAGGGAATGAAGTATTCCAATCATTTTTGATTGACTAATTAAATGTTCCATAGGCGTGAAAAAGTTTCATTATTTCGTGACGTTTCCGTTGACAATTGAATGTCAATTTTGGTAAGTTATTAATAGATTTAGCACTCAAAGACAAAGAGTGCTAACAGAGGTGATGATGAGATGCTTACGGAACGTCAGCTCTTAATTTTACAAACAATTATTGATGACTTTATTGGATCAGCGCAGCCTGTTGGGTCTAGAACGTTGGCTAAAAAAGATGAAATCACATTTAGTTCAGCTACTATTCGAAATGAAATGGCGGACTTAGAAGAATTAGGTTTTATTGAAAAAACGCACAGTTCTTCTGGACGTGTTCCTTCTGAGAAAGGCTACCGATTTTATGTAGACCATCTTTTAGCGCCGCAAAACTTACCGAACGCTGAAATTGTACAAATTAAAGATTTATTTGCTGAAAGAATTTTTGAAGCGGAAAAAATTGCACAGCAATCTGCTCAAATTTTATCAGAACTTACGAATTATACGGCCATTGTTCTTGGACCGAAGTTAAGTACAAATAAACTTAAAAATGTACAAATTGTGCCGCTTGATCGTCAAACTGCAGTCGCTATTATTGTAACTGATACAGGGCATGTACAAAGTAAAACGATTACCGTTCCGGAATCTGTTGATTTATCAGATTTAGAAAAAATGGTTAATGTTTTAAATGAAAAGCTATCTGGCGTACCGATGGAAGAACTTCATAATAAAATCTTTAAGGAAATTGTTACAGTTTTACGTGGGTATGTTCATAATTACGATAGTGCAATAAAAATGTTAGATGGTACATTTCAAGTTCCGTTATCGGAAAAGATATACTTTGGAGGAAAAGCAAATATGCTTTCGCAGCCAGAGTTCCATGACATTCAAAAGGTTAGATCTTTGCTTACCATGATTGATAATGAAGCCGAATTTTATGACATTTTGCGTCATAAACAAGTCGGGATTCAAGTGAAAATTGGTAGGGAAAACACTTCGACGGCTATGGAGGATTGCAGTTTAATTTCTGCAACATATTCGATCGGCGAAGAGCAACTTGGAACAATTGCTATTTTAGGTCCTACGAGAATGCAATATTCTCGTGTAATTAGTTTGTTACAGTTATTTACGAGACAATTTACTGATGGACTTAAAAAGTAAATGAGAGTAATACATTCGCTCAAGTGATGAAATTTTCATTGCTGTGTGTAATATATAATGCTTAGGTAATCATGCTATGCATGATACCTAATACCTTTTAAGGAGGTGAATATTGTGGAAGAGCGTAACGAACAAGTGGTAGAAGAAGTAAAAGAAGCGCAAGTTGAAGAAGCTGTCACGCCAGAAAACAGTGAAGAAACTGTAGAAGAAAAAAGTGAGGCTGCTCTTTTACAAGAAAAAGTAGATGAGTTACAAGCGAAACTAACGGAAACGGAAGGTCGCACATTACGTCTACAAGCTGATTTTGAAAATTATAAGCGCCGTGTCCAAATGGATAAACAGGCTGCTGAAAAATATAGAGCACAAAGTCTAGTTTCAGACATCTTGCCAGCTCTTGATAATTTTGAAAGAGCAATGCAAGTGGAAGCGACTGATGAGCAAACGAAATCCTTGTTACAAGGTATGGAAATGGTGCATCGTCAATTGTTAGAAGCGCTGACTAAAGAAGGTGTGGAAGTGATTGAAGCTGTTGGTAAACAGTTTGATCCTAATGAACACCAAGCTATTATGCAAGTGGAAGATAGTGAATTTGAATCAAACGCGGTTGTGGAAGAATTCCAAAAAGGTTATAAATTAAAAGACCGTGTGATTCGCCCATCAATGGTAAAAGTAAATCAATAATTTACATAAAACTAGGAGGATTCGCCATGAGTAAAATTATCGGTATTGACTTAGGTACAACAAACTCTTGTGTAGCTGTTATGGAAGGTGGAGAACCAAAGGTTATCCCAAATCCAGAAGGAAACCGTACAACACCTTCTGTTGTAGCTTTCAAAAATGAAGAACGTCAAGTTGGGGAAGTTGCAAAGCGCCAAGCAATTACAAACCCAAATACAATCATGTCTGTTAAACGTCATATGGGTACAGACTACAAAGTAGAAGTTGAAGGTAAAGATTATACACCTCAAGAAATTTCTGCAATCATTTTACAAAACTTAAAAGCTTCTGCTGAAGCATACTTAGGTGAAACAGTAACGAAAGCTGTTATTACAGTACCTGCATACTTCAACGATGCAGAGCGTCAAGCAACGAAAGATGCTGGTCGTATCGCTGGTTTAGAAGTTGAGCGTATCATTAACGAGCCAACAGCAGCAGCACTTGCTTACGGTTTAGAAAAACAAGACGAAGAACAAAAAATCTTAGTATATGACTTAGGTGGCGGTACATTTGACGTATCTATCCTTGAGTTAGCAGACGGCACATTCGAAGTTATTTCAACTGCTGGTGACAACCGTCTTGGTGGCGATGACTTTGACCAAGTTATCATCGATCACTTAGTAGCTGAGTTCAAAAAAGAAAATAACATTGATTTAAGCCAAGATAAAATGGCGCTTCAACGCTTGAAAGATGCAGCTGAAAAAGCGAAAAAAGATCTTTCTGGTGTAACACAAACTCAAATTTCATTACCATTCATTAGTGCTGGAGCTGCTGGTCCATTACACTTAGAATTAACGTTAACAAGAGCGAAATTCGAAGAGCTTTCAGCAGGTCTTGTTGAAAGAACATTAGAGCCAACTCGTCGTGCATTAAAAGACGCTGGTTTTGCTCCAAGCGAATTAGATAAAGTTATTCTTGTTGGTGGATCTACTCGTATCCCAGCTGTACAAGAAGCTATTAAACGTGAAACTGGTAAAGAGCCATATAAAGGTGTAAACCCTGATGAAGTTGTAGCATTAGGTGCTGCAGTTCAAGGTGGCGTACTTACTGGTGATGTAGAAGGCGTTCTATTATTAGACGTAACTCCACTTTCTTTAGGTATTGAAACTATGGGTGGCGTGTTCACGAAATTAATCGAGCGTAACACTACAATTCCAACAAGTAAGTCACAAGTATTCTCGACAGCTGCTGATAATCAACCAGCAGTAGACATTCACGTATTACAAGGTGAGCGTCCAATGTCAGCTGACAACAAAACGTTAGGTCGTTTCCAATTAACTGACCTTCCACCAGCACCACGTGGTATTCCACAAATCGAAGTAACATTCGATATTGATGCGAACGGTATCGTTAACGTACGTGCGAAAGACTTAGGAACAAGCAAAGAGCAAGCTATTACAATCCAATCTTCTTCAGGTCTTTCTGATGAAGAAGTAGAACGTATGGTACAAGAAGCGGAAGCAAATGCTGACGCTGATCAAAAACGTAAGGAAGAAGTTGAACTTCGTAACGAAGCTGACCAACTTGTATTCCAAACAGACAAAGTTGTAAAAGATTTAGAAGGTAAAGTAGATGCAGCTGAAGTTGCAAAAGCAACAGAAGCGAAAGAAGCATTACAAGCTGCAATTGAGAAAAACGAGCTTGAAGAAATTCGTGCGAAAAAAGATGCTTTACAAGAAATCGTACAACAATTAACTGTTAAATTATACGAGCAAGCTCAAGCAGCTGCTGGTCAAGCAGAAGGTGCGCAAGGTGCACAAGACGCTGGCACGAAGAAAGACAATGTAGTTGACGCTGAGTTTGAAGAAGTAAAAGAAGACAAGTAATTCAACTGTAAACATAATAAGTAAGATGACAAAAAGTCAAAGTCAAGCGTGCCTTGACTTTGGCTTTTTTCACGAATGAGAAGCGATGTGTGAGGATCTTAAGTTTTTCGCTTTGCATACTGTAAGTGAGGAAACTTTGTTGCAAAGCACTTTCTTTCGGTGTTAAAATTACGTTTATGTGAAAGATTCGGGGGTTGTAAATTTATGAGTAAACGAGACTATTATGAGGTCCTTGGACTTAGCAAGGGCGCTTCAACAGATGAAATAAAAAAAGCGTATCGTCGTTTGGCTAAAAAATACCATCCAGACGTAAGCAAAGAAGAAAATGCAATTGAAAAGTTTAAAGAAGTACAAGAAGCATACGAAGTGTTAAGTGATGATCAAAAGCGTGCGCAGTACGATCAATTTGGTCATGCTGGTGCAAATCAAGGATTCGGTGGATTTGGCGGCGGAGGAGACTTCGGCGGTGGCTTCGGTTTTGAAGATATATTTAGTTCTTTCTTTGGCGGTGGCGGCGGCAGACGTCGTGATCCAAATGCTCCGCGCCAAGGTGCTGACTTACAATATCAAGTCACTTTAGATTTTGAAGAAGCTATTTTTGGTAAGGAATTAAATGTGGAAATTCCAGTAGAAGATCCATGTGATACTTGTAAAGGTAGTGGAGCAAAACCAGGAACTTCAAAAGAAACATGTAAACATTGTTCAGGCTCTGGTCAAGTGAGTGTAGAACAAAACACACCGTTTGGTCGTATCGTAAACCGTCAAGCTTGTGGTCATTGTTCAGGAACTGGACAAATTATTAAAGAAAAATGTACGACATGTCACGGTTCAGGTAAAGTTCGTAAGCGTAAAAAAATCAATGTTAAAATTCCAGCGGGTATCGATAATGGTCAACAAATTCGTGTGTCTGGAAAAGGTGAAGCCGGCGTAAATGGCGGACCAGCAGGAGACTTATATGTTGTCGTTCATGTAAGAAATCATGAATTCTTCGAGCGTGAAGGAGATCACATTATTTGCGAAATGCCATTAACATTTGCGCAAATGGCGCTTGGTGATGAAGTGGAAGTTCCTACTGTTCATGGTAAAGTGAAGCTGAAAATTCCAGCAGGAACACAAACTGGAACAGAATTCCGCTTAAAAGGAAAAGGTGCTCCGAACGTACGTGGATACGGCCAAGGAGATCAATATGTAGTCGTTCGTGTTGTTGTACCGACGAAATTGACTTCACAGCAAAAAGATTTATTACGTGAATTTGCAGGACAAGAAGAGCAGGATGATAGTTTATTCGGAAAGCTTAAACGTGCTTTCAAAGGGGAATAATGGAAATAAAAAATGGAGTTGGTAAATTGTGAAATGGTCAGAAATTAGTATTCATACAACAGAAGAAGCAGTAGAAGCTGTCTCTCATATTTTACATGAAGCTGGTGCTAGCGGAGTTGCGATTGAGGATCCAGCGGAGTTAACGAAAGAGCGCGAGCAACAATATGGTGAAATTTATGCATTGAATCCAGATGAATATCCGGCGGAAGGTGTATTAATAAAAGCATATTTCCCGCAAACGGATTCTTTACATGAAACGATTGCAGGTGTAAAATCATCTATTGATGTGCTTCCATCTTACGACATTGAAATTGGTACTGGAAATATTACCGTTAACGAAGTCAATGAAGAAGATTGGGCTACTGCTTGGAAAAAATATTACCATCCAGTACAAATTTCTGATACATTCACAATCGTACCGACGTGGGAAGAATATACACCATCTTCTCCTGATGAAAAAATCATTGAATTAGACCCAGGTATGGCGTTTGGTACAGGAACTCATCCAACAACAACGATGTGTATTCGTGCTTTAGAAAAAACAGTACAGCCAGGTGACACTATCATTGATGTAGGAACAGGTTCTGGTGTGCTTAGTATTGCAGCGGCAAAATTAGGTGCGTCTTCTGTTCAAGCATATGATTTAGATCCGGTTGCAGTTGAAAGTGCAGAAATGAATGTGCGTTTAAATAAAACAGATGATATCGTGTCTGTTGGGCAAAATAGTCTTTTAGAAGGTATTGAAGGTCCTGTTGATTTAATCGTAGCTAACTTATTAGCAGAAATTATTCTTTTATTCCCTGAAGATGCAGCGAGAGTTGTGAAGTCAGGTGGATTATTTATTACATCGGGCATTATTGCTGCGAAGGAAAAAGTAATTTCTGAGGCGTTAGAACAAGCTGGATTTACAATTGAAGAAGTGTTACGAATGGAAGATTGGGTAGCAATTATTGCACGAAATGCGTAATATAGATTTTAGTCTATAATGAAAAGGGGAGTCTCTCACTATAAGGTGAGGGACTTGCCGTTTGTTATATGAAAAATGATAATGTTTCGTTCTTTTCGTAAGTGTTGACTTACGAAAGGAACGAAACTCTACTAAGGTGATTATATGCAACGTTATTTTGTAGAAGAAAAACATGTAAGTGAAGCAAAAATTCGCATTGTAGGTGATGATGTACATCACATTGCGAGAGTAATGCGTATGACAGCTGGCGATCAAATTTATTGCTGTGTAAACGGAAAAACAGCAGTATGTTCAATTGATGAAATTACCAGTGAATTTATTAATACGGCTATTGTAGAATGGGTAGAGGCGTCAAGTGAACTTCCTGTTTTCGTGACGATTGCAAGTGGACTGCCAAAAGGAGACAAGCTAGAGTTGATTTTTCAAAAAGGAACTGAGCTTGGGGCAGCTGCATTCTTACCATTTCAAGCATCTCGCTCTATCGTAAAATGGGATGCGAAAAAAGCTGATAAAAAGGTTGAGCGTTTAAGAAAAATTGTGAAAGAAGCTGCGGAACAATCACATAGAAGTGAAATTCCGGAAGTACATGCTCCGGCATCATTTAAGCAACTGCTTACAATGAGTGGTGAGTATGATGTTTGTCTTGTTGCTTACGAAGAGGAAGCGAAACAAGGCGAGAAATCTAATTTTGCGAAAGCTTTAACGACAATGAAACCAGGTCAAAAGCTATTGATTGTATTTGGCCCAGAAGGCGGTTTAGCTGAGGAAGAGATTACAGCGCTTCGTGAACATAAATTTGTACCATGTAGTTTAGGACCAAGAATTTTAAGAACAGAAACGGCGCCGTTATACGCGTTAAGTGCTGCTTCGTATCATTTTGAATTGATGGGGTGATGATCAATGTCAACTGTTGCGTTCCATACGTTAGGTTGTAAAGTAAACCACTATGAAACAGAAGCCATTTGGCAATTGTTTAAACAAGGTGGTTATGAAAGAACAGAATATGAAAAGAAAGCTGATGTATATGTTATTAACACATGTACAGTAACGAATACTGGGGACAAAAAAAGCCGTCAAGTAATCAGACGTGCTGTGCGTCAAAATCCAGATGCAGTTATTTGCGTAACGGGATGTTATGCACAAACATCTCCAGCTGAAATTATGGCGATTCCAGGTGTAGATATTGTAGTTGGTACACAGGATCGTGAAAAGATGTTAGGTTACATCGAAGAATTCCGTAAAGAGCGTCAACCAATTAATGCTGTCCGCAATATTATGAAAACACGTGTGTACGAAGAACTTGATGTACCTTATTTCACGGATCGTACACGTGCGTCTTTAAAAATACAAGAGGGTTGCAATAACTTCTGTACATTCTGTATCATTCCTTGGGCGCGTGGTTTAATGCGTTCTCGTGATGGAAAAGAGGTTATTAAACAAGCACAACAATTAGTGGATGCAGGCTATAAAGAAATCGTATTAACGGGTATTCATACAGGTGGATACGGCGAAGATATAAAAGATTATAACTTAGCTGGATTACTTCGTGATATGGAAGCGGAAGTAGGCGGATTAAAACGTCTTCGTATTTCTTCTATTGAAGCGAGTCAAATTTCAGATGAAGTAATTGAAGTGTTAGATAAATCTGAAGTAGTTGTACGTCACTTGCATATTCCGTTGCAATCTGGTTCTAATACTGTATTAAAACGTATGCGTCGTAAATATACGATGGAATTCTTCCAAGAGCGTTTAGATCGTTTGAAAGAAGCGTTACCAGGCCTTGCGATTACATCTGACGTAATCGTTGGTTTCCCAGGTGAAACAGAAGAAGAATTCATGGAAACATACAATTTCATTAAAGAGAACCGCTTCTCTGAGTTACACGTGTTCCCTTATTCAAAACGTACAGGAACACCTGCAGCACGCATGGAAGATCAAGTTCCTGAAGATGTGAAGAACGATCGTGTTCATCGTTTAATTGAGCTATCTAATCAATTAGCGAAAGAATATGCATCAGCGTTTGAAGGTGAAGTGCTTGAAATCATTCCAGAAGAGCAATTTAAAGACGGCGACCGTGAAGGGTTATATGTAGGGTATACAGATAACTACTTGAAAATTGTATTTGAAGGATCAGAAGAATTAATTGGTAAGCTAGTGAAAGTGAAAATTACGAAAGCTGGCTATCCATATAACGAAGCGCAATTTGTTCGTGTTATTGAAGATGATGTGAAAAAAGAATCAGCAAGCGCATAAAAAAGAGCGTGCAACCGGAAACGGTTTGCATGCTTTCTTTATTTGAAGCGGTTAAGTACTAGAAGGTGGAGAGGCGTTTCGTGCATCCCTGTATGAAAAAAGTTGAAATGATAAAAATATAGTTGTCTTCATGAAAGAAGGATACTAGCTATTTGTATAACTTTTGAAAAGGAAATGCTTCTATTCTTCTTTTATTCTGCCAAATAGTTGACCTGAAGTGATAAAATGTATTATAATCGTAAAAGACATGCTGAAGAAGTGTTTCTTTTTGCATGCTGAAGTTAGTATGTAAGTGTGATGTTTCGGAGGGAGGGAAAGAGAATGTCAAAAACAGTCGTTCGTAAAAACGAGTCTTTGGAGGATGCACTTCGCCGTTTTAAAAGATCGGTTTCTAAAACTGGTACACTTGCTGAAGCAAGAAAGCGCGAGTTTTATGAAAAACCAAGTGTAAAACGTAAGAAGAAATCTGAAGCGGCAAGAAAGCGTAAATTCTAAGAGAGGGTGTAAGTTATGAGTCTTCTCGGTCGTTTAAACGATGATATGAAACAAGCGATGAAGAATAAACAAAAAGAAAAATTAACCGTTATTCGTATGGTTAAGGCTGCTTTACAAAATGAAGGTATTAAACTGCAACATACTCTTACTGAAGAAGAGGAAGTAACAGTTTTAGCTCGTGAAGTAAAACAGTATAAGGACTCCCTCCTTGAATTTAAAAAAGCTGGTCGTGAAGACCTTGTTAATAAACTGCAAAGTGAAATTCAGATTTTAAGCGCATATTTGCCAGAGCAATTAACTGAAGAAGAACTAGTTGATGTAATCAAGCAAGTTATTTCTGAAGTTGGTGCGACTTCTAAAGCAGATATGGGTAAGGTGATGACTGCTGTTATGCCGAAAGTAAAAGGTAAAACAGACGGATCACTTGTGAATAAGTTGGTTATCCAGCTATTAGCATAAAAAAACGTCTCATTTCGTATGAGACGTTTTTTTATTGTTCTTATTAAGGAAAAACGCTATATTGCTTAAAAAGCGTTTCTGTAAGTGATAGAAACGCCTCTGGTATGTAAAAAAAGTAACGGCCTTAGTTATGATTAATCCCACCATAAAAAAAGCTTTTTCGTTTTCTTAATTTCTTCGACTAACTCCTCAATGCTTTCTGTTCCTTGTTCCACTATATCTGGACAAAATTCATACATTTCTTGCGCGAAAGATTGCATTTCTTCGTCTGTAGGTAACGCGCTAAAAATGGCATCAACCCAGTCATGATCTGCACCGATTATGATAAAAGGATAGCGATCATTCCATTTTCTTAGTTTAAAAATAACATCTATATTGCTAACTTCGTAATTAACGCCATTTGTTTGTTGGATTGTAAGGATATCAAATTGGCCATTTCCTTGTGTAATTGCAATTCTACACTCACTCTTACTTCCTTGACTAAAACTTCTTTCGCAAATAAAAGCTAAGTATCCAAGCTTCTGAACCTCAGATTGAAGTTTTATAACTTGCTGTTCAGCATAATCCTCAAAGGTAACGAAAGAGACTCCGGCTATTTTAGATTTTGAATCAGTTGCATAAAAGGGCTGGATGCTGCTGTTAGTAGCTTGTTTTATAACATTCAAAATTTCTTGACTAAATCCAATTTCCTTTCGTATTTCTTCGCTTATTAATTCATTTTTTTGTTTTTTAATGAATCCTAATATTTTTTTGAAATTCATATAACAACCACCTATAAAATATTCTTACTTACACCGCAAAATTCAGAGTGGAGCAATTTCCTTTTTCGGATTTTATCTCATTTGTCTAATGAATGACAACTACTTATTCTATGGTCAGTATGTCACGTCCAGAACGAATTGTAACAGGTTTTTTCAAGTTTCCAACTTCTTGCTAGGCTCAATTTCTTAATTTAACTTGTACTGATATCCCCTGAGGGTGCATATTCTTGTATTAATACTTCTATTATTATGGGTAACATTCTCTGATCCATCATTGTCCTGATAAATATGATTTCATATAGCGACTGTTTTAATTAACATGAGATGAACTCTTACAGAATATAGTTATGTTAGTGAAGTCGTTATAACACGATAGGCACTTGTGAAGAAATACATATATATGGGATGAGGAGGGGGTCTTTCGAGATGAAGAAATTAGAACAAATGAAAAATTGGTTAACAAAACAAGTAGACCTACCAGTGGATGTATTAATGGATCTGCCTCGGATTACTCTTGTTGGGCAAATACATATTTATATAGAAAATCATCGGGGGCTATTAGTGTTTTCAGATAAAGAAGTGCGATTGCTTTTAAAACATGGTCAATTACTAATTAAAGGACAATCCTTTGTTATTAAAACGATTCTTCCAGAAGAGCTTTTACTCGAAGGGATAATTGAGCAAGTAACATTTTTAGAAAATGAAAAAAAAGGTGATTGAAGTGAAACTTCCATTTGTGAAGTTTTTCTTCTTTATCCTGTAAAAGTTTTGTTGATAGAGACCGATTACAGTTTTAATTTGTTTCATTTTAGTACGAGCTATTTTAATGCTTCAAATAAAAAGTAGTATATCTACTTTTAGAAAGGCAGTGAAGGTGGTAAATGAAAAATAAATGGTTTATAAAGTGGCTTGGATATGTAAAAGTGCGGATTGAAGGTAGAGGAGCGGAACGGTTTGTTAATGAATGTGTACGGAGGAATTTGTTAGTTTGGGATGTTAAGAAAATAGCTGATGAAACGTTAGTTTTTTGTATGTTGTTACGCGATGTGAAAAAAATAAAACCAATTTATAGAAAAAATGAATGTAAATTATATTTTATTGGACGTTATGGTTTTCCTTTTTGGAATAAGCGTTTAATTAAAAATAGTGGATTTTTAATTGGGTTTTTAATTTTCTTTTTTGGCGTGATTGCAATGTCAAATATGGTTTGGAAAATTGAAATTACAGGAGCAAAACCCGAAACAGAATATATATTGATGAAAGAATTGGATAAAATGGGTATTAAAAAAGGGAAACTACAATTTCAAATGCCGAATGTAGAAGATGTACAACGCCATTTGACAGATAATATTAATGCCATTACTTGGGCGGGACTAGAAGTAAGAGGAACGACGTATCATTTTAAAATTGTTGAAAAAAACGAACCAAAAAAAGAAAAGGAACAAAGGCCGCAAAATTTAGTAGCAAAAAAAGAAGCGATTATTACAAAAACGTTTGTAGAAGTTGGAAAGCCGGTTGTACTGAAGAATGATCATGTAGAAAAAGGGCAGATTCTCGTATCGGGAATATATGGTAATGAGGAAAGTCCGACGATTGTTTCAGCGAAAGGTATTGTGTATGGCGAAACGTGGTATACATCTAAGGTAGATGTTCCGCTAAAGACGCAATTCCAAGTGTATACTGGTAATGTATACAATGAACATTTTCTTAAATTCGGGGATACGAAAATAAAAATATGGGGATTTCAGCATGATAAGTATAAACGCTCTCGTACTGAAAGTGTAAAGCATGATGTGAAATTATTTGGTTTTACACTGCCGATTGCATATGAAAAAGATGTTGTGAGAGAAGAGGAAGAAGCGAATCGAGAATATACAGAAAAGCAAGCGCTGAAAGTAGCGAAGGAGATGGCCGAAAAAGAACTAAAGAAAAAATTGGATGAACATGCTATGATTGTAAGTGATAAGATTTTGAGTAAAGAGGTTGAGGCGGATCAACTAAAAGTCACATTGCATTATACTGTGGTTGAAAATATTGCAGAGCCACAACCAATATCCGAATCCGATATTCAAGGAGACTGAGTAATGGCAGAACAATTAGTAGAAATGAACCAACAATTGGAAAATACTAACGAAGCAATCGCTCTTTTTGGAGTCAATGATGCACATTTAAAAGTAATTGAACGAGAACTGAATGTATCGATCGTAACTAGAGGAGAAACTGTTCATGTATCTGGAGCAGTTGAAACGGTGACACTCGTAGAAAAAATCTTACAGCAATTACTTGTTGTAATTCGTAAAAGTATATCAATTTCAGAGAGAGATGTTGCGTATGCAATTCAGCTCGCGCAACAAGGGAAAATTGCTCAATTTGAAGAGTTATATGAAGAAGAAATTTTCAAGACTGCAAAAGGTAAATCCATTCGTGTAAAAACAATGGGGCAAAGAAGATATATTCATGCGATGAAGAAGAATGATATTGTCTTTGGGATAGGGCCTGCAGGAACTGGAAAAACATACTTAGCTGTAGTAATGGCTGTGAGAGCTTTAAAACAAGGATATGTAAAGAAAATTATTTTAACAAGACCTGCTGTAGAAGCTGGAGAAAATTTAGGTTTTTTACCAGGGGATTTGAAAGAGAAGGTAGATCCATACTTACGTCCATTATATGATGCCTTACATGATATTCTTGGACAAGAATATACGCAGCGTATGATGGAGCGAGGAGTAATTGAAATAGCTCCGCTTGCTTATATGAGGGGGCGTACGCTTGATGATTCATTTGTTATTTTAGATGAGGCTCAAAATACAACGGGTGCTCAAATAAAAATGTTTTTAACAAGATTAGGTTTTAGCTCTAAAATGGTTATTACAGGGGACCCTTCACAAGTAGACTTGCCAAAAGGGGTAAAATCAGGGCTATCTATAGCTGCTAATATTTTATCTGGTGTATCAGGTCTGTCATTTATTACATTAGAACAAACGGACGTTGTGAGACATCCATTGGTGCAACGTATTATTGAGGCATATGATAAAATGGAATGATCCTATTTGTCAGGATCATTTCTTTTTGTATGATAAGGTTGGCGAACGTCATATTTTTTACTATCATGAAAGATAAGGAAAATAAACTATAGGTACTGGTGTGTAAAATGTTGCCTCAAAGTATCGTTGGGTAGAAGAAATGAAAGCTATAAATAGTTTCACTTTATTTCTGGAGAGGAGAAGGTATTGAAATCATGTCAAGATCTCAAGAAATTTCTAAGTGGTTTCGTAATTTACAACATTCGAAAAAACTAAGTTGGATTTCTTACGTTGTGTTAGGAGCAGTGCTGTTTTTTGCGCTTATGAATAATGTAAAACCAGAACAATTAGATGTTAATATGTATTCTATTGCGAAAAAGACAATCCATTCTCCTATAAAAATTGAAGATAAAGTTACAACGGATAAAAAGAAAAAAGAAGCCGCTACAAAAGTTGAAGATCAATATACATATAAAAGTGAGTATAAACAAAACAAAGTTGATATTGTGAATGACGTCTTTGCTAAAGTGGATGAAGTGGTGCAAGAGATTAAAGCTGTTGGACCGGATGATCAAAAAAAGATGACTGATGCTGAGAAAGTGGATAAGTTAAAAAAGAAACTACCCGCTGACTTAACGAAAGAATTATCTGATTCAAACTTACTAAATTTGATTAATGCAGATTCGAGCCAATTAGTATTAGCGAAAGATGCTGCGGTCACAGCGATTAATAGTATCATGACTGAGCATATTAAAATGGACGAATTGAAAGATGCGAAAGAACGATATGTAAGTGAGATGAATAGTGTTAATGTTGATAATGGTTTAAAAGAGTCAATTAAGGCGCTAGGAAGATATGCAATTTCAGCGAACTATTTTTATGACCCGATCTTAACGAAAGAGAAGAGAAAAGCAGAGGAAGATTTAGTTCCACCTGTTTATATTCTTCAAGGACAAGTTCTTGTTAGAGAAGGTGAAACGATTTCAAGTGATGTGTATAATCAGTTGAAATTAGTTGGTTTGTTAGAAAAAGGGAACGGCTTTCAACCTTATGTTGGATTAGCGGTACTCATTGGTGTATTACTATACTTTATGCATAAACAATTTGAATTATTTTTAAAGAGAAAAAGAGAAGATAGACCGTATGTTTTAGCGTATATTACAATTTTGTCTATCACAATCGTCTTAATGAAAATCATTAGTTTGTTTCAAAAACTTGAATACGCAGGGATTGCATATGTTGTCCCAGTTGCGATGGGAACAATACTTGTAAAACTAATGATTGGTGATCGATTTGTCTTTTTAACGAGTATGATTTTTTCTGTATGCGGAAGTATTATGTTTAATGAAGGAGTAACGAGTACATTAAATTATAGTGTAGGGATTTACGTATTGTTAAGTTCATTATCGGTTAGTATTTTCTTGCGAGAAAAAAATCGTCGTACAATGATTTTACAAGCTGGTATACTCGTTTCTGTATTAAATGTAGTCGTATTAGCGGCGCTCTTATTATTACGTAATGGGAATTTTTCGCCTCTTGAAATTGGTACGCAATTATTAATGGCTTCACTTTCAGGGATTATATCATCCGTTTTGGCTATGGGGATTTTACCATATTTAGAAAGTGGACTTGGAATCGTATCAAGTATGAAGCTTATGGAACTATCAAGTCCAAATCATCCGCTTTTACGCAGAATTTTGTTAGAAGCGCCAGGGACATATCATCATAGTGTAATGGTAGCGAATCTTTCTGAGGCTGCTTGTGAAGCAGTTGGGGCAAATGGTGTATTAGCGCGTGTAGGGGCATATTATCATGATGTAGGAAAAACAGTACAACCGCAATTCTTTATTGAAAACCAAATGGGAATTGAAAATCCGCATGATAAATTAGATCCTGTAACGAGTAAAGATATTATAATTGCTCACGTAACGGATGGAGTAAGAATGCTCGAAGAATATCATATTCCACAAGAAATTATTGATATCGCTGGGCAACATCACGGTACAACGTTACTGAAATATTTTTATTATAAAGCTATTAAAGAAGATAAAGAAAAATATACAGAAGAGATGTTCCGTTATCCAGGTTCAAAAGCAACTTCGAAAGAATCGGCAATTGTTGGTATTGCTGATAGTGTAGAAGCTGCGGTACGTTCTATGAATCACCCAACGCCAGAACAAATTAATAATTTGGTGCAAAGTATTATTAAAGATCGACTGCAAGACGGTCAATTTAGTGAATGTGATTTGACGTTTAAGGAACTACAAATCGTTGGGAAAACGTTGTGTGAAACGTTAAATGGTATTTTCCATTCGCGTATTACATATCCGGAACCTCCGGAAGAAGAGGAGAAAGAATGAGTTTGTTAATTGATTTTATTGATGAAACAGAAGAAGTAAAAGAAGAGTATATGAGTTTAATTCGTGAAGTGTTAGAAAAAGCAGCTCAAATGGAAAATATCGAGGATGGTGCGGAGGTATCGGTGACATTTGTAGATAATGAGCGCATTAGAGAAATTAATCGTGATTACCGAGATAAAGATCAACCTACAGATGTAATATCCTTTGCCATGGAAGAGATGGGAGAAGGAGAAATGGAGATTGTTGGTGCAGAGATGCCGCGCATGTTAGGGGATCTTATTATCTCTATTCCAAGGGCGAAAGAGCAAGCTGAAGAGTACGGACATTCTTTCGATCGTGAACTTGGATTTTTGGCGTTACATGGCTTTTTACATTTACTTGGTTATGATCACATGACAGAAGAAGATGAAAATGAAATGTTCGGAAGACAAAAAGAAATTTTAGAAGCTTTTGGATTAGGACGATGAAAAAAGGAAAACTTATAGATAGTTTTGGATATGCTATAGCTGGTATATTCTTTTGTTTTCGTCATGAACGAAATATGAAAATCCATTATTTAGCCGCAGTCATTGTTATATGCTGCGGCTTTTATTTCCATATTACGAAAATAGAGTGGATGATATTACTTATTGTAATAGGGAGTGTAATGAGTTTAGAGATGGTAAATACGGCTGTGGAAAAAACGGTAGATTTAGCGACTGCCGATATTCATCCGTTTGCAAAAATTGCAAAGGATGTTGCGGCAGGAGCGGTTTTATTGTTTGCAATTATAGCTGTTATAATTGGTGCTATTATCTTTTTACCGTATATGGTATAGTTGCATTCCGAAGCTTTTATTAAGCTTTGGAAGTGCTGTAAGGGCCTTTAATGAGAGAGTGTATCTCTTCATAGCTGTGAACAGGAAGGATGCGGGAATATGAATAGTAAACAATTAATTCTAGAAGCAATCGAAGCGCGTAAACAAGCGTACGTACCATATTCTAAATTTCAAGTAGGTGCAGCATTATTAACGCGCGGTGGAAAAGTATATCGTGGGTGTAATGTTGAGAATGCATCATATGGCTTATGTAATTGTGCTGAAAGAACAGCTTTATTTAAGGCGGTTTCTGAAGGAGATAAAGAATTTGTAGCCATTGCGGTTGTAGCAGATACAAAGCGCCCAGTACCTCCTTGTGGAGCATGTCGACAAGTTATGGTAGAATTATGTAAACAGGATACGAAAGTATACTTATCAAACTTACATGGTGACGTTCAAGAGACGACAGTCGGAGAATTGTTACCAGGAGCATTTTTAGCGGAGGATTTACATGAATAGAAAAGGTTATAAATCAGGTTTTGTCTCTATTATTGGCAGACCGAATGTTGGAAAATCTACATTTTTAAACCGTATTATCGGCCAGAAAATTGCTATTATGAGTGATAAGCCACAAACGACTCGTAATAAAATTCAAGGTGTATATACAGAAAATGATGCACAAGTTATTTTCATTGATACACCAGGAATACATAAACCTAAACATAAATTAGGCGACTTCATGGTAAAGATGGCGCAAACGACATTAAAAGAAGTTGATATTGTTCTGTTTATGGTTAATGCAGTTGAAGGATTTGGTCGTGGTGAGGAATTCATCATTGAGAAATTAAAAGAAACGAAACAACCAGTATTTTTAGTCATTAATAAAATTGACCAACTTCATCCAGAGCAATTACTAGAGTTAATTGATCAATATCGTAAACTACATGAATTTGCAGAGATTGTACCAATTTCTGCGTTAGACGGTAATAATGTGGACGCTTTAATTGGAACAATTAAAAAGTATTTACCAGAAGGACCACAATACTATCCAGAGAATCAAGTAACGGATCATCCGGAGAGATTTATTATTGCAGAGCTTATTCGTGAGAAAGTACTACATTTAACACGTGAAGAAGTGCCGCATTCTGTGGCTGTTGTTATCGATGCGATTCAAAAGCGTGAGGGCGGGGCAGTTTATATAAATGCAACGATTGTTGTTGAACGTGCATCACAAAAAGGAATCATCATCGGAAAACAAGGGAAAATGTTAAAAGAAGTTGGTAAGCGAGCTCGTTTTGATATTGAAGCGCTACTTGGTTCTAAAGTATTTTTAGAAGTATGGGTAAAAGTGCAAAAAGATTGGCGTAATAAAATGTCTCAGCTTCGTGACCTAGGTTTCCGCGAGGATGAGTACTAAAATAGAGTAAAGTTGTAATCAGTGGATGGTTGGTTCATCCACTGATTATTGGTTTTTATGAACTTTGATAAATTAGGAAAAATTTTTCTCACATGAAAATGGACAAAATGGGTCAATTTAATAACAACAAAGGAAATTGGTTTATAGGCTACGCTTATTGAGAAAGGTGGATTCTTATGCTAGATTTTACCTGGAAGTTTTTCTCCAAAACAGGAAGCATTGAAACGTACTTGCTTTTGAAAGAAATGGAAAAAGACGTAAACGATGAGATGGATCAACATGAAGAGGAGCTAGCGCATCTAGACTCTCCAATTTCTTGACCCGTTTTGTTCAAACCTTGGATGGTGACGAACATGTTTCAAAAAGTTGAGGGCATCGTTATCCGTACGACAGATTACGGAGAAACGAACAAGATTGTTACAATATTCTCAAGAGAACTTGGTAAGGTAAGTGCAATGGCAAGAGGGGCAAAAAAACCGAAAAGCCGATTAGCATCTGTGTCGCAATTAATGACACATGGCCATTTTCTTATTCAAATGGGATCTGGGCTTGGAACATTGCAACAAGGCGAGATTATTTCAACTATGAAAGAAATTCGCGAGGATATATTTTTAACTGCTTATGCATCATTTATTGTTGAGTTAACTGATAAAGCAACAGAAGATAAAAAACATAATCCGTATTTATTTGAAATGTTATATCAAACGTTGCATTATATGTGTGAGGGTGTTGATCCAGAAGTATTATCATTAATTTATCAAACGAAAATGCTTCCGGTATTAGGGATGCGCCCGTACTTTGATACATGTGCGATTTGTCATCAAGAAACAGACTTTGTCGCCTTCTCCGTAAGGGAAGGCGGTTTTCTGTGCTCACGTCATGCAGAGCAAGACCCATATCGTATACCGGTAGGAGAAGCTGTTCATAAATTATTACGTCTTTTCTTCCATTTCGATTTACATAGGCTCGGAAATGTATCGGTAAAGGATAGCACAAAAAAACAAATGCGTTTAGTATTGAATACATATTATGATGAATATTGCGGAATTTATTTGAAATCAAGACGTTTTTTAGAACAACTTGATAAGTTTCAAATATAATTTTGGGCCGTATACGGTCCTTTTTACATACTTTCTTTTTCGAATAGCATATTTAGTATATAATATTTAAGAGATAGTATAACTTTTTTCGTTGTGCATTAAAGGTGGTGATTATCATAGAGCTGAATAAACGGCAAGAACATATCATTCAGATTGTAAAAGATCACGGTCCTATTACAGGGGAATCAATTGCAGCGCAATTGGGTCTAACACGTGCGACGCTAAGACCAGACTTAGCAATTTTAACGATGGCTGGTTATTTAGAAGCACGTCCACGCGTAGGTTATTTTTATACGGGTAAAACTGGGGGGCAGCTATTATCTGAAGCTGTTAAGAAAATTAAAGTACAAGATTATCAATCTAGACCGGTTGTAATTGATAAAAATGTTTCCGTATACGATGCAATTTGTACGATGTTTTTAGAGGATGTTGGTACATTGTTCGTTGTAGATCAGATGACTCTATTAGTTGGTGTTGTGTCTCGTAAAGATTTATTAAGAGCGAGCTTAGGAAAGCAGGATTTAACCTCTCTTCCGGTTAATATTATCATGACAAGGATGCCAAACATTGCGATGTGTCGTAGAGAGGATTCTTTATATGATATTGCGATGGAATTAATAGAAAGACAGATTGATGCAATGCCAGTTGTAAAAGATACGAAACAAGGTTTAGAAGTGATTGGGCGAATTACAAAGACAAATATTACACGTGCGTTTGTAAATTTAGTAAATAACGAATAAGTGTAATTTGTTTAAAGTGAGGTAATGTAATGGATAATAAAATCGTATATGTCGTATCTGACTCTGTAGGGGAAACGGCTGATTTGGTTGTTCGAGCAGCAATGGGGCAATTCCCGTTTGCTCCTGATATTAGACGTGTACCGTATGTAGAAGATACAGGGACATTAAAAGAAGTGATTTCGATTGCTAAGAGTAATCAAGCACTTATATGTTTTACGTTAGTTAAGCCTGATATGCGCCAGTATTTAGTAACAGAGGCTGCAAAAGAAGGGGTAGAGGCATACGATATTATCGGCCCTCTTATTGATCAAATTGAAGAAATTACGGGGCAAGTGCCGAGATATGAGCCAGGTGTTGTCCGTAGGTTAGATGAAGAATACTTTAAAAAGATTGAAGCGATTGAGTTTGCTGTGAAGTATGATGACGGCAGAGATGCACGAGGTATTTTAAAAGCAGATATCGTGTTGATTGGTGTTTCGCGTACATCAAAAACACCACTTTCCCAATATTTAGCTCATAACAAACGCTTGAAAGTTGCGAATGTACCACTCGTGCCAGAAGTTGACCCACCTGAAGAACTATATCAAGTGGCAAAAGAAAAATGTTTCGGTTTGAAAATTACGCCAGATAAGTTAAATCATATTCGAAAAGAACGATTAAAATCACTTGGATTAAGTGATGGAGCAACATATGCAAATATTAATCGTATTCAAGAAGAAATTGATCACTTTGAGGAAGTAATTAGTAAAATAAATTGCCAAGTAATCGATGTATCGAATAAAGCGATTGAAGAAACAGCAAATATTATTGTGAATGCAGTGCAAAACCAAAAAATGTTTTAGCACATTTACCAAAGGTGAATGTGCTTTTTTCGCTCGTGTGAAATATGATACCTATGGATTTTGTAATAGATTGTAGTGTAATGGTTATACTTATACTCCTTTGTCTTTTAGTATATTCAAGGTGTGAGTTTGTCATCCTGAAATGTAAGCTGAAAAAATAAAGGGATATGTAGCGTAGTTGAAGAAAATATATTATAATAAAAAATTGTGATAAAAACCTATATTTTACGTTTAGACTTTAATTTTTCAGAATAAACTAGGGATAGGATTTACGAAAAAGACATGTAATTACGTTAAATCGACAAAATCTATACAAGAAAACGCACATTATGGAAGGATTCACAGAAGGGATGTAGAATACAGAAATATGCAAAACATCAACAACATATTAGTTGGTGTAGATGTATATCCCGTGAAGGCTGAAATTGTGCAAGTTGGAGCGGAATTTCATGTCGGAATTTTGTTTGTCGCATCATATGCTCATCCTTTAAGGAAATAGCAAGGCAATTGGATCATTGTAGATACTGAACAAAATGGAGTTGATTGTTATATGGATCAACATGAAAAAGTTACAGATCTCAAGATCAAACAGTATATGTGGCTTGCTACTCTTCTTGTAAAAAGGTGTATATGTATTGTTTCTAAGAGATACATTTGTAACAGATGAGCAAATGTATACAATTTTATATAGCAAGTATGTATATGCGATTTATGCAGATAAAGGACCTATAGGGAAGGTTCAAAATCGTTTATACAATGTAATCGGCAACACTTTCTAACAAGTTTAGAAAAATATTGTCGAATTATAAAGGAATTTTTTAATTTATATCGAATACAAAATACGACACGGAGATGGAGTTATGGGGAACAGAATTCCCGAAGAAGTTGTTGAACAGATTCGGACATCATCCGATATTGTAGAAGTCATTGGTGAATACGTTCAACTTAGAAAACAGGGGCGTAACTATTTCGGCCTTTGTCCATTTCATGGTGAGAATTCTCCTTCATTCTCTGTTTCATCTGATAAGCAAATTTTTCATTGCTTCGGATGTGGAGAAGGTGGAAATGTATTTTCCTTTCTAATGAAAATGGAAGGACTGGCTTTTACCGAGGCTGTTCAAAAGCTAGGCGAAAGAAATGGAATTGCGGTTGCAGAGTACACATCAGGACAAGGACAACAAGAAGACATATCTGATGACACTGTCATCATGCAACAAGCTCATGAATTATTGAAAAAGTATTATCATCATTTATTAGTAAATACGGAAGAGGGAAATGAAGCACTTTCATATTTATTAAACCGTGGTATTACGAAAGAGATGATTGAGAAGTTTGAAATTGGTTATGCATCACCTGCTTGGGATGCAGCGACGAAAATTTTACAAAAAAGAGGTTTATCGCTGTCTAGTATGGAACAAGCTGGCCTTCTAATAAGAAGTGAGAAGGATGGTAGTCATTACGATCGCTTCCGTGGAAGAGTTATGTTCCCGATCTATACGTTACAAGGTAAGGTGATAGCGTTTAGTGGAAGGGCGTTAGGGGATGACACTCCGAAATATTTAAATAGCCCTGAAACACCGATTTTTCACAAAAGTAAATTGTTGTATAACTTCCACCAAGCAAGACCGTTTATTAGAAAGCGTGGGCAAGTGGTTCTTTTTGAAGGATATGCCGATGTACTAGCTGCGGTAAAAAGTGGTGTGGAAGAAGCTGTTGCGACAATGGGAACAGCTTTAACTGAAGAACAAGCAAAACTTCTGCGACGTAACGTTGAAACTGTTGTTCTTTGCTATGATGGTGATAAAGCAGGGCGAGAAGCGACGATGAAAGCAGGGCAATTATTGCTAAAAGTTGGTTGCCAAGTGAAAGTCACATCCTTGCCAGATAAGCTTGATCCTGATGAATATGTGCAACAATATGGGACTACCGCTTTTGAAAATCTTGTGAAATCAAGTGTGAGTTTTGTTGGTTTTAAAATAAATTATTTGCGTTTAGGGAAAAATTTGCAAGATGAGTCTGGCAAAGAAGAATATGTGAAAAGTGTTTTAAAAGAGTTATCGTTGTTACAAGATGCGATGCAGGCAGAGTCATATTTGAAGTCATTATCGCAAGAATTTTCGTATTCAATGGAAACACTTTTGAATCAATTGCACCAATATCGCAAAGAACAAAAGGTACAGCAAAAACAAATAAAGCAGGTTGCTAAACCGTCTCAAGTCGTTCAAACAAAACCGAAGTTAACAGGTTTTGAAAGAGCGGAAAGAGAAATTATTTACCATATGTTGCAAAGTGCAGAAGTAGCTGTTCGTATGGAATCCCATATAGAAGATTTTCATACAGAAGAACATAAAGGGATTTTATATGAACTATACGCATATTATGAAAAGGGAAATGAACCTTCAGTCGGAACATTTTTAAGTTGGCTCTCTGATGAAAAGTTGAAAAATATTATCACTGATATTTCGACGGATGAATTTATTAATCCAGAATACACAGAAGAAGTGTTGCAAGGCCATTTGGAGACGCTTAGACGGCATCAGGAAAAACTTGAAAAGATGGAGATCATCTTTAAAGTGAAACAAATGGAAAAAACAGATCCTGTAGAGGCTGCTAAATATTATGTAGCATATTTACAAAATCAAAAAGCGAGAAAATAGCTTTTTTGATAAAGTTTTAGTATAATGAATGTTTGTATCTCGCGTAAGGAGGGGAACAGATGGCTGACAAACCAGCTCGTTCTAAACAAATTGAAACTGAAATGACCCTTGAGCAAGTGAAAGAACAACTCACTGAGCTCGGAAAAAAACGTGGCGTTCTTACATATGAAGAGATTGCAGAACGCATGAATGGATTTGAAATTGAATCCGATCAAATGGATGAATACTATGAATATTTAGGTGAACAAGGCATTGACTTAGTTGGTGATAATGACAACGAAGAAGGCCCTAATAATCGCCAAATTACAAAAACAGAAGAAGAGTTTGACCTCAATGATTTAAGTGTACCACCTGGGGTTAAAATCAACGATCCTGTTCGTATGTATTTAAAAGAAATTGGTCGTGTAGACTTACTATCTGCAGAAGAAGAAATTCGACTTGCAACGCGTATTGAAGAAGGCGATGAAGAAGCGAAACGTCGTCTTGCAGAAGCAAACTTACGTCTTGTAGTAAGTATTGCAAAGCGCTACGTAGGCCGTGGTATGCTTTTCTTAGACTTAATTCAAGAAGGTAATATGGGTCTAATTAAAGCTGTTGAAAAGTTCGATTATCGTAAAGGTTTCAAATTTAGTACGTATGCAACTTGGTGGATTCGCCAAGCTATTACACGTGCGATTGCGGACCAAGCGCGAACAATTCGTATTCCAGTTCATATGGTTGAAACGATTAATAAGTTAATTCGTGTACAACGTCAATTATTACAAGATTTAGGTCGCGAACCGTCTCCTGAAGAGATTGGTGAAGAAATGGATCTTGCTCCAGAAAAAGTACGTGAAATCTTAAAAATTGCACAGGAGCCAGTTTCTCTTGAAACACCAATTGGTGAAGAAGATGACTCCCATTTAGGTGACTTTATTGAAGACCAAGAAGCAACATCGCCTGCGGACCATGCAGCCTATGAATTGCTAAAAGAACAATTAGAAGATGTGTTAGATACACTAACAGATCGTGAAGAAAATGTTCTGCGTCTTCGTTTCGGTTTAGATGATGGACGAACTCGTACGCTTGAAGAAGTTGGGAAAGTATTCGGCGTAACGAGAGAGCGTATCCGTCAAATTGAAGCAAAAGCACTTCGCAAATTAAGACATCCAAGTCGTAGTAAGCGTCTTAAGGATTTCTTAGAATAGGTTATTTTTTAAGTTTACTTCACCTTTGTGAAGTAAACTTTTTTATTTTGTTAATTTTTGTTAAAATTTAGCTATCGGCAACGATTACAATTTCTTGTAATTTATTTTACAGAATTGTCTTTTGATTTGCAAATGCTCATTTTTCGATTTTTCGATTAATTTTGTTTATTCTATACAAAAATATATGTAGAAAAGCGAAAAATATGATGAGAAACGTTAATAATTATCGAAATAATAAGCTATATGACAATAAAAAACAATAAACTGAATTTATGGAATATTTTTAACAAGTAGTAGTTTTCTCTTTTCTGATAGAGCGTTTTCAAGTACAATGGAAATGACTGAATCATCTAACTATTTAGGGGTATAGAGGGGGGAGAAGAGATATGAAACGTAATCCGCTGATTCCGTTCGCTCTTATTGCAGCATTGGGTATTATCGTTATGTTTGTATTTTCATTTCAGGGGCTAAATAAATCTAAAGAGTTAGCTGATGCAAAAAATGGCGGGAAGCCAGCACAAACAGCATCAAAACCAGAGGATATTGTGAAGCAAAGCTGTACGAGCTGCCACGGTGATCAGTTACAAGGGGCAGTAGGACCTAACTTACAAAAAATTGGTGGGAAACTTTCAAAGGATGAAATTAAAGAAATTCTTTCGAAAGGAAAGGGCAATATGCCTGCTAATATAGTTCCAGCTGATCAAGCCACTAAAGTAGCTGATTGGTTATCGAAGAAAAAATAAAGTTCCGTATGACAAGTCTTTTGCTTATGCAAAGGGCTTGTTTTTCTATATTTTCTAAAATACGATGAATGATAGAGAAGTGAATTGTTGTTATAGGCTTGCAACAACTACTATAAATTCATTATCATGGAGACAGACTGACAAGAGAAGGAGTAATGGAAATACATGAATGAAGTAAAGCTTTCAAAACGATTAGAAGAAGTTGTGCGTGAAATACCGGTAGGATCTACAGTTGCTGATATTGGATCGGATCATGCGTATTTACCGTGTTATACAATTATAAATAATATTGCTACAAAAGCAGTTGCTGGAGAGGTTGTAGATGGACCGTTTCGCTCTGCACAAGCAACTGTAGCTGAAAGTGGCTTGCAAGATAAAGTAGATGTGCGTAAAGGGAATGGATTAGCTGTTATAGCGCCAGGAGAAGTAGATGTAATTACGGTTGCTGGAATGGGCGGAGCGTTAATTCGTGACATTTTAGAAAGTGGTAAAGAAAAATTAGAAGGTGTAACACGTTTAATTTTACAGCCGAATATTGCAGCACATCATATTCGTGAATGGTTTGTTGAAAATGGTTGGGAGCTTATCCATGAAAAAATCGTAAAAGAAGATGGGAAAATTTATGAGATTTTAGTAGGAGAGCGAGGAAATGTCGAAGCACCTTACTCGGAAAATAAACAAGCGGGATTGTTTATGGGGCCATTTTTAATAAAAGAAAAAAGTGAAGCTTTCGTTGAAAAATGGGAAGGGGAATTGAAAAACTTCCAAAATATTTTAAAACAGTTAGAACGTGCGGCTAATTCTGAAGAAACAAAAGCGAAACGTGCAGAAGTAGAAGCGAAAATGAAAATGATAGGGGAGATTTTATCATGAGTAAAATTCCAAACGGCCATGAAATTATTTCTTTATTTGAAAGTATGTATCCGAAGCATCTGGCGATGGAAGGAGATAAAATTGGTCTGCAGATTGGAGCGCTTAATAAATCTGTACAACACGTATTAATTGCATTAGATGTAACGGAGGAAGTTGTGGAGGAAGCGATTCAATTAGGGGCGAATGTCATTATCGCGCATCATCCTTTAATTTTTAATCCGTTAAAAGCGATTCATACAGATAAAGCGTACGGAAGAATTATTGAAACGTGTATTAAAAATGATATTGCCATTTATGCAGCGCATACAAATGTGGATGTTGCCAAGGGCGGGGTAAATGATTTACTTGCTGAGGCGTTAGGGTTGCAAAATACAGAAGTTTTGGCACCGACATATGCAGAAGAAATGAAAAAAGTTGTTGTGTTTGTGCCAGTAACTCATGCAGAGGAAGTACGAAAAGCATTAGGAGACGCAGGTGCTGGTCATATCGGCAATTATAGCCACTGTACGTTTAGTAGCGAGGGTACAGGTACGTTTGTACCTCAAGAGGGGACAAATCCTTATGTAGGGGAAACTGGACAGTTAGAGCGCGTAGAAGAAGTGCGGATCGAAACGATTATTCCAGTTTCACTACAACGAAAAGTGATTAAAGCAATGGTAACGGCACATCCATATGAAGAAGTAGCGTATGATGTGTATCCACTTGATAACAAAGGCGAAACATTAGGGCTTGGGAAAATAGGATACTTAAAAGAAGAAATGACACTTGGACAGTTTGCAGAACATGTAAAGCAATCATTAGATGTAAAGGGTGCACGAGTTGTTGGGAAATTAGATGATAAAGTGCGCAAAGTAGCTGTACTTGGTGGTGATGGTAACAAATACATCAATCAAGCTAAATTTAAAGGAGCAGATGTATATGTAACAGGTGACATGTATTATCATGTTGCTCATGATGCGATGATGCTCGGTTTAAATATAGTTGACCCAGGACATAACGTTGAAAAAGTAATGAAGCAAGGTGTGCAAAAGCAATTACAAGAAAAAGTGGATGCAAAGAAACTCAATGTACACATTCATGCTTCGCAATTACATACAGATCCATTTACATTTGTATAAGAAAAATAAAAACCGTTGCTCATATAGGCAACGGTTTTTATTATTGTTCTTTTTTCACTTTTACACGAGGTAATATTTTTTGTAACGGTACTTTTCGAACTCTCTCCCATGTAGCGGGATTCATTGGGTCATATTGATCTAAGAAAGCGATAACTTCTTTTGTAATTGGAGTTGGAGTAGAAGCACCTGCTGTAACAGCTACGTTTTCTACACCTTGTAGCCACTCTAATTTAATCTCACTTACGTCTGCAACGCGGTATGCTTTCGTACCAGCAATTTCTTGTGACACTTGTGCTAAACGGTTTGAGTTGTTACTTTTCGGATCACCGACAACAATTGTTAAGTCTGCAACATCAGCTTGTTTAGCGACAGCTTCTTGGCGAACTTGAGTTGCTAAACAAATTTCTTTATGGAATTCTGCTGTTGGGAATTTTTTTTGAATGTCCTCCATTAAATGTTGAACATCCCATTGACTCATCGTTGTTTGATTCGTTACTAAAATTTTATCTGTTGGGATTTCTAATGTTTTTAAATCATCGGCTTTTTCGATAAGGTGAACGATGTCAGGTGCAATACCAACTGCGCCTTCTGGCTCTGGATGATTTTTTTTACCGATATAAATGACATGATACCCTTCCGCTTTCTTAGCTTCGATAAGGTCATGTGTCTTGGTAACATCTGGACAAGTGGCATCGATTGTTGTTAAACCTTTTTCTTTTGCGCGTTGTTTAACTTCTGGAGAAACACCGTGTGCAGTGAAAATAACAGTACCAGAATCAATTTTATCTAAAATTTCTAAGCGACTTGGACCGTCTAATGTGATGATTCCATCTTCTTCAAAAGCGTCTGTAACATGTTTATTGTGAACAATCATACCTAAAATATAAATGGGTCTCGGCAATGATTTATCTAATGCGGCGTTACGTGCAATTACCATTGCATCGACAACACCGTAGCAATAACCACGAGGGGAAATTTTAACAATTTTCATATGAGTAATCCTCTCCTTCTAAACAAGGGATACTTTTGTGCATAGTCTTTTACATTATAAAGGAGGAGTGGATAGAAAACAAAGGATTGTTACACATATAGTTTTGGTTTTGTTGCTGTTTTTTGAACAGGCTCCTCTCGTAATTCTTTTTCTATGACTGGCTCAATCACTATTTTTTTTCTTTTTCTTTTTTTTTGTGGAGGAGGCGGAGTTGCTACCTCAACCTTTTCTGTTATGTCTTCAGCCTGATTTTTAGTTGAATCTTCTTCCGTACTTTTTCCAGAGGTGAGGATTTTAACAATGCTTGGTAGGTTACGCATAATAGGGCCGTACTGTTCGACGACAGGGCTTACAGATTGAACGACTTGGGATACTTTTTCTATATTGTTTATCATATTAGTTGGATTCGAAATTAAATTCGCAAAAAAACTGCCGATGCCGCTACTGGATGCTGCTGTAGTTGTTGCACCGCCGCGCGTTTCGTTTGATTCGTACATTTGAGGGGGAATCATTTGCTCTGGATGCTGCTGCATGTATGGTTGATATTGCTGTGAGTACTGCTGTGGGTATTGCTGTTGATATTGGGGTTGATATTGTTGCCGATATTGAGGTGGCGGTTGCTGGTGCTGGTGCATCATTGGTGGCGGTCCTTCCATTTGTCGATAAGGCGGAACCATTTGCATGTAAGGTTCGGTTGGATCGTGTTTTTTAAAGAGTTTAGCAAGGAACCCTTTCTTTTTTTGTGCCATCGGTGGTAGTTGTGGAATTGGATATGGTGTATAAGGTTGCTGCCCTTGATTTGGATACATTTGTCTTGTGGGGGATTTTGGAAACATGTGAGAAATCCTCCTTTCTTCAGTTAGGTATATACACATACAATATGCAATAAGGGGGAAGAAGGTTAGTTTTTGAAGGGAAAACCTAAACTAAAGATGGATTTTACTTGTAGATTTCGATATAATGTAGACTTGACTGATTTGTGCGCGCAGTAGAAATTTAGAAAGAAGGTGTAACTTATGACACAACAAACTTTTACACAGTATGATTTTAAACCATTTTTAATAGATGCAGTTCGTGAACTACGCTTTACAGAGCCGACAGGAATTCAGCAGAAAATTTTCCCGGTCGTGAAAAAAGGTGTAAGTGTAATTGGACAATCCCAAACAGGTTCTGGGAAAACACATGCATACTTACTTCCTACATTGAACAGAATTAATGCAAGCCGTGAAGAAGTACAACTTGTTATTACAGCACCTACTCGTGAGTTAGCACAACAAATTTACGAAGAGATTGTGAAATTAACAAAATTCTGTGCGGAAGATCAAATGATTACAGCGCGTTGTTTAATTGGTGGAACTGATAAACAACGTTCAATTGAAAAGTTGAAAAAACAACCTCATATCGTAGTCGGGACACCAGGACGTATTAAAGACTTAGTAGAAGAACAAGCATTATTTGTTCATAAAGCAAATACGATTATTGTCGATGAAGCTGACTTAATGCTTGATATGGGATTCATTCACGATGTAGATAAAATTGCAGCACGCATGCCTAAAAACTTGCAAATGCTAGTTTTCTCTGCAACAATTCCTCAAAAACTAAAACCGTTTCTGAAGAAATATATGGAGAATCCAGAGCATATTCATATCAATCCAAAACAAGTTGCAGCTGGAAACATTGAACACTATTTAGTGCCTTCTAAACATCGTAATAAAATTGATTTAGTGAATAAAATGCTACTTCAATTTAAACCGTATTTAGCAGTTGTTTTCACGAATACGAAAAAAATGGCAGATCAAGTTGCTGATGGATTAATGGAACGCGGCTTAAAAGTTGGACGAATTCACGGGGATTTATCACCACGTGATCGTAAAAAAATGATGAAACAAATTCGTGACCTTGAATTCCAATATATTGTTGCGACTGATTTAGCAGCACGTGGTATTGATATTGAAGGAATTAGCCATGTTATTAACTATGAACTACCATCAGATTTAGATTTCTTCGTTCACCGCGTTGGAAGAACAGCACGTGCGGGGCATTCTGGTATTGCAGTGACGATTTATGATCCAGCAAACGAAGAAGCATTAGATAGCTTAGAAAAACAACGTCATATCGAGTTTAAACATGTAGATTTACGCGGAGATGAGTGGGCGGATTTAGGTGAGCGTCGTCGTCGTAAGAGCCGTAAAAAACCAAATGACGAACTTGATGTTATGGCAACGAAAGTTATTAAAAAACCGAAAAAAGTAAAACCAAACTATAAACGTAAACTTGCAACAGAACGTGACAAAGTGAAGAGAAAATATAGCAATAAAAAAAGATAAGGGGTTTCCCTTATCTTTTTTTAATCCCGCTAATTTAAATGAAGAGTATAGTCTGTTTAAATACTCATATAAATTTGTGTAGTGCGTCTTTTGTGAACAAACAATTCACTACATATTTCTACAAATTATGCTATCATTATATCTATTGTATATTGAAGAGGTGATTGTATGTTAAAGATTGGATCTCATGTTTCCATGAGTGGTAAGAACATGTTATTAGCAGCAAGTGAAGAGGCTGTTTCATACGGTGCAACAACGTTTATGATTTATACAGGTGCACCGCAAAATACACGAAGAAAACCAATTGAAGAATTGAACATAGAAGCAGGAAGAAAACATATGGAGCTGAATGGTATTGAGGAAATTATCGTCCATGCGCCGTATATTATTAATGTTGGGAATACGACGAAGCCAGAAACATTCCAATTAGGTGTAGACTTCCTTCGTATGGAAATTGAAAGAACATCGGCATTAGGTGTAGCGAAACAAGTTGTTCTTCACCCAGGAGCGCACGTTGGTGCTGGAGCAGATGCTGGTATTCAACAAATTATTAAAGGGCTTAATGAAGTACTAACGCCAGAACAGACGGTTAACATTGCGTTAGAGACGATGGCAGGAAAAGGAACAGAATGTGGTCGTAGCTTTGAAGAAATTGCAAAGATCATTGATGGCGTAAAATATAATGAAAAGCTATCTGTATGCTTTGATACGTGTCATACGCACGATGCAGGATATGATATTGTAAATGACTTTGACGGTGTATTAAACGAATTTGATAAGATCGTTGGTATAGATCGTTTACAAGTACTTCATATTAATGATAGTAAAAATGTACGCGGAGCAGGAAAAGACCGTCATGAAAACATCGGATTTGGTCACATTGGGTATAAAGCGTTGCATCACATTGTACATCATCCACAGTTAATGCATGTACCAAAAATTCTTGAAACACCGTATGTAGGGGAAGATAAAAAAGATAAGAAGCCACCATACAAATTGGAAATCGAAATGCTGAAAAACGGTACTTTTGATGAAGGGCTTCTTGAAAAAATTAAAGCGCAATAAGGAGGGGATTTCCCCTCCTTATTTTAGTAATTGCTGAAATAATGTATTTACTTGTTGGGCAGTGGCAGGGGAAGTTACTTTTGCGATCTGTTTTAAGAGCTCTAGTCGCTCGTTGTTATCGTAAATATTAATATTTTTACCTTTCATAAGTAAAACGATTTGGTCAGCTTGTGCAGTCGTAATAGAAACTTCATATTCTTTGCTATATTTTAATAACTCTTTTGTAGAAATATGATTTAATTTTTTATTAACAATTTGTTTAATGAGGTTCATCTTGTTATCCTCCTTCACGCGTTCTTCTATCGAAATATATGAGCATATAGCTTGTACATATTCGTATAGAGTTTCTTTTTTCATGAGGAAAAGAAGCGTATGTTATAATATAAGGACAAAACTACAGAAAAAGAGTAAAGGGAGGACCTATGGAGCAAAAGCAACATCGAAAAGAAAGTGTTATTCATCTCATTTATCGTTTAGTTATGATTATTTTTGGGGCAGCATGCGCAGCGGTAGCGATTGAACTATTTTTAATGCCAAATAAAATTATTGATGGTGGAATTATTGGTATTTCTCTTATATTAGATTATCTTACTCCTAATATTTGGTGGTTAAGTTTTTCTACTTTAGTCGTTGTTCTCAATATCCCATTTATGTATTCGGGTTATAAGCAAATTGGAAAAACATTTATGTTATCTTCGGCATTTGGTATTGTAGCGTTAGCGTTCATTGAGTCAACGTTACATACGGTGCCACCGTTTACAACAGAGCCTATTTTAGCGACTGTGTTTGGTGGTCTTATTTTAGGTCTTGGTGTAGGACTTGTAATTCGTCATGGTGGATCGTTAGATGGAACTGAAATTATGGGGATTTTATTAACGAAGAAATTACCGTTCTCTGTTGGTGAATTCGTAATGTTTGTGAACTTATTTATTTTTGCATGGGCAGCATTTGTGTTTGGTGTGGAACAAGCGATGTATTCTGTTATGACGTACTATATTGCATTTAAAACGATCGATACAGTAATTCAAGGGCTAGATGAAACGAAAGCAGTTTTAATTGTATCTGATCAATATGAGGAAGTATCAAATGCGATTTTACATCGACTCGGCCGTGGAACTACAAAGCTTGTAGCAAAAGGTGGTTATACAGATAAAGAAAAAGAAGTTATTTATGCAGTTGTAACGCGTCTAGAAGTGACGAAGTTAAAGTCAATTGTGCATGAAATTGATGAAAATGCGTTTGTTACGATTATGAGCACGCAAGAGACAAATGGTGGTAAGTTTAAATCGGCTATTCACTAAACGTATATAGGAATATTTTTCGAAAGCAGAGAATTTTTCTCTGCTTTTTGTTATAATAGTAAGGTTTCTTGAAAAAATAGATATATTTTAGGCAGATTGGTTTACAACTATAATAAGCTGTACTATAATTCAAATAGATATAAATCGGAATCATTCTGAATTAAAATAGGTGAGATGCTATGAATAATATATTAGAGATTGAAGGTTTAACATTCCGATACGAAGATCGGAATGTGTTAGAAAATATTAATTTGCAAGTTCCGAAGGGAGCTTTTTTAGGTTTAGTGGGACCGAATGGTTCAGGTAAATCAACTTTACTTAAGTGTTTATTAGGCGTTTTAAAGCCAAAAGAAGGAAGCATTCGTGTGTTTGGCGTTGATAGTAAGAAGTTTAAGGAATGGAATAAAGTTGGTTATGTATCTCAAAAAGCAAATAGTTTCAATTCTGGTTTTCCAGCAACTGTTTCTGAAGTTGTGTCAATGGGACTTGTTTCGAAAAAAGGGCTTTTTCGCTTTTTCACAAAAGAGGATAAGAAAAAGGTAGAAAAAGCAATTGCTGATGTAGGGATGAGTGAGTTTCAAGGTCGTAATATTGGAGAGCTTTCTGGTGGACAGCAACAGCGTGTATTTATTGCTCGTGCGCTCGTTAGTGATCCTGAATTGCTTATTTTAGACGAGCCTACTGTTGGAATCGATGTAAAAAATGTGGAAAGTTTTTACGAAATATTAGAGGATTTAAACAAAAGGCTCGGGATCACATTAATTCTTGTTACTCATGATATGGGAGCTGTTATCGAAAAAGTAACACATGTTGCATGCCTAAACCAACATCTACATTTCCATGGAAATGTAGAGAAGTTCCGAGAGTTAGAAGATGCAGAAATGTCCGTCTTATATGGACATCATGTTCATCGTTTAGAACACGAACATGAGCATCACGGGAGGATATAATGATACAAGATTTTTTACAATATGACTTTTTACGTAATTCTTTATACGCAGGTATTTTAATTGGACTTGTTGCACCGCTAATAGGTGTGTTTGTTGTTATTCGTCGTTTATCTCTTATTGCGGATGCATTAAGTCACGTGACGTTATCAGGTATTGCAGCAAGTTTATTACTTGAAAAAACCATTTTTACAGGTGGATTTTTAAACCCCTTATATATGGGGATGGTTTTTTCAATTGGTGGAGCGCTATTAATCGAAAAGTTAAGAACTGTATATAAGCACTATCAAGAATTAGCAATTCCGATTATCCTTTCGGCAGGGATGGGAGTTGGAGTTATTTTCATTTCACTTGCAAATGGATTTAACACAGACTTATTTAGTTATTTATTTGGTAGTGTCAGTGCTGTAACAAGTACGGATTTAATTATTATTGGGATTGTAGCAATTGTTGTTGTTGCGACAATTATTTTATTATATAAAGAGCTGTTTCTACTATCATTTGATGAGGAATACGCAGTATCAACTGGTTTAAGAGCGAAATGGATTCACTTTATTTTCATTATATTAGTTGCTCTTGTCATTGCAGTATCAATGCGTGTAGTAGGGGTTCTTCTCGTATCATCATTAATGACGTTACCAGTTGCAGCAAGTATTCGTATTGCTAAAGGATTTAAACAAACAATTTTCTTTTCCATTTTATTTGGTGAAATTGCAGTAATTGGTGGAATGTTTGCTTCGTATCAACTTGATCTAGCACCAGGTGGTACAATTGTTATGATAGCAGTTCTTATTTTAATCGGTGCGATTTTATGGAAGAAGAAAAAAACTGCATAAAGTAGGGATAGGTATGAATCTAACAGAAGCTTTACGCCTAATGAAGGAAAAAGGATACAAACATACTGGAAAAAGAGAAGAGATGCTCAGATTATTTGCAGCACATAATCGTTATTTAACTGCGAAAGACGTTTTAGAGCATATGAAAGACGATTATCCAGGGCTTAGTTTTGATACGATTTATCGTAACTTAACAGTTTTTGCTGAGATTGGTGTTTTAGAACAAACGGAATTAAATGGTGAAAAACATTTTCGTTTCACTTGTTCTATTATGGAACATCATCATCATTTTATTTGTTTGGATTGTGGGGGGACGAAAGAGATTACTTCCTGCCCAATGGATTTTATGAATAAAGATTTTACTGGTTATGAAGTAACGGGTCATAAGTTTGAAATATATGGTCGTTGTCCAAAATGTGCAAAGTAAAAGCTCGTCGGTTATATAACTGACGAGCTTTTTTACGTAGAAAAGAAGGTTGCTCACAAATATTGTGGCAACCTTCTTTTTATTGTTCTTGTGTCTCTTTTTCTTTTTCTCGTTCAGCAGCCATTTCAGCAGCAATTACGTCGATTTCTTTTTTCAGTTCTTCTACCATTGTTTCTTCTGGTACTTTACGAACGACTTGCCCTTTACGGAATAATAATCCCTCTCCACGTGCACCAGCAATACCGATATCAGCTTCACGAGCTTCACCAGGACCATTTACAGCGCAACCAAGTACTGCAACTTTAATTGGTACTTGAAGTGTAGAGATGTATTCTTCCACTTCGTTAGCGATGCTAATTAAATCGATTTCAATACGACCACAAGTTGGACAAGAGATAAGTGTCGCTGCGTTAGAAGCAAGACCGAATGATTTTAATAATTCACGAGCAACTTTTACTTCTTCAACTGGATCAGCACTTAATGAAATACGTAGTGTATTTCCGATGCCTTTACTTAAGATTGCTCCAAGACCAGCGGCACTTTTTACAGTTCCAGCAAACAATGTTCCAGATTCTGTAATACCTAAATGTAATGGGTAATCAAAAGCGCGAGCAGCTTTCTCGTATGCTTCGATTGCTAAGTTAACATCAGAGGCTTTCATAGATACGATAATATCGTGGAAATCTAAGTCCTCTAAAATTTTAATATGATGTAGCGCGCTCTCAACCATACCATCTGCAGTTGGGTACCCGTATTTTTCTAAAATGTGACGCTCTAATGAACCAGCGTTTACACCAATACGGATTGGAATACCGCGCTCTTTTGCTGCATTTACAACAGCTTCTACTTTATGGCGACGACCAATATTACCTGGATTGATACGTACTTTATCGATGCCACCTTCAATTGCTTTTAAAGCAAGGCGATAATCAAAATGAATATCAGCAACAAGTGGAATGTTGATTTGTTTTTTTATATCAGCAATAGCATCTGCTGCGCGTTCATCTGGAACGGCAACACGGACGACTTGACAGCCAGCTTCTTCTAAACGCTTGATTTCAGCAACTGTTGCTTCAACATCATGTGTTTTTGTTGTTGTCATACTTTGTATAATTAATTCATTATTACCGCCGATTGTTAAATTACCGACTTTAACTGGACGTGTTTTTGTACGATGAGTCATTTCATTCACGAATAGATCGCTCTCCTTATAAAAGAAGTTTCTTATTTAGTCCCTCATATCAATAATAGTATACGTGATATAGGGCTATAGAAACCGAAGTGCTCGGTTTCACTTTTACTATTGTATCAGCGCCTTTATGTAATTGACAAGGATTAAGTGATGGCTTATTGATATAACGGGAATTTATAAGACTTTCCAATTTGTATTTTTGTAGCAGATGTACTTTTGTTTAATTGTTTAAAGTCGTCAATGACTTTTTCTATGGAAGGAATTTTTTTCTTGTTAATTTGTTCTGTAATAGAAAGAACTGTCTCGCCAGTTTTTACTTCAATTGTTTTATAAGATGTATCCGTTTCTTTTTCTGTTTTATTCTCTTTATTTTGTTGGCTGTCTGTGTTTTCTTTTTTAATCGTTTGGGCAGCAGTTGTTTTTTTATATGAACTTAACATCGGTAAAGTACCGATTTTTATATCGTAATAAAATATATAACCGAGAACAAGCACGAATAGGAATATACCTAACCTCTTCATATTCTTCACTCCTTTGCTAGGAATATATGCTTGTCCAAAAAAAAAATGCCTATTTAGGCATTTTTTTATTTTTCTTTCGGTTGGGGTACCTCTTTAATCGTTAAGTATAGAACGATTAAAACAACAGCGATATAAATGAATGTTGCCCCAGGTACGACGATTTTGAATAAATCCATAATCATGAAGAAAATGGTTGGGATTGTGTAGCTGTATGCAGTTAGTGTCCAAACTTGTTTATAGGATAGTTTACGTTGACCGCTCATAGCAGAACCGATGAACGCAAGTAAAGTCACGCCTACAAAAGTGATGAATAATTGGAATAGGTACACTAAGAATCCAATAACAAATAATAAAATTGGATAAATATTATCGAATAAAGAAATAAATTCTTGTAGATCTTTTTTCTCAAGAGATGCACCTAACAAATCGTTATAAGAATACGTTTGTGTTTGACCATTTCCCATAGAGACTACTTTATCTTTTAAAACAAATAAACCTGTTTTATTTTGATATTTTTCTAGGTCTGTTGAATTTGGATCAAATACGAAAAGTGCATTTCCTTCTTCTTTTTCAATAGGCTGATCAATATCGGCTTTTAGTTCGCCATTTTCAATTTTAAAATCAGGTAAATCTTTATCGATGACTTGATTTACCATGCCTACACCATCTTGGATAAAACTACCGTACAAAAAAGTTCTTGGAATAGTAGTAATTAAGCAAAGTAGCATAATATACAAAATGGTTTTACCGATTTTTTGAAAACGGAATAGCGCCATATCTTTAGGCGAGTATATGCTTTTTACGAATTGGGTAAATATGGACATAGATTCACTTCCTTTATGTATGTATAAAATCATTGTAACGTAGGAATCTAGAGAATCTCAAGATATATTATATTTACATATAGTGGAGATAACTAAATTTCTTTTTATTAACTTTCTTCTTTTAAATAAGAAAAATACAATTGACACTTTTCTTTTCTATATGGTAAATTTATCTTACATTTCTTAAAGGGCATATCCGATAGGAATTCCTTTATTTGATATGTTGTTACATACATAATTGTGGACCCTTAGCTCAGCTGGTTAGAGCAGACGGCTCATAACCGTCCGGTCGTAGGTTCGAGTCCTACAGGGTCCATATCCATTTCGCATGTTTATTATGTTAGCAGGAAGCTTCCTTGTAGAAGGAAGCTTTTTTTACGGAATATATGAGCATTTTAATTGAAAAGAAGTGGGAATTTTGCTACTTTAATGATAGCAAGACAATGTGATTTATTTGTTTGCACCCTATGGCAATTAGGGTAGAATGAAGTTGTATGTCACTTAAGTGGCAATACATAAACTGGGAGGAATATAACAATGGCAAAACACGAATTACCAAATTTACCTTATGCGTATGATGCTTTAGAGCCTCACTTTGACAAAGAAACAATGAACATCCATCATACAAAACATCACAACACGTACATTACAAACTTAAACGCTGCTTTAGAAGGTCATGCAGAATTAGCTGACAAAAGCGTAGAAGAATTAGTTGCAAACTTAAACGAAGTACCAGAAGCAATCCGTACAGCAGTACGTAACAATGGTGGCGGACATGCTAACCATACATTCTTCTGGACAATCCTATCTCCAAACGGCGGAGGACAACCTGTAGGTGAACTTGCAACTGCAATTGAAGCAAAATTCGGTAGCTTCGATGCATTCAAAGAAGAATTCGCAAAAGCTGGCGCAACTCGCTTCGGTTCTGGTTGGGCTTGGTTAGTAGTAAACAATGGTGAGCTAGAAGTAACAAGCACTCCAAACCAAGATTCTCCTTTAACTGAAGGTAAAACGCCAGTTATCGGTTTAGATGTTTGGGAGCATGCTTACTACTTAAACTACCAAAACCGTCGTCCAGACTACATCGGTGCATTCTGGAACGTTGTAGATTGGAACGCTGCTGAAAAACGTTACCAAGAAGCAAAATAATTGTAATAAATATAGAAAAAAGCTAGGGGAGAACCCCTAGCTTTTTTCTATGCTTTCCTTTTACATAATTGAGCTTGTCTTTGGAAGACTAGAACATGAAGTAAAGGAGAGTTGTGTATGAAGTGGAAACATATAATTGGTGACGTTGAAGTGAATCGGGATTTAGTGTTATTGCTCCTTATAGGAGGTTTATACACGCTCGCAATTTCTTTATCGAATACGTTTGTAAATATTTATTTATGGAAACAAACACAAAATTATGTGAATCTTGGCTTGTATAATTTGGCCAGCGTTATATTACAGCCTCTCACATTTCTTGTAGGGGGAAAATTAGCGAAACGTATCGATCGCTCGATTTTATTACGAATAGGAGTAGGAACGCTCGCAATTTTTTTTATTGTTGTCTTAGTAGCGGGGAAAAGTGCTTCTCAGTATATTTTATTAATGGGGGCTCTTTTAGGAGTAGGATACGGTTTTTACTGGTTGGCTTTTAACTTATTGACATTTGAAATTACAGAACCAGAAACAAGAGATTTCTTTAATGGGTTTCTTGGACTTCTTACATCCTTCTCTGGGATGATCGGACCAATAGCAGCAGGATACACAATTTCACGTATGGAGAAATGGAGTGGTTATACTGTTATATTCTTTCTTTCATTAGTTCTATTTGCAATTGCTGTCGTCTTAAGCTTCTTTTTATCTAAAAGAGAATGTGAAGGGCGTTATGAAATCGTGCAAGTATTGAAAGAACGACGGATTGATAAAAATTGGGGAAAGATTACACGAGCTCATTTTTTCCAAGGATTGAGAGAAGGAACGTTTATTTTTGTCATTTCAGTATATGTTTATTTAGCAACTAATAGTGAGTTTGCATTAGGGAAATACAGTTTAGTGAACTCTGCTGTATCCTTTGTATGTTATTACTTAGTTGCTCGTATGTTAAAGAAGGAGTGGCGAAAAAAAGCAATTTTACTTGGAGGCATTATTTTATATGCTGTCGTCTTTTTAGTTATTTTCAATGTTACATACACGAAATTACTTATTTATGCGGCATGTATTGCAATTGCATATCCTATTTTACTTGTTCCGTACGGATCAATGACATATGACGTAATTGGTAGAGCGAAAAATGCGAGAGAATGGCGTGTGGAATATGTCGTTGTTCGGGAGCTGTGGTTAAACGCCGGAAGAATCTGTTCCATTTTAAGTTTTTTATGTGCTGTACTATTCTTTCCACCTGAAAAAAGTTTACCTTACTTATTATGTATTTTAGGTGCTGGACATTTTCTTATTTATTTTGCAGTTAAAAATGTCAAATATGATGAGGGAAATGCGAGTAAAGCAAGTGTTGTAACGCAAGGGAACGCGCAAAACCAAACTGAACCAGAAGGTTAACTTCTCGTTTGTTTTATGCTAGAATAGAAAAAGATGTAAGACAGCAGTGAGGACACCTGTATGAAGGTGTCCCTTTCACATTACATAGCTGTTGGTAGAGGGGGTTTGTATGAGCAAGAAACAGAAGCAAAATAAGAAAAAGACCCACGTTCCTTTTCGGTTAAACGTGCTGTTTTTCTGCGTGTTTTTAATGTTCTCCGCGGTTATTGTAAGGCTCGGATATGTACAAATTGTTCGTGGTGAAGAATATAAGAATGAAGTGGAGAAGAAAGAAAACTCAACGATAAGTAATCCTGTACCGCGTGGGAAAATATTTGACCGTTATGGGCGAGCTGTAGTAGATAATGTAGCCATTCGTACTATTACATTTACAAAAATGAAAGGATCAACTGCAGAAGATCGCTTAGAAACAGCGAAAAAGCTAGCAGATTTGATTGAAGTACCGACAGATAAATTAACGGATCGCGATAAAAAGGATTATTGGCTTGCTATGCATAAAGAGGAAGCTAAAGAAAAAATTACGAATAAAGATCGTCAAGAGTTTAAAGATAAAAAAATTGATGATAAAGAATTAGACGAGCGCCAGCGAAGTCGTGTAACAGAAGAAGAGGTTAATCAATTATCCGCAAAAGATCTAGAAATACTAGCGATTAAGAGTAAGATGGATGGCGGATATGCAATGACACCTCAAGTTATTAAAAAGGATGCTACAGAAAAGGAATATTCGATTATTAGTGAAAACTTAGCAGTATTACCAGGTGTAGATACGAATGTTGATTGGGATCGAAAATATACGTACGATGATTTATTCCGAAGTGTACTTGGTGGGGTGTCGACATCTGATGAAGGCTTACCTAGAGAAAGACTAGATTACTATCTTGTTCGTGATTATAATCGAAATGACCGAGTAGGAAAAAGTTATCTTGAGCAACAGTATGAAGATAGCCTACACGGTACGAAAGCAGAAGTTAGAAATGTTACAGATAAAAACGGTAATATTTTAGAAACGATTAATGTATCAAAAGGACAAAGTGGTAATGACCTGAACTTAACAATTGATATGGAATTACAAAAGCGCGTGGAAGATATTCTTGCGAAGAATTTAATGAGGTTTAAAGGAAGCGAACCTCTTTTAGATCGCGCATTCGTTGTAATGATGAACCCAAAAAATGGCGAAGTTTTATCTATGGCGGGGAAACAATTAGTTAACGAAGATGGTCAAACGAAAGTAAATGACTTTGCATTAGGTACCATGACAAGTTCTTATCCGATGGGATCAACTGTAAAAGGTGCAACAGTACTTACTGGATATCAAACTGGTGCGATTCAACCAGGATCGGTGCAATTGGATGAACCAATTAAATTAAAAGGTACACCTACGAAGTCGTCTTGGAAAACGATGGGATACATTAATGATCTTACAGCTTTAAAAATGTCTTCTAACGTTTATATGTTTAAAACAGCGATGAATATCGCCGGTGTTCAGTATGTGAGAGGTGGTACGTTAGATATACCTCAAAAAGCATTTGATACGATGCGTTATTATTTCGGACAGTTTGGACTTGGTGTAAAAACAGGAATTGATTTACCGAATGAATCTGCTGGTCAGATGGGTAGAAGTAGTCAACCAGGTTTCTTACTAGATTTATCAATTGGACAGTATGATACGTATACACCGCTTCAATTAGCGCAATATATTTCGACGATTGCCAATGGCGGATATCGTATGCAACCACAAGTTGTAAAAGAAATTCGTCAACCGGCAGTGAAACCGGATGAAGTTGGGAAAGTTGTTCAATCTATGGAACCGAAAGTATTAAATCGTGTTGATATGCCAGAATCGCAAATTAAACGTGTTCAAGAAGGATTTAGACAAGTGTATAATGATTCAGGTGGTACAGCTACAAAATACTTTACAGGTGCAAAATATAAAGCGGCAGGGAAGACAGGTACCGCGCAAACTGTGTATGGCGGAGATAAAGAGATTGGTAGAAAGGCAAACGGTGAACGTGTGGAAACATATAACTTAACATTAGTAGGTTATGCGCCACTTGAAGATCCAGAAGTAGCATTCTCTGTTGTCGTTCCGTGGGTACATGATGATAAGACTGGTATTAATGGATATATTGGTCGTGAAATTATGGACGCTTACTTTGATTTGAAAAACAAAGAAGTAAATGGTGAAGCTCCAAAAGATGATAAAGACAATAAAAATAAAGAGCAAGATGATGAATAAAAAAGTTGTAAAAAAGCACACTATCTGAAAAGATAGTGTGCTTTTTTTTATGG
This sequence comes from Bacillus cereus group sp. BceL220, assembly GCF_051776965.1. Taxonomy (NCBI): domain Bacteria; kingdom Bacillati; phylum Bacillota; class Bacilli; order Caryophanales; family Bacillaceae; genus Bacillus; species Bacillus cereus group sp. BceL220. The sequence goes on along the minus strand of NZ_JBPWBC010000001.1, from coordinate 564,075 downwards.
TTTATGCATATCGTGTAATAAATGTGGACAAGTATACAATATTGGGAAAACACGCGGCCTTATAAATAATACTTGTATATGATGAGATAGGGGATAACTGTTTTATAGGGGAATTATCAGAGAAAATGAATAACTACTACCGATTAAAATTGTATCCCGCTATTAACGGGCAGTAAGACTCCCATCTCAAAATTCAGCGAAAGCAAAGAAGTTAGGTGGGGGGTCGGGCTGTCCGTAAAAGCCCGATTGGTGAGGGCTGATTAAAGTTTCACTTTATCGTATGTTGATTTTTGTGGAACTTTACAAAACTTTTACAAACAATTAAAACCGAATTAATAGTTTAGCAGTATTCTTATATCTGTAATCCTGTTATTTCCGGTTACTTCTAGGAGGAAGAACACGTGAAATGGATGCGTACACCGATTATAATTTTCGTACTATCGATATGGTTCCTCTGTTTTGAAATGTCTACTGCATTTGCTTTAAATGATATGGGAGAAGTGAGAGTTGATGGATCCTCAACGGTTTTTCCTATTATAGAAGCAGTAGCGGAGGAATATACAAAGGTGCATCCAGACGTGAAAATTTCCATCAGTGTTTCTGGAACTGGAGGAGGATTTAATCGTTTCAGTAAAGGAGAAGTAGATATAAATAATGCTTCGAGAGTAATGAAACAAGTCGAGAAAAATGAGATGAAGAAAAACTCTATTCAGTTCACACCTTTTGAGGTCGCTAACGATGGTCTTACAATTGTTGTGAATCGGCACAATACATGGGTAGACGATATGTCAGTAGACGAGTTACGTTTACTGTGGAGTGAAGATGGAAGAGAGAAGCGATGGTCACAAATTCATTCAACATGGCCACGTGAACAAGTGAAGTTTTATGCACCAGGCGTAGACTCTGGTACTTATGATTATTTTCAAAATGTCATCTTACAAAATCATCGCATTGTAAAAAAAGTCTCTTTGTCTGAAGATGATCAAGTTATTATGCAAGGGGTAATGAATGATAAACATGCCATTGCTTTTGTAGGATATGCTTATTATATGGCTAATCGAGATAAGGTGAAAGCAATAAAAGTGAATGGTGTATTTCCGACGAAAGAGACCATTCAGTCAGGGAAGTATAAGCCGTTATCTAGGCCGCTACTTACTTATGTGAATAATGCATCTATCCGAAATAAAATGAATGTAGCAAACTATGTTGAGTTTATGATTCAGCATGTTGGTAACCTCGCTGAAGAGGTCGGGTATGTAAAATTACGAAAAGAAAAATACAATGAACAGCTGCGTATGTTAACAGAAATAATAAGGTAATGTCAGGGTGGAAAGGGGTTTTCATCTTTGGCTCATAATGACAAAAGTCAAATTACATTTTCTGTACAACATTTGATTGAAAGAAATACAAAACAAAGAAAAAAAACGCAGCGAATCAATCGAATAATGCCTTTGTTACTAAAAATAATTGCTAGCGTTTCTATTGTTACGACACTTGGAATTGTTTTTACGCTCTCTAATGAAACAATCATGTTTTTTCAAAAAATATCATTGTACTCCTTTTTGACGGAGAAAGAATGGTTACCGTTTTTTGAAAATCCTAAATTCGGTATATTACCACTTATATGTGGAACGTTCCTTGTAACAGCAATCGCTATGTTTGTAGCAATTCCTATCGGTTTAGCGTGTGCCGTATTTTTAAGCGAATATGCTTCAAATAGTGCACGGAAAATATTAAAGCCGATGTTAGAGCTATTAGCAGGTATCCCGACAATTGTATATGGTTTTTTTGCATTAACAATTGTTACGCCGCTTTTACAAAGGATTATACCAGATTTACAGTTTTTTAATGCGATTAGCCCAGGAATCGTTATCGGATTTATGATGATGCCTACAGTTGCATCTCTATCTGAAGACGCGATGAGAGCTGTGGCGAAAGGGACGAAAGAAGCTTCATTAGCACTCGGAGCGACGCGGTTTGAAATGGTAAAACAAGTGGTGTTTCCGTCCGCTTTTACAGGGATTATGGCAGCAATTATATTAGCGGCTTCGCGTGCAATTGGTGAAACGATGATTGTTGTAATTGCGGCAGGATCCACACCAAATGTATCGCTTGATCCGACACATTCTATTCAAACGTTAACAGCCTATATTGTGCAAGTAAGTTTAGGTGATGCTCCGCATGGAACGATTACGTATTACAGCATGTATGCTGTAGGTGCAACATTATTTTTGTTTACTTTTATTATGAACATCATTTCGCAGTCAATTATGCGCCGTTTTAGGAGGATGACATAATATGCGGATGTTGAATCATAAAAAAATACAAAAAAATATGGCATCACGCTTTTTAAAAGATCGAATTTACAAATTGTTATTTTATATAGCAATTTTATTTTCAATCGTAATTTTGTTTGTGTTACTGTTTCAAATTGTTGAAAAAGGTATAAGCTATCTTTCAATAGATTTCTTTACAAATTTCGCTTCGCGTAATCCGAAAGAAGCTGGTATTGCTGCAGCTTTGTCAGGGACAATATTATTTATGAGTATTGTTATACCTGTTTCTTTTATATTTGGAGTTGGAACAGCTCTTTATTTAGAGCAATATGCGAAGGAATCTCTATTTAAAAAAATAGTAGAGATTAATAATCAAACGTTAGCAGGAGTACCATCCGTTGTATTTGGATTGCTTGGTTTAACTATTTTTGTATATGCTCTTCATTTAGGAGAGAGTATAGTTGCAGCAGCACTGACGATGAGTTTACTCGTCTTACCAACAGTTGTTGTGGCGAGTCAAGAAGCAATCCGATCAGTACCAAGTGCATTATTAGAGGGTTCTTACGGATTAGGTGCTACGAAGTGGCAAACGATGTATCAAATTGTATTGCCATATGCTTTCCCGGGGATTATAACGGGCTGTACGTTAGCGATATCAAGAGCAATTGGAGAAGCAGCACCACTATTAGTTATTGGGGCACTTGCGTTTGCAAATTATGTTCCATTTAGTATGTTTGATAGATTTACAGTTTTACCAATTCAAATTTTTAATTGGATGAGTAGGCCACAAGAAGAATTTCAGTATGTAGCAGCAGCTGGGATGATTGTTTTGTTAGGTTTGTTGCTATTTATCAATATATTTGTTTTATGGTTACGAAATCGAAAATAAGTTGGAAGTGGATGAAAGGGGAATTCAAATGGTAGCAACAGTAGTAAATGTACAGGTGAAAAACGAAGAGAAAATCGAGACTGCGCCAAAGAAAGTAGTATTTGATACGAAAAACTTAAATTTATGGTATGGGGAAGACCATGCTTTAAAAGATATTAATTTAAGTATTCATGAGAATGAAGTTACAGCAATTATCGGTCCAAGTGGCTGTGGTAAATCAACGTACTTAAAAACGTTAAATCGCATGGTAGAGTTAGTACCGATCGTTCGAACTACAGGTGTAATTGAATATAGAGAACGCAATATATTTGATAAATCATATCCAGTTGAAGAATTAAGAACGCACGTAGGAATGGTGTTCCAAAAGCCAAATCCATTTCCAAAATCTATTTATGAGAATGTAGCATACGGTCCAAAAATCCATGGTATCCGTGACAAAAAGACATTAGATGAAATTGTTGAGAAAAGTTTACGCGGAGCAGCGATTTGGGATGAGTTAAAAGATCGTTTGCACGATAATGCATACGGTTTATCTGGTGGACAGCAACAGCGTCTATGCATCGCACGTTGCTTAGCTATTGAGCCAGACGTTATTTTAATGGATGAGCCAACATCGGCACTAGATCCAATTTCAACATTAAAAGTAGAAGAATTAATTCAAGAGTTAAAGAAAGACTTTAGTATTGTTATCGTAACGCATAATATGCAACAAGCAGCGCGTATTTCAGACAAAACCGCTTTCTTCTTAAGCGGGGAAGTTGTGGAGTATACAGATACAAACAAATTATTTACGACGCCTTCAGATAAGCGTACAGAAGATTATATTACAGGTCGCTTTGGTTGATATCGTTGCAAAGCTAAGAGAAAATGCCCTCTTAACAGAGGGCATTTCTTATTTTTATCTCACTTTAATAGGGAAGTAATACCTTCTCTTTATCTTAAGGTTTATTACAAGCGTAAGAGGTTATGTAGGAGATTTATCCCGCTATTTGCGGGCAGTAAGACCCCACCTCAAAATTCAGCAAAAGCAAAGAAGTTAGGTGGGCGGGCGGGCGGCCTGTAAAAGCCCGATTGATGAGGGGTGATTAAAGTTTCACTTTGTATATAATGGCACATAATATTGAGGGGGAAGAAAAAATGGTAAGAGAACAGTTTCAAGGTGATTTAAAAGTGTTACAGCAAAAGGTGATTGAGCTTGGCAAATTAGCGAATGCGGCTTTATTGATTGCTATGGAAGGTCTGCATACAAGGGATGTAGAGAAAGCGTTAGAGGTCATTGATGGTGATTACCGTATGGATAATTTAGAAGAGGAAATAAACGATCTTGCGCTTATGCTCATTACGAAGCAGCAACCTGTAGCAAGTGACTTAAGAAGAATCTTTATTTCAATTAAAACAGCGACAGATTTAGAGCGTATTGCAGATCATGCTGTTAATATTGCAAAGGCTACAATTCGTCTTGGGGAAAAAGAAGTGGCTGTTAGTTTGCACAACCTGGATGAAATGTTTGCGGTTGCAAATAAGATGTTGCATTTAGCGTTAGAAGCATATGAACAAGAAAATTTAACTTTCGCGAAACAAATTGCTGAAATGGATGATTCCGTTGATGAAATATATGGAAAAGCAATTCGTGAGTTTATATCTTCAGTTCCGGAACAACCAGAAGCAATTACGCAAATTACACAATTATCATTTGTGGCGAGATATATTGAGCGTGTAGCAGACCATATTACAAATATTGCTGAAAATGTATTTTATTTAGTAAAAGGAAAGCATTATTTATTGAATGAGTAGGAATGAAAGTAGGTGATGAGAAATCACCTGCTTTTTTTAGTCAAAACATGACAAAAAAAGCTCGTTGTTTCCTTTAGTTTATGATGATAAGATGTATCATAATGTAATGGGAAAATTAGTATATATGTTGTTCGTTAATAAGTATTATTTATCAATTAATAGTAAGCGCTTTCTTGTCGTTTTAAACGTACGTTTTTATAGGTGGGAAATTTAATTATAGGGTCTTTTAAATGAGGATTCGTTTAACTAATCAAGTTTATGCTGCTAGTTCATGTGGGATAGAGAATATACATATGGTATATGGAGCTACTGAACATTATATAAGTGGAGGCTGAAGTATATGAAGGGGGTTATTTTAGCTGGAGGAAAAGGAAGACGCCTTAGACCATTAACATGTAATACTCCAAAGCCGATGTTACCATTATTAGAAAAACCAGTTTTAGAATACAATATTGAGTTATTACGCCAGCATGGTATTCGTGAAATTGCAATTACTGTTCAATATATGAGTACGACGATTAAGCGATATTTTGGTGATGGTAGTAAATGGGGAGTTAACTTGTATTATTTTGAAGACTCTCCTCCGCTTGGTACAGCAGGGAGTATTAAACAAGCAGAACAATTTTTAGATGAAACATTTGTTGTAATAAGCGGGGATGCATTAACTGACTTTCAATTATCAGAAGGAATTAGGTTTCATGAACAAAAGAGAAGAATGGTAACAATGTTTGTGAAAGAAGTAGAAAATCCACTCTCATTTGGATTGGTTGTAATGAATAAAGACCAGGAGGTTACACGATATATAGAAAAGCCGGGCTGGAATGAGGTAGTATCTAATGTTGTGAATACAGGCATATATATTATGGAGCCAGAAATCTTTTCTTACATACCGCCTAGACAATTTTTTGATTTCAGTCATGATGTGTTTCCGTTATTGGCAAACAAAAATGTGTTATTCGCATATTTGTCAGAAGGTTATTGGTTAGATATCGGCACATTTAATCAATATCGACAAGCACAATTTGATTTGTTAACGAAAAAGTTACAAGTACCTATTCCTTATACGGAAGTATTACCGATGGTATGGATGGGAGAAGGGGTGACGATTGGGAAAGGGACAAAAATTCATGGCCCCTCTTTCATTGGAGAAGGAGCAAAGATTGGTACAGGAGCTGTAATTGAGCCATATTCTATTATTGGAAAAAATAGTATCGTTTCAAATTATTCTCATCTTCAAAAAAGTATTGTTTTTGCAAATGCCCATATTGGAAAGTATTGTGAACTATTAGAAACGACAATAGGAGAGCGTACAATAGTTGAAGATGACGTTACATTGTTTCAAAAAAGCATTGTAGCGGACCACTGTCATATCGGGAGAAGTACGATAATTAAGCAAAAAGGAAAACTATGGCCTTATAAGGCGATTGATAGTCATTCGATAGTAGGAGCGGCTGGTATTCAAGAGAGTGAAATGAGTGCAGGGTGGTTACAAAAAAGCCGCATTGTAGGAAGAGGGAATGTTGAAATTACTCCCCAGTTTATCGTGAAGATTGCGATGGCGTATGGCTCTCTTTTTACAAAAGGAGAAAGTATATTAATTGGAAGTCAAGAAAATATAGAAACAACCTCTTATAAAAATTTATTTTTACATGCTATTCATGGTATAGGGATTCATACGATGGAATGCAAAGAAATGAACGAGTCACTTTTTCAATATAGTGTTCATCATTTGCAATGTGCAGGTGGGGTTTTCATTCAAGTGGAGAATGAGAATGAGATTGTTATAAAGTTGTATGGTCAAGCTGGCATGCCGTTAACGTATAAGCAGCAAAAAGAGATAGAACAAGTATATATGTCCGAATTGTTTTATTACGTGCATGAGAAAGAGATGGGGCGAAATAAGCTGGTTCATGTTTCTATGAATGAGTATATAGAAGTTATATTGGGGCATATTGATATCGAGAAAATACAGATGCAGAAGTTTCATCTTCTTATTAATAAGAGAAATGATACGTTGCAACATTTACTTATGCTCTTTCTACAAAGACTTGGTTGTACAGTTACATGGATTTATGCAAGCGAACAAAAAGATCATGTGAAAGCTTTGATGAAATCAAGTAAAGCGAATATGGCTCTTATGTTTTCTGAGCAAGGAAATCATTTCGAGTTATACGATAAACATAGTAATATTTACCAGGGTACAGATTTGGAAGAGGTAGATATTCCAGATTTCTTACTCGAATCTACAGGGAATATTTACCCAATGTCTTTGAAATTAGGAGAATGTTATCTTCTGTTTTATACGCAGGATGAAAGGAAGTCGTTTCAAGTAAGGTGGAAGCGAGATATTTTATATCGAATTGGAAAATTATTTGAGCTAATAGCATTGCAAGGAAAAACGTTTCTGAGCATAGTAGAGCAATCACCTCCGCTCTATTTACTTTATGATGAAGTGGTATGTTCATGGAATGAAAAAGGGAAAATTATGAGGAAATTATTGGATGATATTGAAAGGAAGGGAGAAGGTATATTTGAAGGAGTACAGTTCAAATATACTGAAAAAGAGTGGTCTTATATCGTTTCTGACACAAAACAACCAAAATTTTTAGTGTATTCACATGCTAGAAACCCAGTAATAGCAAGGGAAAACATGAAAAATCTTATAGAAAAAATTAGACAATATCAAAAGGTGTAGAATTTTTATTTTAAAAGTGGTATTATAGTATAGTCTGATTTAAGTTATTAGTACTGGAGGGAAATAAGAATGCGTGTGAATATTACTCTAGCATGTACAGAATGCGGAGATCGTAACTATATCTCAAAGAAAAATAAACGTAACAACGCTGAGCGTATCGAGCTTAAAAAGTATTGCAAGCGTGACAAGAAGTCTACGTTACACCGTGAAACAAAGTAAGCAGTAGGAATATTTTCCTACTGTTTCTTTTTTTATTCGATTCCTATGTTAAAAGTGATACACTATCATCATAGAGTAAAGTGTCACTGTAAGGAGGAGAATGTGTGAAAGAAGAGAAAGTGCGTTTGCGTAAACAAATAATAGAACACATGAATTCTTTATCAGAAGAACAATATACAACTTTATCAGAACAGATTGCATTTTCGTTGTATGCGCAAAAAGAGTGGGTTGAAGCTAAAACAATTGGAATTACTCTCTCAATGGAAAATGAAGTGAATACATATCCTATTATCGAAAAAGCTTGGGAAGAAGGAAAGAAAGTTGTAGTTCCTAAGTGTAATAAAGGAACAAGAACGATGTCCTTCCGGAAAATTAGTGATTTTGATCAATTAGAAACGGTGTACATGAATTTACGTGAACCGATTCCGGGACTTACGGAAGAAGTGAGTGCGGATGACATTGATCTTCAAATTGTGCCAGGCGTAGCTTATACAGAGCGAGGAGAACGGATTGGATACGGCGGGGGCTATTATGATCGTTATCTCGTGCATTATAAAGGGAAAACGCTATCATTAGCATATGATTTTCAAATGGTAAAACACATTCCGGTAGAGTCATTTGATAAAAATATAGAAAAAATTATTACAGAAAAAGGAACAATGCTTATAAATGAGCTTGTATAGACAAATAAAAATTGACGAGACTTTTTCTTCTTGATTATAATAAAATATGTGAACGTTTTCTTATTATAATTTTTATAGTAAGTGAGCATAGAGGGTGATGAAATGGTATCTATTTATGATATTCAGCAATTGCTAAAGAAATTTGGTACGATTATTTATACGGGAGATCGAATTGCAGATTTACAATTAATGCAAGATGAATTGCGTGAATTAAATCAATCACAGCTAATCGATCCACAAGACTATCAAACAGCTTTATTTTTATTGAAGCAAGAAATTCAAAAAGAGCTAAATAAGAATTAGATAAAGGTAGGTAAGCAACATGGAAGAGAAATGGTTAGTTGGTGTTGACCTTGGTGGTACAACGATTAAATTAGCATTTATTAATGTATACGGCGAAATTTTACATAAGTGGGAAATCCCTACAAATACAGGTGAGCAAGGAAAACATATTACACTTGATGTTGCGAAAGCAATTGATAAAAAGCTAGAAGAATTAGGCGAATTGAAGAGCAAGTTAATTGGTATTGGTATGGGAGCTCCTGGCCCTGTACATGTGGCATCTGGAATGATTTATGAAGCGGTTAATTTAGGGTGGAAAAACTATCCGCTAAAAGATTTATTAGAAGTAGAAACAGGATTACCTGTTGTTATTGATAATGATGCAAACTTAGCAGCGCTTGGTGAAATGTGGAAAGGTGCCGGTGAAGGTGCAAAAGATTTAATCTGCATGACACTTGGTACGGGCGTTGGTGGTGGTGTAATCGCCAATGGTGAGATTGTACACGGCGTGAGTGGTGCTGCTGGTGAGATTGGACATATTACAGTAGTTACAGAAAATGCTTTCCCATGTAATTGCGGGAAGTCTGGTTGCTTAGAAACAGTAGCATCTGCGACAGGTATTGTACGTGTTGCTATGCAAAAAATACAGGAGACTAATAAAGAAAGCATGTTGCGTTCTATGTTAGCTGAAGAAGGACGTATTACATCAAAAGATGTCTTTGAAGCACTTGGACAAGGTGATGAATTAGCAGGCGAAGTAGTAGAAAAAGTAGCTTCTTATTTAGGGTTAGCTGTAGCGAACCTATCTAGTACGTTGAACCCAGAGAAAATTGTTATTGGTGGAGGCGTGTCTAAAGCTGGAGATGCGCTATTAGAACCAATTCAACGCTATTTCGAGCAATACGCTTTCTCACGTGCTGTAAAGAGCACGAAGTTAGCTATTGCAACACTTGGTAATGATGCAGGTGTTATCGGAGGAGCTTGGCTTGTAAAAAAGCACAAATACGAAGCGAAGATGATATAAGTTTTGAAATATGAAAAGAGGAAGGGGAACCCTTCCTCTTTTTGTGTGAAATCTCGATGAAGAATAAAGTGTAAACGAATTAAGCTGCTGGTGGATACCCGTTATATAGAACAGTCATGATCGTAAACCATCCGAAAACGAGTACAGTTGCAATTGCAAAGCCGCTCGCGAAAAAGTTTTTTTCACCAAGTGTTCTAAGCGTAGCAAATACAGCTAACAGAGTGACAAGTGTAAAAATAATAACAAGGCCCATGCAATATCCTCCTCTGTCTACCCATTTCTTATTATGAGTTTTTGGAATATTTACTCTTTTATATTGTACATGTTTTAAAAATGATTGTCGAGATAGCATCCTTTCTTTTCCTAAGAGAAAGAAATGTTGTATCATTAAAAGTAAGTTTAATAACTGGAGGAGATTTTCATATGAAATGGATACAAATGCCGTTAGGCCCATTACAAACAAATGCTTATATTTTAATGAATGATCAAAAAGAGTGCATTATCTTTGACCCCGGTCACGAAGGTGAAAAGCTCGTTACATATTTACAAGAAGAACAATTAAAACCATTGGCTGTTTTATTAACGCATGCTCACTTTGATCATATCGGTGCTGTTGATGCGGTAAGAGACGCTTTTCATATTCCTGTATACGTACATAAAGAAGAAGCAGATTGGTTAGGAGATGCAACTGTAAACGGCTCTCAAATTTTTATGATGAACCGCAGTATTACAGCAAAACCAGCGGATCATATTATTGATGCAGAAGGTACATTAACAATTGGATCATTTAATTTTGAAATTTTTGAGACGCCAGGACATTCTCCAGGAAGTATTTCTTATTATAGTAAAGAGGCAAATGCTGTATTCTCAGGAGATGTATTGTTCCAAATGAGCATTGGAAGAACAGATTTGCCTGGTGGAAGTTTTGCTGAATTAATTGGAAGTATTGAAGAGAAATTATTTGTATTACCAGATGAGACAGCGGTGTTATGTGGACATGGTCCAGAAACAAGCATTGGTTTTGAAAAAGAAAATAATCCGTTTTTACAATAAGGAATCATTATGGGAATGGAGCTCATTTTAAGAGAATGGATGAGGAAAGAAAAGGATTATTCAATTTCATATAGTACGTATATGAACCTTGTATTGTATACAGAAGGTCATGGATATTATATGAAAGAACGTGAAAAGATTGGAAGACAAGGGGATTTTTTTACAAGTAGCAATGTATCCTCTGTTTTTGCAAAAACTTTTGCTAAATTTTTTATTCGTCTTGTTGAAAGTGGTGAAGTTGCTTCGAATATTTGTGAGGTTGGTGGGGGAACTGGAAAGTTTGCCTATGATGTTTTACAAGAATGGAAGCAATTATCTCCAAAAACCTTTATTGATTTAAACTATTCAATGATTGAAGTGAGCCCTTTTCATAGGAAATTACAGCAGGAGCAACTTGGCTCATTTTCTAATGTATCGTACTATACCTCCTATAGTGAAATGGGAGATTCTTTTGAGGGAATTCTCTTTTCGAATGAGTTGTTTGATGCATTTCCTGTTGAAATAATTGAGAAAAGAAATGGTATGTTGTATGAAGTGCGTATTACATATACAGAGGAAGGAAACCTTTCAGAAGTATGTAGGCCGTTAGATAAAAGAATTGGTCGATATTTATTGAAATATAATATTCATATTGCTGAAGGACAACGTTTTGAAGTACCACTTGTGATGGAGGAGTATGTAAAAGAAATTGCGAAATGGTTTCAAAAAGGTATATGTATTACAGTTGATTACGGATACACAAAAGAAGAATGGATGCATCCAGCACACCGTGAAGGAAGTTTGCGAGGTTATTATCAGCATAAGCTAATACGTAACCCACTAGCGCATCCAGGTGAAATGGATCTTACTACTCATATTCATTGGGACGAGCTAAAGGAGATGTTTAGTCTGCAAGGAATGAGTGCAGTATGGCATAAGAAACAATCTGAGTTCTTGTTAGCTGCAGGGATATTAGAACAGCTTACGAGCCATCAAGATATGAATCCTTTTTCTGAAACGCAAAAACAAAATCGAGCAGTTCGTTCTATGATTTTGAATGGAGGAGTAGGGAGTGCGTTTGATGTTGTTATACATACAAAAGATATGCAACATTTACATTTGGAGCGGTATGTAACAATATAAAAAACAAGACACAGTATATACTGTGTCTTGTTTTTTAATACGACTTATGTAGTATTATATATTTCCTCTCATGATATATATTTATATTAAAGATATGAGATAAAAAATATAGAATACGTTCTTTTTCTTCGATTATTAGTCCCTAACCTAATAATACGCGAACGAGTTGAATTATTGTTTCGTTCTCTACTTTGTAATAAATTTCTAATCCTTTTCTTTCACTAGAAACGATTTTAGCGCTTTTTAATTTTGCTAAATGCTGTGAAATTGTAGATTGTGGCATGTTTAAGCCAGTGTACATTGTAGAAACGTTGCTTGGACCGCGCTCAATTAATCCTTTTACGATACATAAACGAACAGGATGAGCCAGCACTTTTAATAATTCTGCATTACTTTCATATAGTTCTAATTCTTTTTGAAAGGTTTCTAACATGTTCTTTTCCACCTCCGTGTGAGCTATTATACCATACTATACATACCAAAAATTTAAAGAAAAGAAAATAGTTGTTGCAGAAAAAAAGTCCTAAAGTAAAGAAATTGTAAGAAAAGAGACCATGATGTAAATAAAATAGGTAAATTAGCACGTTTTTGTAAAATGACATTTTTGGGTGAAAATTTCGATGCGTTTTAAAAATTGAAAGATATAGATATATTTGTAACACAATTTTATCATGATTTTCTTATTCTTTCAAATGAATATACAAAATTTTTAAAATAATATGACAAAGGAATTATAATGATATATATAGAATATAAAACAGGTTAAAAGAAAAGAAGCTGAATGTAATTCGCTTCTTTATGGTGATCATAAAATATTTGATTACGGCTGATAAATCTTAGGATAATCAAGTCATTAGTCATTTATTCTAAAATTCATCTTTTAGCAACGTTAAAAATCTGTGATTCCATATGTTCTCGTAAAAATCAATTGTCTCTTTTGCGGACATAAAAGGATTATTCAACGTAGAGGTTGTTTTCTGTACCATAAAGTTTTCGTATCCTAGTCCGTGGGCAAACTTAATCGTAGCATCCATACAGTACTCTGTTTGGGCACCGCAAAATTCAATGCGATTTACAGATAATTGATCTAAAATTTCTTTTAAGTTTGTTTTATAAAATGAATTTGCATGTGTTTTTCTTACAAAAAAATCTTGTTCTTGAACATCAAGATCGGTATGAATAGCCCAAAGTTCTTTCTCGGGTACTAAATCATCATCACAATGTTGAACAAAAAGGATTGGTTTATTTAATTTTCTGTATGAAGAAATTCTTTTATTTACTTTTGTTAGTAAGTTCTGTAAATCAAATAAATGCTCTCCGCCATAACATACGCCATTTTGTAAATCGATAACGATTAAAATATCTGCACAAGTATCCATTATTTTTACCCCTTTTTTATTTCTTAATATATCAATTAACCCATTATTTAGAAATAGATGATATACTTTTATTTTTTATGGACTATAAGAAAAATTTCAAATGACTATAACTAAATCGCATAAAAAGAAGATATGAAAACCTATTCTCATATCTTCTTTTTTCTCTATGCATTTACAGGTTCTTCTACATAAGAAAGGGCATTTTCAAAATCGGATATTAAATCGTTAACATTTTCAAGACCGACTGATAACCGAAGTAATGAATTAGAGATTCCTCTTTCATCACGAGCTTCTTGCGACAGTGCTGCATGTGACATTTTTGCTGGATAAGAAAGAATTGACTCTACAGCTCCTAAACTAACTGCAAAAACAGGTAATTTTACTTTTGATAAAAATTGGCGGAGTGCATCTTCTGACTGCAAAGTAAATGATAAGACTGCTCCAGCTGATGTTGCTTGAGATTGTTGAATATCAAATCCGAGATGTGTTTGTAATCCCGGATAATAGACATTTTGTACTTTAGCGTGCTCTTGTAAATAATGTGCAATTTTATTGGCATTTTTAGCTGAATGCTCGAGGCGTACATGTAATGTTTTTAGACCGCGAAGTACGAGAGAACAATCTTGAGGTCCTAAAATAGCGCCGAATGCATTTTGTAAAAATCCAAGCTTTTGAGCGAGTTCTGCATCTTTTACTACTGCTAATCCGGCAGTAACATCACTATGCCCAGCAATAAATTTTGTGGCACTATGAAGAACAACATCAGCTCCAAGTTCAAGTGGTTTTTGGAATAGTGGTGTCAAAAATGTATTATCAACAAAAGTAAGAGCCCCAATAGATTTTGCAAGTTTAGAAATCTCGCGAATATCTGTCACCTTTAAAAGTGGATTAGAAGGTGTTTCTACATAAAAGAGCTTTGTATTTGGTTTAATGCTTTGTTTTATTTCTTCTAAATTGGTCATATCAACAAATGTATGTGAAACACCGTAACGGGAGAGTACCTCAGTTATCACTCGGTAAGTGCCTCCGTATACATCTTCTGAAATGAGTACGTGATCACCTTGTGAAAGAAGGAGGAATGCAGTGGAAATCGCTGCAATGCCTGATGCAAAGGCGAATCCCTTTGTTCCACCTTCTAATAAAGCAATGATATCTTCAAGAGCTTCACGAGTTGGATTTCCTGACCTGCTATAGTCATATTTTCCGAACGTATCTACATCAAACTGGTGAAAAGTTGATGTGTTATAGATAGGAACGTTCACAGCTCCTGTTTGCGAGTCATGTTTATATTGGTTGTGTAGTAAGAGTGTATCTATAGAATAACTCATATTCTTACACCTTCTTTTACAAGTTTAATGGCTTGCTTTAAGTCTTGAATTAAATCGTTACTATTTTCAATGCCAACGGAGAATCGAAGAAGACGATTACATACACCGTTTGCTGTTCTAATTTCTTCAGGAATATCAGCATGTGTTTGCGTTGCTGGATAAGTCATTAAACTTTCTACACCACCAAGACTTTCGGCAAATGTAATTAAGGATAAAGATTGTAAGAATGGATTAATCCAAGCTTCATCTTTAAGGCGAAATGAAATCATGCCGCCTCTTCCAGGATAAAATACATCTGTCACCCCGTCTTCATCATTTAAATATGCAACAACTGCTTTCGCATTTTCTTCATGCTGTCTCATGCGAAGCGCTAACGTTTTCATACCGCGAATTAATAACCATGAGTCAAATGGGCTTAAAACTGCACCTGATGCATTATGATAATGAGCGATTTCTTCACAAAGTTCCTTTCCTTTTGCAACGACAAGTCCGCTTAGTACATCGTTATGTCCCCCTAAATATTTCGTTGCGCTGTGAAGTACAATGTCAGCACCTTCTGTTAATGGTTGCTGTATATAAGGTGTGTAGAATGTGTTGTCTACAATAAGAAGTAGTCCGTGCCTTTTCGCTACAGTTGCGACAGCAGC
Source organism: Bacillus cereus group sp. BceL220 (assembly GCF_051776965.1). NCBI lineage: Bacteria > Bacillati > Bacillota > Bacilli > Caryophanales > Bacillaceae > Bacillus > Bacillus cereus group sp. BceL220. The sequence goes on along the minus strand of NZ_JBPWBC010000001.1, from coordinate 548,684 downwards.
AATATCAGTAACTTGCATTAATGGATTAGTTGGAGTTTCTATGAAAATAGCCTTCGTTTCAGTTGTGATAGCTTGCTCAATTTGTTTAATAGACTGTGTATTTACGTATCTACATCGAACATCCCACTTTTTTTCATGTTCAGAAAATAATCGATACGTTCCACCGTATAAATCTTCAGATACAATAAGTTCGTCTCCAGAGCGGAATAGAGAAAGGACGAGGAGAACAGCCGCCATCCCTGAACTACAGGCATAACCTTGTTCGCCATATTCTAAGTCTGCGATTGCCTGTTCTAAAAGACCTCGAGTTGGATTGCCAGTTCGTGAATAGTCAAAGCCAGTAGATTTACCAATTCCTTCATGACGATAAGCGGTTGAGAAATAAACTGGTGGATTAACCGTTCCAGTTGTAGTTTCACTGCGATTGCCGATTTGTGCTAGTTTTGTTTCGATTGTTGACATGTGAAAATTCCTCCTTTTTAAATTGAAACATTAAGTGAATATAAAATAAAAAAAGCCTTCTAAGAAGAAGGCTTTCGGTTTGAATAGAGTCTTCTTCTCATCTGTCAAATCTTTCACAATTTGCTGGAATTAGCACCTTATTAACAAAATGTTAATGGTTGCTGAGGCGTCACAGGGCCAGTCCCTCTACCTCTCTAGATAAGAATGTTCGTATGAAATTTTTATTATGTTTTTAACTTTACAACAAAAGATAATTGAATTGCAACTTTATTTTAAATATTTTTTATTTTTCCGCAAGTGTCATTGACTTTTACTTTTGTGCATGCTAAATTTATTAAAAAATTAACAAACATTGTTAAAAGGGGAACGCATTTCCTTTTAGCTACATAAATAAAATAATAAAGACAACTCTTATTGAGAGCGGTGGAGGGAAAGGCCCTGTGAAACCCGGCAACCTTCAAACGAAATGTTTGAAACGGTGCTAATACCTGCAAAACGAATGTTTTGCATAATAAGAGGAGGAACGATTATGTCCCCCTCTTCAAAGTGAAGAGGGGGTTTTTATATTGATAGAAATGAGGGAGATTCGTGAAATTACTAGATTTATTATCAAAAGGAATTGTAATAGGTGATGGTGCGGTTGGGACGTTATTGCATTCACATGGCTTGCAAAGTAGCTTTGAAGAATTGAATGTATCTGATCCAGACTTAATTATATCGATTCATAAACAATATGTAGCTGCTGGAGCAGATGTAATTCAAACGAATACGTATGGAGCAAATGAGGCGAAATTACGTATGTACGGCTTAGAAAATCAAGTTACAGAAATTAATAGAGCGGCAGTAAAACTGGCGAAAGCATCTGTTACAGATAAAAATGCAATTTTAGGAACAATTGGTGGTATGAAACATATCGGAGCCGTTACAACGACTGATATGGAAAGGGAGTTTATGCTACTTGAACAGGCAGGGGCTTTACTAGAAGAACAGGTTGATGGATTACTATTAGAAACTTTTTACGATGAATTTGAATTACTTCATGCTGTTAAAGTATTGCGTAAGCAAACGAACATTCCAATTGTTGCTCAATTAGCGTTACATGAAGCAGGTACGACTCAAAATGGAAATGATGTCAATGAAATATTAAAGCAACTTATAGATTACGGTGCAAATGTTGTTGGATTAAATTGTCAACTAGGGCCGCTTCATATGACGGAGGCTTTCAAAATGATATCGATTCCGCAAAATGGCTATTTATCAGCATACCCAAATGCAGGTCTCCCGAATTATGTGGAGGGACGTTACGTATATGAGGGAAGCCCAGCTTATTTTGAGGCGATGACGCCGAGATTTATTGAGCAAGGTATTCGGTTATTAGGTGGTTGTTGTGGTACGACTCCAGAACATATTCAAAGTATGAAGCACGCTGTTGCGAATGTTACACCTGTAATAGAAAAAGACACCATTCAAAGGCCGAAAGTTGTTCATACGCATGAGAAACGTTCGAAGGCTCACGTCACTCTAGCAGAGAAAGCGAAAAAACAAACGACAGTTGTAGTGGAATTAGATCCACCGAAAACGTTAGATACACAGCGGTTTTTTGAAGGAGCAAGAGCTTTAAAAAGAGCGGGAGCAGATGCTATTACTCTAGCAGATAATTCATTAGCATCGCCTCGTATTTCTAATATGGCAATGGGTGCGTTATTAACGAAGCATGATATCCCGGTATTGACACATTTAACGTGTAGGGATCATAACGTCATTGGACTACAATCTCATTTGTTAGGTTTATCGGCGTTAGGGATGGAAGAAGTGTTAGCTTTAACTGGTGATCCAGCGCGCGTTGGTGATTTTCCTGGTGCAACTTCTGTATACGATTTGTCCTCTATTGAGCTCATTAAAATGATTAAAGAAATGAACGATGGACGTTCAATTTTAGGGAAATCAATTGGATCGGCGACAAGGTTTTCTGTAGGCGGCGCATTTAATCCTCACGTGAGGCACTTAAAAGCAGCGGTTAAGCGAATGGAACGAAAAATAGATGCTGGAGCGGAATATTTTTTAACTCAGCCAATTTACGATATCGCGTTAATTGAAGAAGTGTATGAAGCGACAAAGCATTTGGAACAACCTATTTTTATTGGAATTATGCCGTTAGTAAGTAAGCGGAATGCAGATTTTCTTCATTTTGAGGTACCGGGTATTACTCTTCCAGAAGAAATAAGAGAGAGAATGGATGGACACGAAACGAAAGAGGCGGCAATTGAGGAAGGGATTCGCATTTCGCAAGAATTGATCGACGCAGCGATGAAATATTTTAATGGTATTTATCTTATTACACCATTTTTAAAATATGAAATTACAGAACATCTTGTTAAATATGTAAGAGAAAAGCAAGAAGTGAAAGAAGGTATTAATTGATGAAGTGTATAGAAGAAAAATTACAAAATAGCATTTTAATATTAGATGGTGCAATGGGAACAATGATTCAGCAAGAGGATTTAACTGCTGAAGATTTCGGAGGAGAAGAGTACGAGGGCTGTAATGAATATTTAGTAGAAACAAGACCAGACGTTATTTTAAAGATTCATAAAGCTTATATTGAAGCTGGAGCGGATATTATTGAAACAAATACATTTGGGGCAACGAATATTGTACTAAGTGATTATGAGCTGTCTCATTTAGATGAAGAACTAAATGAAAAGGCAGCACTTTTGGCGAAGCAAGCTGTTAAAGAAAGCGGTAAGGAAGTATATGTTGCGGGAGCGATGGGACCAACAACGAAAGCAATTAGTGTTACTGGTGGTGTGACTTTTGAAGAATTGATTGAGGCTTATACAAGGCAGGCACGAGGATTATTAAAGGGAGAAGTTGATGTATTACTCGTTGAGACGAGTCAAGATATGCGTAACGTGAAAGCAGCTTATATTGGAATTCAAGCTGCTTTTGAAGAACTGAAAAAAACGGTTCCTATTATGATTTCAGGAACGATTGAGCCAATGGGAACGACTCTGGCTGGGCAAACAATTGAAGCTTTTTATTTATCAGTAGAACATATGAAACCATTATCTGTTGGGTTAAATTGTGCGACTGGTCCGGAGTTTATGAGGGACCATATTCGTTCACTATCTGATTTATCGGAGTGTTACATTTCTTGTTATCCAAATGCAGGTCTTCCTGATGAAGATGGACATTACCATGAGTCTCCATCTTCTCTCGCTGAAAAGGTGAAGCGATTTGCTGAAGAAGGATGGGTTAATATTATCGGTGGTTGTTGTGGCACGACACCAGAACATATAAAAGCAATGAAAGAAGCACTAGCATCTCTTAAGCCTCGTGACCATCATGAGAGAGAAGGACATGGAATTAGTGGATTAGAGGCACTGCAATATGATGAGTCTATGAGACCGTTATTTGTAGGTGAAAGAACGAATGTTATTGGATCACGTAAATTTAAACGATTAGTAGCAGAAGGGAAATTTGAAGAGGCTGCTGAAGTGGCAAGAGCGCAAGTGAAGAAAAATGCTCATATTATTGATATTTGTATGGCAGATCCTGATCGTGATGAAATAGAAGATATGGAGAAATTTTTGACAGAAGTTACGAAAGTGTTAAAAGTACCGATTATGATTGATTCAACGGATGAAAATGTTATGGCAAGAGCACTTACTTATATTCAAGGAAAAGCTGTTATCAACTCTATTAATTTAGAAGATGGAGAAGAGCGTTTTGAAAAGGTAACACCGCTTCTTCGTAAGTATGGTGCTGCAATTGTAGTTGGTACAATCGATGAAGATGGTATGGCAGTAAGTGCTGAAAGAAAATTAGAAATTGCAAAAAGAAGTTACGAATTATTAACGACGAAATATGGGATACGCCCGTCAGATATTATTTTTGATGCACTTGTGTTTCCAGTAGGGACAGGTGATGAAGAATATATTGGTTCAGCGGCAGCGACTATAGAGGGCATTCGCCTTATTAAAGAAGCGTTACCAGAGTGTTTAACGATTTTAGGTGTAAGTAACATATCATTTGGTTTACCACCGGCTGGACGTGAAGTATTGAATTCCGTCTTTTTATATCATGCTACGAAGGCTGGATTAGATTACGCGATTGTTAATACGGAAAAATTAGAACGCTATGCGTCGATTCCAGAGGAAGAAAAACACCTTGCAGATGCATTACTGTTTGAAACGACGAAAGAGACGTTAGAAGAATTTACAAACTTTTACCGAGTCGCTAAAAAGAAAGATGTCGTTGTGCAAGAAACGTTAACGCTAGATGAACGACTAGCAAATTATATTGTAGAAGGTACGAAACAAGGATTACACGAGGATTTAAGTCTTGCACTTGAAGAAGGAAGAAAACCTCTTGATATTATTAACGGTCCGCTTATGACAGGGATGGATGAGGTAGGACGACTATTTAATAATAATGAACTTATTGTTGCTGAAGTATTGCAAAGTGCCGAAAGTATGAAAGCTGCTGTAAGTTATTTAGAGCCACATATGGAATCTAGCGATAGTGCAAAAAAAGGGAAAGTATTATTAGCAACTGTAAAAGGTGATGTGCATGATATTGGGAAAAATCTCGTTGAAATTATTTTAGCGAATAACGGATATGAGATTATTAATTTAGGAATTAATGTACGTTCGGATCGAATTGTTCAAGAAGTACAAGAAAAGAAGCCGGACATTATAGGCCTTTCAGGTTTATTAGTAAAATCAGCGCAACAAATGGTAACGACTGCTGAAGATTTAAAAGCAGCAAATATTGATGTGCCCATTGTTGTAGGTGGTGCAGCGTTAACGAGAAAGTTTACAGATAATCGAATTTCACCATCATATAAAGGGCTCGTTTGTTATGCGAGTGATGCGATGACGGGGCTCGATATTATTAATAAGCTTCAAAAAGAAGAAGAGCGTGAGAAGATGAAACAGGATAAAAAAGAACGTCATCTTCATATCGTAAAAAAAGAGGAGAAGAAAATAGAAATTCCAACAGTAATTGAGCCATTACCGAAGGCTGAGGTTATGGTGCCTGATTCAACAAAACGAATTGTATTACGTGATATTCCGGCTCTTCATCTCGCTCCATTTTTAAATAGACAAATGCTACTTGGGCATCACCTTGGATTAAAAGGAAATGTGAAGAAGCTTTTGAAAGAGGGAGATAAGAGAGCACATGAATTAAATGATTTAATAGATGAATTATTGCAGGAAGGACAATCTTGGTTAAAGCCGAAAGCAGTGTATCAATTTTTCCCAGCGCAAAGCGACGGACAAAACATTGTAATATATGATCCAGAAAATCATACGCGTGTTATAGAGCGTTTCACATTCCCTAGACAAGGAAAGGCTCCCTATCGTACTTTAGGCGATTATTTGCGCCCAATTGGAGATGAGATGGACTATGTTGCTTTCTTATCTGTTACGGTTGGGGAAGGAGTTCGGGACATTGCTGAAGAGTGGAAGGCGAAAGGTGATTACTTACGTAGTCATGCCATTCAATCGTTAGCGCTTGAATTAGCAGAAGGACTTGCTGAAAAAACACATATGCTCATTCGTGACCGCTGGGGCATTCCAGACTCACCTGAACTGACGATGGAAGAACGTTTCCGTACGAAATATAGAGGAATACGCGTGTCATTTGGTTATCCGGCGTGTCCAGAACTTGCAGATCAAGAAAAGCTATTTCGCTTAATTCATCCAGAGGAAATAGGTATTTCATTAACAGAAGGATTCATGATGGAGCCAGAAGCGTCCGTAACGGCTATGGTATTTTCTCACCCTGAGGCAAGATATTTTAGTGTATTATAGTCTAGAAGGGGGAGACGTATGAAGAAAATAGTCTTTACAGGTGGCGGTTCGGCAGGACATGTAACACCTAATTTAGCCATTATCCCATATTTACAAGAAGACAACTGGGATATCTCTTACATTGGTTCTCATCAAGGTATTGAGAAAACGATTATAGAAAAGGAAGGCATTCCCTACTATAGTATTTCGAGTGGAAAGCTACGTCGTTATTTTGATTTGAAAAATATAAAAGATCCTTTTCTTGTAATAAAGGGTAACTAACTGTTACGATTTATTTAACCAATTATAACGAAAGTTAATTAAATATATCAGTAAGCCCTGCTAGTCAAGTGATTGGCTAGTAGTGAGGGTTAACTGCGGGCAATCCCTAAAGCTGATTGAACTACAACGTGGCTAGAAATGGCGAGCGTGAATGTTGCGAAAGCAGAAAAAATCAATCAGATCGTGCAAGGTTAAATCCTAAACACTAGAACAATGGGTCTTCCGCCTCGAATCATCTAAGTCAAAAGCGATAAGATGAACGTTCAACGACTATCTCGTATAACTGACGAGAGTACATCACAAGCCTATGGTGATGGAAAAATCCTCTATCTCTAAAGAGATAAACATATAGTCTGCGCTCATGTGAAAACATGAGAAGTTCATAAGAGAACTGGCTAAGGAATTGCGCCCTTAGTTGAACGAGATACATTTAATTAAATCTATCAAACCTCATTGAATCTATCGAACGCATGTGCTATTGTGGGTTCAATGAGGTAAGAATAATAATGAAATTTTCACGAGTTAGTCAAGTATCAGAATTAACAGGTTTGCATCCGAGTAGTCTTACGAGAATGCTGGTGGAACACGCTACGATTCAGAAGAACAAATCTTTCATTAAAGGAGTTACATTCTGATGATATTAGCGAAGAAAGTCAGACTGATTCCAACGCCTGAACAAGAAAAAGTGCTTAGAAACCATGCTGGTGCTGCAAGATTCGCTTATAACTATTGTAAAAGAATGAGTGATAGGTATTATAAGCTATTTGGAAAATCTGTTTCACAGTTAGCTTTACAGAAACGATTTACAAAGATCAAGAAGCGAAAGAGATATGAGTGGTTAAATGACATCAACGCACAAGTTCCCAAACAGGCTTCAAAAGATTTTGATACGGCGAGAAAACATTCGTTCAAAAAGTACAAAAATGGTTATCACACTTCTTATAAATCCAAAAAAGATTTAATCCAAGGATTTTATGCCAATTATGAAAGACTGGTTATAGGAAAGAAAGTAGTTCATATTCAGTCTATTGGAGAAGTGAAAACAAGCCAACAACTACCAAGGAATAAAAAACCATCCAATCCAAGAGTTACCTTTGACGGTCGTCACTGGTGGATGAGTGTAGGGTTCCAAGAAGACTTTGAATCACAAGAATTAACCGATGAGTCGATTGGTGTGGATGTTGGTTTAAAAGAGCTTTTTGTAGCTTCTAATGGTACGAAAGAACGAAATATAAACAAAGATGCCAAGGTTAAAAAATTTTTGAAAAGGAAAAAGTCAGCGCAAAGAGATATGTCTAGGAGATTTAAAAAAGGTGTGAAAATTCAATCTGCTGGATATGAAAAAGCGAAAGCTGAGCACCTGCGGTTATCTAGGAAAATTATGAATATCCGAAATAACCATATCCATCAAGCAACAGCTAAATTGGTGAAAACCAAACCAATGAGGATTGTTGTGGAAGACTTATCTATTTCAAACCTGTTAAAAAACAAAAAACTATCGAAAGCATTTTCATTTCAAAAATTAAACTTCTTCTTTCAATGTTTGTCATACAAGTGCGAGAAGTACGGCATTGCGTATGTAAAAGCTGATAAATGGTTCGCTTCAAGCAAGATTTGCTCATGTTGCGGAGTGAAATACGACCATTCAGTTCAACCAGAAGGACAGTGGAGTTTAAAGATTCGTGAATGGCGTTGTGCTTCATGCAATAGCTATCACGATAGGGATGTAAATGCTGCGATAAATTTATCAAGATGGGTAAAATAAATGCTTGATAATAGGAGGTAACGATACTGCCTCGTGTGGAGTGTTATACCCCTCGTCCCTTTGGGGCTGCGAGAACACGATGAAGCACTAACTCGTGTAAATTTGATTGAATTGTATAGATTTAGTTAAGTTTATCGTATCGGTGTTATGGATGCGTATGTAAGGATTCGAAAACTAAAACCAGATGTGATTTTTTCAAAAGGCGGTTTCGTATCTGTACCAGTCGTAATTGGAGGATGGCTAAATAGAGTACCAGTTTTATTACATGAATCTGATATGACGCCAGGACTAGCAAATAAAATTGCGCTTCGTTTTGCTTCGAAAATATTTGTTACATTTGAAGAAGCAGCGAAACATTTACCGAAAGAAAAAGTAATATATACGGGATCTCCTGTACGTGAAGAAGTGCTGAAGGGAAATCGAGAAACAGGTTTAGCATTTTTAGGTTTTTCACGTAAAAAGCCAGTTATTACGATTATGGGAGGTAGCTTGGGCGCGAAAAAAATTAATGATACGGCTCGAGAAGCATTACCAGAACTTCTTAAAAAGTATCAAATTGTTCACCTTTGCGGAAAAGGTAACCTTGATGAAAGTTTACAAAATAAAGAAGGATATAGACAATTTGAATATGTACATGGAGAACTGCCAGATATATTAGCGGTAACAGATTTTGTTATTTCACGCGCGGGTTCCAACGCAATTTTTGAATTTTTAACATTACAAAAGCCGATGGTTTTAATTCCATTATCGAAATTTGCAAGCCGTGGAGATCAAATATTAAATGCAGAGTCCTTTGAAAGGCAAGGGTATGCCTCCGTATTATATGAAGAAGATGTAACTGTAAAATCTCTTATAAAGTATGTCGAAGAATTGAATCAAAATAATGAGAAGTATAAAACAGCACTAAAAAAATATAATGGAAAAGAAGCAATTAAAACAATCATTCAAAATATTTCAGAGGCATGATGAAACAATCATGCCTCTTTTAGTAGGGTGAAAGATTCCAAGAATTGATATTTTTATGTTACAATAAAGTGAAACTTTAATCAGTTGGGGGCATCCTCCATCTAACTTCTTTGCTTTCACTGGAATTTGAGGAGGGGGGTTTACTGCCCTCAAATAGCGGGATAACAAATGGGTTAATAGGGAAATTCCAATTAATGAAGCGTGAAAATACGAATGGATTAGGAGTGACTGTGTTGGAGCTAAGTCTCTATGAAAATACTGCACTTATTATATGCTTTGTGTTGTACGTTGGTAGTGTTATTGTTTATATTTCAAGGAAATTTTCGCAAGAAAGAGAGCTTGAAAAATCAGAGATAACAGCTGAACTAGAAATGTTAGCTGATGAAAGTTATAAAAAACAAAAAATAAAAGAAGACCATGAAGCATCCCATCATTTAAACGCAAATAAGTTTTAAAGATGGGGATTTTTTTTGAAGTTGTTATTTATTATAGCTATAACAAATAACGCTAAAAAGGAGTTTCCCGATACATAATGAAGGAGTGTATATAAATGAATTTTTATATCGCCTCAGGTTTCCAAAATAAACATCTAGTATGTTCCGTAGCAAATGAACTGAAACATGCAGGATGGCACCATACATATGATTGGACCAAAAACGAAAGAGCAGTGAATCAAGAACAATTAAGAGAAATTGGTCAGGCAGAAAAAAATGCTGTAAAAGAAGCGGATGTGTTTTTACTTATATTAGATGGCGGAAACGGGAGCCATACAGAGTTTGGAATGGCGATTGCACTAGAGAAAACGATATATGTATATCATGCAGGAAACCCGCTCCAAACAACGTTCTATCACTTGCCAGAAATAAATATTTTTGAAGGAGATGTAGCTGAGTTTGCATCTTATGTTATGAATCATGTGAAATAATAGTAACTACCTAAAAGGTTATAAAAGTGATCTTTTGGGTACAGTGATGATAAGAAACGTATATAAAGGAGTACATAATATGAAATTAGAAAATGGATGGGAAACGAGCTTTTTAGAAGTCGTACAAAATAGTGAATTTAAGAAAGAGGCACTTCTTAGTCAATTGCTTTGTCAGGATAGTGAAGAAGTAGAAGAGCTTGTGGATGATTACGGCTACGAAGAACTTGTTGAACGTGAACATGATGATGAGTTAGCTGAAATCTTAGGAGAAGAACTTTTTAGTGAGATGGAACGCCAAGTATTCTTATCTTCAAACCCAGAAGAAAAACTTATTGCATTCGTCAATGGATTAGGTTTTCATGTGTTAGATTGGATCGTTCTTCTTGAAACAGAATTTGGCATTGATAGTGCAAACTTTACATCAGATGCTGTAAAGGTGTTAGAAAAGCGTTTCAGACAGTTTCCGTACATAGAGGACAATACAATTTTTGATATGACATTTGGAGAATCGATGGATGTATTAGAATCTGTTACAGGATTACAACTAAAGGAAAAGATGAACATATAATGAAAAAAGAACGTGATTCAATCACGTTCTTTTTTTACATAATAATAATTTTATCATCTAGTTTTGTCTGCCCGGTAAGAAGTGCGTTTAAATATTCCACTTTTCTTATACAAGCTTGTATATGTCTTTCAACCTCTTGTAACTCTGCTTGGTGATGTGTTTCAATTGGATGAATTTGTACGTTGAATTTTTCAAATTGACTACTATATGTTATTTCTGCATAGCCGCTCATAATATCGGTTTCGTTATGAAATAAAAATTGCCTCGTTTTGTCACAGAATGATACATCCTGAAAGCCATATACTTTTAATGCTTCAATTACTTTTTTAATCATTTTTGTATTCATTTTTTTAACCCTCTTTACGAAGTTCTACTTTTATATTATAACATAAAAAATTACATAGAAAGCGCTTCCAAGTGTATTTTATTATAAACTTTACGTTTCAATCACAAAAATGAAACAAAGAAAAAATAATTGTAAAGAAGGAAGGACTCTTTTATTGTTTCGTCATATATATAGAGAAATAGTGCAATGAAAGGAAATTTTCCGAGGTGGAGATCGTATTTCCAATTTGAGCGCAGTAAAAGAGGTGAGAATCTTGAACTTTGATATTGTAGGACAAAAAGCATATATAAAAGATGGACCGCATCGGAACCGAATTGGAATTGTAAAGAAAAACGAGACAAAATTAGCATCGCAGTTTGCTATTGTAATTGGAGAACAAATTATTGATGTAGAGCTAAAGGATATCGTGTTAGTTGGAGTAGACGTAGGACAATTTCATAAATGGTGCGAACAAAATGGTTATTTGTGAAAAGGACGGGCTGTGAGATAATGAAATATATTTGAGGAAAGAGAATATATTATTGTATTCTCTTTTTCTATGTTTAAGGAGGCGAAAATGAAATATAAAGAACAGGAGTTTACGTTGGAGTTAAAAGAGAACATTCAATGTATGGAGAAGGAAATAGAGCGAATGTCACTTAAATTGTATAAAGAGTATTCGCATTTATACATAGAAAAAAACATGGAATTAGATATGGGATTTGCAAGAGAAAAAGAGAATCCCTTTGAGGTGGGTTATTATTCAACAGTTGCTATAGCTATATTAGATGAAGAAAAAGAGATGATTAAATTTCACAATATTCCAATTTAGGAATGTGAAAGAATCTTTTTAGGAATGCCAATTCAATCAAACATTTTGGGTAGTAAGAAAGTAGGAGAACTCGCTGATGAATCTTGTTATGAGATTGAGGAAGAGTTAAAAGAGCAATTAGAAGAATACTTGGAGTGATAATTCTCAAGATAAGATTTATAAAGAGGGAACGGAATAAAAAAGACGCTAACAATTGTATGTTAGCGTCTTTTTTTCATTATGAAGCAATTTCACCAGTTTTTGTATCATCTTGATTGTACGTATCTTGATCTAATTCACCAAGCCATTTACTTGAAATAAGACCTGCTGTCATAGAACCACTTACGTTAAGAGCTGTACGACCCATATCGATTAATGGCTCAACCGAGATAACTAGAGCAACAATACCGATTGGTAAGTTCATTGTAGATAGTACGATTAAAGCTGCGAATGTTGCACCGCCACCAACTCCGGCAACACCGAATGAGCTAATAGCAACAACAGCGATTAAAGTTAAAATAAATTGTGGTTGTAATGGATCAATTCCTACAGTTGGAGCGACCATCATTGCAAGCATTGCTGGATAAATACCTGCGCAACCGTTTTGTCCGATAGATACCCCAAATGAAGCTGCGAAGTTTGCAATTCCTTCGGAGATACCAAGCTTTTCTTTTTGAGCTTCAATATTTAATGGCATCGCACCAGCACTAGAGCGAGATGTGAATGCAAAAGTTAGTACAGGGAACACTTTTTTCAAATATTGAATTGGATTTAAACCAGACAATGCAATTAATAATAAGTGAATGATAAACATTACGATAAGTGCTACATAAGAGGCTAACACGAAGTTACCAAGCTTTAAAATAGCATTTATATCGCTACCAGCAACTGTTTTTGCCATAAGAGCTAATACGCCGTATGGAGTAAGGCGTAAAATTAATGTTACCATACGCATTACGATTGCATATACAGCATCAAGCATTTTCTTAAATAGCTCTGCTTGTTCTGGATATTTTCGTTTTACACCTATAAAGGCAATGCCGATAAAGGCTGCAAATATTACGACAGAAATTGTTGATGTTGGACGAGCGCCTGTTAAATCAAGAAACGGATTTGTAGGCAATAGCTCTAATAATTTATCTGGAATTGTTGTCTTTTCAATAGAAGTAAATCTTTCTTCAACTAGTTTCAGACGAGCAGATTCTGCATCACCTTGTTGCAAGCCTGTTGCAGATACATCAAATCCTGCACTTGCAGCGATACCGACAGCTGCAGCGATACCTGTAGTAAGAATTAAAATTCCTATAATAAGACCACTAATTTTACCAAGGTTTTTCGTTAACTGTAATTTTGTAAATGCTGAAATAATAGATACTAAAATAAGTGGCATAACGATCATTTGAAGTAATTTCACATAACCGTTACCAATTAAGCCAAACCAAGTATTTGATTCAATAATTACTTTAGAAGTTGGCTCATAAATGAATTGTAATATAAGACCGAATAAAATTCCGACTCCTAAAGCGGTAAATACACGTTTATTAAAAGATACATGCTTACGTTGCATATAATATAATACGCCAACTAAGATGAGCATGACTGCAACGTTAATTCCGACAAGCAGTGTATTCATGTTGATTCCCCCTAATTCCAATCTGTTATATAGAATATAAGGTAATAAAACCTATAAGTCAACTAGGAAATTCCGGGATTAAAAAAAAGATGGCAAAATGCCATCTTTTAATGTCCAGCCCCAGGGACAAGTAAAAATGTCGTGTAGTATGTAAATCCTATGAAGAAAACAGTTAAATATGCCCCGAATACGTATATATACATACGCTCTGTTAATTTTAAATAGCTTAAAAGTACGAAGAAACCTGTTTGTCCTAAAAATAGTAGTGCAGCCTGTTGCATATCTCCTACGTAAAACATAACCGAGAAAATTCCAGTCCAAAAGCCGAGAACGCGAAACATGCGATCCATGCTATTTCCCTCCTTTTCTAGAAAAAGTAAAACCTCTTTTCATTATAGTTTATTTTTATTACTATTGTAAATATTCGTTCATATAAAAAGAAGCCAATTATTATTGGCTTCTTTTTATATGATAAATTAAATTGTTAGTTTATAATTACAAGATTTACATCCATCTAATAGACTATCATGTCGAGTTAATTCCATGTTAGGGAATAGGATTTCAAAAATGCCTTTCATCATATCTCCGTGCATGTTACAAATTTCAGTTGGATGATGAACAGCAACTTCTTTAAATGGACAATTGTGTACATCATAGAAAATTTTTGTTCCATCTGCACTTAATTCAAATGCAGGTGATAAGCCGGCTGTTGAGAAAGCTTCTTTTGCAATTTGAACTTTTTGCTCTACTGTTAAAGCATCTTCACTCACATTTAAACGTTGCATATGTTGTTGCATTAATTCGGCCCCGAATTGTTTTCCTGTTTCGTATAGCGCTTTTTCACCAGCAGCGCCAAGGCTAAGTAAAGAATTAAATGCGATTCTTGCTAACAATTGATAATCACGGAATGGAAATTGTAATTGGATAACATCTTCAGATAAGACATACAATCTGCTCGGTCGTCCGCCTTTTCCAGTTTTCTTCGTTTCCGATTTTAGCATATGAACATCTTCTAGTTTAGATAAATGTAAACGCGCTACGTTTGGATGAATGTCAAACTCATCTGCAATTTCTTGTACCGTTACGTAACTATGTTTTTGCGAAATATATTTATAAATGTAATAACGAGTTGGGTCAGATAATACACCTGTAATTTTTAAAGCTTGTTCCATGAGGATCTCCACCTTTATCACTTTATCCAAGATAATAACATTATAATACAGATAAACATGAGTATAGGTAATTTCAGACAATAATTCGGAAATTGTTCATAATTTCACAAACATATTTTTCCTTTTTGTTCTAGTCAAAATACAAAATTCCAAATTTTTATTGTGCATGTTTTCATGCTATATACATAGTGAGGAGGGAAAAGTGATGAATGGGATTGAAATTTTTGCGAATACAATTTTAAAAGAAGCGTGTAGGGTACAAGCGTCAGATTTACATATTGTGCCCCGGCAGAAGGATGTAGCGGTGCAACTACGTATAGGAAAAGATTTAATGACGAGACATTGTATTAAAAAGGAGTTTGGAGAAAAACTTGTCTCACATTTTAAATTTTTAGCATCTATGGACATAGGAGAGAAACGGAAGCCACAGAATGGTTCGTTGTATTTGCAAATTGATGGACAAGAAGTGTATTTACGCCTTTCAACACTTCCAACAGTATATCAAGAAAGTCTCGTTATTCGCCTTCATTTACAAGCATCTGTGCAGCCCTTATCACATCTTTCGTTATTTCCAAGTACGGCAGCAAAACTACTCTCGTTTTTACGCTATTCACAGGGGCTACTCGTGTTTACTGGACCGACTGGTTCTGGGAAGACAACGACAATGTATGCATTATTAGAGGTAATTAGAAAAAAGAAAACACGTCGCATCATTACACTTGAAGATCCGGTTGAAAAAAGAAGTGACGATGTATTACAAATTCAAATAAATGAAAAAGCGGGTCTCACATATGAAACAGGATTAAAGGCTATTTTACGTCATGATCCAGATATTATTTTAGTCGGTGAAATCCGTGATGAAGAAACAGCAAAAATAGCTATAAGAGCAAGTTTGACAGGACATTTAGTCATGACAACGTTGCATACGAATGATGCGAAAGGAGCAATCATTCGTTTCATGGATTATGGTATAACGAGGCAAGAGATTGAACAGTCTTTATTGGCTGTAGCTGCACAGCGACTTGTCGAATTGAAGTGTCCGTTTTGCAGAGGAAAGTGCTCAACTTTATGTAAATCAATGAGGCAAGTAAGGCAAGCAAGCATTTATGAGCTGCTATATGGATATGAGTTAAAACAAGCGCTTAAAGAAGCAGATGGAGAATGTGTTACTTACAAACATGAGACTTTAGAATCGTCAATAAGAAAAGGATATGCTTTAGGTTTTTTAGAAGATGATGTTTATGTTTAAGAAAACTTGGAGTTTAAGTGATCAAGTAGTATTGTTGAAACGTTTAGGAGAATTACTAGAAAAAGGCTACTCTCTTTTACAAGCATTAGAATTTTTACAGTTTCAATTACCTGTAGAAAAGAAAGTACAATTGCAGCACATGATTGAGGGGTTAAAAGATGGGAAAAGTCTACACGATTCTTTTCATCAGTTAAAGTTTCATCAGGACATGTTAAGTTATTTATTTTATGCCGAGCGACATGGTGATATTTCTTTTGCTTTGCAACAAGGAAGTGCACTTCTTTATAAGAAAGATAAGTATAGGAGAGACATGATGAAAATCATGCAGTATCCTATGTTTTTAATGTTTTTTCTACTAATCATGCTTTTTATTTTCAACCTCATTTTATTACCTCAGGTTGAAATGGTTTATAGTTCGTTCGGTTCTAATACACCACTACTTACAGAACAAATTTTAAGTGCAATAAAACTGCTGCCTTACATTATTTTAACCGTTATTTTAACTGTTATTATTGGATGTAGTTTGTATATGTTGTATTTTAGGAAACTTCCACATATTAGCCAAGTAAAAATCATGCTTCGTATGCCCCTCATCAAAACATTTCTTATTTTAAAGCATTCACATTATTTTGCTACTCAGTTGAGTGGTTTATTAAATGGTGGACTATCAGTATGCGAAGCTTTAACAATAATGATGGAGCAAAGATATCATCCGTTCTTTCAATATGAAGCGAGCCGGATTGAAAGACAATTAATTGGAGGAGAACGGTTACAATCTATCATTGCTAAAAGTGGGTATTACGAGAAAGAACTTTCTTATGTTATTACGCATGGACAAGCAAACGGCAATTTAGCGATTGAATTAGGTGACTATAGCGATCTTATTATGGAAAAGATGGAACGGAAAATTAAACATATGTTAGTTATCATTCAGCCTATTTTATTTACATGTATTGGAGGAATCGTTGTCCTTATGTATTTAGCGATGATTATGCCAATGTTTCAAATGATGAATTCTATTTAGGGGGCATTTGTATGCGGAATGAGGAAGGATTTACTCTGTTAGAGATGCTATTAGTAATGGTTGTCATAACTATATTATTACTATTAATTATTCCAAATGTAGTTACACAGCGTTCATCGGTCCAAGGAAAAGGGTGTGCAGCTTACGTGAAATCTATAGAAGCACAAATACAAGTATATCAATTACAACATAATAAAATTCCATCGTTAAAAGAACTGACAGATGAAAAGTATATTACAACTGATAAGTGCCCGAATGGCGAATCTATTCATATTTCAGATGATGGCGCAGTATCAATTAGGGCATTGTGAAACAACAGGGGTTTACTTTTTTAGAAATGTTACTCGTTTTATTTGCTATTTCTGTATTAAGTGTAGTTACGTATTTTAGTGTTCATTCCTTATACGAGCGACAAAAAGTTGAACAATTTTTGAGACAGTTTTCAAATGATATTTTGTATATGCAGCAATTAGCGATAAATCGTCAAAAGCACTATACATTACGTTGGCATAAAGATAGAAATATGTATGCTATAAAAGAGTCAGGTACAAAGTATTATATCGTCAAGCGGGAGTATGAAGAAGATATACAAATTGATTTGCATACGTTTCCAAATCCGATGACATATAATCCAAGTGGAAATATTAATAGAGGTGGTACGATTATAATTTCATATCGAAATTATAAATATGAAATTGTATTTCAGCTTGGAAGAGGGAGATTTACGTATCGTGAAATGTCAAAAAGGATCCATAATGGCTGAAATGATTGTATCGTTAAGTATTTTAATGATGGCTGTATCGTTACTACTACCGCAAACAGTATTAGTTATGCAAGAAAGAAAAAATATACAAATTCGTTATAAGGCATCTGGATTATTAAAAAAGGAAGCAATTATATATATGTATGGAAATGAAGAAAAGCGAATAATAGAAAAGAATATAAATGGAATTGTGTATTACACATATTGGGGAGGCAATGAAGTTTGTACCATGTGGAGAGATGTGAAAGACAGAGTGATGGAACAATGCTTTTATGTAGGAGAAAAAATAAATTAGAATTTGGTTTTTCATTAATAGAAATGATTGTATGTCTGTTTCTATTATCAATATTTTTTTTGCTCTTTCCCCGCCTACATTTCATTGAAATGGAAAATAAACAGTCAAAAGGATTAAATGATTGGGAGTGGGATGTATTTTTAGGTCAAATGCAATTGGAGTTTCGTGAAGTATCATCTGGAGAACAGCTAGCATTTGAAAATGGAGAAAGTATTTTACGATTTCGATCGCGTAATGGGAGTGAAGTATCGTATGAAAAAGAGAATAGTCGTCTTATAAGAAAGGTAAATAGGCGCGGGAGGGAAGTTGTTTTACAAAATATTGGAACGGTTTCTTACAAACTAACACCTCATGTACTCATTATAAATGTGAAAGATACTAGCGGAAAAATATATGAAGGTGTAGTTATGCGATATAGTGAAATGGAAATGAATGTATGAGAGGGAAAAATGGGTTTACAATGCCTGGAACACTCATCTTTCTTATTTTATTAACTTCTTTTTTTATATACGAAACAAATATGTTGTTTACAGATAAAAATTTTTATATAGAAATAGAACAAAAGTTTTTACTGGATGAACTACTTAACCGATCTATTACAGATATAAAAAAAGACTTACAGCAAAAAGAAAAAGAAGGTGCATTTTTCTTTCAGTATGAAAAGGGAGAAGTGAGTGGAAATTATATCTTTGAAAATGATTTAATTCTCGTTGCGTTGCAGTGTACACTCAAACAGGAAGCTTTCTATACGGTGAGCTTTCGGTATAGAAAGAAGGATGGAAAAATAGTCGATTGGATAGAAGGATAATATGTAAAAATAAGAAGAAAAACCAGGGATTTCTATTGTAAATTGAATTGATTTTTTAGAAGAAATGGATAAATATAACGATTAAAAGTTTAAATTTTCTCAAAAAAGAGAAAGGTAGAAAGAATGTGATATATTCATGCTATCCAATCATTATTTTTAGGGAGAATAGGGAAATGACAAACAACAATCAAATAGGTGAAAATAAGGAACAAACTATTTTTGATCATAAAGGAAATAAGATTATGACAGAGGATAGAGAAATACACATTATTTCAAAATTCGAAGAACCTCTTATTGTCGTATTAGCAAATGTACTAAGTGATGAAGAGTGTGGTGAATTGATTGAAATGTCTAAAAATAAAATGAAGCGGTCTAAAGTTGGTTCATCACGTGATGTAAATGATATTCGAACAAGTAGCGGTGCATTTTTGGAAGACAATGAACTTACTTCAAAGATTGAAAAACGAATTTCATCTATCATGAATGTTCCTGCGTCGCATGGTGAAGGATTACACATTTTAAATTATGAAGTGGATCAACAATATAAAGCACACTATGATTATTTTGCGGAACATAGTAGATCAGCTGCTAACAATCGTATTAGTACGCTTGTAATGTACTTAAATGATGTAGAAGAAGGCGGGGAAACGTACTTCCCGAAATTAAATCTTTCTGTACATCCTAGAAAGGGAATGGCAGTATACTTTGAGTATTTTTATCAAGATCAATCACTAAATGAGCTTACGTTACACGGAGGGGCACCTGTAACGAAAGGCGAGAAATGGATTGCAACGCAGTGGGTGAGAAGAGGTACTTATAAGTAAAAGCGAGTGTTACGTTTTGTTCTTCATAGTATAAGAACAAAACGTTTTTTTATTAAACAAAGTAGCATCTTTCGTTATAATAACAATTAATAAATGACGATTGAGAGGACAGAAAATGAAATCTATATACATAACCGGCTACATGGGAGCAGGGAAAACAACAATTGGAAAAGCGTTAAGTAAAGAACTTCAAATGGATGTTGTAGATACTGATCAAAAAATCGAAGAGAAGCAAGAGAAGGCAATTCGTGATATTTTTGCCGAAGAAGGCGAAACGGCTTTTCGGGAATATGAAAGCGAAATGTTACGTTCGCTACCAGTCCATAATGTCATTATTACAACTGGTGGGGGAATTATTGAACGAGCGGAAAATCGCAAGTGGATGAAAGAGAACGGAACTGTCGTGTATTTATATTGTGATCCGCATGTAATTGCAGAAAGGCTTCGTGAAGATACGACACGTCCATTATTTCAAAAGAAAGATATAGATGCATTTGTAACGAAATTTGAATTACGCCGAGCTTATTATGAAGAGGCTCATATTCATATCGATACGACAAATAAGTCTGTAAAGCAAATTATGAATGAATTAAAGGAAAAGATTAATGTATAAAAAAGTGGACATACTAATCAAGTAGAGGTGATGATAATATGTCTACTAATGATTATGTTCGCTTTGTGACGCAGCAGTTTGTGTCGTATATGGATGCTCCAAAAGAAGATCGAAAACAAAAGAAAGAACAACGCCGTGCTGAAAAAGAGCCATTTATGAATAAGTGGTTTGGTGTTATGCCGCTGAGTGCTGCTTTGTTTTATCGAAATGTAAAAAGTAAAAGAAAAAAATCAAGTTAAATTTTAGTCATATGTCTAGCAAAATAAAGATGCCCTAGTGTCGTAATACACTAGGGCATCTTTGTTTACTGCACGGATTCTTGTTCTTCCGTAACGGCATGTATTTTATTGTTCACCCATACGAACCCTATTCCGATACAAATAGAAATGCCCCAGCCGACAGCGGTCATAATCGCTCTCATTTCACCATAGCCATCTACACCAAAAACAGAGATGAAATAAATTTTTAAAAAGCTTTTTAATATAAATTGTAGCCCGAAAAATAACGTTAAATATTGCAGTGCTGGATAGATACGACTATCACGATAAAGCTCACGACTTTTATCACGGTCATGACCTTGAAGTGCGGCAATATCTGCTGCGAAATATAACATAAGTGGTTTTTTTATAAAAATTGTACATATGACGATAATACCGAGTACGATGTGATAATACGCATCGTTCCATAACATTCGTTCAGCTGACCCAGATAATAGATCTACCGTTGTATTAGAAATGAGTGTAATTAAAATAAAGAACCCTGTCACGTTAAACTGTTTTTCTTTTTTAAAGGTATACAGTGTATAAATAATCCCCGGAACAGAGGAAAGTAACATCGCGTAATAAGGATCGATATAAGGTTTTGCAAATTTCCAAATGAGGAATGGGATTACGAGATAAAAGACAAGATCTAATATAGCTTTTTTATTTTGATTCATACAAAGCCTCCTTAAGTCATACATATATTTTATAATATAATTTCTGAAAATTGTATAAGGTTTAATGGGAAAAGAAAAAATATATCAATTTTTGAGGGATTAGTAGATTGAAAAAAATTGCCCCTAGCGTAGTAAGTTTTTTTAGTATATAATAAAGGAAACGCTTTCATTTTTAGTTTGTTCACAAAATGGACGGAAAATCACATATTTACTATCGATATGTTGCTTTATAATGAAACTAATTAAATATACATGCATACAATATTGTGAAATAAATAACATAAATAATCTATATAAATGTAAACGTTATCAAAAGAGAGAGGTGGAGACAATGAGTAAATTTTTCTTCAATCATAATCCAGCAACAGTAGAGGATGGAAGGCTTGTTAAATATGCTGAAATTATTTATGGAGAAGGTGGCCGTTCTGTATTAGAAAATTTAATGGTGAAGGCATCTATCAGATTGCGTGATCGTTATCCGAATAAATCTGACGAGCAGATCTCGAACCTAGTAAATAAAGGCATCCATGATATGTTTCAAAAATATGTGAGCGAGTAAGAGTAGCCAATGGCTGCTCTTATTTTTTGTATAAGGATTGTAACTCTAGCTGAAAATAAACATGTATTTTGAAAAACGCAAAAAGGAGTGGGAAAGATGAGCAATGGAATTGGACGTTCGAAAGAAAATCTTCCAACTGATGCAAATCATGTGAGCGCAAAGGATCGTGCACAGCAGAAACGTATGGCACAGAAAAAACAGCAAGAGCGTAGTGGCGATAGCGAGTAGGGTAGAAAATAGCTCAAAAGAGGCTCCTTCTAAAGCAGAAGGAGCTTCTTCAAGATAGAAAATGATTCGCGGTAACATAAAAAAGGCCACCGTTAATAATTTGCACTGTAATACGTGGTTCATACTGTTCTTGCAGAGCTTGTTTTTCAATTTCATAGCTCTCAGGAAGTTCGTCACTTTCTTCATAAAAACGGTTTAAAAGGTCTAAATCATGATTCCAACGCACTCTTGCTTCTTTTGCCCACGTATGGTCATCTTCTGCAATTATATTTTTTAAAGCGTCTTCTATGCGTTGTAAACCACTTTGAGGTTTAATGATGGGCGAGAGCGTAAAACAAAAATCAGGTATTTTTGGTGTAAGTTTAATGTTTGTTAATGTTTCATGAAAGTTTGCCATCATTGTTCCAGAAATGAGATGAATGCCAATCGAGTGAAGGATGTCTTTTTTTCGATCACATTGATAGGAAACTTTTATATTAATACCGAGCCAAGGGTGGAGCGGTGTATGTGTTGCCCCATTATGTCTTACATCCTCATATAAACGTATGTAAGAGCCTAATTCTTTTGTCGTTTGGAAAATTTGATGTAGACGTGGTGAACCGTAGTGAATAAGCTCACCATCATTTTCTTCATTTTCTGGATTTGTAATAAGAGTAAGGCGCATCGGATTCGGTACGCCTCCTGTTTTCTCAAGATAGTGCCAATAAAAAGGGCGATTCATTAATAATTTATCCATCTCAATTGTTAACTGTACATCTAATAAATGAGGAGAACGTTCTAAAATTTCACAGTTATTCGCCTCAAAGAAATTGTATAAGTAATTATGAATTTCATGTTGCTGCATAGCCTTGCACCTCAGCTTCATTTCGTTTCGCAAAGTCGATAATAGATGTTAAGTTTTCCATCTTAATTCTAATTTCACCTTCGCTTTTTGATTGCGCGAAAATTTCTTGAATATGCGCGTCGATGTTTTTCATATTAATTCTCGTTAAAATTTCATCGAGTTCACCGATAACACGCTCGAATAAGTTGATTTTTTCATATAACAGTTTCAGAATATGTTCTTCAACAGTATGCTTTGTAGCTAAGTTATAAATATGAACATCATTCTTTTGACCGAGACGGTGAATACGTCCGATTCTTTGCTCAAGACGCATTGGATTCCATGGCAAATCATAATTGATCATATGGCTACAAAACTGTAAGTTAATGCCTTCTCCGCCAGCTTCCGTTGCAATTAACACTTGGGCACGATTTTGGAAAAGTTCCTTCATCCAATCTTTCTTCCCGCGTTTAAATCCGCCGCGGAATGGGACAGAAGAAATACCGTGTTGTTGTAAAAACCATTGTAAGTACATCTGTGATGCTCGGTATTCCGTGAAAATGACGACTTTATCGTCAATTTCTTTTATAAGCTCTAGAGCTTTAGTTGCTTTCGAGTTGAAAGGAATATGATTAATTTTGTCCATTAGCACATCGATATGTGGATCTTTTATATAATGTTCATTTTCTTTCTGTCTTTTTTCTACATGCTTTTTCAATGAATAGTAAACAGCCTCACGACTACTACACGCTTCCCGTTTTAAAGTTAACGATGAGAAAGCAGATGTGAAGGCGTCTTGTCCTCGCCAATTTTCGATATCATTATATAGAGCTTGTTCTTGTTCATTAAACTCAACAAAAATTGTACGTACATGTCTCTTCGGCCAATCGATACCGGTATTATGTCGTCTATTTCGCACCATTACTTTGTTAATGAGAGCTTTTAAGTCTTCATCTGATTCGGCTGAACGATTTTTGGGAGCGTAATATTCTTCAAAGTTGGATTGATTGCCTAGATGTCCTGGCTTTAATAAAGAAACAAGGTTAAAAATTTCATCAATCTTATTTTGAACAGGAGTAGCAGTTAGTAATAAACAAAACTTCTTTTTTAATCGTTGTGCAAATTCATAGTTTTTTGTTTTATTATTTTTCAGTTTATGTGCTTCATCGATAATAATAAGGTCATATTCTAAGTTCAACACGATATCGCGATGTGGTGAACGTTTCGCAGTATCAATTGATGATACGATTACGTCAGCTTGTTCCCACGAGTAGCTTTTCTTTTGTGCTACAGCGGGAATGAAAAACTTTGTATTCAGCTCGTATGCCCATTGTGATACGAGAGAAGCTGGGACAAGTATAAGTACCTTTTTCACAAGCCCGCGGACCATGTATTCTTTCAAAATAAGTCCAGCTTCGATTGTTTTTCCAAGACCTACTTCATCTGCTAGAATCGCTTTACCATTCATTTGTTCAATTACATTTTGAGCGACTTCTAATTGATGCGGAAGCGGTGTGAAATGGGATAAATGTTTCGGTGCTTGTAGTCCATCAAAAGTAGGAACAAGTAACGATTTTTCTGTTTCATAAGCTAAGTGATATAAATCCCAGTTTGTCCAAGGACCATCTTCATCAATTCTATTTAAAAAATTGTTTTGCCACGTCCGATCTACGGAAATATCGACATTCATTACGACTCTCCCACCTTTTATAAACTAAAGTAATTATTTTTTAATGTATGATGATTTGCCTTAAAAGAAGGCATAATTATCGTTATTAAAGGCTATATGATAGACAATAATAAAGTATTAAATCTCAAAAGCTGTATTTATTGTGTTTTAACATAAAAAATTCTAAATTATTTTTTATGCTAGAATATTGATGAAATATAGCGAATGATGTTAGGATAATGGTGTGAAATGTGTGGAATCTTTCGTATTTTATCCAAGAAAGTGATTTTTTATTTACGCTTTCATAAAAAAATATAATGAGATTCCGTATATCCTATCTTTTCAGAATGAAAATGTTTAGAAAAGGGAAGCAACTTTTATTGATTTGTCAAAGCATAAGGGGGAGAGAGCATGATTACATTACAACGTACACCGTTATTTGATGTATACGCGAAGTATGGTGGGAAAACAATCGACTTCGGTGGTTGGGAATTACCAGTTCAATTTTCAAGCATTAAAGAAGAACACGAAGCTGTACGTACAGCTGCAGGTTTGTTCGATGTGTCTCATATGGGAGAAGTTGAAGTAAAAGGTGTAGATAGTTTAGCATTTTTACAACGTGTTGTTACAAATGACGTATCTACCTTAAAGGTAGGGGGCGCACAATATACAGCTATGTGCTACGAAAATGGTGGTACAGTAGATGATTTATTAATCTACAAACGTGGTGAAGAAGACTATTTATTAGTAATCAATGCATCAAATATCGAGAAAGATTACGAATGGTTAGCAAGTCATGTAATTGGCGATGCGACAGTAGTCAATGTTTCTAGTGAAGTTGCACAGCTTGCAATTCAAGGACCAAAAGCAGAAGGCATTTTACAAAAAGTTGTGTCAGAAGATTTGAAAGAAATTAAGTTCTTTAAATTTAAAAACGATATTCTTGTAGATGGAATTCCAGCACTTGTATCTCGTACAGGTTATACAGGTGAAGATGGATTCGAAATTTACTGTAAGAGTGAAGATGCTGCAAAACTTTGGGAGAAACTTCTTGAAGTTGGAGCAGAAGAGGGCTTAAAAGCATGTGGTTTAGGTGCTCGTGATACACTTCGATTCGAAGCAACATTACCACTTTATGGACAAGAATTATCAAAAGATATTACACCGATTGAGGCTGGAATTGGCTTTGCGGTAAAAACAAATAAAGAAGCAGACTTTTTTGGAAAAGCAACGTTAAAAGAGCAAAAAGAAAACGGTGCGCCTCGTAAATTAGTCGGCATCGAAGTAATCGAACGTGGAATTCCTCGTACGCATTACCCTGTATTTATTGGTGAAGAAAAAATTGGGGAAGTAACGAGTGGTACACAATCTCCAACGTTAAAGAAAAGCATTGGTTTAGCACTAATTGATGTAAAATACGCAGCAGTTGATACAGAAGTAGAAATTGAAATTCGTAATAAACGCGTCAAAGCAGTAGTTGTTCCAACACCATTTTACAAACGTTCAAAGTAACGGGGAGAGGGGTAGATTTCATGTTGCATCGTTATCTTCCAATGACAGAAGAAGACAAAAAAGAAATGTTACAAACGATCGGCGTTCAAACGATCGATGAATTATTCTCTGATATTCCAGAGAGTGTTCGTTTTAAAGGGGATTTAAAAATTAAAGAAGCAAAATCAGAGCCAGAGCTTTTAAAAGAGCTATCTCAAATGGCTAGTAAAAATGCTAACTTAAAAGAATACGCTTCTTTCTTAGGAGCAGGCGTATACGATCATTATGCTCCAGTAATTGTAGATCATGTTATTTCTCGCTCAGAATTTTATACAGCTTACACACCATACCAACCGGAAATTTCACAAGGGGAATTACAAGCAATCTTTGAATTCCAAACAATGATTTGTGAATTAACAGGAATGGATGTAGCAAACTCTTCTATGTATGACGGGGGTACAGCTTTAGCTGAAGCGGCAATGTTAGCAGCTGGCCATACTCGCAAAAAGAAAATTCTTGTATCTAGCGCGGTTCATCCAGAATCAAGAGCAGTACTTGAAACGTATGCAAAAGGTCAAAATCTTGAAGTTGTTGAAATTAATCATAAAGATGGTGTAACAGATTTAGACGTATTACAAAGTGAAGTAGATGATACAGTTGCTTGTGTAATCGTTCAATATCCAAACTTCTTCGGACAAGTTGAAAAATTAGCTGATATTGAAAAAATCGTTCATCAACAAAAATCATTATTTATCGTTTCTTCAAATCCATTATCATTAGGCGCATTAACACCACCAGGGAAATTTGGTGCTGATATTGTAATCGGTGATGCACAACCATTCGGTATTCCAACGCAGTTTGGTGGACCGCACTGTGGTTATTTTGCAACAACGAAAGCATTTATGCGTAAAATTCCAGGACGTCTTGTTGGACAAACTGTAGATTCAGATGGTAAACGTGGATTTGTATTAACGTTACAAGCACGTGAACAGCATATTCGCCGTGATAAAGCGACGTCTAATATTTGTTCAAACCAAGCGTTAAATGCATTAGCAGCTTCTGTTGCAATGACGGCACTTGGCAAACAAGGTGTGAAAGAAATGGCACGTCAAAACATTTCTAAAGCACAGTATGCAAAACGTCAATTTGAGGCGAAAGGCTTCACAGTAACATTTGCTGGACCATTCTTCAATGAGTTTGTTGTAGATTGCAAACGTCCAGTGAAAGAAGTAAACGATGCATTATTACAAAAGAATATTATCGGTGGTTACGATCTAGGCCGTGATTATAAAGAGCATGAAAACCATATGCTTGTAGCAGTAACTGAGCTTCGTACAAAAGAGGAAATTGACACACTTGTAAACGAAATGGGGGCTATCCAATGAAGAATCAAGACCAAGCACTTATCTTTGAAGTGAGTAAAGAAGGACGCATAGGATATAGCTTACCCAAATTAGATGTAGAAGAAGTGAAACTAGAAGATGTGTTTGAGAGCGATTATATTCGAGTAGAAGATGCAGAGCTACCAGAAGTATCTGAACTTGATATTATGCGCCACTATACAGCACTTTCAAACCGTAACCACGGTGTTGATTCTGGATTCTATCCACTTGGATCTTGTACGATGAAATATAATCCGAAAATTAATGAGAGTGTAGCTCGTTTCGCAGGATTTGCAAATATTCATCCACTGCAAGATGAAAAGACAGTACAAGGTGCAA
Organism: Bacillus cereus group sp. BceL220; assembly: GCF_051776965.1. NCBI lineage: Bacteria > Bacillati > Bacillota > Bacilli > Caryophanales > Bacillaceae > Bacillus > Bacillus cereus group sp. BceL220. Next base: position 520,973 of record NZ_JBPWBC010000001.1, on the reverse strand, counting down.
TGGAATTAATGTATGACTTACAAGAGCATTTAATTGAAATTACAGGTATGGATACTGTTACTTTACAACCAGCAGCTGGTGCACACGGAGAATGGACAGGTTTAATGTTAATTCGTGCATACCATGAAGCGAAAGGTGACTTTAACCGTACGAAAGTAATTGTACCTGACTCTGCTCACGGAACGAACCCGGCATCTGCAACTGTAGCTGGTTTTGAAACAATTACAGTAAAATCAAATGAAAATGGCCTTGTTGACTTAGAAGACTTAAAACGTGTTGTAAACGAAGAAACAGCAGCACTTATGTTAACAAATCCTAATACATTAGGTCTATTCGAAGAAAATATTTTAGAAATGGCAGAAATCGTCCATAATGCAGGCGGTAAGTTATACTATGATGGTGCAAACTTAAATGCGGTATTAAGCCAAGCACGCCCAGGAGATATGGGATTTGACGTTGTGCATTTAAACCTTCATAAAACATTTACAGGTCCTCACGGCGGTGGTGGCCCAGGTTCTGGTCCAGTAGGTGTGAAAGCTGATTTAATTCCGTACTTACCAAAACCGATTTTAGAAAAAACGGAAAATGGTTATCACTTCAACTACGACCGTCCAGAAGCAATTGGTCGTGTGAAGCCATTCTATGGTAACTTCGGAATTAACGTTCGTGCATACACGTATATTCGCTCTATGGGTCCAGATGGCTTGCGTGCAGTAACTGAGTATGCTGTATTAAATGCGAACTATATGATGAGAAGATTAGCGCCATTCTACGATCTTCCATTCGATAGACATTGTAAGCATGAATTTGTATTATCAGGTCGTCGTCAAAAGAAACTTGGCGTACGTACATTAGATATTGCAAAACGTCTGCTTGATTTCGGTTACCATCCACCAACAATTTACTTCCCATTAAATGTGGAAGAATGTATTATGATTGAGCCGACAGAAACAGAATCAAAAGAAACATTAGATGGTTTCATTGATAAGATGATTCAAATCGCTAAAGAAGTAGAAGAAAATCCAGAAGTTGTACAAGAAGCACCGCATACGACAGTCATTAAACGTTTAGACGAAACGATGGCTGCACGTAAACCAGTTTTACGTTATGCAAAGCCAGCTCCTGTACAAGTTTGATTAGAATAACAAAAGAAGAACTCGCTGCGGCGGGTTCTTTTTTTGTATGGAGAATTTGTGCAGAAATAGTGAAGAAAATGTTAAAAAATTATATTTTTTGTTTCCTAATGGTGTAAAGGTGTAGTTTTATAGGTAGTTTTGTTGAAAAAGTCGGTTTGATAAAAGTATTTATTTTTGTTAGAATTTTATTGAAATTAAGAAGATGTGATGAGGCAAAGCTTACTCATTTTTATGTATATGTGAAAAAACGAACAAGACGGGGGTGAAAGTGTGGGATATCGATGTTATAGAATGGTATACCATTTAGAAAATGGAGAAACAATTAAAGATGTAAAAGAATTTTGCTATCGAGACCAAGGAAAAGTGTTAGAAAGAGTAGCAAATCGTGTAATGGATAATAGAGAAGTGACGGCGATTGATAAACAAGGAACAATCATTTCAATAGCATGTGAGGACATTGTAAAGGTGGAACTTGATTACATAACAGAAAGTTAACCTTGAGTCATATCGAATTATTCGATAAAATAAACTGTTGAATGGTGAAGTGAGAAGAGAGGAGTTTATCATGGGTAGTACAAGACACTTTTATATGTTTATCTTAGCGTTTGTTCTTGTTGTGGCATTAACGATTTATTTAATCGTTGACAGCAGCTGGTACAACACGGTTCATCCGGCATTCCTTCTGTTTATGTATATAGGAATTGCAGTAGTAAGTTTCGGAATGAGAGATGAGATGTTAGATCGCTTTGAAAAGTGATACATATACGAAAGACCAACAGGAAAATGTTGGTCTTTTTTTCTTGCCAAAAATAGGATGCTGTGTATATACTGTATATATAAGGTATATACAGTATATACACACACTGGAGGAAAACATGAATATTATTATTTCGAATTCTTCCCAAGACCCTATTTATGTGCAAATAAGAAAACAATTAAGCCAGCTTATTTTAAATGGTGGTTTAAAGGGTGGAGACCAATTACCGTCTATTCGTAGCTTAGCGAAGGAATTGCAAATTAGTGTAATTACAACGAAGCGTGCGTACGAGGAGCTTGAAAAAGAAGGATATATAGAAACTGTTGCTGGGAAGGGGACTTATGTTTCACGTAAAAATAATGAACTATTAAAAGAACAGCGGCTACGTCTATTGGAAAGTAAGGCTGAAGAAATCGTAAAAGAAAGTAAAGTGTTGCAGCTTTCACTTGAAGAATTGCAGCAGATGATTGCGTGTTTATATAAGGGGGAATAAGAGATGTTAGAGCTAAAAAATGTTTGTAAAAGTTATCAAGATTTTGCAGTGAACAATATAAGTTTTGCATTACCACGAGGATATATTATGGGGTTTGTCGGACCAAATGGTGCTGGGAAAAGTACAACGATCAAAATGATTATGAATTTAATTAGAAAAGATAGCGGCGATATAAAAATTTTTGGCAAAGACAATAAGAAAGCTGAAAAGGACATAAAACAAAATATTGGTTTTGTATATGATGAAAATCATTATTACGAAGATTTAACGTGTGAACAAATGAAACGTATTATTGCACCGTTATATAAAAAGTGGGACGAAAATCAATACCAATCGTATATGCAAAGATTGCAAGTTCCAAAGTATAAAAAAATTAAAGAGCTATCTAAAGGGATGAAAATGAAGTTTGCGATTGCCATCGCACTTTCACATCATGCAGAGTTTATCATTATGGATGAGCCGACAGCAGGATTAGATCCAGTTGTCCGAAGTGAATTACTTGATATGTTGCAAGAAATTGTAATGGAAGATGAAGTATCTGTATTATTCTCAACCCACATTACAACGGATTTAGAACGTATTGCAGATTATATTACGTTTATCAACGATGGAGAAATTATATTTACTGGTGAAAAAGATGAATTAATGGAGAACTACGTAATCGTAAAGGGAAGCAATGATTTATTAGATCGAGAAGGAAAAGAACTATTTGTTGGATTACGAAAAAATAAATTCGGTTTCGAAGGTTTAGCGAAGGATAAACAAGCAATTATCGATTGGTTTGGAAATGAGGTTGTACTAGAAAAGCCTACATTAGACGATATCATCGTTTACACTGCGAAAGGGAGAGGTGCTTATGCGTCAGCTAATCTATAAAGATTTGTTCTTTTTTCGGGTTATGTGGTTAGTGTATTTTATTATGCCCCTTGTTTTCTTTGGATTAGATCCAGATGGTGAATTGTTATTTCCGATGAGTTGCTTACTCATAACGATATCATCTTCTATGATACTAATAGCGATGGATGAAAAAAATAAAAGTGATGTTATTATAAATAGTTTACCTGTTGGACGAAAGGATATCATTATTGCTAAATATATTTCGGGTGTAATATTCATTGTAGGTGGCATGATTTCTACTATGCTAGTTGTTTTTCTTATAAGAGGTATCGCCGTCATTGGTGATATTGGAGTGTATCATCCAAATTTGTATATTGAAATTCCTTGGTATGTAGTAGTCAGAGGTGCTGTATATTCTTTAGTTTATATTACAGCATTATTCCCGAGTTATTATGGGACAAAATCAAAAGTAGTACGTGGAATATTTACAGGTGGAGCCGCTGGGATAGGTGTTATTATTGGAATGTTTATTGGTGACGGAGAAAGCGCTACGACATCATTTATTGATTGGATTGTGAATCCATTACATCTTGGTGTAGTTATAGTTGGATTCATTACATTAGTTAGTATTTATATCGCTTCTATGTTTCTTACAATTAAAATTTACGGAGCACGTGATTTATAGAGAGGAGAATCTATATGCAACAATTGATTTTGAAGGAGTTTTTCTTACAGAAGAAGATGTTTCCTTTCTATTTTTTAATACCCATTTTATCTATTTTTAAGGATTCCGTCGAACCAATGGGGATTGCAATAGGATTATTTATAACATGTAGTACGATTATATATATTTCTTTTTATTATGAAGAGAAAAGTAAAGCGGAAAAAGTATTAGTGAGCTTGCCTATAACGAGAAAAGAGATAATTATAGCTAAATATATTTCAAGCACATTATTTATTATGGCTGGTTTGAGTGTAACTTTTATAGTCTTAATATTAGGAAATATTTTATTGGGCAGGGATATAGTCATGCCTGGATATGCAGTGTTTTCAGCAATAGTAGCAACTTTGATTTATTGTGTAGTAACGATACCTGTTAATTACATTGGGGGATATAAAGCTATTACTGCCTTGAATGTGATTATGTTTTTTCCTTTAATGGGTATGATTGGCCTTATGTGCAATATTTTTGGTGATAAAATAATTATGCTAAAAGTACTCCACTCTCAAGAGGCTACACTAGCAATGGGTCTTCTTGGTATCGGAGTATTAGTGAGTATATTCATATCAATGTTCCTCTCAATGAAAATGTTTCAGGAGGCAGAGTTATAGAAGGGACATTTGCATATTAGGAGGTGTAATACATGATCAAGCAACTAATTTTAAAAGATTTCATCATTCAATGGAAATTTTTAATTTGGTACATACTGTATCCTGTTTTCTTTTATATGGCCTTAACAGATACGGAAAATTTATTCATCATTATGTCAGTAATTATTACAATTGGGGCAACAGTAAAAACATTTGAAGCAGATAGTAAAAATGAGAGTGAAGTTATAGTAAATAGTTTACCAATATTGAGAAAACAAATTGTGTATGCGAAATATATAGTAGCAATTATTATTCTTTTTATAAGTGTAACGGTCGGTTGTTTCACGATGGGAATGAAGAGTGGGGTTAACTTATTTGAATTTATTGAAACGACAATAGTTGCTAGTATTAGCTTTATTTTAGTGTATTTAAGTTTGGTTTTACCGCTATCCTTTTGGCTAGGGTATAAGAAAACTATTTTTATTGCGATTTTTATACTAATAGCACCTATGGCTGTTTCTTCTATTTTCTTTGGAATCAACCTAGAACAAATTCAGCTATATAACAGCTTGTTATTCATTGGTTCAATATGCATGTTCATAGCATCTATCTTCGCTTCAGTAAAAATATATGAAAAAAGAGAATTTTAAAAGGTGCCTTAAAAAAGGCACCTTCTTCAATAACGACAATACGAGAGCAGTAGTTTATAAAAAGAAACGCTATTTGGTACATCTTTCGGAGTATGTAATATAAAGCTGAAAACGATGATGAGGATAAGAAATAGGAAAAATAAAAATAGGATTTGCTTATGTATAGAATTTTGCATATTATTCACTCCTTTTTTAGGTAGTATGTCCAAAAGAAAGGAGTGTATGAAAAATTTTAGGAGGGGAGAATGATGAACAAAAGAAAATGGTTATATAGAATAGGGGTACTTTTTGTTTCAATCGGTCTCATATTAGCAAGTTTTTATTCAGACATACCATCACCGTTTCCTAATTTGCATAAAGGAATTGGTATAAGTATTGTCATAGTTGGTCTTCTTTGTCTTATTGCATCTAACTTTTATAGAAAATCTGAATGAATACAAAAAAGGACAGTTACTCTTTTTCAGAAGTACTGTCCTTTTTAAATAACTTATTCCATAGCTTGGCGATACTCCATATAATGACGATTGCAATGGAGGCAATAATTGACCAAGCAATAGATGCAATTTCAAGTGCCATGCTAGGAAGGAAGGTAAGAATGGATACTACTTTATGAAACAACCATTCTATTATATGAAAACTTATTTGTAATAGAATGACGATACCAAGTGTGATCCATGCTAATATTTTCTTTCCTTTTTCTTTCCACATGACATTCACCTCACGTTAGCTTAATAGTTTTAAGCCAACAGCGCCGCATAGAATGCAGCTTAAGAAAGCAAGACGACGCCAATCCGCTGATTCTCGGAAAATGAGAATGCCTAGAAGTGCACTTCCAGCAGTTCCGATTCCAGTCCAAATTGCGTAAGCAGTTCCCATCGGTAATGTGTTCATCGCAAGAGATAAGAAGAAGAAGCTTACGCCGAAGTTAGCGATTAAAATAACTTTTGGTGCCCAGCCTTTCTTTTCAGTGGCTACTTTCATAAAGAGTACACCAATAATTTCACAAATACCAGCTAGAATTAAAAATACCCAAGCCATTTTATGCGGCCTCCTTCGCTTCTTTTTCTTCTGTTACTCGTTTTAAACCAATTACTCCGAAGAAGATTAAACCGATTAATAAAACTTTTACGATAGAGAAAGGTTCTCCGAAGATGAAAATCTCTGTAAGAACAATTCCACCAGCTCCAATTCCTGTAAAGACTGCGTATACAGTGCCGACAGGTAAATCTTTATAAGCTCTAAATAATAAGACGAAACTAATTGTAATTAATAGAGCAACACCAGCCCATTCAAGTGGTGCCTCTGCTTTTTTTAGTCCAATCACCCAAAAGATTTCAATAATACCAGCGATGATTACATAAATCCATGCCATATGTCATTTCTCCTTCCTACCAGTCGTTAGGTAAAGGGCTTAAAAACGACGCATTGCAAAGGAGCAATCCGTCAGTTTGAAAGTCCGCGCCAAAATACTTTCCAAGAAGCGTCTAAACGTGTCTCAAAACGATTTAAACCTGCGTATAGTAGTTCAACCATAAGACCGTCGAGTAAGCATAGAAAAGCCTCTAAGGCGTCTTTTACTTCAATGTTATGCAGCTCATCTTGTTCGCTTGCTCTTTTAAATACAGGGAATAAAAGTTTTCCGACGTTTTCAATGTGTACATTTGCTTTATTAATAATTTGTTCGCGAAATGCATCAGGCGGAAAATAAGAAGTTCGTAACCAAAACATTGATTCTTCACTTTCACCAAAGCGTTTTGCATAGCCTTTTAATAATTTTAAAAGCAATTCTTCAGTAGACGAATTGGAAAAGCTTTCAATATCGCCTGTGAAGCTCTGCAAATCTTTTTGGAGAGCAGATTCTAAGCATATGAAATATAGCTCTTCTTTTCCTTTAAAGTGTGCGTAAATCGATGGTTTTTTAATCCCAACTTCTTGAGCAATATTTGCCAATGAAGTTCCTTCATAGCCGTAGCGTGCGAAATGAGAAAGTGCTACAGCTTTAATGCGGTTTGCTGTCATTTTCATCCCCTACCTACCGTTCGTTAGGTTCATTATATGAGATGAAAAATATAATGTCAATAGGTGAAGAGCTGAAAAAGAGCGTTATAGGTAACGCTCTTTTTAGACAGTCTCTCGCTCAATTAAATGGAATGAAAGTTCTTTTGCACTGCCGACAATTTGCTCGCTTTGGATCTGCTTATGGAATAAAGAAAAAGCATGTGAGCCCATTGCGAGACCGGGATGTTCAATTGTGGAAATTTCTAATGCCTTTGAAATTTCATGATTATCAAATCCGAGGATAGCAAGGTCTTCAGGTACTCGAATGCCATGTTTTCGAGCCTCTGTTAATAAACCAGCTGCAACTTGATCGTTCGCTGTAAAAATAGCAGTTGGACGATTTTTCATATTTAAAATACGATGGAGTATTTGTGCTCCGTCCTGCATTGTATAGCATTGGTGGAAAATCCATTCAGGATGCAACGTTTTCCCTTCGTTACGAAGGGTATCGGCGAACGCTTTTTCGCGCTCCATGGAATTTACACTTGTTTTTCTTGCTAAACAAATTCCGATTTTTTCATGGCCTTTACTTAGTAAATAGGCAGTACCGAGACGGAAACCTTCATAATGATCTACGTAGATGGATGAAATGAGGGGGTGCTTCATTTTTTCACATGAAATAATAGGGGCAAATTTTGCGAAAGGTTCGATTTGTTCCCAAGAGCTCGTTCGGGAGCAAATAATCATCCCATCAAATTGTTTCATTTTCATCATTTCAAGAACACGAATTTCTTCAAGGCTATCGTAATTTGTTTGGCATAAATTAATGTGATATCCAGCTAATAATGCTTCGTTACCGATTCCTTCAATAATGGTACTGAAGTAGGGGAGGTTAATGAAAGGAAGCATAACGCCAATTGTATATGTTTTCCCTCTTATTAAATGGACAGCATTTATATTTTTTGCGTAGTTTAATTCTTCAACAGCATCTAGAACACGCTTACGCTTTTCTTCTTTTACGTAAGGGTGATTATTCAGGACACGAGAAACAGTTGATATCGATACACCAGCAGTTTTAGCAATTTGTTTTATATTGGCCATATGTATCACCTCTTTCACTTATTATAAAGGGAAAATAATAAGAAAGAAAAAATCTTGACCTGAAAAGCTTTTCACAAACTATGGTATTAATAAGACTTCTTTTTATTCGCGTAACCTTTTCACTTGGGCGTAAGAATGATAGGGGGTCTTTTTTGTTTGCAAAAAGTGTTGTCAAAATGTGTGAGAATAACGTAGAAAGTTTTCAAAGGTGGAGTTTGATGACAAAGCGAATATGAAGAGCATATCAACGCTTCGTTCGTTAAGAGAGCGGTATGAAAGGGCGGAAACAAATTGAAAAAAAGAATCATTTGTTTCGTGTTTTCTAGTTTTGTACTTAGTTCGTGTTCGTTTCAGCAAACGATGCAAGAAGAAAAACACTTTGTGGGAACAACAGGAGGAGCTATGGATCGTGTTACGGATCCTATTCCGCTAAAGGAACTTCCAAAATATTTTCCGGTGAAGTTTAAAGTTCCAACGTTTTTACCGTACGACATTACAAGTGATGTGAAGGGTGAAGTAAGAACGCTTGGGAAAAAGAACGCTGTCTTAACGATTAAATATAAACAGAAGGAGCCAGGTAGAAATGAGTATATTGAGTTAAATGTCGCGAACTTTCCTTATAGTTTTCCGGATCTTATGGAAGAGAAGCGATTTCAAGAACAAATGAAACTGAATAATGGAACGTCTGCTTATTTTAAAAATAAAGATGATTATGAACGTGGTGACGAATTTGCTACGCTTATATGGAAAGAGAAAGGAATTGAATATCAGCTGCTGTATCGGAATGTAGAAGAGAACGATGAAAAGGTAATCAAGCAGAATTTATTATACATTGCGAATAAGATGAAATGAAAAAACTAGCTGATTTATTCAGCTAGTTTTTTGTATGTTATTATTTCTTTTTAATTTTGCCTGTCCAAGATTTAAATCCACCTTGTAATTGGTAGAAATCTTTGTAGCCTTGTTTTTTTAAGTATTGCGCTGCACGACCTGTACGGAATCCGCTTTGGCAATATAAGTAAACAGGTTGATCTTGACGAAGTTCTTTATGGCGAAGGCGAATTTGTGATAACGGAATGTTACGTGCACCTAAAATATGCCCTGCGTTATATTCGTCTGCTTCACGAATATCGATAAGCTGTGCTTTACGGTAGCCAGCGCGAAATTCTTCTTCTGTAAGAGTTTTAATTAATTTTTTCTGATAGAAGTACATCCATACAGTGTAGCCGATAAATGCTACGATTACGGCTAATAAAATAATCCAAGTTGTTGACACGATTCTATCGCTCCCTTTTTTCTTATCCTACTTTCAATATTATAATGCCCATATGTATTTATGCAACAGATTCATTTGCATATAAGAAGAAATTTCGTATTCTTTCACAAATTTTGTCGAATTTGGTAGACTAGAGAATGTGAAAAATAATTGGTTATATGAGGTGCAGGATGGGAAAAGAAAAATGGTGTTATATTAACTCTGGTCAATGTTCACCGGCATTTAATATGGCGTTAGATGAATGTTTGTTAAATTGGCAAAGTGAAAAGAAAATGCCACCAACAATTCGTTTTTATGAATGGGAAGTACCAACATTAACAGTTGGATATTTTCAACGTGTTGAGAAAGATATTAATATGGATGTAGTTAACGAAAAGAAATATGGATTCGTTCGTCGTCAAACAGGCGGCAGGGGTGTACTACATGACAAAGAGTTAACGTATAGTGTTATTGTGTCTGAAGATCATCCGAAAATGCCGAAAACAGTTACAGAAGCATATCGTGTTATTTCGCAAGGCTTATTAGATGGTTTTAAGGCATTAGGGTTAGAAGCATATTATGCAGTTCCAAAAACAGAAGCAGATCGTGAAAATTTGAAAAATCCACGTTCAGGTGTATGTTTTGATGCACCATCTTGGTATGAAATTGTAGTGGAAGGAAGAAAAATTGCTGGTAGTGCTCAAACACGTCAAAAAGGTGTTATTTTACAGCATGGATCGATTCCATTAGAAATTGATTTAGATGAACTATATGATCTATTTTTATTCCCAAATGAACGTGTGAAGGAACGTATGAAGAGTATGTTCTCTTCTAAAGCAGTAGCAATTAATGAATTAACAGACCGTACATTTACGATAGAACAGTTAATTAAAGCGTTTGAAGTTGGTTTTGAAAAAGGATTGGATGTAGAACTTGTTCCATATGAATTAACAGAAGAACAGTTACATGAAGTTCAAACGTTAGCGAAAGAAAAGTATGAAAGTAATGAGTGGAATTATAAAAAATAAGAGATGGCAATTGCCACCTCTTATTTTTTTATAGTAAATTAAGTACTTTTTCTACTTTGATTCCTTTATCTTGTAAAGAACGAAGGCGACTTACAACGTCCATAATTTCTTTGTCAAATGTAACGCTAATACCTTGGCTTTGTAGTTCTTCTTTTAAGCTTTCAATAGAATCATCTATGTCGATGCCAAGCTCGTAATCTTGACAAACTTCAATTGTCTTTTTCACGAGTTTAACATAATTTTCTTGTAGTTTTGAATTTGTTTCAGTCAAAGCAGGCTGCTTCGGTTTTGCAGGAGCAACCGGTGCTGTCTCTTGCTTTGTAACTGGAGTAGGGACTGCTTTTTTTACAGGCGCTGGAGTAGCTAGTTCTACAGCTGCTTCTACGCTTACTGGCTTCGGTACCGGAGTAGGTTTAGGTGCCATAGCAGGTGTTTCCACACGCGTAACAGGCTTAGGAGCAGGTGTAATTGCTTTTGGAGCTTCTACAACTACTTCTTTTTTTGGTGCTGCTTCTACCTGTGTTTCTTCTTGCTCGGCAGCTTCTTTATTTTCTTTACTCCACATAACGCGTTCAATTTCTAGAGAAACATTGTTTTTGTTCATCGCTGTTAATGTAACTTTACCAACTTCAGCGTTTCCAGTGAAATCAACAATTTTATAAATAACACTCTTGTTCCAATCCACGTTTCCGCTCAAAAATAATTCTTCGTTACATTTCGGCGTTAAGCCCTCGATTTTAATTTCTGCGTTTACACCGTTTTCACTATATACCATAATTAGCGAAGCATTTACATCTTCGTCTGCTAACATTAGTTCACGTACCATTTTGCCGGTGCGTACTTGCGTTTTCTTCTTAACTGACATCTAATTTCTCCTCTCAAAAATTCAGTAATAATAAAAAAATCGTATAACGAAAAATAATTGCTCACGAAGATTTATGATACCGATAATAAAAGCATCACGTCAACAATTAACTTTAATTATTTTGCATTTTTCTTATTTTCTTTATGAAATTTTTCAATTTGTAAAATTAGACAGAAGAAAAAACAGCCTTTTGAAGGGCTGTTAAAAATTTGATTTTTTATATAGTAATTTATATAAAATAAAAAATAAGATAGCAATTAAAGCATTTTGCCAGAAATTTAGATGATAAATGAGATAAGGTTGCTTTTGGAAATAAATATTTAAGAATACAGCGGAACAAAATGGAGTAGCAAATGCGAATCCAAATAGAATTCTTCTTTTCCAATTCATTTTCTGATCAAAGGAGTAACGCTTTAATAAATATAAAAGAAATAGTATACCTAGTATAATTATTGAAACAGACAAAGTAGTTCCAAGGATGCTAAAAGGCGGACTTGATAATGTATTGTTTTTTTCAAATAGAAACATAAAAAATGAAATAATTGCATTTATGCCAAACTGTATAGCAAGAAGTAAGCTAATAGAAAATCCAATTAAAGAGGTTTTTTCTAACTTTGTTTGAGTTGGTAAAGCTGATATAAGTTCATCGCAATAAGATTGTAAATTATCTCCAAAGATGTCATAAGCGTTTTTATTTTCTCCTTGTGCTTCGATGAGGTGATCTAATATTTCTAGTAACAGTTCCTCCATTTGTTGCTCGGGTACGTTTGATATTCGAAGATATACTAACATATCACCATAAGCAGCCTCGTTTTCGGAAGTTAGAAGCTCACGTTTTTTATTATTCAATTCAATCATGTCTTGTGCATTCATCCCTATCACTCCCCCTGTAATAAGTTATTTACCGTAGTTGAAACCATTCCCCAGCTTTGTTTAAATTCTTCAAGCTGCTCTAATCCTTTATCGGTTACGTGATAATATTTTCGTTTTGGACCGAGTGAGGAGGCTTTTAATGTTCCTTCAATCAATTTTTCTTTTTGCATACGTAACAATAACGGATATATGCTTCCTTCGCTTACGAATGTAAATCCGTGTTTATTTAATTTTGTGCTCAGTTCATATCCGTACACTTCTTCTTGTGAAATGATGTATAGGATGCAACCTTCGAGCACACCTTTTAACATTTGGCTGTGCATGATTTCACCACCTTTTACTCAGGTAACTTGCGTTGCAAGGTAGCTGTTATCTAAATTATAACATTCAGTAACTTGCAACGCAAGTTACTGAAGTGGAAAACTTTAATGCGTGTTAATTTTTCAACGTTTCCCATACTAACGAGAGGGAGGGAAGCACATGAAACCATTTATGCCAAAACTCGTTTACTTTGAACCAAAGGCACTTGAATATCCACTTGGAAAAGAGCTTTATGAGAAGTTTACGAAGATGGGATTAGAAATTCGTGAAACGACATCACATAATCAAATTAGAAATTTGCCAGGAGAAAATGATTTGCAAAAGTATCGTAATGCAAAGGCTACGCTTGTCGTTGGAGTAAGGAAGACGCTAAAGTTTGATACGTCAAAACCGTCAGCTGAATATGCAATTCCGCTCGCAACAGGGTGTATGGGACATTGTCATTATTGTTATTTGCAAACAACACTTGGGAGTAAGCCTTACGTTCGTGTGTATGTCAATCTTGATGAAATATTTGAGAAGGCAAAGCAATATATGGATGAAAGGGCACCTGAAATAACAAGATTTGAAGCAGCGTGTACATCAGACATTGTTGGGATTGATCATTTAACACATGCATTAAAGCGGGCGATTGAATTCATTGGAGAAAGTGAATATGGGCGCTTACGTTTCGTCACGAAATATTCGCACGTTGATCATTTATTAGATGCAAAGCATAATGGGAAAACTCGTTTCAGGTTTAGTATAAATTCACGATATGTAATTAAAAATTTTGAACCAGGGACATCGCCATTTGAGGAGCGAATTGAGGCGGCACGTAAAGTAGCAGGTGCAGGTTATCCACTTGGTTTTATAGTCGCGCCACTTTATATGCATGAAGGATGGGAAGAAGGATATCGTGAACTATTTGAGCGACTGTACAATGCGCTGAAAGATATGACGATACCAAATTTAACGTTTGAATTAATTCAGCATCGTTTTACGAAACCAGCGAAAAAGGTTATTCAAGAGCGTTATCCAAATACGAAGCTTGAAATGGATGAAGAGAAGCGAAAGTATAAATGGGGACGATATGGAATTGGGAAATATGTATATAAAAAAGATGAAGCAGAAGTATTGGAGGAAACGATTCGAGGATATATTCATCACTTTTTTCCTGACGCAGAAATTCAATATTTTACATGAAAGGAACTTGTATTTGAATACAGGTTCTTTTCACTTTTGCAGATTTAGGCTCGTTTCCACCTTGTCACGTTATTCTTTCTGGTGTATCATTTTATTGATTGCTTCGTACGGAATAAGCAAAATGAAATTGGATGGAGGAAACCGATGCCTACCCCTAGTATGGAAGATTATATTGAACAAATTTATTTGTTGATTGATGAAAAGGGTTATGCCCGTGTATCTGATATTGCTGAAGCGCTTAGTGTACATCCATCCTCTGTAACAAAAATGGTACAAAAATTAGACAAAGACGAATATCTAATTTATGAAAAATATAGAGGGCTTGTATTAACATCAAAAGGTAAAAAAATCGGGGAACGTCTCGTATATCGACATGAATTGTTAGAACAGTTTATGCGCATTATCGGTGTGGATGAAAGCAAAATTTATAATGATGTAGAAGGAATTGAACATCATTTAAGTTGGGAATCAATTGACCGTATCGGTGATTTAGTACAATACTTTGAACAAGATGAGGTTCGAGTGGAAACACTTCGTGGTGTTCAAAAAGCAAATGAAGAGAAAAGTAATTAAGGGGAACGGATGGCGTTTCCTTTTTTATTTCAATTCGAAAAGGATGGGAGAATTATGAAAGCAATTATTTTTGATTTTGATGGATTAATTGTGGACACAGAAACGATATGGTTTCACTCTTTCAGAGATGCTGTTCGTGAATACGGCGGGGAACTACCTTTAGAGGAATTTGCGAAATGCATTGGAACAACAGATGAGGTACTTTATGCATATTTAAATGATCAATTAAAAGAGAAGTTTAACAAAAGTGTATTAAAAGAAAAAGTGGCAACTTTACATAAAGAGAAAATGAAAATACCAGAAGCTCGTGACGGGGTAAAAGAATATTTAGAAGAAGCGAAAGAAATGGGATTAAAAATCGCACTAGCTTCTAGTTCGTCTAGAGAATGGGTTATTCATTTTTTAGAAGAGCTACAGATTCGAGAATATTTTGAAGTAATTAAAACGAGAGAAGATGTTGAGAAGGTAAAACCAGATCCAGCTCTTTATCGAGTTGCAATAGAAGAATTAGGAATTAAGCCATCTGAAGCTGTTGTATTTGAAGATTCATTAAATGGATTGAGAGCAGCAGTTGCAGCGGGATTAACGTGCGTTGTTGTACCTAATGATGTGACACGGAATTTACCATTTAAAAATCATCATCTTCGAATTGAAAGTATGAGAGAGAAAAGTTTAAAAGAAGTGCTTCAAAGTATAAAAAAAGACCGTATTTCCTAAAAGGAAGCACGGTCTTTCTTTTTACTTTTTTTGCCTTCAATGACAGTTAAATGAGACTGTTTTCTTTTTCGTTTCAAAGTGGAAGAATTCCCTTTTTTACTTTTGTCATTAGAAGTATTTGACTTAAAGAAAGAATTGCCTAGGGGTGCTACATTTTGTTTCCCATGTTTGCGGTTCGATTGTTTTGCCGCACGCTTATATGAGCTTTGCGAATTTGCGGAACCACTGGAATTTGTAAACATCTTGTATAGCAAGTAAAAGATACCGACAACAAGTAACATGTACCCGATATTTCTTAATACACCCATGGGATTTGTAATAACAGATGAAACAAGGCCGAATATTGCCAATCCAATAATAAGCACAAATATAGCGAAAGTAAACGAACGACCGTTCATAAGGGACACCTCCTAAAAACGTATATTAAAATTAGTATATTAACGATGAGGAAAGGAGTTGAACACCATTTTTAAATAATTATTGTTTGTTCTCTAAACGTAATAATTCTTCAAACGATGCAATTGCTACTTCCACTTGGTCATCTGTTGGTTCTTTCGTTGTTAATAGTTGTAGCCATAACCCAGGATATCCAAGTACGCGTAATACGGGAATATCTCTTAATCGATTTGTAAATTGCAATACTTCAAAAGAAATACCAAGTACAACTGGAATTAATAAAATTCGGTTTATAACTCGTGCCCAAAGAGGATCTGTAGGGACTAGAAAATAAACGAACATTCCAATAATGACTGTAAATATAATAAAGCTACTGCCGCATCTATAATGGAGGCGAGTTTGCTTTTGAACGTATTCTACAGTCAGAGGAAGGTTATTCTCATAAGCATTGATTACCTTATGCTCTGCACCGTGATACTGAAATACCCGCTTAATAAGTGGGGTTAAAGAAATAAAGTATATATAGCTCAATAATAGCATGAGCTTAATGACACTTTCGACAATGATTTGCCCAGTATGAGATGGGAAAATCGGTCTCGTTAATTCAGCTAATAGTGCAGGAACTGCTGTGAAGATGACTTTACCGAATATGAAAGATAAAACGCCAACAGCTGCAACTCCTAATACCATCGTTAATTTTGATTGTTCTTCTTTTTTATTTGCAATTTGTTCATCATCTTCTGGGTGGACGTCAAATCGTTCTGAAGCGAAGTTTAAATGCTTTGCTCCATTCGCACTTGCATCCACAATAGCGGCAATACCTCGTAAAAATGGAATTTTTTTTAGGATAGATAATACTTTATTACGAACGCGTGGTAATCGATAAAATTCAATCGATTTATCTTTACGACGAACCGCTGTAACAGTATATTCTCTACCGCCAAACATAACTCCTTCTATGACCGCTTGCCCGCCATATATTTGTTTTGACTCTTCTGCCATGTTAACACCAACCTGTATTTGTTTCTCTCTTATGTAGAAAAAGAGGCAATTGTCATACTGGGTTCTGTCGTTTTGAAATAAGACAATCACCGAGTTTCCTTTATTTTATCGGCAAATACAAGTAGATGACAAGGGAAAATGTTATGAGAGTCGGACATTTCTTATTCTTTTTATAGACAAATTTCGCAGGATTTAAACATGCTTCAAAATAGTTTCGGGCATACTATTGAGCGGAGGTGTCGATGTGAGTCAAGAACAATTAGGAACAAGGAATTTTGTACAAATCGGTTTGTTTGGTGGAATCTTTTGGGGCGGGATATGGTATTTCCTTCATATATTTTCATTCACGGAGGCGGGACCGAATTATTTCCTTTTACCATTTGCGTTTGGAAGTTGGAAGGAAGGTGTATGGGGGAATGTGTCAGGAATAGTTTGTATGGGACTTCTTTCAATTTTGATTGCCTTTTTGTATAAAGCATTTTTTGCGAAGTTTGAAGGGATTATTGTGGGAATTATTTATGGATTATTTTGGTGGACATTACTGTTTTTGGGGATGGGTTTAATGGCTCCTGTTATTAAAAGTGCGCTCCATTTACCAAAAGAGACAATTGTAACGACAATATGTATTTTTATATTGTATGGTGTGTTTATAGCATATTCTGTTTCTTACGCAGTAAATAGCAATAAAGTAGAACAAGAAGGGCGAGAGAAGACGAACTATTCAAATAAGTAACTCCTATGTTAAAATATTGTATAGATATTTAATATTAAGGAGTTTTAAGAATATGAAAAAGTTACTCCTCGTAAACGGTCCTAACCTAAATCGCCTCGGTGTTCGTGAGGTAAATGTATATGGAAAGGGCACGCTAGCGACACTTGAAGCAGATATGAAGCAAGAAGCGGAAACAATGGGAGTGGAGTTAGAATGTTTCCAATCGAATCATGAAGGTGCCATTATCGACATTATTCATGAAGCGGAAGATATATATGAAGGGATCATTTTAAATCCGGGAGCATTTACGCATTATAGCTATGCGATTCGTGATGCCATTGCGAGCATTTCGATTCCTGTTATTGAAGTACATATTTCTAACATTCATCAGCGTGAATCGTTCCGTCACGAATCTGTGACGGC
Organism: Bacillus cereus group sp. BceL220; assembly: GCF_051776965.1. NCBI lineage: Bacteria > Bacillati > Bacillota > Bacilli > Caryophanales > Bacillaceae > Bacillus > Bacillus cereus group sp. BceL220. The sequence goes on along the minus strand of NZ_JBPWBC010000001.1, from coordinate 503,340 downwards.
AGCTGTTTGTGCAGGACAAATTGTTGGATTTGGTTTTTATGGCTATAAGTTAGCGTTATTTGCATTAATGGAGAAATTGAGGGAGGCATAAAGTAATGGAGAAAATTGAAAGATTACGAAGTGCATTTGGTGAGGCTGGCATTGACGGTATTTTGTTAACAAATGAACATAGTCGTAGATATATGGCTAACTTCACAGGAACAGCAGGTGTAGTTCTTATTTCAAAAGATCGTGCGCAATTTATTACAGATTTCCGTTACGTCGAGCAGGCAAGTAAACAAGCGGTTGGATATGAGATTGTACAGCACGCAGGATTAATCATTGATGAAGTGGCAAAGCAAGTGAAAGAGCTTGGAATTCAAAAGCTTGGTTTTGAGCAAGATACTCTTACATATAGTTCTTATTCAGCGCATAAGGAAGCGATTGATGCTGAATTTATCCCAACTTCTGGACTTGTAGAAAAGTTACGCTTGATAAAGACTGATTCAGAGATTAAGATATTAAAGGAAGCTGCACAGATTGCAGATGCTGCCTTTGAGCATATTCTATCATTCATTCGCCCGGGAGTATCTGAAATTGAAGTGTCAAATGAACTTGAATTTTTCATGAGAAAACAAGGAGCAACATCTTCTTCGTTTGATATTATCGTTGCTTCAGGTCTTCGTTCGGCATTACCGCACGGCGTGGCATCTGAAAAAGTGATAGAAACAGGAGATTTCGTTACATTAGACTTCGGCGCTTATTACAAAGGATATTGCTCTGATATTACTCGTACGATTGCAGTCGGTGAACCATCTGATAAATTAAAAGAAATTTATAATATCGTTTTAGAAGCACAACTACGTGGTGTGAACGGTATTAAAGCTGGTTTAACAGGTCGCGAGGCTGATGCGCTAACGCGTGATTACATAACGGAAAAAGGATATGGTGAATACTTTGGACACTCTACTGGTCATGGAATAGGTCTTGAAATCCATGAAGCGCCAGGTTTAGCGTTCCGTTCTGATACAGTACTTGAACCCGGTATGGCTGTAACAGTAGAACCAGGTATTTATATTCCAGGTATTGGCGGCGTACGTATTGAAGATGATATCATTGTGACAAGTGAAGGTAATGAAGTAATTACGAAATCACCAAAAGAACTTATTATTTTGTAATACACAGGAGGATTTTTTTACATGATTTCAGTAAACGATTTTCGTACAGGTTTAACAATTTCAGTGGACAATGCCCTTTGGCAAGTACTTGATTTCCAACACGTAAAGCCAGGTAAAGGTGCTGCATTCGTTCGTTCTAAACTACGTAACATTCGCACAGGATCTGTTCAGGAGAAAACATTCCGTGCAGGTGAGAAAGTAGAAAAAGCACACATCGAAAACCGTCGTATGCAATACTTATACGCAAGTGGTGAGGCTCACGTATTTATGGATAACGGAACTTATGAGCAAATCGAGCTTGGTGAAAAACAAATCGAGCGCGAGCTTAAATTCCTAAAAGAAAACATGGAAGTAGCAATCATGACTTATCAAGGCGAAGTACTTGGTGTTGAACTTCCAAACACAGTTGAATTACAAGTTACAGAAACAGAGCCTGGTATTAAAGGTGATACTGCTTCTAACGTAACAAAACCAGCTACATTAGAAACTGGTCTTGTTGTACAGGTACCAATCTTCATTAACGAAGGCGAAATGCTTATCATCAACACTGGTGAAGGTAAATACGTTTCTCGTGCATAGTAGAAAAGCACTCGTGATAATTCACGAGTGCTTTTTTTATAGGAAATAGGGTAGATAGTAAATAGCTGTTATAATAAAACTGACTAAAACAAGTGAAAGAGTACCCATAATAGATGGAGTCAAAACAATTTGAAATGGTTTTATTTCGCCAGTCTCAACACCAGTTAATGTTTTACTTATTGCGTGATCTGTAATATTATTTCTATGGTTACTCATAATAATTAACCACATAATTGCAAATATTGCTAAACTACCAAGGAAAAATGTCTCTATAAATGACCAACCGACCAATAAGGAAAAAAGATAAATAAGAGCTAATTCTACTACAACGGTTAAACTAATTTTCAATGTCTTCATATTTTTCCCCCTCATTCTGTAATCTCAACCAGTTTAAAAAATTTTCACGTGACACGACATGCAAAGAGCAAGTTGACTTTACTTCTTTCTCTAGTGCAGCGTATTCGTCTGGAAACTTGTTTTCCACATGCAATGAAATATAAGGTAGTTTTTCTTGTGCTTTTAACGAGCGGGTATTATTCGTTTTAGCACCAGCAAATACGTAGGAAAGTTGTAAGTCTAAAAAGGCGATTTTAAAGATTTCTTTTTTAGCAGCCTCGTTATAGCCTTTTCCCCAGTACGGATAGCCGAGCCAACTACCAATGTGAGATTGCTTCTTCTCATCATTAATATGTTTAAGTGTGGTGAGGCCAATTATTTCATTCTCTTCATTCACAATCATTCTCGATAAGGATTTCTTTTGATGTTCTTCTTCTATTGCGAAAAGAAGAAATGCTTTTGTGTCTTCGATGTTTTCTACCGTTATCCCTAATGCATTTTTTATATGTGGATCACTTGATAGCTCGAAAATCACATTTGTATAGCGTAAATCGAGTGGTAATAAAGTAACGTGCTGCATGGTTTATACCCCTTTTAAACTAAATGTACCATAATATACCATAAAATAATATGAATATTCAGATTCTAATTCGGGCTTTAGAGAAAAATTATGTTTTTACTTCTGAAATAGACAACCTCTGCATATGGTTGTACAAATATATTCTTTTTAAGAATACGAAGTTAGTAACTGTTACGGGAGAAGGTGGAAGAATGAAACAGTGGCTAGCGGCAATGGAAACATCCGTGCTTGTTATGGGAGCACTTCGATTATTTTCAGGTAGTGCGGAGATATTTGCTGCTTTGCTTATGCTTTATGTGAATGATGCGAAGAAAGCGTTGTTTATAAATGGTATGTTAGCGTTTGTTGGACCTACCGTATTAATTTTAACAATGACAATTGGGATAGCGAGTGTAGCAAGTGAAATTTCTTTCTTGAAGCTCTTTTTTCTAGCGCTTGGAATTTGCTGTATTTTTATCGCATTACTGAAATAGTAAGTCGAGTATAGTGGGGAGAAGCCGATGAAAGAGGTATTAGAAGTTTTACCAAAAACGATGAAGTACTTAATTGAAGAATGTAAGCAATACGATGCTTTAGAGGAAATTCGTGTTCGAATTGGAAGACCGCTAGAGTGTATTGCACACGGAAAGGTGTTTTTTTATGACTATATCACTACTGCAGAGGATGCTATTTACTTACTGAATAAGTTAAGTCAATTCTCAATTTATACGATGGAAGAGGAATTAAAACGTGGGTATGTGACACTTCGCGGGGGGCATAGAATCGGATTAGCGGGAAAAGTCATTACAGAAAAAAGCGCAGTGAAAATGATTCGTGATGTCTCTTCCTTTAATATTCGTATTGCTCGTCAAAAAATAGGGATTGCTGAACCGCTTTTGCCATATTTGTATGAAAAAAGATGGTTAAACACGATGGTAATTGGCCCTCCGCAAACGGGAAAAACGACACTTTTAAGAGATGTAGCTCGTTGCATGAGTCAAGGAGTAAGTGCTTCGGAAATTCCTTCTTGTAAAGTGGGGATCGTTGATGAACGGTCAGAAATTGCTGGCTGTGTGAAAGGGATCCCGCAATATGATTTTGGTACCCGAGTCGATGTGTTAGACGCGTGTCCAAAGGCAGAAGGAATGATGATGATGATTCGTTCTATGAGTCCTGATATTTTGATCGTAGATGAAATTGGCCGTAAAGAAGATAGTGAAGCAATTATGGAGGCAGTGCATGCAGGTGTTCAGCTTTTTATAAGTGCACACGGATTTTCCTATGAGGATGTTGTGAGACGTCCATCGCTAAAGGCAGTGCTAGAGCTTGGTATATTTGATAGGTTTGTGGAGTTGTCAAAAGCGAGGGGTCCAGGAACGGTCATGCAGGTGAAAGATAAATATGGAAAACCAGTGTTATCAAGTAGAAAGGCTGAGGGCGTATGGTGAAAATATTCGGTGCAGTGTTAATCGTTGCGGTCAGCACCTTTTTCGGGTTTTCATACGCTAAAAGATATAGTGAGAGGCCGAGGCAACTTAGATTATTAAAATCAGCACTTCAATCATTAGAAGCAGAAATTATGTATGGACACACACCTTTATCTGAGGCTGCCGAGCGATTAGTTAAACAAATGCCAAAGCCATTAAATTGGATATTTCAAAGTTTCGCCAGAAGACTACAAAGCGGGGAACAAACAGTAAGAGAAGCGTGGATAGATAGTTTGAAAGAGAACTGGAAGTTAACTGCATTTCAACAAACTGAGTATGAAATACTGCAGCAATTTGGTGAAACGCTCGGACAACATGATCGTGAATCACAACAAAAACATATTCGCTTATGTATTACACATTTGGAGAGAGAAGAAGGAGAAGCGAAAGCGCTACAACTGCAATACGAAAAAATGATTAAGAGCTTAGGGGTACTAGCAGGGCTACTTATTGTAATTTTACTGCTATAGGGGGGAGAAAGGCGATGTCCATTGATGTTGGATTAATATTTCAAATCGCCGGAATCGGCATTGTTTTAGCTTTCATTCATACTGTACTAAAAGAATTAAAGCGGGAGGATATTGCAAATTGGGTTATCCTTGTCGGTTTTGTCGTCATTTTATTTCATGTTGCATTTTTAATTAACACGCTATTTGACAAGATTAAAAGTGTCTTTCTCTTCCAGTAAAGGAGGCGGTTCGAATCGAAATTATACAAATTGTCGGATTAGGCCTCGTTGCTACGTTTTTAGCTGCTGTTTTGAATCAGCATAAATCTAGTATTACATCTTTATTTATTGTGTTCGTAGGTAGCGTGATGTTTCTTATTTTAATCGATCAAATTCATTCTATTTTACAAATGATTGAGAGAGTAGCAAGTGAAGCGAAAGTTAGTAACGTCTACGTGGAAACGTTACTAAAGATTATTGGAATTGCTTATATTGCTGAGTTTGGAGCCCAAATTACAAAAGATGCTGGTCAAGGTGCCATCGCTTCGAAAATTGAACTTGCTGGGAAAATCTTAATTCTCGTTATGGCGATTCCTATTTTGACGGTTGTAATTGAAACTATTCTCGGATTTTTACCGACGGGATAAGGGGGAGTGAATGTTGAGGAGGTTTGGAGCTAAGCTGCTATTTGCTTGCTTCCTTTTCTTTTCTTTACCGGTTGTTGTACAAGCTTCTCCTGTAGAAACAAACGTCGTTGATCAACAATTGGATAAGCTCGGAATTGAAGATGTGAAGCAATTTTGGGACGGGCTTGTTACAAAATATGGAGGCTATTTGCCAGAGAGTCAAAAAGGGAGCTTTATGGAGTTTGTAAAGGGAGAAAAAGAATTCTCTCTAAAAGAGTGGATGATAGGGTTATTAAAATATTTATTTCATGAGCTTGCTGCTAATGGAAAACTGCTTGGCACACTTATTATGCTCACAATCTTTAGTGCATTGTTGCAATCACTGCAATCCGCTTTTTCAAAAAGTAGCGTAAGTAAAATTGCTGATGCTGTTGTGTATATGGTACTTATTATTTTTGCTTTAAATAGTTTTTATGTCGTTATGACATATGCAAGAGAAACGATACAAACAATGGTAGATTTCATATTAGCGTTATTGCCAATTTTGCTGGCGCTTATAGCAACTGGGGGCGGGGTTGTATCTGTATCATTTTTTCATCCGGTTATCATTTTCTTAATGAATACGAGTGGGCTTCTTATGAATTATATCGTTCTACCACTTTTATTACTGGCAACGATATTAAGTATTGTAAGTACAATGAGTGATCAATATAAAGTGACGAAATTATCCAAGCTTCTGCAAAACGTTAGCGTAGGGATTATCGGTGTCTTTTTAACAATTTTTTTAGGAGTATTATCTGTACAAGGGACAGCAACAGCTGTTGCTGATGGAATAGCTGTGAAAACTGCTAAATTTGTAACAGGAAACTTCATTCCAGTAGTTGGAAGGATGTTTACAGAAGCGGCAGATACTGTTATTAGCGCATCAGGATTATTGAAAAACACAGTCGGAATTATTGGGCTCGTCATTTTATGCTTAATTGTTGCTTTTCCAGCGATTCAAATTTTCTGTATTGCATTTATTTATAAATTCGCAGCAGCAGTATTGCAACCGGTTGGCGGCGGAGCAATTATTCAATGTTTAGACATTATTGGACGAAGCATCATTTACGTATTTGCTTGCTTAGCTATCGTATCATTTATGTTCTTTTTAAGTATTACAATTATTATTGCTGCGGGGAATATTACACTTATGATGCGGTAGGAGGTGAAGAGTATGCAATTTGTTACAGAGTGGATCAGAAATATTATCGTTTTTTTGCTCTTAGCAACAATGCTTCATCTTATTCTTCCAAATTCGAATTTGCAAAAATACGTTAAATTCGTTGTAAGTCTTTTGTTAGTTGTATTAATTTTAACGCCCCTTTTTAAACTATTGCAGACAGATGTAAATGAAGTAATTGCAAATTTTAATGAAGAAAAGTACGTAGCAGAAGGATCTGTAAAAAATTCAATAGATTCGAAGAAAAAAGAAATACAAGCTCTAACACGTGCATATAGTTTAGAAGAGATGGCTACCAAAATGAAAAAAGAAGTAGGAAAAGAGTTTGAGAAAAAGTATGGTATGACTGTCTCTGAAATACAAATAGTCGCAGCAGAAAATACAGAAGAAGTAAAGTCAGCGAAAGATATTCAATCTGTTGTTGTGACGTTGAAAGAAAAAGAACGTAGTAAAAATGATGCAATCGAAACAGTAAAGCCAATTGAAATTAACACGAAAGAGCCGCCAAAAAAAGTGGAAGAAACGAATGTAGAAATGAAAGATTTCTTTTCAAGCAGGTGGCAACTAGAGGGTAAACAAATCCAAGTTCAAATGGAAGGGAGGACAGGTAGAGTAAATGGACAATAAAGATAAAAATTCGAAGTTCTCATTTTTTCGAAACTTATTGAATGGGGATCAAAAAGAAAGCAACGAGAAGGGTAAAAAGGTAACACCTAAGTTTTTACTTGTCCTACTCATACTTGGAATTTTGCTTATGTTTTCTAGTAGTCTCTTTTCAAGTAAAAAAGAAGAAGTACCTGTATTTAAAGAACAAAAAACTCAAAATCAAGAAAAAGACGTACCAACTTTCGGACAAAAAAGTAATGATAGTATGTCAAATGTAGAAAAATATGAAAAAGCGTATGAACAAGAATTAAAAACTGCTTTAGAAGAAATAGCAGGAGTAAAAGACGTAACGATTAAAGTGAATTTAGATTCATCTGAAGAAAAAATTTTAGAAAAAAATACAGTGAAACGCTCACAAACAACAGGTGAAACAGATAAAACAGGCGGTAAGAGAGAAGTAGAGGACGAGTCTCTTGATGAAAAGACTGTCATTATACGTGAAGGGGATAAAGAAACTCCTGTTGTTTTACGAACAGAGAAGCCGAAAGTACGTGGTGTTCTTGTCGTAGCAAAGGGAGTGGATAATATACAAGTTAAAGCAATGGTAAAAGAAGCTGTGATAAGGCTGCTAGATGTACCGGCCCATCGCGTTTCAGTTTCACCGAAAAATTGATAGGGAGGAAATAAAGTGTTAAAAAAACAAACAGTTTGGTTATTAACGATGTTAAGTTTAGTTGTTGTACTATCTGTGTATTACGTGACAACTCCTGACAAAATGAATACAGCATCGCCGGCAACAGGTGAAAAGATTGGACAAGAAAAACAAGGTACTGATAAAGCAGTAACAAACGAAGCGCCTAAAGAAACTCCGAAAAAAGAAAATACAAGCAAGGAAACAACAAATAAAGAAACAGACAAAAAAGAAAATGCAAAAAAAGAAACAAGTAAAAAAGAGGGCAATGTATCAGTTCAATCAAGTGATGAGAATTTCACAGCTTTACGTATGCAAATGGAAGATCAGCGTAGTGAACAAAAAGCAAAATTACAAGAAGTGATGAGTTCAACAAAAGCTTCAGCAACAGAAAAGAATAAAGCAAAAGAAAATTTTGATGCCATTACGACAATGGAAACGAAGCAAGAATTACTTGAGACAGTAATTAAATCTCAAGGAGGATATCCAGATGCTCTTGTAAGAGCTGATGGTACTGACATTAGAGTAACGGTTAAAGCGGCAAAACATTCACAGAAAGAAGCAAATAAAATTATTCAACTTGTAAGAAGTGAAGGCGGATCAAAAGATGTAGGTGTGAAATTTGATCCACCAGCGAAATAAGTGAAACTTTAATCCGCAGGGATTTCCCTGCGGATTATTATCTTTTACTAAGCAAAGGGTATGCAAATAGTAAAATAGAGTATGTAAGTAAATGTGTGAATAGAAAAAAGCTATCATTTTCGATAGCTTTTTTCTATTTCGTCTTTGTAGTTATTTTTACTATGTTCAACTCGGAATGGAGAAACACGTTGCGAGTAAAAGATTAATGGTTCATGGTACTGATGATTACTTTTTCCGGATTTGACGTGGATGCAAAGAACACATGCCCAAACGATTACAGCAGGTAAAAAGAGAATGAGCCATATCATATTTCCACACCTCGACACAATATATTTTCTACACTTTGAACATACTATTCTTATATGAAGGAATGATGAACGGCGTGTAAACAAAAAAATAATATTTGGTAAAAATATGTTATTGACTATAGGTGTAGTGAAGAGTGGAGAGGGAATGGCATGTTTGCTGTGTAACGTTTTGCTAAAGTAGTGAATGTTTTTTAAGAAGTGGTCTTGCCAATTTCATGTGAAACTTGGTATTATTACTAGGTATTAAATTTTTATTGGAATAATATTTTTACAGGAGTTTCGATTTATTATAAAGAAATATAAATTGGAATGTTTAAAAAATTTATCGTAAGATGGAAATAGTAAATATTTCTATTAGTTAATGAAATATATTTTCTAATAGAATACATCGTATTTTTACAGTCAATCTAGTTTTCGTGACGAGAATCTGTAAAAACGGGACAAACAAGAGTATGGGAGTGGATTTTACATGTTTAAAATTCAAGAAGTTCGTGAATTAATTAAATTAATTGATAGCTCTAATATTGATGAATTTGAATACAAAAAAGACGGTACAACAATCAAAATGAAAAAGCGTGGTAATGAAGTTGTTGCTGTGCAAGCACCTGCAGCAAAACAAGCTATGCAACCAGTAGCGCCTGTTGAAGTTGAAACGACAGTAGCAGCAGCGCAAGCAGAAGCGCCAAAACAAGAAGAGAAGAAAACTGTTCAAGATGAAAACCTACATAAGATCACCTCACCAATGGTAGGTACATTCTATTCTTCTTCTTCACCTGATACACCTCCATATGTAAGTGTTGGGGATAGAGTATCGAAAGATTCTATCGTATGTATTGTCGAGGCTATGAAGTTATTTAACGAAATTGATGCTGATGTAGAGGGCGAAATTGTTGAAATTCTTGTTAATAACGGACAGCTTGTTGAGTATGGACAACCGCTATTTCTTGTAAAAGCGTAATAAGGGAGTCTTTGTGATGATAAAAAAAGTATTAATAGCCAATCGTGGGGAAATTGCTGTACGAATTATTCGTGCTTGTAAAGAAATGGATATTGAAACAGTTGCAATTTATTCAGAAGCAGATAAAGAGTCACTTCACGTACAGATTGCAGACGAGGCGTATTGTGTAGGACCAACGATTTCGAAAGAAAGCTATTTAAATTTGACGAACATTATTAGCGTTGCGAAGTTAACAGGCTGCGATGCTATTCATCCGGGATACGGATTTTTAGCAGAGAATGCAGATTTCGCAGAGTTATGCCGTGAATGTAACTTGATTTTTATCGGTCCAAGTCCAGAAGCTATTTCAAAGATGGGCACAAAAGACGTTGCTCGTGATACAATGAAAGAAGCAGGGGTTCCGATTGTACCAGGTTCACAAGGGATTATTAAAAATACCGAAGAAGCGATCGAGCTTGCTAATCAAATTGGATATCCAGTTATTATTAAAGCGACTGCAGGTGGCGGCGGAAAAGGTATTCGTGTTGCACGCCATGAAGAAGAGCTTATAAAAGGAATTCAAATTACACAGCAAGAAGCTAGTACCGCTTTTGGGAACCCTGGTGTATACTTAGAAAAGTACGTTGAAGATTTCCGCCATGTTGAGATTCAAATAATGGCAGATACACACGGAAATGCCATTCATTTAGGAGAGCGTGATTGTACAATTCAGCGCCGTTTGCAAAAACTATTAGAAGAAAGTCCATCACCTGCACTTGATGAAGATATTCGCAAGCAGATGGGTGAAGCGGCAGTTAAAGCGGCGGTAGCGGTTGATTATACAGGTGCTGGTACGGTTGAGTTTATTTATGAATATAAAACGAAAACCTTTTATTTCATGGAGATGAATACGAGAATTCAGGTTGAGCATCCGGTTACTGAAATGGTAACGGGAATGGACTTAATTAAAGAACAAATTCTTGTTGCTTCAGGAGAAAAGTTATCGTTACAGCAAGAAGAAGTACAATTTAATGGTTGGGCAATTGAATGTCGAATTAATGCGGAAAACCCTGCCAAAAAATTTATGCCATCTCCAGGTAAAGTAGAAATGTACTTACCACCAGGAGGATTTGGTATTCGCGTCGATTCAGCTGTATATCCGGGATATTCAATCCCACCTTTCTATGATTCGATGGTTGCTAAATTAATTGTTCACGGAAAAACACGTGAAGAGGCAATTGCAAAAATGAAGCGCGCACTTAGTGAATTTGTCATTGAAGGCGTACATACAACAATCCCGTTCCATTTGCAATTGCTAGATCATCCTGATTTTGTAAAAGGTGAGTTTAATACGAAATTTTTGGAAGAGCATGAACTTGTGACGCAGTGATACATTAAAGGAGGTTTTTTTCATGGCTGAACATATGTTAGATATGGGTCAAGATACAACTCTTGGTAAAGTAGAAATTGCACCAGAAGTAATTGAAGTAATTGCAGGTATTGCAGCTGCTGAAGTAGAAGGTGTAGCGGCAATGCGCGGTAATTTTGCTACAGATGTTGTTGAGAAGTTAGGTAAGAAAAATCATGGTAAAGGTGTAAAGGTTGAATTAGCAAACGAAGATATTATCGTTGACCTTTATGTTGTAATGTATTTTGGTGTAGCAATTCCAGTTGTTGCACAAAAGATTCAAGACAATATTCGCCAAGCACTCTTTACGATGACAGGACTTGAGCCAAAAGAAGTGAATGTTCACATCGTTGGCGTAACATTCGAAACACAAAAAACAGAAATCGAACCAGTGTAAGAATGAAAAGGTGCCTAGTAACATAGGCATCTTTTTTATCGTTTCATTTCTTCACAAATTACAACCCTCTAATTATTATACTATTTCAAAAAATAAGAAATAAACAAGAAAATGTGTCGTTTTTCCAAAAAACGTACATTGTGATAAGATATGGAACTTGAAGTTAATCTTTTTATTATTTTTCAGCCTTGTAACCCGTGTGTGAAACGATAAATTGTGTTATTATCATTGTATTATAAGGTTGGAAAATCAATGAAAACTGTAAGAGTAAGTGAATTGACGGCTTATAAATTATAATAATATAACAAAGTATAAGGAAAGACTTGAAGCATAAAGGAGAGTTACAATGAAACGTAGGACGGCTAGAGAAAGAGCAATGCAAGCATTATACCAAATGGATATTACAGGTGAATTAGAACCGAAAGTAGCAGTGGAAAACACGCTAGATGAAGGCGAAGAAACAAATGAGTTTCTAGAGTCACTTGTAGTAGGTTTTGTAGAAAATAAAGAAGCAATCGATGAAGCGATTCGTCAAAACTTAAAAAAGTGGAAGCTTGAGCGTATTAGCATTGTTGATCGCAGTATTTTACGTGTAGCTGTGTATGAAATGAAATACATGGAAGAAATTCCACACAACGTAACAATTAACGAAGCAATTGAAATTGCCAAAACATTTGGGGATGAGGAATCTCGTCGTTTTATTAACGGCGTTTTATCTAATATAAAAGATACACTGTAAATTCTTTAAGGGGGAATCTTAAAATGGTAGCAGTAATCATCAAAGGAAATGAAGTTGCGGAGAAAAAACGAGCACAATTAACAGAAGAAGTTGTGAAGTTGAAAGAGCAAGGTATTGTACCAGGATTAGCAGTTATTTTAGTTGGAGAAGATCCAGCATCTCGTTCTTATGTGAAAGGAAAAGAAAAAGGCTGTGAACAAGTAGGGATTTACTCAGAGCTAATTGAACTTCCTGAAACAATTACTGAGGAACGTTTGCTTGCTGAAATCGATCGCTTAAATGGCGATGACCGTATTAATGGCATATTAGTGCAATTACCTTTACCAAAACATATTGAAGAAAAAGCTATCATTGAAAGAATTTCACCAGAAAAGGATGTAGACGGATTTCACCCAATCAGCGTGGGACGTATGATGACGGGACAAGATACATTCCTTCCATGTACACCGCATGGTATTGTAGAATTAGTAAAAGAAACAAATCTTGATATTTCTGGAAAACATGTAGTAGTAATTGGAAGAAGTAATATTGTCGGTAAACCAGTGGGGCAATTGTTTTTAAATGAAAATGCAACTGTCACATATTGTCATTCTAAGACGCAAAATATGAAAGAGTTATCGAAGTTAGCTGATATTTTAATCGTAGCTGTTGGACGACCTAAAATGATAACAGCGGATTATATTAAAGAAGGAGCGGTTGTAATTGACGTTGGTGTTAACCGTTTAGAAACAGGAAAACTTTGTGGTGATGTTGACTTTGACAACGTGTTAGATGTTGCGGGTTACATTACACCTGTGCCAAAGGGTGTTGGTCCAATGACAATCACAATGCTTCTTCATAATACTGTTGAATCTGCCAAACGTGCAGGTGTCGTTTGTAAATAATTTGAGTCGGCTATGAGGAGAGAGAAATGGAGAAGCAATATTTAACCGTTACAGCGTTAACACGCTATATAAAAACAAAAATAGAATATGATCCGCATTTGCAGTCTGTTTGGTTAAAAGGTGAAATTTCCAACTTTAAAAATCATAGCCGTGGCCACATGTATTTTACATTGAAAGATGAAAATGCAAGAATCGCAGCGGTTATGTTTGCGGGTCATAATCGTAATATTAAATTCAAACCTGAAAATGGGATGAAGGTACTCGTGAAGGGGAAAATCTCTGTTTACGAGGCGAGTGGTTCTTATCAAATTTATATTCAAGACATGCAGCCTGACGGAGTCGGAAATTTACATTTAGCGTACGAACAGTTAAAAGTTCGCTTAGAAGAAGAAGGACTTTTTTCTCAAGTTTATAAAAAAGCAATTCCTCCTTACGCTAAAACGATAGGTGTGATTACGTCGCCAACAGGAGCAGCGATTCGTGATATTATAACAACGATTAAACGTCGTTATCCAATTGGGAATGTTATTGTATTTCCGGTACTTGTACAAGGGGAGTCAGCGGCTCCCTCGATTGTACAAGCGATTCGTACAGCGAATGAAATGGGAGAGATAGATGTACTAATCGTTGGTCGTGGTGGAGGTTCTATTGAGGAATTATGGGCTTTCAATGAGGAAATGGTTGCAAGAGCAATCTTTAAGAGTGAAATTCCTATTATTTCGGCAGTAGGCCATGAAACGGATTTTACAATCGCAGATTTTGTTGCAGATTTACGCGCGCCAACACCGACTGCAGCAGCTGAGCTAGCAGCACCTAATATTATAGAGTTACAAGAAAAGGTATTACAAAGAACTCTGAGATTGCAAAGAGCAATGAAAGAGTTAGTACATAAAAAAGAAGAAAAACTACAAGTGTTGCAAAAATCGTATGCGTTCCGTTATCCAAGACAAGTATATGAGCAAAAGGAAGAGCAATTAGATAGAGCGCTAGAACAGCTTGTTTTAGCGAAAGAGCGCTATATTGATAAAAAGGTGAATCAGTTAAAGCAACTTTCATTTTATTTAGAGAAGCACCACCCATCTCAAAAAATTATTCAAACGAAGGTAGCTGTTGAAACGTTGCAAAAGCAATTACAACGTGAAATGCAAACGTTACTTCAAACGAAAGAATTTGCCTTTGTAAGAGCTGCTCAAAAACTTGAAGCGTTAAGTCCGCTTAAAGTAATGATGAGAGGGTACGGGCTTGTATATGATGAAGAGAAGCAAGTGTTAAAAAGTGTGAAAGATGTAAGCCTTGGAGATGCTGTTTCAGTTCAATTACAAGATGGAATACTAGATTGTAGCGTATCAGGCATAGAGGAGCGTGAATTGAATAATGGAAAATAAATTAAGCTTTGAAGAGGCAATTTCGCAACTTGAGCATCTTGTTTCTAAGCTAGAACAAGGTGACGTACCTTTAGAAGAAGCGATTTCTTATTTTAAAGAGGGTATGGAATTATCTAAGCTTTGTGATGAGAAGTTGAAGAATGTACAAGAACAAATGGCAGTTATTCTTGGGGAAGATGGAGAGCTTGAACCGTTTACTGCTTTAGGAGATGAAGCATAGTGACGATTGCTTTTGATACTTTTTTGAAGGAAAGTAAAACTTTCGTAGAAGAGAAACTTGTAAGCTATGCAAATGAATTACAATGTCCAAATGTACTTCGTGAAGCGATGGCATATTCTTTAGAAGCGGGTGGAAAACGTCTCCGCCCGTTACTTTTGTTTGCAACATTACAAGCGTTTGGGAAAGAAAGAAATCTTGGAGTAGGTGCAGCTTGTGCTCTTGAAATGATTCATACATATTCGTTAGTTCATGACGATTTACCTTGTATGGATGATGATGATTTAAGAAGAGGAAAGCCCACAAATCACAAAGTATTTGGTGAAGCGATGGCAGTTTTAGCAGGAGATGGCTTATTGACGTATGCTTTTCAAGTTATTATGGCATATGAGCAAAAAGAAATTTCTGCAGAAAAAAAAGTAAGACTTGTACTTGAACTTGCAAAAGCAGCAGGACCAGAAGGAATGGTTGGCGGACAAGTGGCAGATATGGAAGCTGAAGGGAAACGCCTTACGATTGATGAATTGGAGTACATCCATAAACATAAGACCGGAAAACTGCTTGAATTTGCTGTACTTGCGGGTGCGATACTTTCTGATGCGACAGAAGAGCAAGAAGAAAAGTTGCTTACGTTTGCTAAATATATCGGTCTAGCTTTCCAAATTCGAGACGATATTTTAGATGTCGAAGGCACCGAAGAAGAGATTGGAAAACCGATTGGTAGCGATCTTTCTAATGAAAAGAGCACATATACGACGTTGTTTACTGTAGATAGAGCAAAGGATATTTTAGAAGAAACAATTGCAGAAGCAAAAGGTGCAATTAGCTCCTTGCAATTACAAGATGAATATTTACTATCTATTTGCGATTTGATTGCAAAACGTAATAACTAATATAACAGCGTTTTCATTTGTTGAGTCATTCATCATTTTATGATATAAATGTAGGAAAAGGTTTTTCTTTTCTTGTTATTGGCAAAAATATATGTAGATTACATTGCCGTTATCACTTCGTGTTAGCGGCTATTTTTTTCATCGCCTAAAGAAATATGGTTTATAATAGGATTAAGGCGCAATAGACTGGTTAATAGCGGGACAAGACGAAAAATAGAAAAGAGAATTTCTTGTTTTGTGTAAATGTTTTTTATAATATTTGACATGTTGACAGATTATGAAATGAAAGTGAGTGATCCATGTGGATCTAACGCAAATTCAAAACCCTAGTTTTTTGAAAGATATGTCTATCAGTGAACTAGAGGGATTGAGTGAGGATATTCGTAAGTTTTTAATTGAAGAGCTCTCTCAAACAGGTGGACATATTGCACCTAATTTAGGTGTAGTAGAACTCACAATTGCTCTGCACAAATTATTTGATAGCCCGCAAGATAAATTTTTATGGGATGTAGGACATCAATCCTATGTACATAAAATTTTAACTGGACGCGCGAAAGAGTTTGGTACATTAAGGCAATATCAAGGTCTATGTGGTTTCCCGAAACGTTGCGAGAGTGAGCATGATGTATGGGAAACTGGTCATAGCTCGACTTCGTTATCGGCTGCAATGGGAATGGCTCTGGCACGTGATTTAAAGAAAACGAAAGAATATGTTATACCAATTATTGGAGATGGTGCTTTAACAGGTGGAATGGCCTTAGAGGCATTGAACCATATTGGACATGAAAAAACAGACATGATTGTTATTTTGAATGATAATGAAATGTCAATTGCACCAAACGTTGGTGCGCTTCATAATGTACTCGGTCGTTTACGTACCGCAGGAAAATATCACTGGGTAAAAGATGAATTAGAGTATATATTAAAGAAAATCCCAGCAGTTGGCGGGAAAGTGGCTGCGACAGCAGAGAAAATAAAAGATAGTCTTAAATATTTACTAGTATCTGGTGTCTTTTTCGAAGAGTTAGGCTTTACATATTTAGGTCCAGTCGATGGGCATGATTATGAAAAGTTATTCGAAACGTTGCAATATGCAAAGAAAACAAAAGGCCCAGTACTTGTTCACGTTATTACGAAAAAAGGAAAAGGTTATAAACCGGCTGAGAGTGACGTTATTGGAACTTGGCATGGAACAGGACCTTATAAAATTGAATCAGGTGACTTCGTTAAGCCAAAAGAAGTTGCACCAGCATGGAGTGCTGTCGTTAGTGAAACAGTACTTAAGCTAGCGAGAGCGGATGAGCGTATCGTAGCAATTACACCTGCAATGCCTGTTGGATCAAAACTTGAGAAATTCCAAAAAGAATTCCCAGATCGTATGATTGATGTAGGTATTGCAGAACAGCACGCTACAACAATGGCAGCAGGTATGGCAACGCAAGGAATGAAGCCATTCTTAGCAATTTATTCGACATTTTTACAAAGAGCATATGACCAAGTTGTTCATGATATATGCCGCCAAAATTTAAATGTTTTCATCGGAATAGATCGCTCGGGATTAGTAGGAGCAGATGGTGAAACGCATCAAGGCGTATTTGATATCTCATTCTTACGTCACTTGCCGAATATGGTGCTTATGATGCCGAAAGATGAAAATGAAGGGCAACATTTAGTTTATACGGCGATGCAATATGAAGATGGACCAATCGCATTGCGTTATGCTCGTGGTAATGGACTTGGCGTTCATATGGATGAAGAATTAAAGGCGATTCCAATCGGTACGTGGGAGACGTTAAAAGAGGGTACACAAGCAGCTATTTTAACGTTTGGTACGACAATACCAATGGCAATGGAAGCAGCTGAGCGTCTTGAAAAAGCTGGGGTTTCAGTGAAAGTAGTGAATGCTCGCTTTATTAAACCAATGGATGAAGCATATTTACATGATCTTCTAGGGAAGAATATACCGATTTTAACGATTGAAGAAGCTTGTTTAATCGGTGGTTTTGGAACAGGAGTAGTTGAATTTGCATCTGAAAATGGTTACCATAGTGCATTAGTTGAACGAATGGGTATTCCAGACCGCTTCATAGAGCACGGAAGTGTAACAAAATTATTAGAAGAAATTGGTTTAACGACAGATGCTGTTGTAGACCGTATTCATACAATGATTCCATCAAAACAAAAAAGGGCGTAACAAATGAGCGTAAAAAAAGAAAGAGTAGATGTACTATTAGTAGAGCGAGGACTTATAGAAACGCGTGAGAAAGCAAAGCGCGCCATTATGGCCGGACTCGTATATGCAAATGAGATGAGACTTGATAAGCCAGGAGAGAAAATCTCGCAAGATACTGAGATTACGGTGAAGGGACAAGTTATGCCGTATGTAAGTCGTGGTGGTTATAAACTTGAAAAGGCATTAGAGACATTTCATCTTGATTTACAAGATAAAGTTATGATAGATATTGGTTCATCAACTGGTGGCTTTACAGATTGCGCGCTTCAAAATGGAGCGAAATTATCTTATGCATTAGATGTAGGATACAATCAGCTAGCGTGGAAATTACGTCAAGATGAGCGTGTTGTTGTAATGGAACGAACAAACTTCCGTTACGTGACACCAGCAGACTTAGAACGTGGTTTACCTCAATTTGCAAGTATTGATGTTTCATTTATATCATTAAAGCTTATACTGCCAGTTTTAAAAACAATGCTTATGCCTAACGGAGATGTAGCAGCGTTAATTAAACCGCAGTTTGAAGCTGGAAGAGAGCAAGTTGGGAAAAAAGGTATCGTTCGTGATAGAAAAGTACATGAAGCTGTTGTAGAGATGATTGTCGAGTTTGCTTTAAAAGAGGGCTATGATGTGGAAGGTTTAACATTCTCACCAATTACGGGTGGGGATGGTAATATTGAATTTTTAATTCATCTGAAATGGCATGGTGAACGTGAGAATGGCGAAAATCATTCTCCGATTTCTATAGAGCAAGTTGTTACAGAAGCGCATGACGTTCTAAAACAAAAAGGGAAAGGGGAATAACATATGTTGTTCCTCTTTTTGCTGTAATTGTATAATGATTGTAAAAACAATTGTGTACAAGAAACGAATTATAAGTTAACATAAATAAGTGAAGTATACCAATGTTTAAACTATGGTAAGAGATAGTGTGAGGTGCAAATGTATGAATAAAGGTCAGCGCCATATTAAAATCAGGGAAATTATTGCAAACAAAGAAATTGAAACACAAGATGAATTAGTTGATATTTTACGTAATGAGGGATTTAATGTAACGCAAGCAACAGTATCGCGCGATATTAAAGAACTGCACTTAGTGAAGGTGCCATTACATGATGGGCGCTATAAATATAGCTTGCCAGCAGATCAACGATTTAACCCGTTACAAAAATTAAAACGAAATCTAGTGGATTCATTTGTAAAATTAGACACGGCAGGACATATGCTTGTGCTAAAAACATTGCCTGGTAACGCTCATTCACTTGGAGCACTTATTGATCATTTAGAGTGGGATGAGATCATCGGAACCATCTGTGGTGATGATACTTGCTTAATTATTTGCCGTACACCTGACGATACAGGTGTTGTCTCTGATCGTTTCTTAAATATGTTGTAACAAAAAATCTTGTTTGCTTTCCATCGTAAAGTGGGAAGTGAACAAGATATTTTTATTGGTCAAAAATATGATTTTTCAATTGTAATATAATATTTTGTTTGCATAAAGTTAGAAAATAGATGGATTGACCCGTAAAACAAATGTTTGGTACAATGAAGCGGGTTAGAAGAGTATATACATACAAATATATAGCATGATTATTTGAATGAAGAAATGAGAAAATCCTTTAGTAAGGGATTATTTTATAACGAGGTGAATGGGGCATTGTTATCGGAATTATCGATTAGAAACTTTGCTATTATTGAAGCATTAAATATTTCTTTTCAAAAAGGTTTAACGGTTTTAAGCGGTGAAACAGGGGCCGGAAAATCGATTATTATTGATGCGATTAGTTTACTTGTAGGTGGCCGTGGGTCAGCAGAATTTGTTCGATATGGAACAGAAAAGGCTGAGATTGAAGGGCTGTTTTATGTTGAAGATGATAAGCATCCATGTATTGAAAAGGCAGAAGAGTTAGATATAGAAATAGAAGATGGCATGATTATTTTAAAGCGTGATATTGCTGCGAACGGGAAGAGTGTATGTCGTGTAAATGGGAAGCTTGTTACACTTAGCATATTAAAAGAAATTGGGAAAACACTTGTTGATATTCATGGACAGCATGAAACGCAAGATTTAATGAATGAAGAACGACATCTGTTTATGCTTGATCACTTTGATGGGGATCGAATCGTTAAACAACTAGACATATATCAAAACGTATACGCTGACTATGAAAAATTAAAAAAACAATTGAAATCGTTAAGTGAAAATGAACAACAGATGGCACATCGCTTAGATTTAATTCAATTTCAGCATGAAGAAATTCGCAAAGCCGATTTAAAGATGGATGAAGAAAATGAATTAACTGAGGAACGATTGCAAATTTCTAATTTTGAAAAGATTTATAAAGCATTAGGTGATGCATATCGTTCATTGAGTGCTGACGGACAAGGATTAGATAATGTAAGAAGCGCAATGGGACAAATGGAAAGTATTACACATTTAGATGAAATGTATCAAGAGAATCATGATTCAATTGCAAATAGCTATTACTTATTAGAAGAGGTTGCATATCAACTGAGAGAAAAGCTCGATATGATGGAATATGATCCAAATCGTTTAGATGAAATCGAAACACGTTTGAATGAAATTCGTATGCTAAAGAGAAAATATGGAAATACTGTAGAAGAGATTTTAGCGTATGCAGATAAAATTGAACAAGAAATATTTACAATTGAAAATAAAGACGTTCATATTGAAACGACGAAGAAACAGTTGAAGGAATTAGAAAGTGTTATTCTGAAAGAAGCAACGTTGTTAAGTAATATGCGTCATGAGCTTGCAGAACACCTTACAAATGCAATTCATCAGGAATTAAAAGAATTATATATGGAAAAAACGAAATTTGAAGTGAGAATTATGAAGAGAGAAGGAAATGCAGAAGAACCCCTTGTGGAAGGTGCACCGGTAAGACTTACGGCAGATGGTTACGATCATGTGGAATTTTATATTTCGACGAACCCAGGAGAGCCGCTAAAACCACTTTCAAAGGTTGCTTCTGGCGGAGAGTTATCTCGTATCATTTTAGCTTTAAAAAGCATTTTTTCTAAGCATCAAGGGGTTGCATCTGTTATTTTTGATGAAGTGGATACGGGTGTAAGTGGCCGGGTCGCACAGGCTATTGCTGAAAAAATTTATCGAGTATCAGTAAACTCGCAAGTACTTTGTATTACGCACTTACCTCAAGTAGCTTCAATGGCAGATTCGCATTTATTTATTCGAAAACAAGTAGCGAATGA
Source organism: Bacillus cereus group sp. BceL220 (assembly GCF_051776965.1). NCBI lineage: Bacteria > Bacillati > Bacillota > Bacilli > Caryophanales > Bacillaceae > Bacillus > Bacillus cereus group sp. BceL220. The sequence goes on along the minus strand of NZ_JBPWBC010000001.1, from coordinate 482,349 downwards.
TCGGACAATTACATCAGTTACTGTTTTAACTATGGAGGATAAAGTAACAGAAATAGCTCGAATGATTTCTGGTGTGGAAATCACAGATTTAACGACGGAGCATGCGAAAGAATTACTTACGCAAGCGCATCATTTTAAACAGACAGCAGAGGCTATCCAGTAATGGATAGCTTTTTTTCTCAAATGACGATTTCTTAATTCTTCCGGTTATAAATAAAGCATTGCAAGGAGAGATTAAAAAGTGAAGCCAAGAGGCTGAATGTGGGGTAGGAGCGAGGAGAGTGAACAAGTTGAAATTAGAAAAATTTCGAAAAATAATAGGTCTTTGTCTCCTTGTTTCTTTAGTTTTTATTGGATGTTTTAAACCGCTTCGAACGTTTATTTCATCACCGAAACAACTTGTTGTTTTTGAAGGACAACAATCAGAAATATCATCATTACCAGTTTTCAAAGCTTCATCCACAAATCGTCATGTATTTACAGTGAGTTCGAATGAACAAAAACAAGGACTTATGGTAAATTCTCATCAAAATGGTGAAGCTGATATGGTATTTCAGCTTGCGGGTTTTCCAGTGAAAAAAGTAAATGTGAAAGTGTTAAAAGATTTTAAAGTGATTCCAGGTGGACAATCAATTGGTGTGAAATTAAATACAAAAGGTGTACTTGTTGTAGGCCATCATTTAATTCAAACTGAAAAAGGTAAAATATCTCCTGGTGAAACAGCAGGTGTACAAATTGGAGATATGATTACTGAAATTAATGGTAAAACCATTGAAAGAATGAGTGATGTAGCACCGTTTATTCATAATAGTGGAGAAACAGGTGAACCGCTTAATCTTGTATTGCTAAGAGATGGAAAATATATTCGCACGAAGCTAACGCCGCAAAAAGACAATGGTGAAGCGTCTTATCGAATTGGCTTGTATATCCGTGATTCGGCAGCTGGAATTGGAACGATGACATTTGTTCATCCGGATTCTATGAAATACGGGGCGCTTGGTCATGTTATTTCTGATAATGATACAAAAAAGCCGATTCAAGTCGAAGATGGACAAATTATGCGCTCGACAGTTACATCAATTGAAAGAGGCAGTCATGGGAATCCAGGCGAGAAATTAGCAAGATTTTCACCAGATCGTGAAGTGATTGGCAATATTACAATTAATAGTCCATATGGTATTTTTGGAAAATTAAATACGAATATGAAAAACGGTATAATGGATAAAGCAATGCCTATCGCATTATCTCATCAAGTAAAAGAAGGACCGGCAAAAATATTAACAGTTATTGATCAAGATAAAGTAGAAGCGTTTGATATTGAAGTCGTTAGTACAGTGCAGCAAAAATTCCCAGCTACAAAGGGTATGGTAATAAAAGTAACAGATAAACGTCTATTAGCGAAAACGGGCGGTATCGTACAAGGAATGAGTGGAAGTCCAATTGTACAAAATGGAAAAGTAATTGGTGCTGTTACACATGTATTTGTAAATGATCCAACATCAGGATATGGTGTTCATATTGAATGGATGTTACATCAAGCTGGAATTAATATTTATGATCAAGAGAAAAAAGCGAGCTAATACATATTAGCTCGCTTTTTCTGTTGAAAAATTCGTTGAAATTTTGTAAAAGCTCCGCAAGAGGTGTTTTTTGTTGTAAAATAAAAGAAAAGGGTTGAACGTTTCGTTGTATTTCTATGATGGAATGTGTTGCGAAAGGGAATAAATGAGCGATAAACATATTTTTTTGTGATTTTATCGGAAAGTAAGAAACTTTAAAAGGGAATTTTCACACAATTGTCGAACAATTCATGTAGCCTAGAAGGATACACATGTCGGAGAATCGATTCGGTAAGGGAGGAAAAGCTGTGGAGAAAATTAAAGTATGTCTTGTGGATGATAATAAAGAACTAGTATCAATGTTAGAGAGCTATGTAGCTGCTCAAGATGATATGGAAGTAATCGGTACTGCTTATAATGGTCAAGAGTGTTTAAACTTATTAACAGATAAGCAACCTGATGTACTCGTTTTAGACATTATTATGCCACACTTAGATGGTTTAGCTGTATTGGAAAAAATGCGACATATTGAAAGGTTAAAACAGCCTAGCGTAATTATGTTGACAGCATTCGGGCAAGAAGATGTGACGAAAAAAGCAGTTGACTTAGGTGCCTCATATTTCATATTAAAACCATTTGATATGGAGAATTTAACGAGTCATATTCGTCAAGTGAGTGGTAAAGCAAATGCTATGATTAAACGTCCACTACCATCATTCCGATCAGCAACAACAGTAGATGGAAAACCGAAAAATTTAGATGCGAGTATTACGAGTATCATTCATGAAATTGGTGTACCCGCTCATATTAAAGGATATATGTATTTACGAGAAGCAATCTCCATGGTATACAACGATATCGAATTATTAGGATCGATTACGAAAGTATTGTATCCAGATATCGCAAAGAAATATAATACCACAGCAAGCCGTGTGGAGCGAGCAATTCGTCACGCGATTGAAGTAGCTTGGAGCCGTGGGAATATTGATTCTATTTCGTCCTTATTCGGTTATACAGTATCCATGTCAAAAGCAAAACCTACGAACTCTGAGTTTATCGCAATGGTTGCGGATAAGCTGAGACTTGAACATAAAGCTAGCTGAGAGTAAAGATAGTAAGGGTTTACTCTTTAGCTAAGCCGACAAATTCTTGAAATCTATACTTAATATCAATTTTAAAACCAATAAACTTTTCACTCAATGACCAATGAATTTTATGATTCGTTGGTCTTTTTATTTTGTTGAGAAAAAGAGATTATTTCATACCATGGAAAATAAAACCTATTTTTAGTAATATTACATATAAGTGAGTTTTTTATAAGGTAATTAAATAGGTATAGATAGGGAGAAGGGGAATGAAAAATAAAATTTTAACTTGGTTAGGAATAGTAGCAGCTATGGGAGTTCTCGCTGTAGCAGTTACATTTGGAATGTTAGAACTTGCCGATAATCCAGCAGATAAAGAGGTGAGTGCTCAAATAGACAAAAAAGAAGACCAAACGATAGTAGGTAGAGAGGTGGATGGAGTCTTTGTTGATGTGTATGTTACTGAAAATTCTACTGAAAGCGAAGTCATTATAGCGATGCATCACATGACTCATCAAAAAGTGGTGGCAGAACGAAAATCGGGCTCTATCCCAATGGTTCAAAATAATGCTAAAAAGTTAAAAGAAATCATAAATAAGAGTAGCTTTGCGAAGAAAAATGAGCTTTTAGCAATTGCTGATAGATGGGTGAAAAAAGATTTTAGTAAAATTGTAGAAGATCACAATTATTTCTCGGATGCTCAAGAAGATAGCGTTTGTAAAGCAACTAGAGCAATGGATGCGTTAGAAGAGCAACATTATATTTTAACTACATTCGGGGAGGAAAAGGCGAAAGAACTATACGAATCAGGGGATGCTCCGCACGTTCAATAAAAAATAATATAAAGGCTTTCTAGTTTTGTATTATCGTGTTTTAAGGATGCAATGGGGACTTATAAATAAATAGTCTGCTTTCTTTATGACTTGTAACAAAAAAGAAAAGATATGATTCATTATTAAATGATGAAGGAACGGCTAAATTGCACCGAAGTACATCTATTAAAGAATTTTAGTAGGGAAAGTATCCATGGTATAATGGAGGGCAATAAAAAGCCCTGCAAAACAGGACTGTATTACTCTTCGTCTTTATTTTGTTTTTCTAATTCAACTAGCTTTTGAATTAAAATGTGCTGCGGCATATGCATGAGTTGTTCAAGTGGAACACCTAGTGCTTTTGATAAGCGGACTGCAGTATCTGGAGAAATTTGTAATGGTCTCATAGAAGTACCTCCTTTTTCGTATAGTATAGCATAAGATTGGGGGAGTGAGGATGACTCTTATATTTGCACATCGTGGTGCGGCTGGAACGTACCCAGAAAATACAATGATTTCATTTGAAGCGGCTGAGTCTTTTAGAGCGGATGGAATTGAACTTGATGTTCAATTAACGAAAGATGGAAAAGTTGTCGTCATTCATGATGAAACGGTGGACCGGACAACAAATGGAAAAGGTGCGGTTCGGAATTATGTATATGAGGATTTATGCAAGTTAGATGCAAGTTATAAATTTGGTGATAAAGTAGGGTTTTGTAAAATACCACTTTTAGAAGAGGTATTAGAATGGCTTGAACGAACGAGTTTGCTACTTAATATTGAACTTAAAAATAATAAAATTCCATACAGAGGTTTAGAGGAAGAAGTTATAACGCTTGTACGGAAATTTAGTTTAGAGGATCGCGTTGTATTTTCTTCGTTTAATCACTACAGTATGAAACGGTGCCATATGATGGCTCCTGATATTCAAACAGCTATTTTATATCGCGAAGGTTTGCATAGTCCGTGGGCATACGCAAAAAAAATGGGAGCTACAGCAGTACATCCGAATTATCGTTATCTTCAAGATGCTATTGCCGAACTAACGATGGAAAGTGGTGTAGAGGTTCGCCCTTATACAATTAATGAAGAAACGCTTATGCGTAAATATTTTGATATGAATATATCGGCGATTATTACTGATTACCCTGAAACGGCAAGAACGTTGTTGCCAATAAAAAAATGAGACCGCGTGTAACGGTCTCATTTTTTTATTTATAAATAGTGGGGCCTTCCTATCTTCTAAAGCGAGCTTGTACTTTATTTCGTTTACGGTCTCGGTGCAAGACGAAGCCACCGAAGATATAAAACCCGAGCCCGAAGCAGAGAGCACCGATTAAAAATTGTAACCACAGTATAGAGATTGGTGGAAATAGAATCCCGAATACAGTATCTCTCATTAACTTTATACCAAACACAGCTAATGAAATAGGGATGAGTGCTAATAGTAGAGCAACGTAACGCTGCATACATAACTCTCCTTTTCAGATTATTTCGTATATTTTAATGATGTTATACGGAAAGGGGGTTTGTCAAGAGGGTGCTGAACGAGTAAGATAAGGGTGTGAAAAAATTTGCAGAGTTACTTCGAGAGGAAGTGTAATATATGAAACAAAAAGTATTAATTGTTGGTGCAGGTGAAGGCGGGAGCGCACTGCTGAATCTGTTACATAGTTCGAATATATTTCAAATTATAGGGATTATTGATATAAATCCGTTGGCAAAAGGATTACAAATTGCTAAGGAATATGGAATTGCAATTGGAGAAAGTGTAACTCCATTTCTTTCTATGCATATCGATGTAATATTTGATATGACAGGTGAAGATGATGTACATAAAGTTTTATTGGAAAAAAAGAAAAAAGACACTCTTCTTATACCAGGTGATATTGCAAAAATTGTTACAGGATTAGCGCATGAGAAGGAAGGGTTAATTGGGCGGTTAGAGGAACAAACGCAACAAGGAGAATTAATTTTAAATTCTACGCATGACGGCATGATCGTAATTGATCGAGAGGGACAAGTTCGTCTTTTTAATAAAAGTGCGGAGCGTATTATCGGATATAAAAAAGAAGAGGCGATAGGAAAATATATTTTAGAAGTCATTCCCACTAGTAAATTACTTCGCATTATACGTACGAAACAAATAGAAGTAAATTATGAACTAACATTAGAGAATGGAAAGAAAATTATTACAACGCGTATACCGATATTAAAAGAAGGCGGAGAGGTACAAGGGGCATTTGCAATTTTTAAAGATATAACAGAAGTTGTAGATTTAGCGGAAGAAGTTACAGACTTAAAAGAAATTCAAACACTATTAGAGGCAATTATCAACTCATCTGAAGAAGCGATTTCGGTTGTGGATGAAAAAGGAAGAGGTTTAGTCATTAACCCGGCATATACGAAATTAACGGGTCTAACAGAAGAAGATATTATTGGGAAGCCTGCTACAACTGATATTGTAGAAGGCGAAAGTATGCATATGAAAGTACTTCGAACGCGTCGTGCGGTGCGCGGAATACATATGAAGATTGGGCAAAAAAAGCGCGATGTAATTGTAAACGTAGCGCCAGTTATTGTGGATGGAATATTGAAAGGAAGCGTTGGCGTTATCCGTGACGTGTCGGAAATTCAAAAGTTAACAAATGAATTGAATAGAGCAAGGCAAATTATTCGCACATTAGAAGCAAAATATTCATTTGATGATATTGTCGGAAATTCAGATGAAACAACGGCAGCTATCGAACAGGCGAAGCTAGGAGCGAATACACCAGCAACGGTACTGTTACGCGGTGAATCTGGGACTGGTAAAGAATTGTTTGCACATGCAATCCATAATGGAAGTAATCGAAAATACAATAAATTCGTCCGTGTAAACTGTGCGGCCATTTCGGAGACGTTGTTAGAAAGTGAATTATTTGGTTATGAGGAAGGGGCGTTTTCTGGAGCGAAAAGAGGCGGGAAACGTGGGTTCTTTGAGGAAGCGAATAACGGTAGTATTTTTTTAGATGAAATAGGGGAGTTATCTGCAAATACACAAGCGAAACTCCTTCGTGTATTGCAGGAAAAAGAAATTGTAAAAGTTGGTGGGACGAAAGCGATACCCATTAATGTTCGAGTAATTGCAGCGACACATGTGAATTTAGAAAAGGCTATTCTAGAAGGGAAGTTTAGGGAGGATTTATATTATCGATTAAATAAAATTCCAATTCAAATTCCATCTCTTCGTCAACGTAAAGGAGATATACCGAAAATTGCGGACAGGTTGATTCAAAAAATTAATCAAGATTATGGTCGTAATGTAGAAGGGCTCACTGATTCAGCTATTTTATATTTACAATCATACGAATGGCCAGGAAATGTGAGAGAACTTGAAAATATTTTAGGACGAGCGATTATTTTTATGAATTATAACGAGATCTATATTGATGTACAACATTTACCACCATTACATAATGAAGAGCAGGTGGAGTCAAAGCAATCTCATTTATTACCTGAATTAGAAGAAAAGCCACTTGAACATTTAGTAACAGAGTTTGAAGGGAATATTATTCATGAATATTTGGAGAGATTTGATGGGAATAAAACACAAACTGCAAAAGCGTTAGGAATTTCCGTTCGAAATTTATATTATAAGCTAGAAAAGTATGACCATGCAAAAAATAGCATGCAATAAATTGCGCACCGTGCAATTTATTGCATGGTATACAAAAAGCGACAAAATAAGACAGAATATTTCGTTATTTTCCAAAGTATTGATTTTACTGCATTTTGAATGCGTTTTCATTATTGGTAAGACCACTTTTAAAAGTTGGCACGGTATTTGCTTTATAAATAGACGAGGGACGACGGAAAGGGTTGATTACAAAATATGAAGTTAGAATACTTAATTGATCAAGCAGCGGGAAAGCCTAAAAAAACTGTAGCTGTAGCAGTAGCTGAAGATCATGAAGTAATTGAAGCTGTAGCGAAAGCAATTAAATTACAGCTAGCTCAATTTCGTCTATATGGAAATCAAGAAAAAATAATGGGGATGCTACAAGAACATGGTTTACAAACTTCAGAACATGTTGAAGTGATTGCAGCAATGTCTAATGCAGAGGCTGCAGAACTTTCTGTTAAAGCTGTGAGAAATGGTGAGGCAGACGTGCTTATGAAGGGTAACATCCCAACAGCGAATATTTTGAAGGCTGTGTTAAACAAAGAGTGGGGCCTACGTAAAGGTAGCGTACTTTCACATGTAGCAGCATTTGAAGTTCCAAATTATGATCGTCTTATTTTCGTTACAGATGCAGCGATGAACATCGCACCTGATGTAACACAAAAAGCTGCTATTATACAAAATACTGTAGAAGTTGCCCGGGCAATAGGAATCGACTTGCCAAAAGTGGCACCAATTGCAGCAGTAGAAGTTGTGAATCCAGCGATGCAGGCGACAATTGATGCAGCGATGTTAACACAAATGAATCGCCGCGGACAAATTAAAGATTGTATCGTTGATGGACCACTTGCTTTAGATAATGCAGTATCACAAATTGCAGCAGAGCATAAAGGCATAGTAAGTGATGTAGCAGGTAAGGCAGATATTTTACTCGTCCCAACGATTGAAGCTGGAAATGTGCTATATAAATCACTCGTATACTTTGCGGATGCAAAAGTAGGAGCAATGATTGCTGGCGCAAAAGCACCGATTGTTTTAACATCTCGTGCTGATTCAGCAGAAACAAAAGTATATTCATTAGCATTGGCAGTTGCGACTGCTTCAAAATAAACCAAAAAGGGTAAAACATTAGGGGGAAACGACAATGACATTAGAAATCTTCGAATACTTAGAAAAATATGATTATGAGCAAGTGGTATTTTGTCAAGATAAAGAATCTGGTTTAAAAGCAATTATTGCAATTCATGATACAACACTTGGACCGGCTCTTGGAGGAACAAGAATGTGGACATATGATTCTGAAGAAGCGGCGATTGAAGATGCATTGCGTCTTGCAAAAGGGATGACATACAAAAACGCAGCAGCTGGTTTAAACTTAGGTGGTGCGAAAACAGTAATTATCGGTGATCCTCGTAAAGATAAGAGCGAAGCAATGTTCCGTGCACTAGGACGTTATATCCAAGGACTAAACGGACGATACATTACAGCTGAAGATGTTGGTACAACAGTAGATGATATGGATATTATCCACGAAGAAACTGACTTTGTAACAGGTATCTCACCATCATTCGGTTCTTCTGGTAACCCATCTCCAGTAACTGCATACGGTGTTTATCGTGGTATGAAAGCAGCTGCAAAAGAAGCTTTCGGTACTGACAATTTAGAAGGAAAAGTAATTGCTGTTCAAGGCGTTGGTAACGTAGCGTATCATCTATGCAAACATTTACACGCTGAAGGAGCAAAATTAATCGTTACAGATATTAATAAAGAAGCTGTACAACGTGCTGTAGAAGAATTCGGTGCATCAGCAGTTGAACCAAATGAAATTTACGGTGTGGAATGCGATATTTACGCACCATGTGCATTAGGCGCAACAGTTAATGATGAAACTATTCCACAACTTAAAGCAAAAGTAATCGCAGGTTCTGCAAATAACCAATTAAAAGAAGATCGTCACGGTGACATCATTCATGAAATGGGTATTGTATACGCACCAGATTATGTAATTAATGCAGGTGGCGTAATTAACGTAGCAGACGAATTATATGGATACAATAGAGAACGTGCACTAAAACGTGTTGAGTCTATTTATGACACGATTGCAAAAGTAATCGAAATTTCAAAACGCGATGGCATAGCAACTTATGTAGCGGCAGATCGTCTAGCTGAAGAGCGCATTGCAAGCTTGAAAAATTCTCGTAGCACTTACTTACGCAACGGTCACGATATTATTAGCCGTCGCTAATCATTCATATATAACTTTTACAAAAGGTGTGGTTACCTCTTATGAGGTTTCCGCTTCCTTTTGAATTTATTAGTGGAGGTAGCAACATTGTCTGTAAATCGAATTCTTGTTATTAACCCAGGTAGTACATCCACAAAAATTGGTGTTTTTGATAATGAAAGACCCGTTCTAGAAGAAACGATTCGTCATGACGTAGAACAGATTGGAAAATATAAGAGAATTATCGACCAATATGAGTTTCGAAAAGAAACGATTTTAGAAGTTCTACATTCTCATGGTATTAACATTTCAAAATTAAACGCTGTTTGTGGGCGTGGTGGATTACTTCGTCCAATCGAAGGCGGTACGTATACAGTAAACGATGCGATGTTAGAAGATTTGAAAAATGGCTTTAGCGGTCATCACGCTTCAAACCTTGGAGGCATTTTAGCATATGAAATTGCTTCTGGATTAAACATTCCTGCATTCATTGTGGATCCTGTCGTTGTAGATGAGATGGAGCCGGTTGCTCGTATAAGTGGTATTGCTGGTATGGAACGCAAAAGTATCTTCCATGCATTAAATCAAAAAGCAGTTGCTCGTAAAGTAGCTGAACAGTTAAATCACAAATACGAGGATTTAAATTTATTAGTTACACATATGGGTGGCGGTATTACAGTTGGTGCTCATAAAAAAGGAAGAGTAATCGATGTGAATAACGGTTTAAACGGAGAAGGACCATTTAGTCCAGAGCGCGCTGGTACAGTACCAGTAGGGCAACTAGTAGAAATGTGTTTCTCTGGTGAGTATTACCGTGATGAAATGATTAAAAAACTTGTCGGACAAGGTGGACTTGTAAGTTTAATCGGTACAAATGATGCGATTAAAGTAGAGCAAATGGTTGAAAAAGGTGATCCTGAAGCAACTCTTATTTATAAAGCAATGGCATATCAAGTTGCAAAAGAGATTGGCGGAGCTAGCGCTGTACTTCACGGGAAAATCGATGCAATCGTATTAACTGGTGGACTGGCATACAGTAAAATTCTTGTCGATGAAATAAAAGAGCGAGTGGACTGGATTGCAGATGTTATCGTACATCCAGGCGAAGATGAGTTAGAAGCGTTAGCAGAAGGAGCACTTCGTGTATTACGTGAAGAAGAAGCTCCAAAAGAATACGTTGTACGTGAAAAAGAAACGGTAGCTAGGGGTTGAGATAATGGCAAAAGAATATGATTTAGTCATCGTTGGCGGCGGTACTGGTGGATATGTTGCTGCAATTCGTGCATCACAATTAGGTTTAAAAACAGCACTAGTCGAAAAAGAAAATCTTGGTGGTACTTGTTTACACAAAGGATGTATTCCTAGTAAAGCTCTTTTACGTAGTGCGGAAGTATATGCAACTGCTAAAAAAAGCGAAGAGTTCGGAGTTATTGCAAGCAATGTAGAACTAAACTTTGCGAAAGTACAAGAGCGTAAAGAGAAGATTGTAACGCAGCTTCATAAAGGCGTTCAACATTTAATGAAACAAGGTAAAATTGATGTGTTTGAAGGTATTGGTCGTATTCTTGGCCCGTCTATTTTCTCTCCTATGCCAGGGACAATTTCAGTTGAACTTGCAAGTGGAGAAGAGAATGAAATGTTAATTCCAAAAAATGTACTTGTTGCAACAGGTTCTCGTCCAAATTCATTACCAGGTTTAGAATTAGATGGAGAATACGTAATGTCTTCGGATCATGCCCTAAAAATGGAAACGCTTCCTAGTTCGATTATTATCGTTGGTGGCGGTGTAATCGGTATTGAGTGGGCATCTATGCTTGCTGACTTCGGTGTAGAAGTTACAGTATTAGAGTATGCAAAAACGATATTACCACTAGAAGATCAAGACGTTTCAAAAGAAATGCAACGTCTATTCAAGAAAAAAGGTATTAAAGTGGTAACTGGTGCAAAAGTATTACCAGAAACATTGGTAAAAGATAATGGAGTAACAATCCAAGCTGAACACAACGGCGAAAATAAAGAATTTAAAGCAGAAAAAATGCTTGTATCTGTAGGAAGACAAGCGAATACGCAAAATATTGGCTTAGAGAACACAGATATCGTTGTGGAAAAAGGATACATTCAAACAAATGAGTTTTATCAAACGAAAGAATCGCATATTTACGCAATTGGAGATGTAATTGGTGGCCTGCAACTTGCTCACGTTGCTTCTCATGAAGGAATTGCTGCAGTAGAACATATTGCAGGGAAAGAAGTTACACCAATTGATTACTCTATGGTATCAAAATGCGTATATAGCAGTCCAGAAGTTGCTTCTGTTGGCTTAACAGAACAAGAAGCGAAAGAAAAAGGCTATAAGTTAAAAGTAGGTAAGTTCTCATTCCGCGCAATCGGAAAAGCACTTGTATACGGAGAATCAGATGGTTTCGTAAAACTTGTAGTTGATGAAGAGACAAATGACATTCTTGGTGTTCATATGATTGGACCACATGTAACAGATATGATTTCTGAAGCTGGTCTTGCAAGAGTACTTGATGCAACACCTTGGGAAGTAGCACATACAATTCATCCGCATCCATCATTATCTGAGGCGATTGGTGAAGCAGCACTTGCTGTAGATGGAAGAGCGTTACACGCATAAAAATGTGGATTTAGGAGGTTATGAAAAATGGCAGAAGTAAAAGAAAAGCGCCATGAAGAGCTTGGCTTAAGTGATGAGCAAGTATTAGAAATGTTCCGTACGATGTTACTTGCACGTAAAATCGACGAACGTATGTGGTTATTAAACCGCGCTGGTAAAATTCCATTCGTAATTTCTTGTCAAGGACAAGAGGCTGCACAAGTTGGAGCGGCGTTCGCTCTTGATAGAGAGAAAGATTATGCATTACCATACTATCGTGATATGGGTGTTGTACTAGCATTTGGTATGACAGCTAAAGAGCTTATGTTGTCTGCTTTCGCGAAAGCTGGAGATCCAAACTCTGGTGGTCGTCAAATGCCTGGTCACTTCGGTCAAAAGAAAAATCGTATTGTTACAGGTTCATCTCCAGTAACAACGCAAGTACCACATGCAGTTGGTATTGCACTAGCTGGAAAAATGGAGAAGAAAGATTTAGTAACGTTCGTTACATTTGGAGAAGGTTCTTCAAACCAAGGTGACTTCCATGAAGGGGCAAACTTTGCTGGTGTACACAAACTACCTGTTATTTTTATGTGTGAAAATAACAAATATGCAATCTCTATTCCGGTTGAAAAACAATTAGCATGTAAAAACGTATCAGATCGTGCAATTGGTTATGGTATGCCTGGATATACAATAGACGGAAACGATCCGCTTGCAGTATATAAAGCTGTAAAAGAAGCAGCAGATCGCGGTCGTCGTGGTGAAGGCCCAACTTTAATTGAAACAGTATCATATCGTTTAACAGCACATTCTAGTGACGATGATGATCGTGTTTATCGTGATAAAGAAGAAGTAGAAGAAGCAAAGAAAAAAGATTCAATTATAACATTCGCGGCTTATTTAAAAGAAGCTGGTGTGTTAACTGAGGAATCGGAAAAACAAATGTTAGACGAAATTATGCATATCGTAAATGAAGCAACAGAATATGCAGAAAATGCTCCGTATGCAGCACCTGAAGATGCATTGAAGCACGTATACGCAGAATAGGGGGGAACGTTTCATGGCTGTAATGTCTTATATTGATGCTATTACATTAGCAATGCGCGAAGAAATGGAACGCGATGAGAAAGTATTCGTTTTAGGAGAAGATGTTGGTAAAAAAGGTGGCGTGTTTAAAGCGACACACGGTTTGTATGATCAATTTGGTGAAGATCGTGCGCTTGATGCACCGCTTGCAGAATCTGCAATTGCTGGGGTAGCAATTGGTGCAGCAATGTATGGTATGCGTCCAATCGCTGAAATGCAGTTTGCTGATTTCATCATGCCAGCAGTAAACCAAATTGTTTCTGAGGCAGCAAAAATTCGTTATCGTTCTAATAATGATTGGACTTGTCCAGTTACAATCCGTGCACCATTTGGTGGGGGTGTTCACGGTGCATTGTATCATTCACAATCTGTAGAAGCGATGTTTGCAAACCAGCCAGGTTTAAAAATCGTTATCCCTTCTACACCATATGATGCAAAAGGCTTATTAAAAGCAGCCATTCGTGATGAAGATCCAGTATTATTCTTCGAACATAAACGTGCATATCGTTTAATTAAAGGTGAAGTGCCGGAGGATGACTACGTATTACCAATCGGAAAAGCAGATGTAAAACGTGAAGGTGATGATATTACAGTTATCACGTACGGATTATGTGTTCATTTTGCTCTTCAAGCAGCTGAAAAGTTAGCACAAGATGGCATCTCTGCACACATTCTTGATTTACGTACTGTATATCCATTAGATAAAGAAGCAATCATTGAAGCAGCTTCTAAAACAGGTAAAGTTCTTCTTGTAACAGAAGACAATAAAGAAGGAAGCATTATGAGTGAAGTGGCAGCAATTATTGCTGAAAACTGTCTATTTGATTTAGATGCGCCAATCGCACGTCTTGCAGGTCCAGACGTTCCAGCAATGCCATATGCACCAACAATGGAAAAATTCTTTATGGTAAATCCAGATAAAGTTGAAAAAGCAATGCGTGAACTTGCGGAATTTTAATCGGGGGGACTATACATGGCTGTAGAAAATATTACAATGCCTCAGCTCGGGGAGAGCGTTACAGAGGGCACAATTAGTAAATGGCTCGTTAATGTTGGCGATCACGTAAACAAGTATGATCCGCTTGCAGAAGTAATGACTGATAAAGTAAATGCTGAAGTACCATCTTCTTTCACTGGTATTGTGAAAGAGTTAATCGCTGGTGAAGGTGATACGTTAGCTGTAGGTGAAGTAGTTTGTGTGATTCAAGTAGAAGGCGCAGACGAAGTAGCAGCAACAGCTGTTGAGGAAAAAACGAAAGAAGAACCAAAGGCAGCAGCAATTACGCCTGGAAAAGCACCGAAAGTAAAACAACCAACTGATGGAAAACCACGTTTTTCACCAGCTGTGTTAAAACTTGCGGGTGAGCATAACGTTGATTTAGATCTAGTAGAGGGTACGGGAGCAAACGGCCGTATCACTCGTAAAGATATTTTAAAGCTAGTGGAATCTGGAAATATTCCGCAAGCAGGTGCGGCGAAGAAAGAGGAAGCTGTAGCGGCGGTAGTAGAAGCTCGCCCAGAAGCACCAAAAGCAGCACCAGTAGCGCAAAAAGTAGAAGCTGCGAAACCAGTTTCTGTACCTACAATGCCTGGAGATATCGAAATTCCAGTCACAGGTGTGCGTAAAGCAATCGCAGCAAACATGTTACGTAGTAAACATGAAGCACCACATGCTTGGATGATGATTGAAGTAGATGTGACAAACCTTGTGTCATACCGTAACTCAATCAAAGGTGACTTTAAGAAGCGTGAAGGCTTTAACTTAACGTTCTTTGCTTTCTTCGTAAAAGCAGTAGCACAAGCGTTAAAAGAGTATCCTCAAATCAATTCAATGTGGGCTGGCGATAAAATTGTTCAGAAGAAAGATATTAACCTTTCTATCGCTGTTGCAACAGAGGAAGAACTATTTGTACCAGTAATTAAGCAAGCGGACGAGAAAACAATTAAAGGTATCGCTCGTGAAATTACAGAACTTGCAGGAAAAGTACGTACGAAATCGTTAAAAGCAGACGAAATGCAAGGTGGAACATTTACAATTAATAACACAGGATCATTCGGTTCTGTTCAATCTATGGGTATTATTAATTACCCACAAGCGGCTATTTTACAAGTTGAATCAATTGTAAAGCGCCCAGTAATTATGGATAACGGTATGTTCGGTGCTCGTGACATGGTTAACTTATGTTTATCACTTGATCACCGAGTACTTGATGGTTTAATTTGTGGTAAGTTCTTAGGACGTGTTAAAGAAATTTTGGAAAACATGTCAGAAAATAATACATCTGTATATTAATAAAAAGCTCGCTTATGCGAGCTTTTTATTATCTTATTTCTTCATCTACATCCTACTATATGTATAAATACCTTTCCCAGTAATCTTACAATAAACGATTATGTATTAGGAATTTACGAAAATACATTGCTGATATATGGTATATGGATATAAAATAAGAAAAGAATAATTTTTTTGGCAAATCTTACTGATGAAACTGTAGTATAATATATTGTATTGTATGAAAAAGAGAGTTATTCTATATAAGTGTTTTATAGATAATGTGTAATCAGTCGTCAAAACATGAAGAATGTTGACTCCTGGTTTTTTATTTTTGCCGTAACAATGTTTCAGGAGGATGTCATGAAAAGAAGTACCGAGTTTCTAAAAAGTTTAGATGTAAAATTAATTTTAATTTTGTGTGCACTATGTGTGACGAGTATAGCTGCTATATATAGCAGTCAGCAAACGGGACAGTATGGAGCTGCAAACTTTGCTATGAAACAAGGTGTTAACTACATAATTGGGGTTGTATTGTTACTTCTTGTTGCAAGCATTGATTTAGATCAGTTACAAAAATTATCTTGGCCGCTTTATATTGCTGGGTTTGCTTCACTTATTCTTTTGAAAGTATTACCACCATCAGGTTTTACACCTGAAAAATTAGGTGCAAAAAGATGGTTTGTTTTCCCAGTATTTGGACAAATTCAGCCGTCTGAGTTTTTCAAAATTGCATTGCTACTTGTAGTAGCGAGTATAGCAGTAAAACATAATGCACAGTATATGGCAAGGACATTCCAAACAGATTTAAAGCTAGTAGGTAAAATTATGCTAGTGTCACTTCCACCTATGGCGGTTGTATATAGTCAACCTGATACAGGTATGGTGTTCTTATATGCTGCTGCTATTGCATGTATTTTATTTATGTCAGGTATTCAAAAGAAATTGATAGCATTATGTACAGTTATTCCGTTGACCATATTATCTGCTTTAATATTTATTTTCTTTAAGTATCAAGATTTTTTCTATAATAATTTAGTTACTTTACTAAAACCTCACCAACAGTCGCGTATTGTAGGTTGGTTAAATCCATTTGAAAATGCAGATCAAGGTTATCAAACGCAACAATCGATTTTAGCTGTAGGTAGTGGAGGAATGGAAGGTAAAGGGTTTGGGGGAGGAAGCGTCTATATCCCAGAGAAGCATACTGACTTTATTTTCGCTACAATTGCCGAAGAAGGTGGATTTATCGTAGCAGCGTTAGTTGTCTTCTTGTTCCTATTACTACTATATCGAACAATTATTATTGGTTATTCCGCTGATAATTTATTTGGTACATTATTATGCGCTGGATCGATCGGTATATTAACAGTTCAAATATTCCAAAACATCGGTATGATCGTTGGATTAATGCCTGTAAAAGGTATTGCATTACCTTTCTTATCGTATGGGGGAAGTTCCTTATTCTCGAATATGATTATGATGGGGCTCATACTATCGGTACGGAAAACTTATAAAAAATATATGTTTTCAGTTAAGTAAAAAAAGCTGGTTCGTTTTTAAACGAACCAGCTTTTTTTACATATATGCTCATAAACGTTGCAAACTAAAACAGGATAGCAGTTTGAGACGGGTAAGGAGTGCAAAGTGATGCATATGCATATTTTTGAAGGAGCACGGCATCTTTCTAATAGTGAATGGGTTATTCGGGCTATTATAGCATACATATTTTTAATATTAGTTGCGAAAGCAATGGGGCAAAGGTCTATCGCACAACTTCGTTTTTTAGATGTTGTATTAGTGTTATTGCTTGGTGGGAATATTTCTAACGCATTGTCTGATGAAAAAGTAGGGTTACTGGGCTCGATGATTACAACGTTCATACTCGTTGTACTTCATATTATAAGCTCAGTTTTAATGCTGAAATGGGATAGATGGAGACGCTTTTTAGAGCCAGCACCTATCATTCTTATACATAATGGTTCCATTGATTTTAGCAATTTGAAAAAGGCGAGAATTACCGTGGAATATTTGTTTTCGGAACTTCGCATGCGAAATGTGAGCGATATTCAAACGATTAAATTAGCATTATGGGAAGCGAACGGTGTCGTTTCTATATTTCGGTATCCAGAATATGAAGCAGTTTCGCGGCTTGATCTTAAAGTGGCGGGAAGAAAATCTCCAGTTTCTTTTGTATTAGTAAAGGATGGGAGGATTCAGAAAGATGTTCTTGCATTATTAGGAAAAACAGAAGCGTGGGCGAGAGAATTTCTAGAGGAGAGTACAGAAGTCGAATCCATTATGTTAGCTACAGTAGATGAATCACATAAAATAAATATTTTGTTAAAAAAATGAAAAATATACGCATTTTGTCGTTTCGTACATATGATACAATAGTGTGGACAACGAAAAAGGAGGCGATACGGTGGGATATGTAGAAGAATTACGAAAAATAGTTGGTCATCGCCCTTTAATTTTAGTTGGTGCTGTTGTACTCGTTATAAATGAAAATGGATATGTTTTATTGCAGCAGCGGACAGAGCCGTACGGAAAATGGGGGCTACCTGGCGGGCTAATGGAGCTTAGTGAATCACCAGAAGAAACAGCTTATCGTGAAGTATATGAAGAGACAGGAATAAAAGTGAAGAACTTGCGACTAATCAATGTATTTTCTGGAGCGAACTACTTTACAAAATTAGCAAACGGTGATGAATTTCAATCTGTAACAACCGCCTATTATACGGATGAATACGAAGGGGATTTTGTTATGAATAAAGAAGAAGCAGTTCAGCTTAAATTCTTTTCAGTAACAGAACTACCTGACTATATTGTAGGATCGCATAAAAAAATGATTGCTGAATATATGAAGATTATGGAAAAAAAGATATAATAATAGTGAAAGAAATACAAAAACACAGTTCTGGTTGGTAGTCCAGACGCATGATTTCATGTCAGTAACCTTCCCCTCCGGGATGTCCCGTATTTCTAATTTTTTAAAGGAGGGGCTGTCAATGGATTTGACAGTATATCACGATGGCCAATTTTTTGTTGGAATTATTACATGCAAAGAACAAGGGAAATTGTATGGAGCGAGGTATATTTTTGGAGCGGAACCGTCAGATGAAGAAGTGCTTATGTTTGTGAATGGTTCACTTTTAGAGCATTTTCAGCATTTTGCAAAATGTGGTGTAGAAGTTAAAGAAAAACAGCGTCCTAAAAACATAAAGCGTATCATACGACAAGCAGCAAAAGAAACAAATGTTAAACGTTTTACTAAGGCGCAAGAGGCGATTAGTTTATCTTATGAATTGCATAAACAAGAAAAGAAAGTGCAGTCTAAGGAGAAGCGAGAAGCTGAAAAAGAAAGAAGACGTTTAATTAAAGTACAAAAAGCAAAGCAAAAACATCGTGGTCATTAAAGAAAAGGTGTTAGAGCAATTGCTCTAACACCTTTTCTATACTTAAATACAAGTAAACTTACTTGTATTTCATAAACATTAACTGGTAAGATACAAATAGGTAGTTTTAGAGGAGGGAAAAGAGTGATTAATTTTAACTTTTTTATGAATGATGTTGTCCGCCAAGCGCGTGAAGAGATTGTCTCTGCTGGATATACAGAATTGACGACGCCAGAAGCGGTAGAAGAAGCGTTTAAAAGAAATGGAACAACACTTGTAATGGTAAACTCTGTATGTGGTTGTGCAGGTGGTATTGCTCGTCCTGCTGCTGCGCATTCCGTACATTATGATAAACGTCCTAACCACCTTGTAACGGTGTTTGCAGGTCAAGATAAAGAAGCGACAGCAAGAGCGCGTGAATATTTCGAAGGGTACCCACCTTCTTCTCCATCATTTGCTTTATTAAAAGATGGAAAAATTGTAACGATGGTAGAGCGTCATGAAATTGAAGGTCATGAACCGATGCAAGTTATTGCGAAACTACAATCATATTTTGAAGAGAATTGTGAAGAACTATAAAAAATAAGAGAAAAGGCGGCACATCCACAATCAAGTGGATGTGCCGCCTTTTTTATTTATTATTAAAATTTCAGAGATATGCATAGTTATGTTGTTTTATGCATCATTTTATACATAACAAATAGCGTTTATATTGTTTTATTATTTATTTTTATTTTATATATTGCATAAAAATAAAAGTGCTGATACAATACAAACATCGAATAAATATTCTATTAAACTTTTAAATATACATCATTAGGGGGAAGAAAGATGAAGAAGTTAGTATCAATATCGTTTGCACTTATTTTAATTGTAAGTATATTCAGCGCTTGTAGTAATGGGGAATCGAAAGAAACAAAAGGAAATAAGAAAGTACTCGTAATGGGGACTTCAGCAGATTATAAACCATATGAATACGTGGAAGCTTCAAAAAGTGATGAAATTATTGGTTTTGATGTTGATGTTGCTAAATATATCGGAAAAGAACTTGGGTATGAAGTGAAAGTGAAAGATATGGATTTTGGTGGTTTATTAGCATCTCTTAGTTCAGGAAAAGTTGATTTCGTAATGGCAGGCATGACGCCAACTGCAGAGCGTAAAAATAATGTTGATTTTACAGATATTTATTTTGTTGCGAAAAATATGGTTGTTTCTAAAAAGGATTCTAACATTAAATCTGTAGAGGATTTAAAAGGGAAAAAAGTAGGGGTACAAACAGGATCTATTCAAGAAGAGAAAGCGGCAGAATTTAAAAAACAAGTAGATTTCCAAGTTGAGGGACGTGACCGTATACCAGAAATCGTACAAGAAATTAAAGCTGGTCGTTTTGACGCTGCAATTATAGAAGACACAGTTGCTAAAAATTATTTAGAGAAAATGAAAGATTTACAAGGAATTGAAATTAAAGAAGCGCCAGAAGAAGTTGGAGCAGCAATTGCCCTTCCGAAAAACAGTGATAAAACAGCTGAATTTAATAAAGTAATTAAAAAAATGCAAGAAAATGGAGAAATGGATAAATTAGTGAAGAAATGGTTTGGCAGCGGAAAATAAGCTGCCTTTCACTTTTCTGTGAGGGGAATGAAAAGAATGAACTTAGATTTTTCGGCGATTACGCCTTCGATACCATATATACTAAAAGGTTTAGAAGTTACTTTGAAAATTGTAGCGGTATCAGCTTTAGCAGGATTTATTTTAGGAACGTTATTAGCACTTTGTAAAATTGCTAGAATACGAGCATTAAATATAGCAGCAGATTTTTATACATCAATTTTTCGTGGTACACCACTTGTATTGCAATTAATGATTATTTATTTCGGTGTCCCGCAAATAATTGGTTATGAAATACCAGCATTCTTAGCAGCTGTACTTGCATTTAGCTTGAATTCAGGTGCATACATGTCAGAAGTAATTCGTGCTGGTATTCAAGCAGTTGATAAAGGACAAACAGAAGCAGCAATGGCTTTAGGGATACCATACGGAAAAATGATGAGAAATATTATTTTCCCTCAAGCATTAAAAAATATATTACCAGCGCTTGTGAACGAATTTGCGACACTTACGAAAGAATCAGCTGTAGTAACAGTAATAGGCGCGACTGATTTAATGCGTCGTGCTTACATCGTAGGCGGTGAGACATTTAAATATCTTGAACCATTACTTTTTGTTGGACTGATTTATTATATGTTAGTCATTATTCTTACATTAGTCGGGAAGGCAATTGAAGGGAGAATGAAGAAAAGTGATTAAAATTGAAAACCTTCATAAATCATTTGGTAAAAACGAAGTATTAAAAGGAATTACAACAACGATTGAAAAAGGGGAAGTAGTTGCAATTATAGGACCTTCTGGATCAGGAAAATCAACATTTTTACGTTGTATGAATATGTTAGAAGCACCAACGGATGGTCACATTTGGATTGGAACGGAAGAAGTAACGAATCCGAAAACGAATGTTATGCATGTTCGTGAAAATGTCGGTATGGTATTTCAGCATTTTCACTTATTTCCTCATATGACTGTATTAGAAAATATTACGTATGCTCCTATCAATGTAAAAGGGGTAACGAAGCAAGAAGCTGAAAAGAAAGCTGAGAAACTTTTAGAAAAGGTTGGATTAGTAGATAAAAAAAATACGTATCCGAATCGTTTGTCGGGAGGACAAAAGCAACGTGTAGCAATTGCAAGAGCGTTAGCGATGGAACCGGAAGTTATGTTATTTGATGAACCGACATCGGCGCTAGATCCAGAGATGGTGAAAGAAGTGTTAGAAGTTATGAAATCGTTAGTTACGACAGGAATGACGATGGCTATCGTTACACATGAAATGGGCTTTGCAAAAGAAGTGGCAGATCGTGTTCTTTTCTTGGACGGAGGAAAGCTTGTAGAAGATAGTGCGCCAGAAGAATTTTTTGCAGCGCCGAAAAGTGAACGTGCGCAACAATTTTTACAAAAAATATTGTAATATGAAAAGGTTATGTGAATAATAAGTAGAAAAGGATGACATTGTGTCATCCTTTTTTTATACTAGCTGTAAATACGTTTATACATATAGGAGCAATGATATGTTCAAAATTGGATACCGTACAGTAAAAACAGCAATAGGGACAGGCGCGGCAGTTTTTATTGCTCAGTTATTAGGATTAGAATTTTATAGTTCAGCAGGTATTTTAGTTATTTTATGTGTACAAAATACGAAGCGCAAATCGCTTCAAGTGTCGTTACATCGTTTTCTAGCGTGTGTATTATCAATGGTATTCGCGTTTTGTATTTTTGAAACGATCGGCTATACACCACTTGCAATTAGCATATTGTTACTTACATTTATTCCGACTGCAGTAATGCTTAAAATTCAAGAAGGTATTGTCACGAGTTCAGTTATTGTTATGCATCTATATTCATTGAAGCAAATTACATGGCTTATAGTTGGAAATGAAATTGCTATATTAACAATAGGAATTAGCGTGGCGTTATTAGTAAATATGTATATGCCGAGTAGTGAAAATAAGCTAAAAGAGTATCAGGATAAAATAGAGAGTAATTTTAAAACGATTTTGTTTGAAATGGTTGTGTATTTACGAAATCGGGAAAGTAGTTGGAGTGGAGCAGAACTCATTGAAACCGAGAATATGTTAAATGAAGCAAGAGATTTATCGTTTAAAAAACTTGAGAATGCATTTATGCGAGAAGATGATTATTACTATCGTTATTTTAATATGCGTATGCAACAATTCGAAATTTTAGAGCGAATGATACCATTAGCAGCTTCTTTATCGTGGACGTATGAACAAGCTGACATGATTGCAGATGTTGTTGAAAACATTGGTAATGCTATTAGCCCTGAGAGTACAGGCGTTATTTCCTTAAGGCAGCTTCAAGAAATGAGGGAATTATTTAGAGACATGCCATTGCCAGCTACACGCGAAGAATTTGAGATACGTGCGAAACTTGTTCAACTTGTGTATGAAATGGAACAATATTTACTCATTAAAAGTCGCTTTAAGGGAAAGGATAATATAAAAGAACTTATATAGAAGGTAGGAATTATCTATGCCGTATCTTCTCTCTATCATATTATGTCTTTCTTTATCACCGATTTGGCCTCTTGGGGATAATCCACGTGCCGGAGATCCTTTTATTATTGTAAATAAAGCAACGAATAAATTAGCTTACATTGACGATGGAAAGATTCAAAAGGTTTTTCCAGTAGCGACAGGGAAAACGAATGAATTAACTCCAGAAGGAACTTTTGATGTTGTAATGAAAGCGAAGGATCCGTATTACATTGCGAAGGATATTCCAGGTGGATCGCCAAAAAATCCACTTGGATCAAGGTGGATTGGATTTAATGCAAGGGGAACTGATGGAAGTAAATATGGAATACATGGAACAAACCAACCGAGTTCAATTGGAAAGTATATTTCACAAGGATGTATAAGAATGAAGAAAAATGATGTGGAATATTTGTTTGATCGTATTCCAATTGGAACGAAAGTATGGATTGTGAAATCGAAAAAATCATTTCAGCAATTGGCAAAAGAAAAAGGAGCCGTTGCATATGAAGAAGCCAACGAAAAGGTTGGCTTTTTCTATTGTAATAAGTTGTCTTGACATGTGTACATAACCATGCGTTAATGAAAGTATAGAAAGATAAAATTAGATAAAGGGGTTGCTCATATGTACTTGAATCCAAAACTTTCGTATATGCAGTTTTTTATGGGATTTCTATTTGTTATTACATTCATATTGGCAACTTTTAATATATGTTCTTATCTTGTAGCGATTGTATGTATGGCATTACTTAATCTCACTTTTGTTATTGGGGCATTTCAGCAGAAACAATATACAAGTTTTGTAATAGCACTTGTAATGTCATTTTCCTTTAGTATTGTAGCGATTGTGTTTTATATAAAATAAACCATCTCGATGTCGAGATGGTTTATTTTGTCATGTGTAAAAAGTAAAAAAAGGACGAACACATCGCCCTTTTTACCAAAACATACTCGCGCCAGCAAGTAATGTTGTTACAAGCATAGAAATTAGCATCACATAAACCATAATTTTTTGAGCTTTTTTATGCATCGTTATACCTCCTTGCAAATCAGTACAATTTCATTGTAACGAGAAATGAAATTATGGACAAGGGGAGAGTAAGGACAAAATTCGGGAAAGGGTTGCAAAATATAACAGGAAATTTGAGTGTGTGTAGAGAATATAGTAAAAGGGTATATTGTTAATTTTTAGTTGGGCAAGCTGAAGAATGGAGATACGATGATGAAAATATACGAAACAGATCGTTTATACTTAAGGGAAATTGATGAGTCGTATGCTGAAACAGTTCTTCAATATTACGACAGAAATCGTGAATTTTTAAAAGCTTGGGAAGAGTATAGACCGGATGATTTTTTTACGCTAGATTATCAAAAGAAAAAGTTGCAAAAGGATAGAAAAGAGTTCGAAGAAGGGAAAATCATCAGACTATGGATTTTTAAAAAGGGTGATGATACGAAAATAATTGGGTGTATTTCATTTAATTTAATCGTTCGTGGCATTTATCAATCTTGTGTACTCAGTTATAAATTAGATAAAGCAGAGTTAAACAAAGGGTATACGACAGAAGCGCTTAGAAAAGCAATTCAAGTTGCTTTTGGGGAATTTCAGTTACATCGTATAGAAGCTCCGATTATGCCTCGTAATTTAGCATCTATACAAGTAGTGACGAAGATAGGTTTTCAATATGAAGGCGTGTCTAGGAAGATGTTAATGGTAAATGGCGTGTGGGAGGATCATATGCGCTGGGTATTGTTAAATGAGTAATAGAAAGCAGATGGTTATCTAGACATGTAAACCATCTGTTTTTTGTCTTGTATTTCGAAACTTTTGCGAAATTCTGTTATAATTAATAGTGTTACATACATAATGGTAGTGCAGGAGGCGCAGTCTTATGATTAATCAAGAACGTTTAGTAAATGAATTTATGGAATTAGTACAAGTAGATTCTGAAACGAAATTTGAAGCAGAAATCTGCAAAGTATTAACGAAGAAATTTACAGATTTAGGTGTAGAAGTATTTGAAGATGACACAATGGCTGTAACGGGTCATGGTGCAGGTAACTTAATTTGTACTTTACCAGCAACAAAAGATGGTGTTGATACAATTTACTTTACTTCTCATATGGATACAGTAGTTCCTGGTAATGGAATTAAGCCTTCTATTAAAGATGGATATATCGTATCAGATGGTACAACAATTTTAGGTGCGGATGATAAAGCTGGATTAGCATCAATGTTCGAAGCTATCCGTGTTTTAAAAGAGAAAAATATCCCTCACGGTAAAATTGAATTTATTATTACAGTCGGAGAAGAATCAGGTCTTGTTGGTGCAAAAGCTTTAGATCGTGAGCGTATTACAGCGAAGTATGGCTACGCATTAGATAGTGATGGAAAAGTTGGTGAAATCGTTGTTGCAGCTCCAACACAAGCGAAAGTGAACGCAATTATTCGCGGGAAAACAGCTCACGCTGGTGTAGCACCGGAGAAAGGTGTATCTGCAATTACTATCGCAGCGAAAGCAATTGCGAAGATGCCACTTGGTCGCATTGACTCTGAAACGACTGCAAACATTGGACGTTTTGAAGGTGGTACACAAACGAATATCGTTTGCGATCATGTACAAATCTTTGCAGAAGCTCGTTCTTTAATCAATGAGAAAATGGAAGCACAAGTTGCGAAAATGAAAGAAGCATTTGAAACAACTGCAAAAGAAATGGGTGGTCATGCAGACGTTGAAGTAAACGTTATGTACCCAGGATTTAAATTTGCTGATGGCGATCACGTTGTAGAAGTTGCAAAACGTGCAGCTGAAAAAATTGGTCGTACACCTTCTCTTCACCAAAGTGGTGGCGGAAGTGATGCAAACGTAATTGCAGGACACGGTATCCCAACAGTTAACTTGGCAGTTGGTTATGAAGAAATTCATACAACAAACGAGAAGATTCCTGTTGAAGAGTTAGCAAAAACAGCAGAATTAGTTGTTGCAATTATTGAAGAAGTAGCGAAGTAATAGAATAGAAAAAGCGTGTAAATCAATTGTGATTTACACGCTTTTTATTTTGATTCGATTGTTTTTACAAGGCGTATAAGCCAATACAAGAAAAATCATAGCAGTATATAATATTAGACGAGAGAAAAATCCAAACGTATTCATGTTGAAAATTGGAAGGAGTAAATAATTATGATGATTAATATAACTACAAGGAACATATAGTTAATTTCACCATAATCAGCCTCTTTCACATGTGTATCCCCTTTATATGGATTATAAAAAAGAACAAGTAATTATTATAACTATTGTGCAAAATTTGATATAATAAAAGAACGAACGTTCTGATTAGGGAGTGAGTACTATGCGAGAAATGTATCCGAAAAATGGTCGTGTAATTTTACATGTAGATATGAATTGCTTTTTCGCATCTGTTGAAATTGCTCATGATCCATCATTACAAGGAAAGCCATTAGCGGTTGCTGGAAATGAAAAAGAGAGAAAAGGAATTATTATAACATGTAGTTATGAGGCGAGAGAATACGGAATACGTACGACGATGCCCCTTTGGGAAGCGAAAAGGTTATGCCCGCAATTAGTTGTAAGGCGTCCTAATTTCACATTATATCGCGAAGCTTCATTTCAAATGTTTCAAGTCCTTTCCCGTTTTACAGAAAAGATACAACCAGTCTCAATAGATGAAGGATATTTAGATATTACAGATCGCTACGCACTTGGTTCTCCTCTTGAAATAGCAAAGATGATTCAACAAGCACTATTAACAGAGTTGCAGCTTCCGTGTAGTATTGGAATCGCTCCAAATCTTTTCCTAGCAAAGACCGCTTCAGATATGAAAAAACCACTTGGTATTACCGTGCTTCGAAAACGCGATATTCCAGAACTGATTTGGCCACGTCCAGTTGGAGCAATGCATGGAATTGGTGAGAAAACAGCTGAAAAATTAAATGATATTCATATACAGACAATTGAACAGTTGGCAAAGGGAGACGAGCATATCATTCGCGCTAAAATTGGCAAGCACGGTGTTGATTTGCAAAGGCGTGCAAAAGGTATGGATGATAGGGAAGTGGATCCGAGTCAAATGGGACAGCATAAAAGTGTCGGTAACTCGATGACTTTTTCAAAGGATATGGATGAAGAGAAAGAATTACTTGATATGTTAGAACGTTTATCAAAGTCAGTGAGTAAAAGGTTACAAAAGCGAACCCTTGTCAGCTATAATATTCAAATTATGATTAAATACCATGATAGGCGAACAGTAACACGGAGTAAGCAATTGAAAAATGCGATTTGGGAAGAACGCGATATTTTTCAAGCAGCATCCCGTTTATGGAAGCAACATTGGGATGGTGATTCCGTTCGTTTACTAGGTGTTACAGCTACTGAAATAGAGTGGAAGACAGAATCGGTGAAACAATTAGATTTGTTTTCATTTGAAGAGGATGCAAAAAAAGAACCGCTACTTGCTGTCATTGATCAAATTAATGATAAGTATGGAACACCGCTTTTACAACGAGGTAGTCAACTACTACGTAAGCAAGAGAAGTCGTTTCAACAAAAGTTAGAAAATAAATTTATGTAGAAGGTGTCATGAAGGAGTAAAAATCATGACACCTTTCCTATTTAACTCGCTTCTAAATCTAAAGAAGTCTTCCATCCAGCTCCAGTAACGCCAGATTCTAATAGCATTCTACTTACTATTTTTTCAATTAAGATAGCTGCATTTGTCTTGCAATGTAATGTAGCCTGTATACAAACTTTTTGATTAGAATCTACATCTTCACTATACAACTCTTTTAAACCGAGCCCTTCTGTACTTACCATATGCATAAGTAAAAAACGAATATGTGCTTCATTTTCCTCTGAACAAGTAAGGGAAAGTAAGTAGTTCGTTTGTTCAGGTGATTCTTCTTTTGATTTTTTATTCATAAAAAGAGCAATTGGGCGAAGAAGTATATTTGCTAGTAACACGCCGGCTGCACCTAATATAGCTGCAACGAGGAAACCGGCGCCTGTAAGAGTACCGACAGCAGCTGCACACCATAAAGTAGCTGCCGTATTTAGCCCTCTAATACTAAAACCATCGCGGATAATAACGCCACCCCCTAAAAAGCCAATGCCACTAACGACTTGAGCAGCAATGCGGGAGGGGCTAGCATCATGATCAAGCATGACGGATAATAAAACAAATATACAGGCACCAAGTGATACGAGAGCATTTGTTCGTAACCCAGCCATTCGATGTCTCCATTGTCTTTCCATTCCAATGCAAGCTCCTACAATAATTGCTATAACTAATCTGAATATAATGTCGTACCATACCATCATGGTCACCTCCATATATAAATATGTGTTATGTCTTTTAGAATGAGCGGGGAATACCCACTCATTCTTATTTTTACAACCAGCTATGAAACTTTTTAATATAAAGCTTTTTCAGGAATTGTGTTAAAAAAGCGTAGCCTAATAGTATTCCTACTAACCAAGGGAAGTAGCTAAGTGGCAATGCTTGTAAACCAACGGCTGCACCAAGTGGTGAGAATGGAATATAAATCCCGATTGCCATAATAAGAGCGGTTAATAAAACGACGGGTGTTGATGCAACGCTTTGAATAAATGGAATCTTCTGTGTTCGTATCATGTGAACAATTAAAGTTTGTGTTAACAATCCAACCACAAACCAACCGGACTGGAATAATGATTGCTCGCTCGGTGTATTTGCGCCAAATACATTCCACATGACTACGTATGTGATAATATCAAATATGGAACTAATTGGGCCGATACAAATAATGAAGTTTCGTAAGTTTGCAGTATCCCATTTTCGGGGTTTTTCTAGAAACTCTTTATCCATTTTGTCCCATGGAATAGAAAGTTGTGAAATATCATAAAGTAAGTTTTGAATTAAAAGATGAATGGCAAGCATCGGTAAAAAAGGAATGAAAGCACTTGCTACTAACACGCTAAACACATTACCGAAGTTAGAGCTAGCTGTCATCTTAATATATTTTAAAATATTTCCGAATGTAGTACGTCCTTCTACAATCCCGGCTTCTAATATAGTTAAACTTTTTTCGAGTAGAATAATATCAGAAGCTTCTTTCGCAATATCAGTAGCAGTATCAACAGATATTCCGACATCAGCTTCACGTAATGCTACAGCATCGTTAATGCCGTCTCCCATGTAACCTACAGTGTGTCCGTTTCCTTGTAATGCGTGTATAATGCGAGATTTTTGCATTGGATTAAGCTTCGCAAATACAGTCGTTTCTTCAGCAAGTTTTGCTAATGCTTTATCTGGTAAAGAATCAATCTCGTAACCGAGGATTGGTTCGCCGATATCTAATCCAACTTCTTTACAAACTTTTCGTGTAACAATTTCGTTATCGCCAGTTAAAATTTTCACTTGTACACCATGCTTTTGTAATGCTTGAATTGCAGCTGCTGCAGATGGTTTCGGGGGATCTAAAAAGCCGATATATCCAGCGAGAATCATATCAGTTTCGTCTTTTACTGCGTACTCTTTATCATTTATGTTTCTATCTTTTTTATAAGCCACAGCAATAACCCGCATACCTTCACTATTCAATGTCTCGCTTAGTTTTTTGACATTTGAGCGTATTTCCTCAGTGAGTGTAACGATTTTTTTATCCACTTCAGTGTAGTTGCAAATTGATAAAATTTCTTCTACGGCACCTTTACAAACCATTGTATGTTCACCTGAAATATCTTTTACGATGACTGACATACGCCGGCGGGCGAAATCGAATGGAATTTCATCTAGCTTTTGAAAAGCTGATGGGTCAAATGTATTGTTTTCCTCTGTATGCTTAATAACAGCTTTATCTATTAAGTTTTTCAATCCAGTTTGATAGAAACTATTTAAATAGGCAAATTGCAAGACACGATTGCATTTATTTCCATTAGAATCTAAGTGACGAACAAGGACAACTTTATCTTCTGTTAAAGTTCCGGTTTTATCTGTACAAAGAATGTTCATAGCACCTAAGTTTTGAATAGAATTTAGCTGTTTTACAATTACTTTTTGTTTAGACATGTTAACGGCACCTTTAGCTAAATTAGCAGTTACAATCATTGGTAACATTTCAGGTGTAAGGCCAACAGCAACGGCAATAGCGAAGAAGAAAGCTTCTTGCCAATCTCCCTTTGTGAATCCGTTAATGAGAAGGACGATAGGCGCCATAATAAGCATGAATGTAATTAAGAGCCAGCTTACTTTGTTTACACCTTTATCAAAGCTTGTTTCTACACGCTTTCCGATTACCTTATTTGCTAAAGAGCCGAAATACGTATCGGTACTTGTTGAGATGACAACAGCTTTTGCGCTACCACTTACAATATTTGTTCCCATGAAGCAAAGGTTTTCCATATCGAGTGGATTGTAATTTTTTTTCATGTTTTTCGGTAAGATATGCTTATTTTCTGTATGGTAGCAGTGTTCGTATTTTTCTACAGGAAGTGCTTCCCCTGTTAAAGAAGATTGATTAACAAATAAATCTTTAGCGGATACAACACGCACATCAGCTGGAACGATATCACCAGCTGAAAGGGAAATAATATCGCCAGGTACAAGTTCCTCAATTGGAATTTCTGTTGTGTAATTTCGATTTAAATTCGTTACATTTTTTGTTTCATGTACAAATCCATTTATTCTAAATACGCTCGCAGTTGTTCGAACCATAGCCTTTAACTTATCGGCAGCTTTTTGAGAACGAAATTCTTGGGAAAACCGAATCGTTGCACTAAGTAGTACCATTGCAGATACGACAATTGTTCCTTGTATGTCATCTGTGAAAAAGGAGAGTGCTCCAAGAGCTAATAAAACGAAAATAAATGGATTTTTAAATGCCAGCAGAAATTGAATGTACCACGGCGCCATTTTATTATGAGCTATTTCGTTCGGACCGTATAAAGAAAGTCTACGAGCCACTTCTTGTTTAGATAATCCATCTTGTGTTGTTTCTAGAAGTTTTAACGCAGAGAGTACATCTTGTGTTGCAATCTCCACTAATAATTCGTTATTTGTTTTCATGCTATCTTGCTCATAAGCATGCTTTGTTTCTTGTCTTTGTAAATTAAACATCGGTAGTTCCTCCTCTGTCATGAAGGAGGAAACAATCTGTTACCTAACTATTTGAAATGGTGAGGAACAGTTTCTTTCCTACCTACATGATGAAATATGAATGTAAAACGTATGGGTATCTGGGCCGAATCATCAATTGCCAACTGTTCCTCACCTCCGTACAATTTAGTAGTTTCTGAATATGCTATGTTTGTTTCATAGTAAGGTGCATATAGACGTAAAAAGACCTTTACTCAAAACGAGTAAAGGTCTGAATTCGCAGTTAAAAGAGTCCACAACAAAGACTGCTAGTAGACATAAATAAAAACAGTTTTTGTGTATGACAAAATACATGCACCTCTCCCTCGTTGAGTTTTAGCACTGTATAGCATAGGTACTGAAACCAGCTACGTTAAAAAAGGCCTTCATTCCGACCTTTCCTGTTGACCCATTGGCGTCTCTCGACATTTTTGGGCAGCAGCGTTTCTCTATACAGGAGCCTCACCTAACAGAGACCATATTCAATTACATGTTGAATGTTAGCACTGTAAAATCGTAGTGTCAATATCTTTTTTATCTGTGTTTTTAAAATATTAAATGAATTTATAATAGATATATGGGATGAAATACATGATATTAATTATAAATAATGTGGAAAATAAATATTTTTATAAAAGGGGAATTTGTAATGATACCACAAAATTTTATTATAAATATTGAGAATCAAAAGTGGTTGTTTAATGAGCTGGAAGATTTATGTTCTCACGGGGAAATTTATTTAAATGTGGATGGAACGATTATTACACAAACAGGTATGGATGAGGAATGGGGAATAAGTGAATCAGCTTTAGCTCTGTTACGAACTTTAGATAAAGAATATATTTGTGATATTGAAAATGAAGAGGGGCTTATTTTGCACGGATGTGGCACTATGCTCATGTTAGGATGCCCAATTTCAATTCATTGGACTATAAACCATATAGGTGAAAATGTGGTTTTAAAGAATTTTGTCAAAGTTATTTCTACTGATCAAAAGGCTATATACTATGAAGGGCTTCATATAGAAGTAAATGAAAATGAATATAGAAAACAAATTGTTTCTTTTGCGCTACAAGCAAAAGAATTATTCAATAAATCAAGTGAAAAGATAATTTTAGATGAGTTTGATCAAAGTATGTATACAGACTTTTGGACGGAATATAATCATTTGCTAAATAAGTATAAATAAAAAAGCACTGTAACCAGTGCTTTTTTATTATAGATTACGAGATTGTAGGGTTTTCAAAAATAACAATCTCTGAACTGTTTGTAGTTGAAACGCGTTGGGCGTAATATGTTAAAGCTGAAGAAATATATGCTGGTAACGTATCATTTGTATGTGATGTTGTATATTCATGGATTAATTCCTTTAAAGTTGTCCATTCTAATTGTGCTGGGTGATCAGACACGAAAGAACTTACCCAGCGATCAAATGAAGATGAAAAATCAGTTTGTAAACGAAATACTTCTTTCATAATAAAACGCTCCCTTAAAATGTAGTATAATCATTTTAACACAAAACACGAACGATCGCTAAATTTTTTAAGTATAATGTTCGTGTTATATAGTTGTCTAGATGATTGGTTATGTAAATTCAATTTGCCATTTGAAATAACATTCCGTAAGATGAGAGATAGAGTATATTTAGAGCTGGAGGAAAGAAAGTGGAATTTGTATTTTTAGGAACTGGTGCAGGTGTTCCTTCAAAAGGAAGGAACGTTTCAGCAATTGCTTTACAATTGTTAGAAGAACGAGGACAAACTTGGTTATTTGATTGTGGCGAGGCCACGCAACATCAAATATTACATACATCTGTACGTCCGCGCCGCATTGAAAAAATATTTATTACGCATTTACATGGCGATCATATTTTTGGATTGCCTGGTTTATTAGGTAGCCGTTCATTTCAAGGAGGAACTACGCCTTTAACGGTGTATGGACCGAAAGGAATTAAACAATTTATTGAAGTGGCATTATCGGTAAGTACGACACATGTGAAATATCCACTTGAAGTTGTGGAGATAACAGAAGAAGGTACCGTATTTGAAGATAATGAATTTTATGTAGAAACGAAAAGATTGTCACACGGTATAGAATGTTTTGGATATCGTATTGTAGAGAAAGATATACAAGGTGCTCTTTTAGTTGATAAGTTGCTTGAGATGGGTGTGAAACCAGGTCCAATCTTTAAACGTTTAAAGGATGGAGAAGTAGTTGAATTAGAGGATGGCACGATATTAAATGGAAATGAGTTTATCGGCCCACCTCAAAAAGGAAGAATTATTACTATCTTAGGTGATACGCGATATTGCGAAGCGAGTAGGGAGCTTGCGCAAGATGCAGATGTACTTGTCCATGAAGCGACTTTCGCAGCAGAAGATGAGCAACAAGCGCATGATTATTTTCATTCCACATCTAAGCAAGCTGCGAGCATTGCACTTCAGGCAAATGCGAAGCGATTAATCTTAACTCACATTAGTTCTCGCTATCAAGGAGATACATATAAGGAATTATTGAAAGAGGCAAGAGAGTTGTTTTCTAATACAGAAATAGCGACAGATTTGAAATCATTCCCAGTAGAAAAATAATAATTTTGTAAAAAATGGTAACGATGGGTTACCATTTTTTTATGTCTAAAAAAATTTAAAAATAAAACTGTTATTATTTTATACTTATACTTGGATGATACAGAAAATTAGAATGGTTTGAATATATACGATAAAAATACGAAATAATGATTATTTAGAAAAACTGTTATATAAGTCAGATGACATACAAGTGATACAAATAGTAGGAATGGACTTTTATTCAGAACTTTTAAAATTCAACAAAAGTAAGCGTTTTATAAAAAACAAGCTATAATGAGGGCAGATTATAATTTATGATAAGTCACATGCTTTTTAGTTATTATCGTAACAAGTGAAGTTGACTAAACCATGAGAGAGTAACATGAGAATTATAATAGGAAAGATATCGCTTGTTTATGCTATCCTTGCAATGGCTTCTGTGTTAAACTTTGGATTGCTACCAGACTTTATTGTGGATTATCTTATATCATTTTTTAATGAAAATAATGCTAAGATTCTTATGTATTATTATAACTGGTATTATTTCAGGTTATATTGGATTACTTTTATTTAAAAATTATCCAATTCATACAGCAGAACAAATTCGTGGTACAACTGGAAAAGCGACAGATGTAGCAGGTTAATAGAATAGTAGAATAAATTTTTGCATAGAGGTTTAGGGGGAGTTATGATGAAGTATCGCTCAGTATTTGATATTATCGGTCCAGTTATGATTGGACCATCAAGTTCACATACAGCAGGCGCGGCAAGAATGGGGCAAGTTGCTCGCCAGCTGTTTCGTCATGAACCAGAAAGAGTAAGCATTTCGTTATATGGATCATTTGCAAAGACGTATCGAGGGCATGGTACGGATGTAGCACTAATCGGTGGAATATTAGGATTTGAAACAGATGACTTACGTATTCCAGAGGCGCTAGAAATAGCAAAAGAGCGCGGAATTGAAGTGGAATTCATTGAAGAAGATGCCAATGCACCTCACCCAAATACAGCGAAAATTCGTTTGTATAAAGGTGAAGAAGAAATTGAAGTTGTTGCTTGCTCAATTGGTGGCGGTAAAATTGAAGTTGTAGAATTAAACGGATTCGATCTTCAATTATCAGGCACAAGTCCAGCACTACTTATTGTAAATAACGATCGCTTTGGTGCTATTGCAGCAGTAGCTTCAATCCTTGCTACAAACGAGATTAACATTAGTACAATGAGTGTTTCTCGTAAAGAAAAAGGAAGAAGAGCGCTTATGGTTATTGAAACAGATGAATTATTAGCAGATGAAGTGATTGAAGAAATAAAAGCGCAACAAAATATTTGTCAAGTAACTATTATGGATTAATTGCAGGGGGGACACACCATGTTTCGGAACGCAGCGGAACTAGTGGCGCAAGCTAAAGAACAAAATGTAAAAATCGCAGAAATTATGATTCAATGTGAAATGGAAACAAGAAGTATTTCACGTGAAGAAGTAATTGCTGGTATGGAAAAGAACTTAGTCGTGATGGAACAAGCAGTAGAACGTGGTATTCGCGGCGTGAAATCACCAACTGGTTTAACTGGTGGAGATGCTGTAAAAGTTCAAGCGTATATGAAGAGTGGAAAAGGCTTATCTGGAGATACGATTTTGGATGCAGTAAGCAAAGCTGTTGCAACAAATGAAGTAAACGCAGCGATGGGAATTATTTGTGCAACACCAACAGCAGGGTCTGCTGGAACAGTGCCAGGTGTACTATTTGCGCTAAGAGAAAAATTGCAGCCTACACGTGAAGAAATGATTGAATTCTTATTTACAGCAGGAGCTTTCGGTATGGTTGTTGCGAATAACGCTTGTATTTCTGGTGCTGCAGGAGGATGCCAAGCTGAAGTTGGTTCAGCAAGTGGAATGGCGGCTGCAGCTGCAGTTGAGATGGCTGGTGGAACACAAGATCAAGCAGCTACAGCGATGGCAATTTCATTAAAGAACATGCTTGGTTTAGTGTGTGATCCTGTTGCAGGACTTGTAGAAGTACCTTGTGTAAAACGTAATGCAGCAGGAGCTGCAAATGCGATGATTTCAGCAGATTTAGCATTAGCTGGTGTAACGAGTACAATTCCATGTGATGAAGTAATTGAGGCAATGTTTAGAATCGGACAAACGATGCCAGTAGCACTTCGTGAAACAGCGGAAGGTGGACTTGCAGCAACGCCGACTGGTCGTCGCCTGCAAGAAGAGATTTTTGGGAAGAACAATAACTAAGTGTAATTATAGAAAAAGGAGCTCAAATAAACTTGAGCTCCTTTTTTTATTTTTCTTTTGTTAGTTGTTCTAATGTTTTTCCAAGATTATGTGATCGTTCCGTTGCCTGTGTAATACAAGAAATAAGTGCTTGTTGAAATTTATGTTCTTGTAATACTTCAATACCTGCTTCGGTAGTTCCGCCAGGAGAAGTAATTTCCTTTCGCAAAATAGAAGGGTGTTTGTCACTTGCTTTTAGCATTTCAGCAGCACCAATCATCGTTTGAAGAATAAGTGATTTTGCAACATCTTCTTTTAAACCAATTTTTTTTGCAGCTTCTTCCATAGCTTCCACTACGTAATAAATATAAGCAGGTCCACTTCCGGATAATGCAGTGACAGCATGCATATCTTCTTCCTCTACAACAGAGACGAGACCAATCGTTTCAAATAAAGATGTTGCAGTGCGAATATGTTCCGCTGTTGCATGTTTCGAAGGGGAGATAGCGGTAGCTGATTTTAAAATGGCTGCGGATGTATTTGGCATTGCACGAATAATTGGAACGTCTTTTTGAAGTAGTTTTCTAATTGAGTGAGTAGAAACACCTGCTAGTAATGAAATAATAAGCACGTTATTATTTATGTATTCTTTAAAAGGGATAAGCGCCTCTGCAACATCCTTTGGTTTCATTGCTAGAAAAAGAATATTTGCATCAGTAAGTAATTCTTTTTTATTATGAGTACCTTTGACACCGTATTTTTTATGTAGCTCTTGTAATCTTGTCTCGTTAGAACGATTACTTACAGTAATTTGTTCACATTTAACAACATTTGCATGTAACAAGCCACCAATAATAGCTTCAGCAATAGAGCCTGCACCGAGAAAGGAAATGTTTTGAATAGACATGATGTTCCTCCTTTAATTTTGGTTAGAAATTCTTATAAATGTACATACATTCGTTTTTTTATAGGAAACACCTCTTTTTATCTGAAAATAATGACAAATATATATAGAAGTTGTAAACTGAAGAAGTATTCATTTTTGAACCGGAAAGAGACAGGGGGGCTAAGCATGACGGCGATTCACCGAATGGAGATTCCTGTACCATTTGCAGTGGAAACTGTGAATGTGTTTTTAGTTGAGGGGGAGACATTAACATTAATTGATACAGGGACGAATACAGAAGAGGCAAGAAATGCGTTAGAAAGTCAATTAGGTACATTAGGACATACGATAGAAGATATTGAAACAGTAGTCATTACGCATCATCATGCAGATCATTGTGGACTTTTAAATATATTTTCTGAGAAGACGAATATTATTGGACATCCTTGGAATGAGCCTTGGATCACACAAAATCCAGAGTTTTTAAAGCGGTATCATGAATTTTTTAGAGAGACGGCCTTACAGTTTGGTGTGCCAGTAGCATTTTTGAAAGACGAGTCGTTATTGACGACGAGGACACTTAAATATTCTTGTAATAGATCGTTAACGCATACTGTGAGAGAAGGAGATCGTATTAATTCTTTGCCTGGATTTACAGTGCTTGAAACACCAGGTCATGCTTCTACTCATATTTCTTTATATAGAGAATCTGATGGAATATTAATTGGTGGAGATGCTCTCATTAGTCATATTTCTTCGAATCCAATACTAGAACCACCATATGAAGGGCAAACAGAACGGGCACGCCCATTACTACAATATAATCAAACATTACAGCGTTTAAGCGAAATGAATATTTCACGCATTTTATCAGGGCATGGGGAAGATGTTCTAAATGTGAAACAACTTATTGAAACGAGATTACAAAAGCAAGAAACACGTGCTTTTAAAGTACTTGAGTTATTAAAGGAAAAACCAATGACAGCATTTGAAGTATGTGTAAAACTATTTCCGGTATTATATAAAGAACAATTACCACTTACTATTTCAGAAACGGTTGGACAATTGGACTATTTAGCATATAATCAACAAGTGATGATTGATGAGTCATCGCAACAATTGATTTATTATGCAAAGTAGGTGACAGCAATGACAGGACGTTTACAAAATAAAGTAATCGTCATTACAGGTGCTTCTAGTGGGATTGGTGAGCAAGTTGCAATGCAAGTTGCAGCACAGGGAGCGACTCCAGTATTAATGGCTCGAACAGAAGAGAAACTACAAGCGTTAGTAGACAAAATTAAAGAAACTTATAATACGCCTTGCTATTATTATGTATTAGATGTAAGTGATGAGATGGAAGTACAGTCTGTTTTTTCAAAGGTATTACAAGAAGTGGGACGTATTGATATATTAGTAAACAATGCGGGATTTGGTATTTTTAAAACGTTTGAAGATGCGTCAATGGGTGAAGTAAAAGATATGTTCCAAGTAAATGTATTTGGATTAGTAGCATGTACGAAAGCGGTACTACCTTATATGGTAAACAAGAATGAAGGACATATTATTAATATTGCTTCACTTGCTGGAAAAATTGCAACTCCGAAATCGAGTGCTTATGCAGCAACGAAACACGCCGTATTAGGATTTACGAATAGTTTACGCATGGAATTAGCCAATACAGATATTTATGTTACAGCAATTAATCCAGGTCCGATAGATACAAACTTTTTTGAAATAGCGGATCAATCTGGTACATATGTAAAGAATATGGGACGTTACATGTTAAAACCAACATACGTAGCAGAACAAATCGTAAAGTCGATGCACACGAAAAAACGTGAAGTAAACTTACCGAAGTGGATGGGAATTGGCCCGAAACTTTATGCTTTATTCCCAGGTTTATTTGAACGTGTAGCAGGTAAATCATTAAGTAAAAAATAGGAGATTTCCATATGGAAATCTCCTATTTTTTATTGTTTTCCAGTTACATAATCATAAACAATATCCTCAATTTCCTCGTATAAATCAATTTCAATATTTGAATGAGTCACCGTTTGAATATGTTTCACTAGCATTTCCTGATCTTCTTTTGATATTGGACTGCATTGATATTGTTGAAAACTTTTTATAATCATTTTCTCAATTAATTTTTCGTTCATATTTTTCCCCGCCTGTATGTACGTATGTATTGTTCTATTGTACTTGAAGTGAAATAAAAAAACTACTATGCACTATTTTTGTATAAAAATTCGGTTGAGTATATTATTTTTCTAATAAAATTAAGTTTTTTTAGATTTAAAAATTTATAAATATTTAATTGACTCTATAAATATACAATATTATAATCATACTTAATTTAAAGAATCGATATGAGGAGGAACTTATGAAAGTCGCAATTATTGGAGCCACTGGATATGGGGGCATTGAGTTAATTCGTTTATTAGAACAACATCCATATTTTTCGATAGCATCTCTCCATTCTTTTTCACAAGTTGGTGAGTGTATAACAAATGTATATCCGCATCTTCGAAATGTCCTTTTTCATACGTTACAAGAAATTGATGTGGAGACGATAGGAAAAGAAGCAGAAATCGTATTTCTAGCAACCCCAGCAGGAGTATCGGCGGAGTTAACTCCCAAGTTATTAGCAGAAGGTTTAAAAGTAATTGACCTATCTGGAGACTTTCGTATGATAGATCCTTCGTCATATGAACTGTGGTATAAAAGGCCAGCAGCGAAAGAAGAAATTCTTAGAAAAGCAGTGTATGGGTTAAGTGAATGGAAAAGGACTGGGATTCAAAAGGCAAATTTAATTGCAAACCCAGGATGTTTTGCTACAGCCACATTGCTAGCGATAGCGCCGTTAGTACGTAGCGGCATGATTGAAGATGATTCGATTATTATTGATGCGAAATCAGGGGTATCAGGAGCAGGTAAAACACCAACAACAATGACTCACTTTCCTGAGCTATATGATAACTTGCACATTTATAAAGTGAATGAGCATCAGCACGTTCCAGAGATTGAGCAAATGCTTACAGAATGGAATAGTGGATCACAGCCAATTACATTTAGCACACATTTAATACCGATATCACGAGGAATCATGATTACACTTTATGCAAAAGTAAAACAAAAGATGGAAATAAAGCAACTTCAAAAATTGTATGAAGAAACGTATGAACAATCGCCTTTCATCCGAATTTGTACGCAAGGGAAATTTCCAAGTCCAAAAGAAGTGAGAGGCTCAAATTATTGTGATATTGGCATAGCTTACGATGAAAGAGCTGAAAGAGTTACGGTCGTTTCTGTTATAGACAATATGATGAAAGGCGCGGCTGGGCAAGCGATTCAAAATGCAAACATAATAGCGGGACTAGAAGAGACAACAGGTTTACAACATATGCCGCTTTATGTATAAGGGGGACATGATGATTAAAGTAGCGTCTATTACAAAATTAGAAAATGGTTCAATTGTAACGCCGAAAGGCTTTTCGGCAATTGGTACTGCAAATGGTTTAAAAAAGGAGAAAAAGGATTTAGGTGCCATCGTTTGTGATGTACCAGCATCATGTGCCGCTGTGTATACAACGAATCAAATACAAGCAGCTCCTTTGCAAGTAACGAAGGATAGTATAACGGCAGAAGGGAAGTTACAAGCAATTATCGTTAATAGTGGAAATGCAAATGCTTGTACTGGAATGAAAGGATTACAAGACGCATACGAGATGCGCGCATTAGGGGCGGAACATTTTGGGATGAAAGAAAATTACGTTGCAGTAGCTTCAACAGGTGTAATTGGTGTTCCACTGCCGATGGATATAATCCGAAAGGGAGTTGCAACTCTTATACCGACGAAGGAAGAAAGTGAAGCATATTGTTTTTCTGAAGCAATTTTAACGACGGATCTTATAACGAAAGAAACTTGCTATGAAATGATTATTGATGGGAAGAAAGTGGCGATTGCGGGTGTTGCAAAAGGTTCAGGGATGATTCATCCGAATATGGCAACGATGCTTAGTTTTATTACGACAGATGCTCATATAGAGCATGACGTATTGCAAACAGCGTTATCACAAATAACGAATCATACATTTAATCAAATTACGGTAGATGGAGATACTTCTACGAATGATATGGTCATCGTTATGGCAAGTGGATTATCAGAAACAAGGCCGATAAATATGGAACATACAGATTGGGAAACTTTCGTATGTGCTTTACAGCAAGTATGTGAAGATTTAGCGAAAAAAATTGCGCAAGATGGTGAAGGAGCTACGAAGTTAATAGAAGTAAATGTGCTAGGAGCTCAAACGAATGAAGAGGCAAAAAAAATTGCAAAGCAAATAGTCGGTTCGAGTCTTGTGAAAACAGCAATACATGGTGAAGACCCAAACTGGGGGCGAATTATTAGCAGTATTGGACAAAGTGAAGTAGCTATTCATCCGAACACAATTGACATTACTCTTCAATCTATATCGGTATTAAAAAATAGTGAGCCTCAAATATTTTCTGAAGAAGAAATGAAAGAGAGATTACAAGAAGATGAAATAGTCATTAATGTGTACTTACACTTAGGTGAAGAGACAGGATCAGCTTGGGGCTGTGACTTAAGCTATGAATATGTGAAAATAAATGCTTGTTATCGTACATAAGGAGAGAGAAGATGAGCGATTATATTGTAGTGAAATGCGGCGGTAGTATGTTGAATCAATTAAATGCTGTGTTTTTTGATTGTATAAAGAAATTGCAACAGAAGTATAAAGTAGTGATTGTTCATGGTGGTGGGCCAGAAATTGATGCCAAATTAAAAGATTGTAACATCAACGTAGAAAAAAGAGATGGATTACGCGTAACACCAAAAGAAGTTATGGATGTTGTTCAAATGGTGCTATGCGGAAGTACGAATAAAAAACTCGTAATGAATTTACAAAAGCATAATTTACTTGCTGTAGGTTGTTCAGGGTGTGACGGTAATTTACTTCAAGTTCAACCTGTCAGCGAGGAGATAGGATATGTGGGAGAAGTAAGTTATGTAGAAACAGCCTTATTAAAAGGATTAATAAATATGGGGTATATTCCTGTTATTGCTCCAATCGGGGTAAATGGTAATGAAATTTATAACATAAATGCGGACAATGCTGCAGCTGGGATTGCGGCCGCGTTAGGGGCAAAAGAGCTGATTTTTATTACGGATGTAGATGGAATATTACATGAAGGGAATTTGGTAAAGGAAACGGATGAATCTGAAATTGCAACTTTTATAGAAACAGGTGTTATTACAGGTGGGATGATTCCGAAAGTACAGGCGGCACTAGCATCATTAAAAATGGGAGTGCAAAAGATAAGTATTGTGAATGGTACAAAAGATTTTACTGAGGTTACGGGAGAGTGTATTGGAACGACGGTAACGAAAGGTGTGAGTATTGCATGACGAGTCATCTTTTTCAAACGTATGGCAGAAGAACTATTGAGTTTGTAAAGGGAACTGGAACGAAAGTTATTGATAATAAAGGTAAGCAATATTTAGATTTTACATCAGGAATTGGCGTATGTAATTTAGGACATTGTCACCCTACTGTTCTCAAAGGTGTACAAGAGCAACTTGATGATATATGGCATATATCTAACCTGTTTACAAACAGCTTACAAGAAGAAGTTGCGTCATTATTAACAGAAAATAGAGCATTAGATTATGTGTTTTTCTGTAATAGTGGGGCAGAGGCAAATGAAGCGGCTTTAAAGTTAGCACGTAAGCATACTGGAAAATCTCTCGTCGTAACATGCCAGCAGTCTTTTCACGGTAGAACATTTGGAACGATGAGTGCAACAGGCCAAGATAAGGTAAAAGAAGGATTTGGTCCATTACTTCCATCTTTTTTACATATCCCTTTTAACGATATTAAAGCATTAGAGGAAGTAATGAATGAAGAAGTTGCGGCGGTAATGGTAGAAGTAGTTCAAGGAGAGGGAGGAGTAATACCTGCTGATTTATCTTTTTTGAAAGAGATTGAAACATTATGTAATAAGTTCGGTTCCTTATTTATTATAGACGAAGTACAAACGGGGATAGGAAGAACTGGAACACTATTCGCTTATGAACAAGTGGGAATAGAGCCTGATATCGTTACCGTTGCAAAGGCACTTGGGAATGGGATTCCTGTCGGAGCGATGATTGGCGGGAAAGAGCTCGGAACGTCGTTTACTGCAGGATCACACGGTTCAACTTTTGGCGGGAATTACATCGCGATGGCTGCAGCGAAAGAAGTATTGCAAGTGAGTAAAAGACCATTGTTTTTAAAAGAAGTACAAGAAAAAGGCGAGTATGTATTAGAGAAGTTGCAAGAGGAATTACAGCATGTCGAATGTATTCAAAATATACGTGGTAAGGGGCTTATGATTGGGATTGAGTGTAAGCATGAAGTTGCAAGTTTTATAGAACAACTAGAAAACGAAGGACTTCTCGTATTACAAGCAGGCCCTAATGTTATAAGACTATTACCGCCACTCATTGTCACGAATGAAGAGTTAGAACAGGCAGTATATATAATAAAAAAAGTAGTTTGTACAAAAAACGTATCAATCATATAAGGGGGAAGTTTCATGTCAACTGTACAAGTACCGAAATTAAATACGAAAGATCTTTTAACACTAGAAGAATTAACGAAAGAAGAAGTTATTTCTTTAATTGAGTTCGCTATATATTTAAAAAAGAATAAGCAAGAGCCTTTATTACAAGGCAAAATATTAGGGCTTGTTTTTGATAAGCATTCAACTCGTACTCGTGTATCTTTTGAAGCGGGAATGGTACAACTCGGGGGACATGGTATGTTTTTAAGTGGGAAAGAGATGCAAATGGGAAGAGGAGAAACCGTTTCAGATACTGCGAAAGTATTATCGCAGTATATTGACGGGATCATGATACGTACATTCTCACACGCGGATGTAGAAGAGCTTGCAAAAGAATCGAGTATTCCTGTTATTAATGGATTAACGGATGACCATCATCCTTGTCAAGCATTGGCAGACCTCATGACGATATATGAAGAAACAAATACATTTAAAGGAATAAAATTAGCTTACGTAGGTGACGGAAATAATGTATGTCATTCATTGTTGTTAGCTAGTGCAAAAGTTGGAATGCATATGACTGTTGCAACGCCTGTAGGGTATGAACCGAATGAGGAGATTGTAAAAAAAGCGTTAGCGATTGCTGAAGAAACAGGAGCTGAAATTGAAGTTTTGCATAATCCTGAATTAGCGGTGAATGAAGCAGATTTCATTTATACTGACGTTTGGATGAGCATGGGGCAAGAGGGCGAAGAAGAGAAATATTCTTTATTTCAACCTTACCAAATCAATAACGAACTTGTTAAGCATGCGAAGCAAACATATCGTTTCTTACACTGTTTACCTGCCCATCGTGAAGAAGAAGTAACAGGAGAAATTATAGATGGACCACAGTCTATCGTCTTTGAGCAAGCTGGTAATCGATTGCATGCTCAAAAAGCATTATTAGTGAGTTTATTTAAAAATATAGAAGAGCTTTCCTAAAGGATGTACACCCCAGTTGCTAGATACGAATAAAAACTGGGGTGTTTTTTATGGTTAA
Source organism: Bacillus cereus group sp. BceL220 (assembly GCF_051776965.1). Taxonomy (NCBI): domain Bacteria; kingdom Bacillati; phylum Bacillota; class Bacilli; order Caryophanales; family Bacillaceae; genus Bacillus; species Bacillus cereus group sp. BceL220. The sequence continues at coordinate 438,092 of NZ_JBPWBC010000001.1, read as the reverse complement.
ATTCTTTTTAGAAGAGAAAGTAAATACGGTAAAAAGATATTACTTTGAGTATATACTGAATGTACTTAATTATATGGATAGAGGGAGGATATCTATTAGAGAAACAGCTACTAAATTTTTTGTATAACCATTTGTGCCTAGTTTACCAGGAAGGCCCTTTACTTCACATACACATAGGCTTCGTTTGCCGTTAAGTAGGTTTTATGTAACATGAAGATTTTTAGATATTCTGAAATTTCTATATTTACATTTTTTCTTTTTGTCTCATAATTTTAATGGGGAGAGGGAGGAAAAAAATGGTTCAAATTAAAGTAACACCTGAAATGCTAGAAGAAGTTGCGAATCGTGCAAGTAATACCCGAATCGCATTAGAATCTATACATAATAATTTATGTAATGAAATAGATCAGTTGTGTTTTCAATGGATTGGTGCCTCTAACCAACAGTTCATTCAACTGTTCAATGATGCGAGACCAAAAGCTTTTGCATCTATTCATTCACTTGTAAAAGTAGAGGAAGATTTGAAAAGAATTGCTGAAAAATTCCGCAATACAGATAATCAAGATGTTACAATGGAACAAGGAGCGATGTGTGGACCACTATCGTCAGAAAAAGAGGATTTTGATGGTGAAAAACTTGCTAGGGATATAGTAGGTGAAATAAGTGGTGAGTATGATATTCGTCGTGCTTGGGATGGGATTGATCCATCTACTGGCGAAAAACTATCTACTTTGGATAGAGTATTTGCTGGAGGAATGGCAGTAGCAGGGCTTACACCCTTTGGAAAGATAGCTAAAGTAGGTAAAGGAGTTAAAATGACTGCTAAGGCTGCTGAGGCTGTGAATAAAGCTAAAAAAGTACCTGTGGAGAAAGTCAATGGAGTTAAGGATACTGTAAAAGCTACAGAGGATAGTATCGTTACTAAAAAACCATATAGTAAAAGCAGGCCTAGTTATGGAAAAGGTCAGGTTGAAGAAGTGTGGGAAAATGCGAAAGATTCTATCGATGGGAAAGTTTATGATCCATCAGGTGTAGAAATAATTTGGGATAAATCTAAAACAAGAAGTGGTCAATGGGATATGGGGCATATACCAGGAGAGAAATATTCTGATATGCATGAATTGTATATGAACGAGATTATTACAAAAGAAGAGTTCTTAAAGTGGTATAGAAACCCTGAAAACTATCGACCGGAATTGCCAAGTACTAACCGAAGTCATAAGTATGAATGAGAGGGTGATAGTATAAATGGATATTAATAAAGCTGATTATGGGACTATTATAAAATTCGGGAATCTTAAATTATTTTTAGAGAAGCTAAAAATTGAGGGAAACTGTATTGAAGAGATTGTAGATTCAATTGATAAAAATGGTATTAGTTTACTTGAAAAATCATTAATTAGTAGAAAGTTTGATATAGCAAACTTTCTATTGGATAATGGTGCAAAGGTTAATATAATTTCTAATGATGACTGTAATGAGTTTCACTATTTAGCAGCAAATATTAATTGTCCAGGTGCGGTTGAAGTAGCTTGTAGGCTGGTTGATATGGGGGTAGATTTGAATTTAAAAGATAAAAAATTTGGTAATTCTGCAATATGGTCTTTATGTCAAGAAGTATTAAAAAAAAGAACAAAGGAGGGAAATGATTTAATAGTAAAATGTTTGGGAAAACGACCGAATATTAATGATGAAAATAAATATGGATATTCATTAAGGGATTTAATTGAAGAACGTGGAACAGATGATATGAAAAAAGTTTTGGAGATGATTGTTTGAAAAAGAGTAGTGGATTAGGTGGTAGCGTTGTATCTAAGAATATTTTACAAAATAAAGGGAATGTGAAATGGTGTATTAAAGAACAACCAGTTAATGCTATCGATAATGGATGGAGATTTTTGTCAGAAATAGATACAGATGAATATCTTGCTGATGCATCAAATATGTCAGTTTGTGATTGGGGAACTATTATTGAAATAGAACCAGCGGTAATGAATATTTTTAATATGCCAATTGGCACAGATATTACTTTACTAAATGAAAATAATAAAAAGTATTTTGTTTATACTGATTCGGGAGAAAAAGTAGATTTTTAAGAAGGTATTTTAGTGATTAGTACAGCTATATATCTACTAGCATAAAACTTTATGCATATAAGTATATATTTTAAGAAAATAAAAGAATCAATAATCTATACTATGGAATTGGGTAAAATTCTATTGAAACCTTGATTGGCTATATGTCTTTCAAGGTTTTTTAGTAATCTAAAAAGTTTCACATAAAAACTTATGATCTTAAATTAATATTCAAATATGACGACAATGCATTGGGAAATATGTATTTCAAGGTGTTGCATAAGAATTACCTCCCCCCATTAGTCGATAGTTGGTATATAACTGAACCGGATTTATGGTATTTAGATTATGATCAAGCTGGGTACGCTCCTAGTGAATATCGAGAAGAAAGAAAAGGCATTCGTATTTTAAATGAGACTACAATAGCTAATTTTTTAGAAAGAATAGAAAAATATGAAAGATTTACAGAAGATATTAGGTTAGAATTTTTAAGGGAACTAAGAACTAATAGAGAAGAAGCCTATTATGATTATAATCAATGTTTCTTCATAGATTTTGATCGTTTAATTTTTTATTCCACTTATCCGGAATCAATATCTTTTGAAGAATATATTCCGAATAAGTGGGAAGGTTATTTACAGCGATTTGATGAACAAGTACTCTATAAGTATAGATACTGGGAAGATAAGAATAAAAACTATTTAGTTCGAGAGGATTAAGTTATGCAAGAAAATAAATGAATTACGATAAAAGAAACATTTTAAAATGAAGAAACTGGTGGAGATATCGTGAAATGTATATGGTCTATCAAGATAAAATCAAAGGAGTATTTAAACTTTAGCTCATACTAGTTTGGATGCTCGAAGAATGTATATAAAAGATGGTTTATATACTGCTGAGATAAGAGAAGGTTTACGAGGAGTTATAAAAAGAAACAAAGAGCTTTATCCACATTTATTTGATAAATAAAACATGGAAAGGACGATTATCTTTGGATATAAAGAGTCATTTAAAAAGATTATACGATAATCGTTTATTAGAAAGGGAGAATGAGATACGAGATTTTAATGAGTCATTAATGGAAGTAATAGCGTATAACGACGTCTCTGTTATTACAGATTTATGTTTAGTTCTGGATGATGAGACTGAGCAATTTGATGTTATGTTTGATTTGATTTATGGAATAGAGAGCTTATATAAAAATAACATAGAAGAAGGACTTGTATGTATTGCTAAAGCTTTTCCAAAGATGATTAGCTCAGCTCAAGAATGGGTAGAAATTTTACATTATAGAATTCTTAATCATCCTCAAGTAAGATTAGCATATGGAAAAGTACTTTCGGGATTTGATCCATCAATTACGATTAGTATTAAAGAATTATTGATTGATATAAAAAATGAAGACCCAGATATGTTTAGTGAATCTGTTAATGAGGTAATTAAGAGCATCTAATGTTTAAAGTTGAAAGGATATATAAGTACATAAGGCCAAGTAACAGAAAAGAATTTATTATTGGAGTGGAAAGAATAAGCTATTAAAAAGTACATACTCCATGATGGTTGTACCATCATGGAGTACTTTGTGCAATGATAGAATAGAAAAACGAAGTACGAGCTTAGGCGAGATGACATTTTACTGGATGATGAATATAAACACATGGAATGGATATAAAACTAATGAACTCATACAAAATCGTAAGTTTTAACGTAGTAGTTGTCATGACATATAAAGGCTGTCAAACTGTTACTACAAAACTTGAAAATCTATACTATTTAAAAACAGATGAACTTAAAGCACTGGGTGTCGATTAAAGACAACAAGTGCTTTTTATTTTAAGGTTAAAACATAGGGTACGGTTGAAGCTAGTGCTTTATCGCCAACAGGAAAGGTATCAACTAAAGGTAAATTAAGACAAGAAGACTTACGTGCGGCAAGACTAGAAGGTAAGCGAGCTGCTGATAATGGAGAAACATACAAAGGATATGTTGGTCATGTTCCTGATACAACTTGGATGGGGAAACCGGATCCTCATAGTTGGTTAGACCTTTACCCAAAAGTTAATATGAGCATAGGTAGACAGGCTAATAAATATTCAATTGGTTATAAACCTACAAAATTTAAGTTTGTAGAGGAGGAGTAGACGATAAATAATTGGAAAGATAAGATAGCTACAATGATTTTAGTGAAGCAGGAGCTAATGAAACAAGATGTAGAAAAAATATGGCCACACCATTTTCCGGAGGTGGGAGCAAATGAAAAATCTATTCGCATTATTGAACAAGAATTGGGATATAAACTTGATTTAATGTATAGAGAATTTCTTCAATATGCCAATGGATGGGCAGTTTTTTATCAAACGTTGGATTTATTTGGTACGGAGCAATTAAAGGAATCAGCTATAATGGATTATGCTCAGGTACTATTAGAAGCTATAGATGATGTTGTTTTAGAAGAAAGCGGTGTTTTAAGGCAGGAGCTATTACCAATAGCAGTTTCGGAATTTGATAGGGATTTATTTGTTTTATGTTTACCTAATTCTTCTAGACCAGGAGAAATAATTTGGTTTGCGGGTGAAGAAATAGATAGATTTGAGAATTTTGACGAGTACTTTTTAGTAATGATTGACTATAATAGAGAAGAGATATTAGCTTTAAAGGGGTAGTTTATGCAATCATGTTTTTTAAGTGTCTGTTACTGTACAGCTATAAAAACATAAATACTAATACAGCCAGAGCAAAATATATTTGAAGTGAACAGAAAAGAAAATGGATATTAATTGTCAAGATATACAAGTTTTAAGGTTAAGATAAAATCTAGTGCAAATTAAAAACAATATGAACTGAAAGTACTTGATTGTCGATTAAAGGCAACAAGTGCTTTTTTGGTTTCAGCGTAGAAATAAGTTGATACACGTATTTTTTTATAGTGAAATGTCATATGTATATTTAGTTAACCATTTCGATATCATTTATAATAAAAGAGAAAACTAAATTTGTTTTTCAGAGTGTGTAAGGACATACTACATATAAAAATATAGTTAAAGAGATGATGAGGGTGAAAACAACTAAGAAAACATATTCGTTTTTTCAGCGGATGTGGAGAATATTAAAGTTTCAATATTATAAGTTGCTTCGATCGCCAGAAGGCGCAAAGAAAGTATCGTTAGGGTTTGCTATAGGATTCGGCTTAGAAATGTTAGTCATTTATACGGCATCGCTCGTATATGTAATATTTTATCCAATCGTCAGGTTAGCAAAGGGATCTTTTCCTGCGGCAGTTATTGGCAATATTATTGGGAAAATATCGTTTCTCCCAGTATTTTTATTTCCGCTTGCGTATGCGCTAGGAAAAATGATTTATCCATTTCATGTACAGAAAATTCATCATGAACCATTTACGATAGCGGACTTGTTTTCAAGTCATATTTTTACGATATTAAAGAGCTTATTACAAAGTGAAGTGTATGTATTAATTGGAATGACGATTTTAGGAGTTGTGTTTGGTCTCATTTCATATTTCGTTGTGCATTATTTATACGAAAAGAACCGTAAGTTACGCTTGAAGAAAAGGAAGAAACGAGTGAGAGAACCACTTGTACAATTATAAACAATGTCACATTCATTTTCTCCTTTGAATATGTTTAAGAAAAAGGAGGAGAGGATAATGTATTATTATTACGTACCTCAAGTATATCCATATGTAAATTATTATCCGGTTTATGATACGAGTAGACAATACGAATTATATCGGCAACAACAATTACAGCAAATACCACAATTACCACAACAACAGCCTACACAGGAAACAAAACCATATTTAACAACATGGCCATATTCCAATGTGTACTATGGTAATTATTACGAATCATAAAGCTGCTTCTATTTAGAAGCAGCTTTATACGTTTGTTTTCAAAATTAAATTTTGAATGGTTTGAAGAGAATGAATGAGCTTTTCGCGCTCTTCCTCAGATAATGTTTGGAAATTTTCTTTTAGTTTGTCTAAAATGAATTGCTGATACTGATTTACTAATAATTTCCCTTCAGCTGTTAGAGAAATTAAAATGACCCGTCGATCTTTTTCGCTATAATGACGCTCTATTAGTTCTTCTTGAATAAGTTTGTTTAATAGAGGTGTCATGTTAGGCCGTGAAATCGCTAGCCGCTTGCCGATTTCGGAAACTGCTAATGTGCCGTTTTCATGCAAAAGCAGTAATACTTGTGTATGTGATGGCGGCATATGTCTTTGAGAAGAAAATTCTCCAGGAAGCATAAATTTGCGATAAAAAAGAGGCACTAGCGAAAGAAGATGATCAACAATACGTTCCCACTCGCGTGATTCCATATAAAGGCCCCCTTCCACTATCATTGTAACAAAAAAGACATGTTATAAAAATAGAATTGTTTCATGGGAATTTTAATATTTGTAGGCCAATACTTTTTTTGTAAATGAATCGGCAATAATCGTATAGCCTTTATCATTTGGGTGTACTTGGTCAAAGAGCAATTCTTTTTTATCATTCGATATTAATTTACGAATTGGCAAAACGATAGATGGTTGATTCACTTTTGCAATGGAATAAACAGATTCATTCCAGCCATCTAAAAACATATCTGCATAACTTGCGATGGAGTCATCGAGTTGTAACGGGTTATAGAGTTCAGAAAGAATGAGTAAAGCATCCGGATTTTGATCTCGGACTGTCTTTACAATATTTTTTACATCCGCTTCAAAATGGGCTTTTTCTTTATTTAACATTTTAATACCGTCTATAACACCGACATCACGATTTAAGCGAAATAAATTATTTCCCCCAATATTAATTGTAATGATATTTGCTGCTCTAATTTTTTCCTTTACATCTTCTGATTGAACTTTTTTAGCGAGACGATCTGTTGTAAGACCGTTTACCCCAAGGTTTTCTACTGTAATTGGTTTATGAATTTGTGCTTCTATTTGCTTAGAAGCTAATTCAGCAAATCCACCTTGTGTCGATCCATATCCTTTAGCGAGTGAATCACCTAATACAAGATGATAAAAAGATTCGTTTGTTTGCTTATCAATCCAATTTGGGGCAGATGTTTTTTCTGTTTTTTCTTCAGATTCATTTTGTTTTGTCTCGTCGTTCTTTTCAAAATAAGAATAAGAAATGATCAGAAGGAGGAGACAAACAATTGTTAAGATGACTTTTTTCATAAATTCATCCTCCTTGTAATTGGTAATTGTATCATATTCAGCAGTATTAGCAATGTAAGGGCATATTATATGTTTATGAAAAGTTTATAATAACTTTACAGAAAATTTGTTGAAGTTTGTCAAAAAATATTGACGATAGGAAAGAACTTTATATATGATAATGTCAGATAAGGTGAAACTTTAATTAGTGGGAGCTTTATTTCCTATTAATTAATAGTCTTCATCAATCGGGCGTTTAAGGGGACTACTCGTTAGCGCAGGGTGAAATGAAAATTGTGTCTCTAATAGAAGAAAAAAGGTATGTGGTTAGAGACAGATAGGGATTCATTTCATTATTTCTGGTAATTGTATAAGGGGGATTTTTTGTGAAAAAGTCAAAAAAAATGCTAGCTGGAGCAACTCTTGCGATTGGTGTTATAGCACCGCAAGTAATGCCAGCAACAGCTCATGCAGATGAGAACGCTGGGGAGAGTACAGTTAACTTACGAATTCTAGAAACATCAGATATTCACGTTAACTTAATGAATTACGATTATTATCAAACGAAAACAGATAATAAAGTAGGTCTCGTACAAACGGCAACACTCGTTAATAAAGCACGTGAAGAAGTGAAGAACTCTGTCCTATTTGATGATGGGGATGCATTACAAGGGACGCCGCTTGGAGATTATGTAGCGAATAAAATAAAAAATCAGGAGAATTCTGTTGATCCTAACTATGTCCATCCATTATATCGTGTAATGAATTTAATGAAGTATGACGTCATCTCTCTTGGGAATCATGAATTTAACTATGGTTTAGATTATTTAAAGAAAGTGACTAGTAAAACAAAAATTCCGGTTATTAACTCGAATGTCTACATAGATGACCATGATGGTAATGATGAGAATGACGAGCATTACTTTGATAGACCATATCATATTTTAGAGAAAGAAGTAGTGGATGAAGCAGGCCAAAAACAAATAGTGAAAATTGGTGTAATGGGATTTGTTCCACCACAAATTATGAATTGGGATAAAGCGAATTTAGAAGGACAAGTTAAAGCGAAAGATATAGTTGAAACAGCGAAGAAAATGGTACCAAAAATGAAAGCAGAAGGTGCAGATGTTATCGTTGCACTAGCTCATTCCGGTGTTGATAAAAGTGGATACAACGTTGGTATGGAAAACGCGTCGTATTATTTAACAGAGGTTCCTGACGTAGATGCAGTATTAATGGGACATTCACATACTGAAGTGCAGGATATATTTAATGGTGTTCCAGTTGTAATGCCTGGCGTTTTTGGCAGTAACTTAGGTATTATTGATATGCAATTGAAAAAGGTAAACGGAAAATGGGAAGTACAAAAAAAGGATCAACCTAAGCCAGCACTTCGTAAGATTGCTGATAGTAAAGGTAATCCGTTAGTACAGTCGGATCAAAAATTAGTTAATGAAATTAAAGATGAACATGAAAAGACAATCGAATATGTAAATACACCTGTAGGTGAAACGAAAGCACCAATTAATAGTTATTTTTCATTAGTACAAGATGATCCTTCCGTACAAATTGTGACAAATGCGCAAAAATGGTATGTAGAACAAGAACTTAAAAAACCAGAGTACGAAAAGATTAAAGATATTCCGGTTTTATCTGCAGGTGCACCATTTAAAGCAGGTGGCCGAAACGGTGCTGCATATTATACTGATATTCCAGCTGGAACGTTAGCAATTAAAAACGTTGCAGATTTATATGTATATCCGAATACGTTATATGCTGTAAAAGTAAACGGAGCGCAAGTGAAAGAATGGCTTGAAATGTCTGCAGGTCAGTTTAATCAAATTAATCCAAAGAAAACAGAAGAACAGCCGTTAGTAAATATAGGCTATCCTACATATAACTTTGATATTATAGATGGTTTAAAATATGAAATTGATGTAACACAACCGCCGAAATACGATAAAGATGGAAAAGTTGTAAATGCAAATACGAATCGTATTGTAAATATGACATATGAAGGTAAACCAGTAGCTGATGATCAAGAGTTCATCGTTGCTACAAATAATTATCGTGGAAGTAGCCAGACGTTCCCAGGTGTAAGTAAAGGGGAAGTTGTATATCAATCGCAAGATGAAACACGTCAAATTATTGTAAAGTATATGCAAGAAACGCCAGTTATTAACCCGACAGCAGATAAAAATTGGACGTTTAAACCGATTGTTGCAGATAAATTAATTACAACATTTGATTCTTCACCAAAAGCAAAAGAGTATATAAAGAAAGATGGAAAGATTTCATATGTTGGACCATCTGAAAATGAATTTGCTAAATATGCAATTGATATAACGAAGAAGAACGATGACGATAAGGAAACTGGTGGAGAGAATCCAACAACACCGCCAACGGGTGAAGGAAATAATGGAGGAAATCCAACAACACCACCAACGGGTGAAGGAAATAATGGAGGAAATCCAACAACACCACCAACAGGTGAAGGAAATAATGGAGGAAACCCAACAACACCACCAACAGGTGAAGGAAATAATGCTGGATCTGGACAAACTACAACAGATAATCAAAACGCAAAAGAAACAACAACTGTAAGTGAGAACAAAGAAGAACGTGATTTACCGAAAACAGGTGCAAGTATTGCTTCTACAATTGGAGCGGGTCTTGCGTTTGTTGGAGCGGGATTACTTATGTTATTTAGAAGAAAGAAAGCGAATAGATAGTCGAGAAATATAAAAAGGATTACCGATTTGGTAATCCTTTTTGTTATATTATGAAACTGGTACTGCTTTTTCTTTTTTCCATGAAAGACCGAATCCAGTAAAGCCGACGATAATGGTTACGACTGGACATGCTAAACAGAAGATTGCGTATGGCAGGTAATCGAATGTTGGAACGCTAAGAACGTTTGTTAAGAATACGCCACTTACACCCCATGGTACGAGTGGATTAATTACTGTACCAGCATCTTCTAATACTCGTGATAAATTACGACGTTCTAAACCGACTTCATCGTATTTATTAGCAAATGCTTGTCCTGTTAAAACGATGGATAAGTATTGCTCACCGAGTAAGAAGTTTACACCAATTGCAGTTGAAGCAGTAGAAATAATTAAGCGTGTACTAGTTTTTACGAAGCTAGAGATAATATTCATCAGCTGCGCTATAATACCCATTCCTTGTAATAATCCTCCCATACAAAGAGCTAGGAAAATAAGAGCAATTGACATCATCATACTTTGCAGGCCACCGCGAGATAATAAGCTATCAATATCTTTGATACCAGTTTTAGAAACGTAACCGTCTTGCATAATTTTTATTAAATCAGCTAAAGAAGTGCTAGGTTTAAAAATAAAGAGAATAATAATCCCTACCACAATTCCTGCAAGTAATGTTGGAACTGCGGGTACCTTTTTAAATGCGAATAGGAACAGTAATAAAATAGGAATCAGCGTAACGATAGAAATCGTTGCATTTTTTTCTAGTGTGTTAATAAATGCTGAGAAATCAACGTTTCCACCAGATCCGCTTCCTAAAATGAAAAATGCGATAAAAGCAATAATGAAAGCTGGTACTGTTGTCCAAAGCATGTTACGAATATGTTCAAATAAATCTACACCCGTTACAGCAGGCGCTAAGTTTGTTGTATCAGATAAAGGAGACATTTTATCTCCGAAGAATGCACCAGAAATAATTGCACCAGCAATAAGAGCTGGATCGTATCCAAGGGCAGTACCCATTCCCATAAAAGCAAGTCCTACAGTTGCAGCAGTTGTAAAAGCACTACCGATACTCGTTCCAACAATTGCACAAACAACAAAAACAGTTGGAACGAAAATTTTTGGAGATACAAGCTGGAAGCCGTATACCATTAAAGTCGGAATAGTTCCAGCTGCGATCCAAACGCTAATTAATACGCCTACAAGTAAGAAAATAAATATAGATGGAATACCAGCTGAAATACTACTAATCATCCCTTTCTCCATAGTAGACCAAGAGATTCTCTTCAGGAATCCAAATGCTAATAAAAGAACGATACCAAATAAAATTGGGATGTGTGGTGAAACTTCTAATTGAATAACACTAAAACCAATACAGAAAAAGATAAAAATTGTTAAAAGAACAGACTCAATTTTTGAAACCATTGTTTTCCCCTCCTAAGTAATGTAAAATAGCTCTTTTTTATATAAAATTCGCCAATATTGTATATTTCCTTCTAAAATTTAGAATTTTGTGACAAATTATCGGTAATTGTTAGTCCTTCTATATGATACGGAAATGATTGGATAAAAAAACGTCCCTGCATATAATTATGCAGGGACGAAGAAATCGCGGTACCACCCTAGCTTGTGAAATGAATGTATCACAAAATAAAGGGTCATATGATATGCGCTTATAAAATAAAAACGCCCCTGCAATATATGCAGGGACGAAAAATTCGCGGTACCACCCTAAATTGTGAAACAGTTTCGTTCCACCACTCTTTAGACATAACGGTCTATAACCGTCTTTCACTACTCCTTACGTTTCGTAAAAGAAGCTCCAGGGGGTAATTCATAATTCGCTCTGTACTGGTTCGCACCGACCACCAGTTCTCTGAAATCAGAAATCGAAATACTACTAAATCCTATCAACGCCGATTCATATGATGTTAGTTAAATTTTTATCATATATTCATCATACATGTCAATAAAAATATGTGATATTTTTTTAGGGAAATAAAGGAGATAGGTTTTAACACTAAAAAATGTGCGTTATAATGAATTTGAAAGGGGAGGAAAGAGTGAAGAAAAAAATAATTCTTTTTACCACCTTACTAGTCATTGGCGGAAGTGCTGGCATTTACACAGCTTTTGCAGCTGAATCAGAGCAAGCGAAGCAAAAGCAAGTACAGCAGTCAGAAGTGAAGAAAGCGAAAGAAGCGGAAGAGAAGAAGTCGATGGAGAAAGCAGCTACGAAACTAGGGGTTTCTAGTGATGGAAAAACAAAAGAAGAAATTACGAAAGAAGTAAATAAGGCTAGATTTGAGCAGCGTCATGATTTATTAATTGAGCATGCGAAGCAACTTGGAATTGATACAGAAGGAAAAAAGGATGAAGAGATTATTTTAGAAATCGGAAAGATACAACATGGAAAGTAGAGCAACTTATCGTATGATAAGTTGTTCTTTTTTAAGAACTACTTGATTTAAAAATAATTGACAGTCATTTAGATTTAATGTTAACTATATTTATAAACTAGTTAACAATAGGGGTGACAATTGTGACTTTTAGCAAGAGTACGACTGACAAACCATTTTATACATATGAAGAGTTATCGGAAAAAAATAAAGCCTATGTATGGCACCCATTTACACAAATGAAGGATTATTTAGAAGAAGATCCTGTCATTATTGAACGTGGAGAGGGAAGAAAGCTATATGATGTAAATGGACAGGAATATTGGGACGGTGTTTCGTCTATTTGGTTAAATGTTCATGGGCATCAAGTGCCAGAACTAGATGAGGCAATTCGTGAGCAATTAAATAAAATTGCTCATTCTACTATGTTAGGGCTTGCTAACGTTCCATCTATTTTATTAGCCGAAAAAATAATTGAAGTTGTGCCAGAAGGTTTGAAAAAAGTATTCTATTCGGACTCCGGTTCTAGCGCTGTTGAAATTGCAATTAAGATGGCATTTCAATATTGGCAGCATAAAGGAAAATCGAAGAAACAAAGATTTGTTACATTAAAAGAAGCGTATCACGGTGATACAATTGGAGCTGTTTCAGTAGGAGCAATAGACTTGTTTCACCAAGTGTATAGTTCACTTTTATTTGAGGCAATTAAAATGCCTTATCCATATACATATCGTTCTCCTTATGGAAATGATAAGGCCGAAATTGTAAAAAAACATTTAGAAGAAATGGAAGAGCTGCTGAAAGATAAACATGAAGAAATTGCGGCGATTATTGTGGAACCTTTAATGCAAGGTGCTGGCGGTATGATTACAATGCCAAAAGGATACTTAAGAGGGCTACGTAATTTATGTACAAAATATAAAGTTTTATTTATTACAGATGAGGTAGCGACTGGGTTTGGGCGTACTGGGAAAATGTTTGCATGTGAACATGAAAATGTAACGCCGGATATTTTGACAGCCGGAAAAGGTTTAACGGGCGGATATTTACCAGTTGCAATCACCGTAACGACAGATGAAATTTATAATGCCTTTTTAGGAGGATATGAAGAACAAAAAACGTTTTTCCACGGTCATAGTTATACAGGTAATCCGTTAGGGTGTGCGGTAGCAATTGCGAATCTAGAACTATACGAGAAAACAAATTTAATAGAAGAAGTGGCACGTAAAACAGAATATGTGGCGACGCAATTAGAAGAGCTCTTTGCATTTAAACATGTAGGGGATATTCGTCAGTGCGGATTAATGGTTGGTATTGAGCTTGTGAAGAATAAGGAAACGAAAGAAGCGTTTGGCTGGACAGAAAGAGTCGGTGTTCAAGTATGTAAACGCTCAAGAGAGCTGGGTATGATTTTACGACCGCTAGGTAACACGATTGTATTTATGCCACCACTTGCTTCTACTTTTGAAGAGATTGATGATATGTTACGCATTTTATATAAGGCAATCTCAGATGTTACGGAGGGAGAATAATGAGTGGTTTTTTCATAACAGCAACGGATACTGAAGTGGGAAAAACTGTAGTTGCAGGTGCATTAGCAGGTGTATTTAGAGAACTTGGGTATAACATAGGGGTATATAAACCGTTGCAAAGTGGACATGTTGCATCAAATCCAGAGGGAGATGCAGCAAGGCTAAAAGTATTATCAGGTGTATCAACAAAAGAAGATGAAATCTGCCCTTATTCTATCGAAGAACCGCTTGCTCCGAGACTTGCCATGAAAAGAGCTGGAAGGACAGTCACGTTAAAAGACATTATTCACCACTATAATGAACGAGCGAAAGAGTTTAATAGCCTACTTGTAGAAGGTGCAGGTGGACTAGCTGTTCCATATACAGAAGACGCTTTAGTAATTGATTTTGCAAAAGAATTACAGCTTCCCCTTATTGTAGTAGCACGCCCTACATTAGGAACAGTAAATCATACAGTTTTAACCATTGCTTATGCAAAGGCATATGGCTTAACAGTAGCAGGTGTCATTTTATCTGGCTGCAAAGAATGCGAAATGGAAAGGGTACAAGAAAATAAAGTAATGATTGAAGAGCTGAGCGGGGTACCGGTTTTAGGCTTATTACCATTCTTTGAAGGTGAGTTTACAAAAGAAGTAGTCTTGGAATCTGCAAAAGAATATATTATGATTTCAAAATTAGAGGAGTTTATCCAAAATGAATCAAACGTGGCGGGCGCACCTTCAATCTAAATTACAACAATTACATGAGCAAGGGCAGTATCGCAATTTGCATGTAACAGAACAAGCAGCAGAGACATGGCTTATTCGAGATGAGAAAAGGATGCTAAATTTAGCGTCAAATAATTATTTAGGGTTAGCTGGAGATGTGAGGTTAAAAGAAGCTGCTATTACGTGTACAAAAAAATATGGAACTGGTTCGACCGCCTCTCGTCTCGTTGTAGGAAATCATCCATTATATGAAGAGGTTGAGAGAAGCATATGTGACTGGAAAGGTACTGAAAGAGCTTTAATTGTAAATAGTGGGTATACGGCAAATATAGGTGCCATATCTTCTTTGGCCTCTCGGCACGATATTGTTTTTAGTGATAAGTTAAATCACGCAAGTATTGTTGATGGAATCATATTAAGCGGGGCAGAGCATAAAAGGTATCGTCATAATGATTTGGATCATTTAGAGAAGCTGTTGAAAACAGCGTCACCTGAAAAGCGGAAATTAATCGTAACTGATACCATTTTTAGTATGGATGGTGATACTGCTTATTTGAGAGATTTAGTACAGCTGAAAGAGAAATACGGGGCAATTATTATAGTCGATGAAGCACATGCGAGTGGAATATATGGAATCGGCGGAGCTGGGTTATCTCATATAGAAAAAAATCTTGCTCAAAAAATTGATATACATATGGGGACGTTTAGCAAGGCTTTAGGGTGTTATGGTGCGTATTTGACAGGTGATGAAATTTATATAGAGTATTTACAAAATATGATGAGAAGCTTTATTTTTACTACAGCTTTACCACCAAGTACGTTAGGAGCAGTGCAAAAAGCAATTGAAATTGTAAAAGAAGATAACGAAAGAAGAGAGAACCTTATAGCAAATGGAGAATACTTCAGAACTAAATTAAGGGATGCTGGTTTTGATATTGGGAATAGCTCAACTCATATTGTACCGATTGTAGTCGGTTCAAATGAACATGCTTTACGGTTTAGTAAAAGGTTGCAAGAGGCAGGGATTGCGGCCATTGCAATTCGTCCGCCAACTGTGCCGGTTCATAGTTCTCGAATTCGCTTTGCAGTTACATCGCAACATACAATAGCTGATTTAAAATGGGCTATTGACCGAATTATTCACATTGCGAAAGAAGAGGAGATTTTCGTATGAACGAGCTAAAGATTATTTTTATCCCCGGATGGGGAATGGAAGAGAATATTTGGGATTTAGTACTTCCGTATTTTAAAGGATATCCTGTTCAATGCATAGATTGGCGTAATGTGAACGAACGAAGTGAATTTGTGGAACGAATTATAGATGTAGCGCATAACGACAACGTAATTTTAGTTGGTTGGTCACTAGGAGCGTTAGCAGCAGTTGAAGCTTATAAAAAGATTAAGGCAAAAGGCATCGTATTAATTGGTGGTACTGCTAAATTTACAAATACGAGCGATTACAGTAACGGATGGAATGCTTTGCATGTAGAACGGCTGAAAAGGAATTTGGCGAGAAGGAAAGAAGATACGCTCAAGCGGTTTTATGAAAATATGTTTACGAAAGATGAGTTAAAAGAGAATAAAAACTTTGAAGACATTGTAGACCGTTTTAAAGGTGATTCTATTCAGTCTTTACAACTAGGTTTGGATTATTTAATAGAAACAGATATGAGAGAAGAACTAAAAGAAATTAAAGTACCTATACTACTTATTCACGGAGAACAGGATGTAATATGCCCATTGTCTGCGGCACGTAGTATGACGGAGAATAGCAGCAGCGAGCTGAAAGTAGTAAGTGATGCAGGGCATGCGTTATGTGTAACGAATTTTGAATATTGCGCAAATGAGATGATTCAATTTGTAGAGGGGATACGACATGATCAACAAAACGTTACTACAAAAACGGTTTAATGGGGCAGCCGTATCTTACGATCGATATGCAAATGTACAAAAAAAGATGGCACATTCATTACTTTCAATCTTAAAGGAACGATATAGTGAAACGGCATCAATACGTATTTTAGAACTGGGGTGCGGGACGGGGTATGTAACAGAGCAATTATCAAAGTTATTTCCGAAAGCACATATTACAGCAGTTGATTTTGCTGAAAGTATGATTGCAATTGCGCAAACTAGACAAAATGTAAAAAATGTAACGTTTCACTGTGAAGATATTGAGCGATTACGATTAGAAGAATCATATGATGTCATTATTTCAAATGCTACATTTCAATGGTTAAATAATTTACAACAAGTGTTAAGAAATTTATTTCAACATTTGTCTATAGATGGGATATTACTCTTTTCAACGTTTGGACATGAAACATTTCAAGAATTGCATGCTTCGTTCCAACGTGCGAAAGAAGAAAGAAATATAAAAAATGAAACATCGATTGGTCAACGTTTTTATTCGAAAGATCAGTTGCTTCATATATGCAAGATAGAAACAGGGGATGTGCATGTTTCTGAAACATGTTACATAGAGAGTTTTACAGAAGTTAAGGAATTTCTACATTCTATTCGAAAAGTAGGAGCGACTAATAGCAATGAAGGATCATATTGTCAAAGTCCCTCACTCTTTCGTGCGATGCTGCGCATATACGAAAGAGACTTCACGGGAAATGAAGGGATAATGGCAACGTATCATGCTTTATTTATGCATATAACAAAAGAGGGGAAGAGATAAAATGAAACAAGTACAAACAAAAAGGGATTGGAAAAAACTTGCATACGACGTAGTGGAAGAGAAGATGATTACGAAAGAAGATGCAATAGCGATATTAGAAGCTGATGATACAGAAGTTCTAGAAATTATGAATGCAGCTTACATTATTCGTCATCATCACTTTGGTAAGAAAGTAAAATTGAATATGATTATTAATACGAAATCTGGATTATGTCCTGAAGATTGTGGATATTGCTCACAGTCTATTATTTCAGAAGCACCGATTGATAAATATGCATGGTTAACGCAGGAGAAGATTGTAGAAGGGGCACATGAAGCAATACGCCGTAAAGCAGGTACATATTGTATTGTAGCGTCTGGTCGTCGTCCGACGGATAAAGAGGTAAATCACGTAATTGGAGCAGTTAAGGAAATTCGTGAAACGACAGACTTGAAGATTTGTTGTTGTTTAGGTTTCTTAAATGAAGATCAAGCAGGACGTTTAGCGGAAGCGGGCGTGCATCGTTATAACCACAACTTAAATACACATGAAAATAATTACGATAGTATTTGTTCAACTCATACGTATGATGATCGTGTTGATACAGTTCAAAAAGCGAAACAAGCGGGCATTTCCCCATGCTCTGGAGCGATTTTTGGCATGGGAGAAACAATTGAAGAGCGTGCTGAAATTGCATTTGAATTACAACGTATAGATGCAGATTCTATCCCTTGTAATTTCCTTGTTGCTGTAAAGGGAACACCTCTTGAAGGGCAAAAAGAGTTAACACCAGTAGAATGTTTAAAAGTACTGGCAATGATGCGTTTTGTAAACCCGACAAAAGAAATTCGTATTTCAGGAGGACGTGAAATCAATTTACGCTCTGTACAGCCAATCGGTTTATTTGCAGCAAATTCTATTTTTGTCGGGGACTACTTAACGACAGCTGGACAAGAGCCGACTGCAGACTGGGGTATGATTGCAGATTTAGGATTTGAGATTGAAGAGTGTGCATTATAAGATAGATGAAAAAGCAAACTTGTAAAAGGGTTTGCTTTTTTTGTAAATAAAATGTAATAAATAGTTGTGAACGCTTGATATTATTGGTTTTTGAGCGGAAAAAAGAATTTTTGTGGACGAATTTTCCAAGCCCTAGTTGTACATAGTAAATATGTAATTTATATTGGGTTGGAGGATTTTACATGTACAAATACATATTAGCGATTATGACTTGTTTAATTTTAATAAAAGCAATAAGTTCTGATCCAGTTAAGGCTGCTGAAAATCCTGAACAAAAAGAGATGCAACAAAGAATCGAACAACACTTTCGAACGAAAGCTGAACATTTTGGATTGAAAACGGAAGGAAAAGATTTAAAGGAAGTTAGAAAAGAAATTACTATTATAGAAGAAGCGAAAAAAAGAGAGAATGTATGGAGAACAGCACAAGCTCTTCATATAAAAACAGAAGGAAAAACGATGAATGAATTAATAAAAGATGTACAAAAAAAGGTGAAAAAATAAAAAGAGGCCGAAGCCTCTTTTTTTATGCCCATTGTTTTGATAAGTGAGCCATTTCAATTGCAGCAACAGCTGATTCATATCCTTTATTACCAGCTTTCGTACCTGCGCGTTCAATCGCTTGTTCAATTGTTTCTGTCGTTAATACGCCGAAAATAACTGGGATGTCCATTTGTAGTGATAAAGACGCAACACCTTTTGCTACTTCATTACAAACGTAATCGTAGTGAGTTGTAGCACCTCGGATTACAGTACCTAATGTAATAACAGCATCATACTTTCCGCTACTAGCCATCTTTTTAGCGATTAAAGGAATTTCAAATGCACCAGGAACCCAAGCAACATCAATATCATTTTCTTCTACACCGTGACGCTTTAATCCGTCTAAAGCGCCGCCAAGTAACTTACTTGTAATAAATTCGTTAAAACGTCCAACAACAACTCCAACTTTTAATCCTGTACCAACTAAATGACCTTCGAATACCATAATAAATCTCTCCTTTAATTATAAGTTTAGTAAGTGTCCTAATTTGTTTACTTTCGTTTGTAAATACGATTTATTCTCTTCTTTTGCTGGCATTTGCAACGGTACACGCTCGACTACTTCTAAATCGTAACCTTGTAAGCCAGCAATTTTTCTTGGGTTATTCGTTAATAATCGTAAACTTTGTAAACCTAAATCTTTTAATATTTGTGCTCCGATACCGTAATCACGAAGATCAGCAGGGAAGCCGAGTTTTTTATTTGCTTCTACAGTATCGAATCCTTCTTCTTGTAATTTATAAGCACGAAGCTTATTAAGAAGCCCAATGCCTCTTCCTTCTTGTCTCATATAAAGAAGAACACCTTTTCCTTCACGCTCAATTTGAGCAAGTGCTGCATGGAGTTGTGGTCCGCAATCGCAGCGATGTGAACCGAATACATCTCCTGTTAAGCATTCAGAATGAACACGCACAAGTACCGGTTCACCTATTGAAATATCACCTTTTACAAGTGCGATATGTTCTTTCGTATCTAATGAGTTAGAATAGCCAATTGCGTGGAAAGTACCGAAATCTGTAGGTAATGTAATTTCCACCTCTCTCGTCACAAGTGTTTCATGATGGCGGCGGTAAGCAATTAAATCTTCTATTGTAATCATTTTTATATCAAATTGTTTTGCGCATTCTATTAAATCAGGTACACGTGCCATCGTGCCGTCCTCATTTATAATCTCGCAAATAACTCCAGCTGGTTCGGCACCGCATAGCTTCGCTAAATCAACAGCAGCTTCTGTATGACCTGCACGACGCAGGACACCGCCTTCTTTCGCAATTAATGGAAAGATATGTCCAGGTCGATTGAAATCAGCGCCTTTTGATGCGGGGTTTAACAATTCTTGTATCGTAGTTGCACGTTCGTGAGCGCTAATCCCTGTTGTTGTAGAAACATGGTCAATGCTCACTGTAAACGCAGTATGATGTGAATCTGTATTATGAGATACCATTGGTTCTAATTGTAGACGTTCTGCGTACCCTGCTGTAATCGGTACACAAACGAGACCACGGCCATGTGTAATCATAAAATTAATTGTTTCTGGTGTAATGTACTCTGCTAAAGCAATAAAATCGCCTTCATTTTCTCGGTTTTCATCATCACATACGATAACGACTTTACCTTGTTTTAAATCTTCTAGAGCTTCTTCAATACGATGAAACATTGTGCTTCCCCCTTATAGAAATCCGTTTTCTTGTAAAAAGCTTTCAGTCATTGAACCTACTCGTTTTGTAGGTTTAGTAATAAAGCGTTCGATATATTTACCAATCATGTCACACTCAATGTTTACGATATCTCCGGCATTTTTTTCTCCAATGACAGATTCGCTTACTGTGTGCGGGATGAGTGAAATCGTTATGGAAGATTCGTCTATATCAAATATCGTTAAACTCGTTCCATCAACAGCAATGGATCCTTTATGCAAACAATAGCGCAGCAGTTCATCAGAAATTGCTATTTTGTAATAGACGGCATTGTAATGTTGTTTTTTATTTAAAATCGTTCCGATGCCATCAATATGTCCTGAAACGAAATGTCCACCGAATCGTCCGTTTGCAGCCATTGCTCGCTCTAAATTTACTTTAGAGTGCGGTTTAAGCATGCGAAGTGATGTCGACTGCATCGTTTCAGGCATTGCATCAACTGTAAATGAATTAGTTGTAAAGCTTGTTACAGTTAAGCAAATACCGTTAACCGCGATACTATCACCTAAGTGAACATCTGATAAAATTTTCTTTGCATGAATCGTTAATTTCATCGCTTCTCCACTTTGTTGCATGTTTGCTATCGTTCCTAATTCTTCTACAATTCCTGTAAACATTTTGTCACCTCGTTTCGGGCATTCGCAACGATTTTTATATCATCACCAATTTGTTTCATCTCTTGAATTTTCAAGGAAAGCGCATCTTGTAATTTTGAAAAACCATTTCCTCCAAATAAAGTAGGAGCATCTTTCCCACCAATTAATTTCGGGCTTATATAGGTTACAATTTCATTAAAATTGTTTGTTTTTAAGAAACTTGCATGAATCGATTGGCCACCTTCAACGAATAGAGAAAGAATTTGTTTTTCTCCAAGAAAGGAAAGAAGGTCCTCAATTTCTATATGCTTCGTTTCCATTTGGAATATAGCTATATTTTTAGATTCATAAGAAGATATCTTCTCTTTCTTTACATCCTTACCGACAATAATCCATGTCGGGGCTAAACCATCTGTTATAACATGAGAAGATGGTGGCGTTCGTAAATGGGTATCTAAAACAACGCGAATAGGATGTTTCCCACCATTTGGAATTCTTGTTGTTAAATGAGGATTATCAGTTATAACTGTATTCACTCCAACAAGAATTGCATCATGTGTATGGCGATATTGGTGAACATCAGCACGTGCTTCTTCACCTGTAATCCACTTACTTTCACCAGTTACAGTTGCTGTTTTTCCATCTAAGCTCATCGCTGTTTTGATTGTTACAAAAGGGCGTTTCGTTTTCATGTAGTGAAAAAAGTAGCGATTTAATAAAATTGCTTCTGCTTCAAGAACACCGGTAGTTACTTCAATTCTAGCTTCCTCTAATCTTCTTTTTCCGTTACCAGAAACGAGTGGATTACAATCGAGAGTAGCAATTACAACACGCTTAACTCCTTTTTCGATGAGCAATTCACAACAAGGTGGTGTTTTTCCAAAGTGGCTACACGGTTCCAGTGTTACATAAACGGTAGCGTCTTTGGCGTTCTGACCAGCCATTTGAAGGGCATGAACTTCTGCGTGTTCTTCACCAGCTCGTAAATGAGCCCCCATACCAACGATGTTTCCATCTTTTACAACAACAGCACCAACCATAGGATTTGGACTTGTTTGTCCTGATGTTCCTTCTGCTAACTGCAGGGCAATCCTCATATATTCTTGATCTGTCATTTTCTTCACCTCTCCTAAAAAAATCAAAAAACCCCAAGGATTTAATATCCTTGGGGTTTGGGAGACGTGATTTCTAGAAATATAGTTTGAATACGAAAGCATAGGAAAGAAACCTAACGATAATTGATATTTCTGCATAAGGAAAAAACCTAGCAAAATATCGAATTTTAAAACGCTAGTTGTCTCTTTTTATTTCAGTATAAAAAATAAGTATAGAAAATTAAACATATATAAAGAATCAAAATGAATCTTTAAAAATATGCATACTGAAATAAAAGTGTATTCACTATATAAAAAACTAGAAACATATCCTTCTCCCATCCAGACTATACTGTCGGCCCTAGAGTTTCACTAGATCCACCGTTTTCGAGTTGAAAACGGGTCACGGACTTAGAAGTTTTCACTTCATCACCGCCGGTTGGGAATTTCACCCGACCCCGAAGGATGCTGTTTGCTCAAATTATAGCACAAAAAAAATAAAAGGCTAGTAAAAAATATTCGAATGTGAAGAATTGTGTGAAAATATATGCAGGCTGGAATGGAAATAAAAGTATTAGAAATGTTGTAAGGAGAAGGGATATAACGGAGTTGCTAAAAAGAAAAAACATGCACAAAAAAATGTGCATGTCACATGTAAAATTATTCTGCCTCTGGTGCTCTAACAACAGACTCGAATTTACCTTTATGCGAAGCGTCGCAATAAGGCATATTTTTTGATAAACCACAACGGCATAAAGAAAATGCCGGTTTTGCTGGGAATACATTCCCTTGTGAGTCGACTAATTCCACGTCCCCTGTAACGCGAAAAGAGCCATTATCATTTACTTTAATTTGTACTTTTGCCAACGTTATCCCTCCTTCCCAAACGCTTAATTTCATCATATAATCAAGGGAAGTGCTTGGCAATATAAAGTGAAACTTTAATTAGTGGGGGAGGCATCCCCCACTAATTATTATTTGAACCAGCCGAATTTTGAGGTGGGAGTTTTACTGCCCGCAAATAGCGGGGAAAAAA
The DNA here is from genome assembly GCF_051776965.1 of Bacillus cereus group sp. BceL220. Classification (NCBI taxonomy): domain Bacteria; kingdom Bacillati; phylum Bacillota; class Bacilli; order Caryophanales; family Bacillaceae; genus Bacillus; species Bacillus cereus group sp. BceL220. The sequence continues at coordinate 414,826 of NZ_JBPWBC010000001.1, read as the reverse complement.
GAGCACTTTGTTTGAGAAAGAAGAGAGTGTTATAATAGTTTTCATAACTGACTAGAGTAAGGTGACGAGAGATGGATAAACAATTACATACATTACGAAACATTGCAAATGAGCGCACGTGGGCATCATTTTTGAATGATAATCATCCATATAGTTTGTTACATTGGTCCATTGCAGGTGTAGGGCAAGAGGTAAAGGATGTTTGGTTACTTCAAGATGAAGTAACATTTCAAACGACAGAATTTCCAACGTTAGATGATGCAATGCAATGGATTTCTGAAAATATGGAACAAGTTACAGACGTTTTAGCGCAATAAAAAAACAGGCTTATGCAAGCCTGTTTTTTGTTTCTTTCACATATGTGTTTAAAAATTGATCGATAGCTGCTTCGTACTCTTCTTTATTTTCGTTATAAGAGCAAGCGTGTGCACCGTGTTCTGCAATATAAAGTTGCTTATTATTTTCTTTCGCTTCATATAACGCTTTTGTCATATCAGCTAAAATATAGTCGTCATCTTTACTATGAATAAAGAGAACGGGATTGTTAATGTTTTTTATACAGTCGATTGGTGAAACTTCACGAATTGTATAACCGTCACGAACTTTTAAAAATGCGTTTGCTAAAGGTAATAAAGGCCATTTTGGTAAATGGAATTCAACCTTTAAACGGTGCTGTAATTGTCCGTGAAAATCAGAGAAAGGACAATCTGCAATATAGAAATCAGCGCCATCTTCTACAAGTCCTGCGTATTGAAGAATTGTTGCGGCTCCCATAGATTCACCATGAATACCAAGTGTAATATTGGTTCCAAAACGGTTTTTTAGCCAGTCAACTATGGATTTCAAATCATGCTTTTCATAGTATCCATAGCTTGTTGTTTTTCCGCCAGTTTTACCATGACGACGATGATCGTAAATGAGGACATTATATCCCCTTTTTAAGAATAAGTTTGCATATTTTACAGAGTTTATTTTATTTACAGTTACACCGTGGCAAAAAACCATAAACTTATTGGAATGACCAGCAGGAATGTAATATCCGTGAAGGTCGTATCCGAATTGTGAAGGGATATGAATTTCTTCTTTATGAAGAGCATCAAAATCCTCTATACGAAAATGTTTTTTCGTTTCTCTTTCGAGTACTTCTTCCTCTGTTTTTTTCTTTAAGTACATCACTTTATTTGTAAAGAAAATCCCAAGGGCAGTTATTGCACCTAGTATAGTAAACAATGCTGCAAAAAAACGTTTCATACTTTACCTCATCCTCCAAATACCGTTACATGTGATACACTTATATTGTATCACAATGATATAAAAGGGGAGAAATAGGAAATGCTGCATATACAAAAAATTACGCCAGCGATGAAAGAAACAATCCGAATGTTCATGTGTAAGAACTGGGGAAGTTCATTGATGGTTTCACGTGGTAAGGGACATCAGTTAGAAGAGTTGCCAGGATTTGTTGCGCTCTCAGATGACAGAATAATCGGAATTATAACGTATGAAGTGACCGGAAATATGTGTGAAATTGTATCGCTAGATAGCTTTGAAGAAAGAAAAGGAATAGGGACGAAACTTGTGGATTGTGTATTACAAGTTGCAGAAGAAGAGCGGTGCAGACAGGTTTGGCTTATTACAACAAATGATAATATGAATGCGTTACGATTTTACCAAAAACGTAATTTTGTAATGACTAATTTATATGTGAATGCGGTAGAGAAGGCACGAAAAATAAAGAAAGAAATTCCACGTATTGGATATGATAATATCCCAATTTTACATGAAATTCAGTTGGAGTATCATTTAGTCAAATGATGTAACAATTTTCAGAAATATGAGTTATTAATCTTGACGGATAGTGTAATTTAGGTTACCGTAAAATTGTAATCTATTACCATATTAAGGGGTGACGATGTGGCAACTATACGTGATGTTGCAAAATTGGCAGGTGTTTCAGTCGCAACCGTTTCACGAGTTATTAATGAAAAAGGATACGTTCATGAGGACACAGTAAAACAAGTAAAGGAAGCAATTGAAGAATTACGTTATAGGCCAAACAGTGCAGCGAAGCCACTATTTAAAGAGAATTCAACGATAATTGCATTACTTGTAGATAATTTATGTAACCAATCAAACATCACTTTGCTACATTGTATTGAGGAAATAGCATATAAAGAAGGCTATCAAATCATTATTTGTAATATAGAGAATAAAGATAGATACATACATATGCTGAAGCAAAATAACATTGCAGGTGTTATTTTGACGAGAGCAGTTTTTAAAAGTGTAGGAGAAATTCCATTTCCGTTTGTTGTGATCGATGAGCAACAATCACATGGAAATTATTATGAAAGTGGACAGAGAGCTGTTTCTTTATTAAAAGAGAAAGGGTGTCACTTTCTTGCATATTTCGGTGAGGGAGAAGAAAGTGAAGAAATGGAAGATTATATAGCAGGGTTTTTAGACGCTGTTTTGGATGAAGGAATCTCTTATCGAGAAGAATGTGTACAAGGGTATACAAATAAACAATTTATTACATTATTGCAAAACAATCCGTATATAGATGGAATTGTAACCTCAAGTGATCAGATTGCTATTGAGTTAATTCGGTCAGCGAGATTTCTAAATATACATATACCAGATAAATTAAAAATTGTTGGACCTAATGGGAGCATAGAGTGTGAATCGATAGGTTCATCACTACCGGCAATTGAAAGCTATGTCAAAGATAATGGAAAATTAGCTTTTCAACAATTAAAAGGAAAAATAAAAAAGTAAAAGGTGCGTTTTATACGCACCTTTTTATAATGTAATTGCGGCAATAAAACCAAATATAAGTAACGGTATATTGTAATGTAGAAAAGTGGGTACACATGTATCCCATATATGATGGTGCTGACCATCAGCATTTAAACCGGATGTTGGTCCAAGGGTACTATCCGATGCTGGAGATCCTGCGTCACCTAGTGCTCCGGCTGTACCGATAATTGCAATTGTGGCCATTGGACTAAATCCAAGCTGAATGCAAAGAGGTACAAAAATGGTTGTTAAGATAGGGATGGTTGAAAAGGATGAACCAATTCCCATTGTAACGAGAAGTCCAATAACGAGCATAAGAAATGCAGCGAGTGGTTTGTTATTTCCGATTATATGTGCACTCGTTTGCACCAGAGATTCAACATGTCCTGTTTTTCGAAGAACAGCGCCGAATCCAGCGGCAGCAATCATAACAAAGCCAATAAAGGACATCATACGCATTCCGCTTGTTAATATCGCATCTGCTTCTTTAAGTGGTAGACTGCCACTAACCGATAAGACGATAATACCTGCTAAAGCACCGAAAATCATTGATTCTGTTGTTAATTGAACAGTTAATGTAGCAATGATAGATAATAACCCGAAAGTAATGCTACGTTTTGTATAGGGAACGATTTCATTTTCGGTAGTATGAATTTGTTCTGTTTCATACGTACGAGGTTTTCGGTACGTAATGAATACCGCTACACATAATCCAATAATCATACCAATTGCTGGAATAGTCATTGCTTTTGGAATAAGTGTGACATCAAATGTAAGGCCGCTTTTCGCAGCGTTGGTTTGTAATACGTCATGATAAATTTTTCCGAATCCTGCAGGGATCCACATATAAGGAGTAATCAATCCAAATGTAATAATACATGTGACAAGTCTGCGATCCACTTTCAGCTCATTTAATACTTTTAAAAGTGCTGGAATTAAGATGGGGATGAAAGCAATGTGAACAGGAATCACATTTTGTGAGAAACAAGCCATCGTTAAAATAATGAATAAAATAAGTATTTTAGAATAAACTTGTTTTTTCGTGTCTTGTTCATTGCCAATCCATTTTAATGCAGTTTGAATCATAGCATCTGGAAGTCCTGTTTTGGAAAGGGAAATAGCGAAACCACCAAGCATTGCATAACTTAAAGCGATTGGAGCACTGTTTCCAAGACCAGTTGTAAAAGTGTTAATCGTTTCTGAAATACCGAGTCCACCGATAATTCCGCCTGTTAAAGCTCCAACAATGATGGCGACAATGACCTGGACACGTAACAAACTAAGCAATAGCATAATTGCTACTGCGACGAGTACAGCGTTCATAATAAATGTAATCTCCCTAAATTTTTATTCTGTTAAGACAAGTAAATATGAAACATTTTGCTATGTTTATACATACTTGCGACATATTATTATAAAATGTTTTCTATGAAATGTAAAAGAGCCTTTTGTTACTAATGCTGAAAAGCTAGCTCTTGTTTAATTGATTGCAAAGAATTAGCGAATAATTCTGGTTCTTCTAAATCAGGAGAATGTGCTGAATTTGGGAACCAAATCATCTTTTTTATAGGCGCTTCAATAATATCGCAATATTCCTGAACGAGTGCATAAGGAGTTTGATAATCATAGCGACCAGAACAAAAATAAACTGGAATAGATAAACTTGAGATAGAAGAAAAGAAATCGATTGTCAGCATTTCTTCCCATAAAACGCCAGATTTTAAATTTCCTGCGAGAAACTTGAACCAATCTAATAGCGTATACTCAGGAGAAAAGAAACCTTTTCGTATGAAAGAAAAGGAAGATCCGTTTTGGATTGCGCCTCCAAATGTGCCAAGCCACTTTCTTTGAATAATGAGACGTCTCGTATCTAAAAATGGTGGTTTGCCTAATTTTAAAAGGGAAGCTAATGCTTTTTTATGATCATGTTTTTTTGCAGAATGAATTAAATGTTGATATAGCAATTCTTCATTTTGTTTCATATGTACAATTTGCCCAATACCGATGTAAGCCTCGATATACTTTGGATATTGATGTGCTATGTTAAGCCCAATAATACTTCCCCAAGAATGACCAGCGAGAAATAGTTTTTGTTTGTTGAACCTTTTAAGTACATATTGAATTACTTCTTTTGCATCGGAAACGAATTGTTCGATTGTGAAATTTGCTCCGAAATCTTTCATTGAAAAGGATTTACCAGCCCCGCGCTGATCCCAATTAATAACAATAAATTGCTTCTCTAATTCTTTTTGAAAATGGCGAATAAATCCGATTTGTGCCATCCCAGGTCCGCCGTGACAGCATAATAAAATAGGTTGCTCTACGTTTTGTCCACGCATAAGGAGAGTTTGTTTTCGATTATTTATCATAACGCTTTCTATCGTAGCGATACTATTAGGAATGAGTTGTTTGTTTTCGTTATAGAACTGAGGGGTGTAGCTACGAAAAAGCATATTGAAAACCTCCTTTTGTGAAATCGTATGAATCGCACAGGCTATTCATTTTGCATATACTGTTAGAAAATCATTGTAACATACCATACTAGTGTCATTTCAACACGGGAGGAGGGAAATTGTGACGATTGGAGAAATTATAGATGGTTTAAACAGACGTGAATCCATCGCTATTATAGCAAAACGTCTTGAAATAAGCCCGTATACATTATCGAAGAAATTAAGATTGATTGGATACGAATATGATGGAGAGCAGAAGAAACGTATTTTTGTAGGAGATGGAGAAGAACCACGTCACTTACAACTCCAAGAAGCGACCGCCCTTCAATATGAGAAAACAGATTATCAATTATTAATTTACGAGCAATTACAAAGCATTTATGAGTTACTAAGAAAAAGAGGCGAAGTAATTGCACCAATTATGAGTAAGAGTACAGAGAAAAAGAGACGAACCTTTTCTATTAATACAGAAATATTAGCAAGATTGGACCTTATATCAGAATCGAAAGGAATTCAAAAGTCTAAACTTGTAGAAGAGGCGTTGCAACAATTTTTACAGCAATATGAAGTTGACAAAACATCACATTTTGATAACTAAAGAAAAGGATACTATGTTCATTGGAAGAACGAGTATCCTTTTTATGATGTATATTACGTATAAAATAGAGGATCAGTACAAATCCTTTATGGCGTGAAAAATAAAATTTATTATTAGAGAAACACTTAATTTACTTTTTGAATTCTTCCATCAATAACTGGCTGAATTGGTTCTTTTAATTGTTTTACGTAATCGACTAACGCTTCAAAGTCGTTTGGACCAGTTTCTGCATTTTTACCATTTTTAAATGATACGAATCCGTCACCGCCAGAAGCTAAGAAGGCATTTGCAACTACGCTATACGTTTTAGATGGAGATAATTCTTCTCCGTTTGTTAAACGTATATTTGTAACTTTTTCACCGTTTGTTTTATTTGCATCCCACGTATATTGAATACCTGAAATTTGAAGCATTCTTGTTGTTCCTTTTTGCCATTGCTGATTTAAAATATCGCGAATGTCTTGACCTGTTAAATCTACTTTAATCAATTGATTTCCAAAAGGTTGAATGCCGTATAACTCACCCCACGTAATATCACCAGCATCTAAGTCATTACGAATGCCACCAGGATTCATGAGGGCGATTTGAGTTTGCATCGTTTGACGCTGAGCATCGGCAACTAAATTTCCAAGAGTGGACTCACCAGCATCATTTTGTTTACGGTCGATAGGTGCTGTAGATTTTCCGACCACTTCATTTACAAGTGGTGCGATTTTTTCTTTATATTGATCTAGTTTTTTCTTTACTTGTTTATCAGGTTCTACACCTTCATGATACGTTGTAACAACTTCAGCTTTTTTCTTTACAATATCCTTTGTTTTACGATCAATTGTTACATCCACGTCTGAGAAAGCCGTTCCGTATGAATTTGCTTGGACAATTAGTTTATTATTTACTGTACCATTTACATACGTATGACTATGTCCACCGAAAATAACATCAACTTCTGGGTCTGTTTCATTTGCAATTCGAGTAAGATCGCCATTTGTTACCCCAGACTCATCGGTTGTTCCACCGACATGAGCAAGAACGACGATCGATTTAACGCCGAGGCGTTTTAATTGTTGTGTTGATTTATTAATTGCTTCTACTTCATCAGTAATTTGTACATTTTTAAGCATCGTAGGCATAACAACATTTGGTGTATCAGTTGTAACAACACCAATGAATCCAACAGGAACACCATCTACCATTTTTACAGTAAATGGTGGTAAAAATAAGCGGCCAGTTGATTTGTTATAGAAGTTAGCAGCTACATAGGGGAAGTTAGCCCCTTTGAAATTCCCTGTTTTTTCATGATATCCACCGTAAATGAGGCGTTTCATTTCATCAATGCCTTCATCAAATTCATGGTTTCCGATTGTACCAACATCAAATTTTAAATCATTTAAAAATTCAATCGTCGGTTCATCTTGTAATAATGCTGAAACTGGTGGACTAGCTCCGACGATATCACCAGCATGTACGAGAAGTGTATTAGGGTTTTGTTTTTTACGTTCTTTTAAATAAGTAGCTAAGTAATCAGCGCCACCAGCTTCTTTATTATTGATTTTTTTAACAGTATCTAGTTGTCCATGGAGATCATTAATACCAAGCATTTGTACGTCTATGTAGCGGTTTTGTTCAGCTGGATTCTGAGATGGGGGAGCGGCAAATACGCTTGAAAAAGTAATAGTGCTTAAAACAGCAACGGCAGGAATAATTTTTTTCCACATAATATAATTCTCCTCTTTTTATAATCTGACATCATACGACATAATTTTAATAGATTCATAGGATTATAGCTACATAAAAATTTAGTCTTTTCGAAAAATTAACATATTTACAAAAAGTGAATAATAGAGTAAAGACCCTTTTTTATTGTCGATTTCATCGTGTATCTACTATAATGGAGAAAAAAGTAAAAGGTGAGTAGCATGAAGAAAAAGAAACAAAGACAAATGCAAAGACAATCGCAAGTGAATCAACCAAAGAAAGAAACACTTACATTAGGCGATCAATTAAATGATTCACTCATGCAACAATTAAAGAGTAAGAAGAAAGAGTTGCAAGTGAGGGAAGAGGAAAAAGAGGCAGCTGAACTGGAAAGAAAGCGCCAAGAACAAAAAGAACGTGAAAAGAATAAATCATTTGAAGAACTGCTAAGTGAAAGTAACCTTACTTGGAAAGACTTTAAATAATAAAAAAATGATCAGTGAAATACCACTGATCATTTTTTGACGAGCTTGTAAGAAAAGGGGAGTTAGAATGAGAAAAATTGTCGTTGTTCCACATGAAAACCATTGGATTGAAAAATTTCAAATGGAGGCTGAAAGATTAAAATCAGCGATGCCAGAAACGGTGAAAATGCATCATATTGGAAGTACGTCAGTGCCCGGACTGGCAGCTAAACCTATTATTGATATGATCATGGAAGTAGAAAATATCGAAAGAGTAGATGGGTGGAATGAACGATTTATAGAGCTTGGTTACATCGTAAAAGGGGAAAATGGTATTTCAAGACGCCGATATTTTATTCATGGAACTGAGGAAAAACGTTCGTATCATTTACACGTGTTTGAAAAAGGAAATCCAGAGATAGTAAGGCATTTAGCGTTTCGTGATTATATGATGGCTCATTGTGAAGAAGCAGAGGCATATGCAACCTTAAAGAAAGAATTAGCCGAAAAGTATACATATGATGGCACGTTATATACGGAAGGGAAAAATGAGTTTGTGCGCAATGTGGATAAAAAAGCGAAAGAATGGAGAGAAAATAACGTGAATGAATGAGTTCACGTTATTTTTTAGCTATATAAAAGTGTTATGTAAACTGTACGTATGTTTTGACTTTTTGGATGAATATTGTTGAAATAAAGTTATGGCTTATAAATAATGTAACAATGAAAGGGAGACGACTGTGCATATTCCAACAACTACACTTCATAATGGCGTGAAAATGCCGATGATTGGTCTAGGCGTATATAAAGCGAAAGAAGGAGAAGAAGTAAAACAAGCAGTAAAAACAGCGTTAGAGGTTGGATACCGTTCGATTGATACAGCGACTGTATATGAAAATGAAAGCGGTGTCGGAGAGGCGATACGTGAATCAGGAATTCCAAGAGAAGACCTATTTATTACAACAAAAGTATGGAACGACGATCAAGGATATGAGGAGACACTAGAGGCGTTTGAAAAGAGTTTAAAAAAATTACAAATGGACTATGTAGATTTATATTTAATACATTGGCCGGTAAGAGGGAAGTATGTTGATACGTACCGAGCTTTAGAGAAATTGTATGAAGAAGGTAAAGTGCGTGCGATTGGTGTTTCTAATTTTCATAAACATCATTTAGAACTATTATTACCAAATTGCAAAGTGAAGCCGATGGTAAACCAAGTGGAACTTCATCCGATGTTGACGCAATTTGAGTTGTGCAATTATTGTCAAGATGAGCAAATTCAAATGGAAGCATGGAGTCCGTTAATGAGGGGCGGAGAAGTATTCCAGCATCCAATCATTCAGGCTATTGCTAACAAATATGAAAAAACACCTGCACAAGTTATATTAAGGTGGGATATTCAAAGCGGGATTGTTACAATTCCTAAATCTGTTACACCATCTCGTATTAAAGAAAACTTTACTATTTTTGATTTTGCACTAACTGAAGAAGAGATACGTCAAATTAACACGTTGAATCGTGATTTACATGTAGGAACGAATCCTGATAAATATGATACGTTATAAAAAAGACTGTCTCCTAATACTGGAGACAGTCTTCTGTTTTATCGGTAATTCGATATTTTTAACGATGCAAAGCATATGTGTCATATTTAACAATCTTTTGAAGTTGTATATATTCTTCTTTCGTTAAAGGTAACTGCTGACTAGCTCGTATATTTTCCTGTAATTGTTGAAGAGAGCTTGCACCAGGTATAACAGCTGCAACAGTCTTATTATGTAAGCAATATTGAATAGCTGTTCCTGTTAAAGAGCGTTCTCCAATCGTTTCTTTTACACTCGCTAGAGTTGTATGTAATTCATCGTAAGAATAAGAGAGATAATCCTTTTCCTTTACTCTTTCTATTTTTCTTGCATTGTTGTCAGTTAAAATTCCTTTTGCAAGTGGCCCGCGGGCAATGACGCTAATTTGGTGTTCATTCAGAAGGGGGAACCATTCTTCTGGACGCCGATTTAAAAGGCTATATTCCATTAGTACACTAACGATGTTTGAGCGTTTTGCATACTCACGAACGACATTTGGGCGTATAGAAGAAATACCGTAATGGCGAATAATACCTTCCTTTTTCAATTCTTCAAAGGCTTCAATTGTTTCATCTATAGGATCTTCAATCGTTCCGCCGTGAAGTTGGTAAAGATCAATATAATCAGTTTGAAGTCTACGTAAACTTTCCTTTACTTCAGTTTTTATGTAAGCTTTAGAAGGATCCCAGGACCAGCCGTTTTTTTCTTCTGTCCAACGATTTCCAACTTTCGTTGTAAGAACAATTTGGTCTCTTCTTCTCTTCAAGGCTTTTCCAACAAATTCTTCATTTAATCCGTAATCATATAAATCTGCTGTATCAAAAAAATTAATTCCTAAATCGATTGCTTCATCGATAATATGCATAGCTTCTGTTTCAGATGTACCGAGGGACATACAACCAAGCCCCATTTCTGTAACAAACAAATCTGAGTTTCCTAATTGACGTTTTTTCATAGGTCAACCTCCTTACCTTTATTGTACGAGAGGGAAAAGAGGTTGACAAACGTTTACTTTTCGCTTTGCATTAACTGCCCGTAAAAGCATGATTAATGTTTCACTTTATTTGCTGTAATCCACTCTTGTACAGTTGTATACTCTTTGCTATATTGCTTTAGCTTATGGCGAATTTGCCATGCTTTTCCGACTAACGTGATGCGATTTGGTAAAATATAAACTTTCATTTCTATCACGCTCCTTTCAATGTGGTAAAATGTATGAAGAAAGAATAGGAAATAGAACAGGGAGATGAAGTAGTATGAGTAATCTTACAGAGAGAACAGTAAAAACTGAGCCGATTTTTGATGGTAGAGTTATAAAAGTTCGTGTTGATGATGTAGTATTACCAAATGGAGCAATGAGTAAACGTGAAATTGTAAATCACCCTGGTGCAGTTGCGATTATTGCTATTACGGATGAGGGGAAAATTGTGCTTGTTGAGCAGTATCGTAAAGCGCTTGAAAAGGCGATTATAGAAATTCCGGCCGGCAAGTTAGAACCAGGTGAAAAACCAGAGGTGACAGCAGTTCGTGAATTAGAAGAGGAAACAGGATATGTATGTGAAAATATGGAGCTCATTACTTCTTTCTATACATCTCCAGGATTCGCAGATGAAATTTTATATGTATATAAAGCGACAGGTTTGACAAAAAAAGAAAATAAAGCTGAGTTAGATGAAGATGAGTTTGTAGAATTAATGGAAGTATCGTTAGAAGAAGCGATTACTCTTATGAAAGATCTTCGTATTCATGATGCGAAGACGATGTTTGCAGTACAATATTTACAACTACAAAAATAAACACTCGCCAAAGGCGAGTGTTTTTTAATTGATTTTTGCATATACACGTGCATCACGTAAGCTACCATCTGGTGCTAGGAAATCATTTTCCATTGTACCTTCTAGAATGAATTCTAGACGTTCTGCTAAGCTACATGCATTTATATTTGTTGCATCAGTACGAATTTCAATCCTTCTAGCGCCTAGTTTATCAAAGGCGAACTGAATTGCACCTTTAACAGCTTCGGTCATATAGCCTTGTTTTGTATAGGCACTATGTAGCCAGAAGTGAAGTGAAAACTTTGGAATATCCCAGTTTTCAGGCTTTAGTGTAATTGCTCCGATGAATGTACCAGATACTTTATCGTATAAGTGAAAATCAAGTGTTTCACGAAGTAAAAACTGTCCGTGAGCTTCGCGAACAATTTCTTCAGCACTCTCTTCTGTTTCAGCGTTAATTGGTATCCACGGTACTAAGTCTTCTAGAGAAGCTTGGATTGCTTCATATACTTCTGCACCATCACCTGGAAATGGTTTACGAACTTGCAAGCGTTCAGTTTGAAATAATGTTGGAAAATCTAATAATAATGGTTTCAAGAGAAATCCCTCCTATTCTCTACTTTTTAGTTTAGCAAAGTAGAGCGGAATTTCAATGTTAATTCGTCATACTTTTTTCTTTCTTTCATACATTTTTAATAAGAGTGTGAACGGAGGGAAGAAAAATGTGGCGAAAAAATTGGCAAGACCGTGTAATGTCTCACATACAGGAAAACTCTTCATTATATATATTTAACGCTGTTTTATTATTGATGGGAGTAATATTCGGAGCCATTCTGGTGAATAGTTTACAAATCAATCAAAAACAAGATTTATCATTTTATTTACAACGTTTTTTTGGACAAGTCTCTAAAGGAGAATTTGCCATTGCGGGCGAAATGTTTCGAGAAAGTTACTTTTCGCAATTAAAATACATCGGATTTATTTGGATTTTAGGGATTTCAATTATTGGATTACCACTTATTTTTATTTTATTATTTGTAAAAGGAGTTGTCGTTGGATTTACAGTTGGTTTTTTAGTAAGTCAGCATGGATGGAATGGACTATTATTAGCATTTGTATCTGTTTTGCCACAAAATTTAATTATCATTCCAGTCTTTCTCGTTATGACAACTATTGCTGCAAGTTTTTCTTTACGGATGATTAGGCATCAATTTATTAGAAAAATAACCGAGCCACTATTACCATTATTAATCCGTTATACATGCTTCTTTCTCGTAATTGGAGTGGTGTTAGCACTTGCTTCTAGTGTGGAGGCTTACGCATCACCAGTTTTAATGAAAGAAGTCGTTGAGGCTATTAATAAAAAATAAATACTTTTTGAGAATAATTATCAATTTGTTTTTATTGTTTTTTCTTTTGACAGAAGCCCTTCTTCTGATATAATGGTGTAAGAGTGGCGAGGAGGGAGTAGTACCGAATGGAAGAAAGAATTGAACGAATTAAGAAGCAATTACATGCAGCGAGCTACAAATTAACACCGCAACGTGAAGCAACAGTTCGTGTGCTGCTAGAAAATGAAGAAGATCATTTAAGCGCAGAAGATGTTTACCTCCTTGTAAAAGAAAAGTCGCCAGAGATCGGATTAGCAACCGTCTATCGAACTTTAGAACTATTATCTGAGTTAAAAGTTGTCGATAAGATTAACTTCGGAGACGGTGTTTCACGCTATGACTTACGCCAAGAAGGTGCGCAGCGTTTCCACCATCATTTGATTTGTACACAATGTGGTGCTGTACAAGAAATACAAGAAGATTTACTTGGTGAAGTGGAAAGGAAAGTAGAACGAGACTGGAGCTTTAAGGTGAAAGATCATCGTTTAACATTCCATGGGATTTGTAAAAATTGTCAAGAAAATGAAACGGATGAAAAATAACCTTTTCCTATTTATCTAGGAAGAGGTTTTTTATTTGAATAAGGTATAAATTGGTGAAAGCTTGGCATATGTTGTAATAACTTATATTTTGGAGGAATTTACAATGCGCCGAGCTTTAAAATTAACTTTTGATGGAATAAAAGTATTTTTATTATTTACAAGTTGTACGATTTTGTTTTATTTCGCTATACTATGGATAAATGAAGAATATGAAAGCTATCATCGTTATGAAAAACCTAAAGAAGAGACTGTAGAAAAAGTATCAGGGAATGAAGAACCGGCAAAGGATGCTTTCGTAAATAGAATGATGTTTTTCTATGAAAATGGGGAGTAGTGTAGAGTGGAAGATCAATTAAAAGATTTTATTCATTATATGGTTGTCGAAAAAGGATTAGCAAAGAATACAGTAGTATCTTATGAACGGGATTTAAAAAGCTACGTAAAGTATTTGCAAAATGTGGAACAGACGAAAACTTTTCATGAAGTGACCCGTTTACACATTGTTAACTTTTTGCAGTATTTAAAAGAGAACGGAAAATCTTCGAAAACATTGGCGCGTCATATCGCATCAATTCGTTCGTTCCACCAATTTTTACTTCGTGAACGAGCGGTAGAACACGATCCATCCGTACATATTGAAACGCCACAAGGGGAACGGAAATTACCAAAGGTATTATCAGTTGATGAAGTAGAGGCGTTACTTCAAACACCAAAAATGACAAGTGCTTTTGGGATTCGTGATAAGGCGATGCTAGAGTTACTGTATGCGACAGGACTTCGTGTTTCAGAATTGATTGCACTCAATTTAGAAGATGTACATTTAACGATGGGATTTGTTCGTTGCATAGGGAAAGGGAATAAAGAAAGAATTATTCCACTAGGAAGTTTAGCAACGGAAGCGATTCAAAAGTATATTGAAAAAGGAAGAAGAGAATTAATGGGGAAAAAAGTAGTAGATGCACTCTTTTTAAACCATCATGGTAATCGATTATCAAGACAAGGATTTTGGAAAATATTAAAACGATTAGCGAAAGAGGCAAATATTGAAAAAGAACTTACACCTCATACGTTGCGTCACTCGTTTGCTACGCACTTATTAGAAAATGGAGCAGATTTACGTGCTGTACAAGAAATGCTTGGACATGCAGATATTTCAACTACGCAAATCTATACGCACGTTTCAAAAACTAGATTAAAAGATGTATATAAACAGTTTCATCCGAGAGCATAGTTACTATGCTCTTTTTTTCATAGATTAAGAGGGGAAGACCGTTTCACAGAAACTTCACAAACATTTCGTATATTGTTTTCAGCAGAAGACTGGAATATTACAATGTATTTCCTCTATACTAAATAAAGTATAAAGGAGGAAATGATGATGAAAAAACTGATTATAACTTTATTTATCGCGATGCTAGCGTTGGCTGGCTGTAATACAAACAAAGAAGAACCGAAAAAAGAACAGAAACTTGAAGCTGTAAAAGTAGCAGTCCAAACAAATCCGAAAGAAATTAAACCAGGTGAAAAAACAGAAGTACAAGCACTTGTTACACAAGGGAAAGAAAAAGTAACGGATGCCGATGATGTAAAGTTTGAAATTTGGAAAGATGGCGACGAAAAGCATGAGATGTTAGATGGTAAGCATAAAGGAAAAGGTGTTTATGCAGTAGAGAAAACATTCGAAACGGATGGAGTATACCATATTATTGCTCACACAAATGCACGTGAAATGCACGTTATGCCAGAAGTGAAAGTTGCTGTAGGAAATGCGAAAGTAGAAGATGCGAAAAAAGAAAATAGTGATCACAGTGCAGGACATGGAGATCATAAAAGTGACACAATGATCCATCTTATGGCTGGAGACATAAAGGCAAATGCTGAATCTACAATGAAAGTTCATTTAAAGCAAAAAGAAGAAGCATTAACTGATGCTGAAGTACAACTAGAGATTTGGAAAGATGGTGTTGAAAAACACGAATTTATCCCAGCGAAAGAAGGGAATAAAGGAGAGTATGAAACGAAACATACTTTCAAAGAGAACGGTGCTTACAAAGTGAAAGTACATGTAAGAAAAGGCGAATTGCATGAACATAAAGAAGAAACAATAGAAGTAAAATAAAAAGTAGCTCTTTAGAGCTACTTTTTATTTTTAATATGAAGAAATAAATCATAAAAAAATTAGCACTTCGTTGCAGAATGGATTACAATAGAAGTGTGAAGAAAATGAGAAATTCTACGAAAATGTATTAAAAAGAAAGCGTAAACATGTTATGATATCAGTATCAGATGTCTGACATCCGACTTAGAAAAAACTAGAAATGTTTTTGAATCGTTTCAAGTAAACGAAATAGGTTAGAAAATGATTTAAAGAAGTACTGTTTGACAATGAGAATTCTTTTGGATAACAGTTTCACTTTATAGCGTTTTGAACATACTACAAGAAGTAGAACTGAACTTATAGGAGGTCGCAGTTATGAATAAATATAAACGTATATTCCTAGTCGTAATGGACTCTGTGGGAATCGGTGAAGCACCAGATGCTGAGCAATTTGGTGATCTAGGATCTGACACAATTGGTCACATTGCTGAACATATGAATGGGTTACAAATGCCTAACATGGTGAAATTAGGTCTTGGTAACATTCGAGAAATGAAAGGTATCTCTAAAGTAGAGAAACCACTTGGATATTACACAAAAATGCAAGAGAAATCTACTGGTAAAGATACAATGACAGGTCACTGGGAAATCATGGGCCTTTACATTGATACACCATTCCAAGTGTTCCCAGAAGGATTCCCGAAAGAATTACTTGATGAATTAGAAGAAAAAACAGGCCGTAAAATTATCGGTAATAAGCCAGCTTCTGGAACTGAGATTCTTGATGAACTTGGTCAAGAGCAAATGGAAACAGGCTCTTTAATCGTTTATACTTCTGCTGATAGCGTATTGCAAATTGCAGCACACGAAGAAGTAGTGCCACTTGATGAATTATATAAAATTTGTAAAATTGCACGTGAATTAACATTAGATGAGAAATACATGGTAGGTCGTGTTATTGCTCGTCCATTCGTTGGTGAACCTGGAAACTTTACACGTACACCAAACCGTCATGACTATGCATTAAAACCATTCGGTCGTACAGTAATGAATGAATTAAAAGATAGTGACTACGATGTAATTGCTATCGGTAAAATCTCTGATATTTATGATGGCGAAGGGGTAACTGAATCACTTCGTACGAAGTCTAACATGGATGGAATGGATAAGCTTGTAGATACATTAAATATGGACTTTACAGGTCTTAGCTTTTTAAACTTAGTTGACTTTGATGCATTATTCGGCCACCGCCGTGATCCACAAGGATACGGAGAAGCTCTGCAAGAATATGATGCACGTCTTCCAGAAGTATTCGCAAAACTAAAAGAAGATGATCTATTATTAATTACAGCAGACCACGGTAATGATCCAATTCACCCTGGTACTGACCATACACGTGAATATGTACCATTATTAGCATATAGCCCAAGCATGAAAGAAGGCGGACAAGAGTTACCACTTCGTCAAACATTTGCTGATATTGGTGCAACAGTAGCAGAAAACTTCGGTGTGAAAATGCCAGAATACGGAACAAGCTTCTTAAACGAGCTAAAGAAATAGGGGGATAAACAAATGAATCGTGAACTTATTACAAAATCAGCTTCATACTTAAAAGAGAAATTTCAAGAGACACCACAAGTAGGACTAATCCTTGGATCAGGACTAGGTGTATTAGCAGACGAAATTGAGAACGCAGTAACAGTACCTTACAGTGAAATCCCTGAATTCCCAGTATCAACTGTAGAAGGCCATGCAGGTCAACTAGTATTTGGTACACTTCAAGGTGTAACAGTAGTAGCAATGCAAGGACGTTTCCACTTCTATGAAGGATACGACATGCAAAAAGTAACATTCCCAGTTCGTGTTATGAAAGAACTAGGTGTAGAAACAGTAGTTGTAACAAACGCAGCTGGTGGTGTAAATACATCATTTGAGCCAGGCGATCTTATGTTAATTTCAGACCACATTAACTTCATGGGTACGAATCCATTAATCGGACCGAATGATTCTGAAATGGGCGTACGTTTCCCTGATATGTCTACATCATATACAGTAGAACTTCGCGAAATGGCGAAACAAGTTGCAGCAGACTTAAATATTAAAGTACAAGAAGGTGTATACGTAGGAATGACAGGTCCTGTATATGAAACACCTGCTGAAATTCGTATGCTTCGTACACTTGGCGGAGATGCAGTTGGTATGTCAACAGTACCTGAAGTAATTGTAGCGCGTCATGCTGGTATGAAAGTATTAGGTATTTCTTGTATTTCAAATATGGCAGCTGGTATTTTAGATCAGCCACTTCACCACGATGAAGTAATTGAAACGACAGAACGTGTTAAAGCTAACTTCTTAGCATTAGTAAAAGCAATCGTAAAACAAATGAAGGGGTGACTTCACAATGAGAATGGTGGACCTAATTGCAAAAAAACGTGACGGACATGCATTAACGACAGAAGAAATTAACTTTATTGTTGAAGGATATACAAATGGTGATATTCCTGATTATCAAGTAAGTTCACTTGCAATGGCAATTTTCTTCCAAGATATGAACGATCAAGAGCGTGCTGATTTAACGATGGCAATGGTAAATAGCGGTGATACAATCGACTTATCAGCTATTGAAGGTGTAAAAGTAGATAAGCATTCGACAGGTGGTGTTGGTGATACAACGACACTTGTATTAGGTCCATTGGTAGCTGCTTTAGGTGTACCAGTAGCGAAAATGTCTGGACGCGGTTTAGGACATACTGGTGGTACAATTGATAAATTAGAAGCAGTTCCAGGATTCCATGTGGAAATTGAAAACGATGAATTCATGCGTCTTGTAAATGAAAACAAAATCGCTGTTATCGGCCAAAGTGGTAACTTAACACCTGCTGATAAAAAGTTATATGCACTTCGTGATGTAACAGCAACAGTAAACTCAATTCCGCTTATTGCAAGTTCGATTATGAGTAAAAAAATTGCTGCTGGTGCAGATGCAATTGTTCTTGATGTAAAAACTGGAGCAGGTGCATTTATGAAAACGGATGAAGATGCAAAACGTTTAGCAGAAGCAATGGTACGCATCGGTAATAACGTTGGTCGTAATACGATGGCAGTTATTTCTGATATGAGTCAACCACTCGGTGAAGCTATCGGTAACGCATTAGAAGTACAAGAAGCAATTGATACATTACAAGGTAAAGGGCCGAAAGATTTAGAAGAGCTATGTTTAACACTTGGAAGTCAAATGGTGTACCTTGCTGGACAAGCTTCATCTTTAGAAGATGCACGTGAAAAGCTAATTGAAGTAATGAACAACGGAAAAGCGCTAGAATCATTTAAAACGTTCTTATCAGCGCAAGGCGGCGACGCATCTGTTGTTGATGACCCTTCTAAATTGCCACAAGCACAATTTAAAATTGAAGTGGAAGCGAAAGAAGACGGATATGTATCAGAAATCGTTGCAGACGAAATCGGAACAGCAGCAATGCTTTTAGGAGCAGGACGTGCAACGAAAGAGTCTGAAATTGATTTAGCAGTTGGTCTAATGCTGCGCAAAAAAGTAGGCGATAGCGTGAAGCAAGGTGAATCCCTTGTTACAATTTACGCAAACCGCGAAAATGTTGAAGATGTAAAAGCGAAAATTTATGAGAACATGAAGATCTCTAAAGAACACGTAGATGCACCAACTTTAGTACACGGTATCGTAACGAAATAATAAAAAAAAGCTGAGGAGATTTCTCCTTGGCTTTTTTTACTATTTTTTGTTTATAATAATAATGGGTGAAATTATGATTAGAATTTGTGCAGTAACAAAAACAGATGAAGTATTATATGATGTTTCTCTAGAAGAAACAAAGAAAGACCATATTGTATGGTATTGGCTAGATTTATATAAGCCAACGAAAGAAGAGTATACATATATTCTGCAAGACCATTTTAAGTTCCATCCCCTTGCAATTGAAGACTGTCTAGAATATGTACAGAGGCCAAAAGTTGATTTTTATGATGGATATAACTTTTTAGTTCTTCACGCGTTTGGAGAAGATGGGCTAGAACCACATGAAATTGATTTGTTTGTTAGTGATCGCTATATTGTTTCTTTCCATTTTTCTCATAATAATGCAATTGAAAGAGTATGGAAAACACTTGGTGAGAAGAGGCGGATTAAGAAAGGACCTTTACATGTAGCACATACGATCACTGATCAAATTGTAGATGATTATTTCGCACCTGTATATTACATTGAAGATCATTTAAATGCGATTGATGATAATTTAACAGGTGAGACAGCAGGAGCCGTACTAGAAGAAGTATTTGATATTAGGGCAGATTTATCTAAGTTAAGACGTACAATTATTCCAATGCGTGATTTATTGTATCGTATTTTGAATTCCACTCGTTTTTACGGTATAAGTGATCATGAGATTTATTTTAAAGATATACATGATCATTTACTTAAACTTACGGAAATGATTGAGGCAAGTCGAGAGTTAACGGCGGATATTCGGGATAGTTATTTTTCATTAAACTCACATCATATGAATAACATTATGAAAACATTAACTGTATTCTCGACTATTTTCATGCCATTAACATTTATTGCGGGAGTATATGGAATGAACTTTACGCATATGCCAGAGCTTGGTGGACAATATAGTTATTTTATTTGTCTTCTTCTAATGGCATTAATTGGCGGCGGAATGATGGCCTGGTTTTATAAAAAAGGATGGTTTAAGTAAAAAAACACCGAGGATTTCCCCGGTGTTTTTTCTTAACCAATAGCATGTAATACAAACATAGCTAAGAATAAGCATGTAATGATATACATAGATGGTGCGACTTCTTTACGCTTTCCAAGAGCAACTTTTAAGATAGGGTAAGCAATAAATCCGAACGCAATGCCATCAGCGATACTATATGTGAGCGGGATCATGACGATAATTAAGAACGCTGGAAATCCTTCTGAAAAATCGTTCAGAGGAATTTGCTGAATGCTTGTAATCATCAGGCCGCCAATAATAATTAAGATTGGTGCAATGGCACTATCAGGAATTAGTTTGACAAACGGAAGTGCAAACAATGATGCAAAGAATAACAACCCCGTAACGATAGACGTCAGACCTGTCTTTCCGCCTGCAGTAATACCTGCGGCACTCTCTACTGTTGATACGGTAGGGCTTGTGCCAAATAGACCACATGTCATTGCTGAAATTGCATTGGCTTGGTAAGCACGTGGGAATTTACGGTCATCTTCTAATAAACCGTGCAGAAGTCCCATGTTCTCAAAAATAAGCACCATGCTTAAGGAGAATGTTGCAATCCAAAACGGTAAGGAAGAAAGTTTGCCAAATGACATAGCTCCAAACACATCGCCGTAATTAGCGAATGAGAATGAACTATTTCCGATTTGACTTGTATCAACAAGGCCAAATAGCCATGCAATACCAGTTCCTATTGCAATCGTCCATAAAAAGTTTCCACGTACGTTACGAATAAATAGTACAAGTGCAACGATAAGAGTAAGCACGGTCGCAAGAACGACAGGGTTACTTAATTTACCCATTGCAACAGCAGTATTTGGGTTCGAAACGACTAAACCACCTTTTTGCAATCCGATAAACGCTAAAAATAATCCGATGCCGACAGTAATTGCTTCTTTTAATGACTTTGGAATTGATACTGATAGCACGCGAGCGATTGGTGTAAAAGCGGCAATTGCAAAAATAATACCAGAGATAAAGACAGCAGCTAATGCTTCTTGCCAAGTTAGTCCAAGCGTATGCACAGCTGTGTACGTGAAGAATGCATTTACACCCATACCAGGGACAAGAATAGCAGGTGCATTTGCCCAAAATGCCATGAGTAGACATCCGACAAATGAACTGAAAACAGTTGCTAAAATTCCAGCTTCAAGAGGAATGCCAGCATCGGATAAAATTGACGCATTTACAATCATAATATATACGATCGTGAAAAATGACGTAACTCCAGCTAAAACTTCTTGTTTTGGTGATGTTTCGTGTAAACCTAATTTAAATGTTCTTTCAAGTATTCCTTTCATGTTAAACCTTCTTTTTCATATCCCTCTCCCACCCGTGATATCTCTTTCGTAAGAGCTCACCGTCCTTTATTATATCAGAACATCATGTTTTTACAACAAGGAAAATGATAACGTTTACTTATAAATGAAATTATTTATAAATACGTAAAAATTGCCCGTATTGTTGAAATAATTTCTAATTCTCCCGATTGAATAGGTGGAGCTGCTTGCGCATGTAAAGTAGCATAAGACGTAACCTCCCTTGGTAATTGGGCAGATTCTTCAACGAATGAGAGGGGAACAGGATTAATATTTAAATTATATGTACTCGCAATAGCACGAGCTTTTTCTACTGCCTGGTGCAGAGCTTGAATGAGAGCTTGCTCATAATATTTATTTGGATGAGATACTCGGAAACGTAACCCTTTTGCTACATTTGCGCCATTTGAAACGGCTATATCATATACTTCCCCAGCTTTTTGTACATTTAAAACGGTAATTTCATACAAATGCTCTACACGGTATCCTTGTAGCAATGCTTTATCATTTACATATTCGTATTGAGGAGTAATTGTATAAGAAATCGTCTCTATATCTTTATCGGCAATACCAAGCTGTTTAAGTGCATCCAGCAATTGTTTGGATTGCACTGCATTTTCTTCTTGAGCCTGTTTTACATTTTTGTCATCTGTTCGAATGCCGAGTGTTAATATAACAACATTCGGTTTTGCTTTTACAACACCTTCTCCTTGTACAGTAATAGTAGCTTCTTTACCAGTATTAGCAGTGCGTACGTTGTGTAAATAAGGATTCATTCCACCCTGCATTTTCCATCACCATCCTTTTTATATGTATATGTGTGAACAAAAAAGAAATTTATATGAAAAAAGTTACATAAATGAGAATGTTGAGGAAAGAAAGCATATACAACATAGGTATTTATAGATTATAATATGTGTAAATATGATAAAAAAGGGACGAGGCTATTGAACGAAAAAAGAGAAACGCTGATTTTAGATTTATCTGCATCATTTCGAAAAATGATACGTTTATTACAAAATGATATTAATACACGTTTTGCAGAACATATGCCATATAATGAATTTTCTGTATTACGTGCGTTATTTTTAAACAGTCCACAGATGGCTTCGCAAATTGCGAGTGAAGTAAACGTAACCTCCAGTCATATTACAGCTGTTACAGATCGTCTCGTACGAAAAGGATTAGTAGAAAGAAAACGTTCTAATTCAGATCGTCGAATCGTGTACTTAGAAATTACAGAGCACGGAAGAGAAGTAACTGAAAAACTTGAAGCTGTGCGTAAAGAATATTATAAAGAGAGATTTAAAGGTTGGAGCGACCAAGAAATAGAAATGGTCTTAGAACTATTTGGCCGCGTATTATAATAAATGAGGATAGGAAGCGAAAGCACTCCTATCCTTTTTCTTTTGAATAAAAATATTTTGAAACTCCGATACTTTAATTAAAAGATCGGAGGAAAGATTATGAAATATATTGCTGCACTTACCATTTTATTTGGTAGTTTTTTCTGTTTTCAAACATTCACGTACGCAGATACGCCTATCCAAGTGGTGCGAAAAGAAGTGAAGTACATCGAAAACGATAATACAGTCTTATATTCGAAATTATGGGTTCGTTCTATGCAAAACGCAGTATTATTCCACCATAGCGATAATATTCGTAATCGGGACACATTACGTAATGTAACAAGTTCATCGCTTGTTAAAGCGAAGCAACTATCTTTTCAGAAAGCAGCACTTTATATACCGAGACTATCGCAATACGTATCAAAAATAGGGAAAGAAAACATTCAAGTGTACTACATTGCGATTCACTATAATGTGAAAAAAGAAAATGCATATCAATTAGATGGCATGAACTATTTTCTACAAGTATTCGTAAAAGAGCGTGGGGAATGGAAAATTGCCGAAAGTGTAGTTGCACCGACAGAGCAAATTGTGCAAAATGGTGATGGATTTGGGATGAAAGAAGAGATGGTGTATGGGGATAGGAGAGAGAATGTGAAATAACCTCTTTATTTAGATAGGGATATATAATAAAAAGCATTGCTCTTGTGCAATGCCTTTTTATTTAGTTCATATAAGAGTTAAATAATTCATAACATCTTTCTTTTGTCATTGTATGACTTTTTTTGTCAGCTTCTATTAATGCCATTGTTACGTGTTTATAGTTTCACATCTATAATGCTTTTTGAAACATGTATTCATTACCTTAATGTATGTTTATTTCCCTCCAAAAGCAAACTTCAATTTTAATAGACGTGTAAAAATGAAGTAACTTATGATAGCGAATAGGAAAAATCCAACATAATAAGACAGAAGTGCATCTCGTCCGCCTAATATTCTACCGCCAAGCAGTCCGAAGCATAGAACAGTGCAAATCATGAACCATTTTTGCAAGTTAGGAAACAATAGTATTTTTCCGTTTTGTTCGTTTGGTGTACGTGTGTATAGAAAGGTTGCCATTGATAAAAAGATAATGATGTAAGCAAATGGTGTTAATAGTGTCCAAGGAGAAGGTACAGAAGTATGCTCCATTGGATTGTCCTGTGGTACACTAGAAAGTTTATTGCCATAGTCATCAAATGTTTCTATCGGGTGATAATCATAAGTAATAGAAAAAGATTCTAATGGTGAAATGATATCTATATGTTGTAAGTACTCATGAGTACGTTGCTCTATTTCTCCCATTGCATCTAAAGACCATTGTGTATGGGAATAAATGAATCCGGAAATTAACAATCCAAAACCGTATGGTAAAAATAATAGAATGATAGTTAAACTACTTTGAGAGAATATATGTCCAGTAATGGTTCCGATAAATAAGGTGAATGTATAAATAGCGATAAGTACAACGGTAGCATATAGAAAGTAACTATAGAACGGAGTAAAGATTTGATACTCATTGTGAAACGACATGTTCTTTATTCCGTACATGCTAATCCAGCAAACAATTTGCACTGTAATAATATTCAAAACACCAAGCCACCATTTTGTTAAAAAAATATCTTTTCGTTTAAAAGGCATCGAGAAGAGAAAATCAGTTGATTGATTGTTACGTTCCCACCCAATTAAAAGACAAGCAAGTGCAATAAGAGTAACTCCTTGAAAGAGGACGGCACCATCAGATGCGTGAAAATAGTAGGAGTAGTAATATGCATAGTCATCAAACTTCATTTTTGATTGTTTTAGCTGCATTTGCGCTTCTTGATAATATTTATAAGGTAGTTGATATAAACTAATTAACCAAAATAATAGAATTATATATTTTCCTTGCTTCCATTGCCTTATCCATAAAGCTTTATGAAACATGTGAATCCTCCTCAAACGTTGTGATAAAAATATCTTCGAGCGACATGGCTAATTCCTCAATGAGCAGTGGTTGTTCTTTATAAAACTTCTCGAGTGTTGTAGCCACATTTCCCTCAATTAAGATTGTATATACTTTTCCCGTTTGATTTAATATTTTAATATTGCTTAAGTTTTCTAGTTTTTGAGGTAATGAACGCTCGTAAGCTACTTGTATTTTTGCAAATCGTGATTTTGCATCGTCTAGTGATGTAATAGACGAGATAGTATGGCCTTTTAATATAATGATTGTATCTGCAATTTGTTCCACTTCATCTAAATGATGGGTAGATATGAAAATGGTAATCTCTTTTTCTGCAACTTCTCCAACGAGAAACTGTAAAATTTTCCTTTTTACGATAGGATCAAGTCCATTTGTCGGTTCATCTAAAATAATATATTCTGCTTTTGTAGAAACAGCTAAAATGATGGCGAGCAGTGCTTTCATGCCTTTTGAATAGCTACGAATTCGTTTGTTTGGTAAGTTAAAACGTTCTAATAGTTCATAGAAATGTGTTTCATCAAATGCGGTATAAACTTCTTTATAAAACTTTACGATTTCTTTTACTGTATAACCGTTCAGTATGTTAGTAGAATCCGGAACATATACGATTTTTTGTTTCGTTTCAGGATTTTTATGGATGTCGATATCCTCATATGTAACAGTTCCCTCGTCTGGGTCTAAAATGCCGACCATCGTTCGTAATAAAGTTGTTTTTCCCGCGCCGTTTCTTCCAAGTAATCCGATGATACTCCCTCTTTGCAATGTGAAAGAAACATCGTCTAAAATCGTTTGATTATCAATTGTTTTCTTCAGGCTTGTCACTTTCAGCATCTGTATTTCCTCCAATCTCTTTATAGTATGAATCTATCCAATCATGAATTTTATCTTTTGTAACACCAAGATAAGAGGCTTCTAATAGTAATTGATGAAATTGCTTTTCAACCATAGCGATTTTCCTTTCGTCTAATGTTGGGGTAATCGATTGAGATACAAATGTTCCTTTTCCTCGTAACGTTTCAATAATTCCTTGTCGCTCTAACTCTTGATACGCTTTACTCACTGTATTTGGATTTATAACGAGTAAAGAAGCGAGTTCGCGTACAGAAGGAAGTTTATCACTTGGAGCCAACATGTTTTTCAATACGAGTTCTTTTATATTTTGAACAATTTGTTCCCATATCGGAGTGTTGCTTCTTGGGTCAAGTTGAATATGCAAGAGCAATGTCTCCTTCCTCATATGTATTAAGTGTACTACTATGTGTAATACACTTAATACAATATAGGGGACGAATGTATTTGTCAACTGAAAATAATAGAAAAAATTGGTATTAAAAAAAGGAGAATTGGAAAAAATAGGTCTGATATAGAATGGAGGGTTAGTCATGAAGCGAGTTTTTGGAATACTTGTTTGTTTCATGTTATTGCTTTCTGGAACTTCAGTGAGTTTTGCGCAATCTGAAAAAACGAAGCAGGAGAAAACAGAAGAAACAACGCCGAAGTTAGCGGAACAAGCGTCGTCAGCAATCGTAATTGAGCAAGATACAGGTAAAGTTTTATTTGATAAAAACCCAAATGAAAAATTACCACCTGCTAGTATGACAAAGATTATGACAATGCTTTTAATTATGGAACAAGTTGAAAAAGGAAAACTAAAACTGACCGATAAAGTTAGAGCAAGCGAACATGCAGCTTCAATGGGTGGATCGCAAATCTTTTTAGAACCTGGGGAAGAGATGACTGTAAATGAGATGTTAAAGGGTATTGCAATTGCATCTGGAAATGACGCATCTGTTGCAGTAGCCGAGCACATCGCAGGTTCAGAAGAAGGATTTGTAAATATGATGAACAAAAAGGCGAAAGATTTAGGGCTGAAAAATACACATTTTCAAAATCCAACAGGTCTTCCGGCCAAAGACCATTATTCGACAGCAAATGATATGGCTATAATGGCGAGAGAATTGATGAAGTATCCACTTATTCGTAAATACACAGGTAAGTACGAAGATTATTTACGTGAAGATACGGATAAAAAGTTTTGGCTCGTTAATACGAATAAACTAGTACGTTTTTATCCTGGCGTAGATGGAGTAAAAACAGGTTTTACGACAGAAGCGAAATATTGTTTAACAGCATCGGCTGAAAAAAATGGTATGCGTGTCATTTCAGTTGTCATGGGAGCACCAACATCAAAAGAACGGAACAACCAAGTGACAAAGCTTCTTGACTATGCATTTGGACAATATATGACAAAGAAATTGTATACGCGCGGCGAAAAAATTAAGACAGTTCAAGTAGGAAAAGGGAAAAAAGAAAAAGTAGATTTAGTTGCGTCAGATAATGTGTCTCTTCTTATGAAGAAGGGCGAGAATATGGACAAGGTAAAACAAGAAGTAATTGCTGAAAAGAAAGTAAAAGCACCGATTAAAAAAGGTGACGCGCTTGGCACCCTTGTTATAAAAAAAGATAAAGATGTTTTATTAAAACAAACAATTATAGCAAAAGAAGATGTTGCTGCAGCGAGCTGGTGGGAGTTATTTAAAAGAAGTTTTGGGATGTTTTCAACATCAAAATAGCGGCAAATATTTTGCCGCTTTTCTATTCGTATGTAAGTGAATAATGCTGAAAGGTTTCACTTTATGACGAAATAGTTCTTCTTTTGTCAGCAGGAAGGATTCTTATTTTATATCACGAAAATCTTTATGTATGTGAATAAGTAAAGTTTGAGCATAAGGAGGAAATCGTGTGAGTCTTTCCATGCAATTAGAAGTAAAACGTGACGTCCTATGTGTGAGACTAGAGGGTGAATTAGATCATCATACGGCTGAAGAGTTGCGAACGAAAGTAACAGATATGATTGAGACACATGGTGTTCATCATATTGTTTTGAGCCTAGAGAACTTATCGTTTATGGATAGTTCTGGTCTAGGTGTTATATTAGGCCGATATAAACACGTAAAGGGATTAGGTGGAGAAATGGTTGTTTGTGCAATTTCACCGCCTGTTAAGCGTTTATTTGAAATGTCGGGCTTATTCAAAATCGTTCGCTTAGAAGAAAGTGAAGCGCACGCGCTCGCGACGTTGGGGGTGGCATAGATGAGAAATGAAATGAACCTTCAATTTTCAGCATTAAGTCAAAATGAATCATTCGCTCGCGTTACAGTGGCGGCTTTCATTGCACAACTAGATCCAACGATGGAAGAATTAACGGAGATTAAAACAGTTGTGTCAGAAGCGGTTACAAATGCAATTATTCATGGATACGAAGGAAATGCAGAAGGTATTGTTTATATTTCTGTAATTTTGGAAGAAGCAATGGTGAAACTCACGATTCGAGATGAAGGGATTGGAATCTTTAACTTAGATGAAGCGAGACAACCCCTTTTTACAACTAAACCTGAATTAGAGCGTTCCGGAATGGGATTTACTATCATGGAAAATTTTATGGATGAAGTAGAAGTTATTTCAAACGAATCTTTCGGGACAACAATCCATTTGACAAAATACTTATCAAATAGTAACGCTCTATGCAATTAAGGAGAATAGCCTATGGACATAGAGGTCAAAAATGAGAAGAAGAAACCTCAGTTAAAGGACCACGAGCTAAAAGCGTTAATTCAAAAAAGTCAAGATGGAGATCAACAAGCGAGAGATACAATCGTTCAAAGTAATATGCGCCTCGTTTGGTCGGTTGTACAGCGGTTTCTTAATCGAGGATACGAACCAGACGACCTATTTCAAATTGGATGTATTGGGCTCTTGAAATCGGTAGATAAATTTGATTTATCTTTCGACGTGAAATTTTCAACATATGCAGTTCCAATGATTATTGGTGAAATACAACGTTTCTTACGCGATGATGGATCAGTGAAAGTTAGTAGGTCTTTAAAAGAAACAGGAAACAAAATTCGAAAGATGAGAGATGAGCTTTCGAAAGAATTCGGAAGGGCTCCAACGATTAATGAAGTGGCAGAGGCACTAGAACTAACGCCAGAGGAAGTTGTTCTAGCACAAGAAGCGAGCCGGGCCCCTTCATCTATACATGAAACTGTATATGAAAACGATGGAGATCCAATCACTATTTTAGATCAAATTGCAGATCAATCTGAAACGAAATGGTTCGATAAAATTGCTTTAAAAGAAGCGATTAGAGAACTAGATGAACGAGAGCGCTTAATTGTATACTTGCGTTACTATAAAGATCAAACACAGTCAGAAGTAGCCGAGCGCATAGGCATTTCGCAAGTACAAGTTTCAAGACTTGAAAAGAAAATATTAAAACAGATGAAAGATCGAATAGACGAATAATTGTCTATTCGATTTTTTTGTGCCGTTAATAGGAGAGAAATGTTAATTTTCGCAAAAATTAACAGAATTTATTGATAATTTAGTCAATTTAAAATATAATCCAAGTATGAACTTGTCATAAAGGGGGAAGGAAATATGGAAACGAGGCAACAATGGGGAACGAGAGCTGGATTTATTTTCGCAGCGGTCGGATCTGCCGTTGGATTAGGAAACATATGGCGTTTTCCTTATACAGCGTATGAAAATGGAGGAGGAGCATTCTTTTTACCGTACTTATTTGCATTATTAACGACTGGTATTTCATTGTTAGCGTTTGAGTTTGCCCTTGGTCATCGTCATCGTGGTTCAGCACCACTTACATTTTTCCGTATTAGCCCGCGTGCCGAATTTATTGGATGGTGGCAAATGTGCGTAACATTTATCGTTTCAACATATTATGCAGTGATTATTGCTTGGTCTATATCCTATACATACTTTGCAATTACTGGAGCGTGGGGAAAAGACACGCAATCATTTTTATTTAAAGAGTACTTACATGTTGCAGATAAGCCAGGACAATTTGGAGGACTTGTACCGGAAGTATTAATTCCGTTAGCTCTCGTTTGGATTATTGTGCTTGGCGTTGCATTTAAAGGAGTTAAAAAAGGAATCGAAGTTGTTAACCGTATATTTATTCCTTTATTAGTTGTTATGTTCCTTATTATCGTCGTTCGTGCAGTGACGATGGAAGGTGCTATGCAAGGACTAGATGCATTCTTTAAACCAGATTGGAGTCGTATTTTTGATGGGAAAGTATGGCTTGCAGCTTATGGTCAAATATTCTTTAGTTTATCTTTAGCATTTGGAATTATGATTACGTATTCTAGTTATTTACCGAAAAACTCGGATACAACAAATAATGCCTTTATTACTGGATTTGCAAATTCAGGATTTGAATTATTAGCAGGTATTGGGGTCTTTGCAGCTCTTGGATTTATGGCAAATAATATGGGAGTACCGGTTGATAAAGTAGCAAGTGCTGGCGTTGGGCTTGCGTTCGTAGTATTTCCCCAAATTATTAATGAATTGCCGATGTCACCGTTGTTTGGTGTTTTATTTTTCTTATCGTTAACGGTTGCTGGAATTACATCACTTATTTCACTCGCGGAAGTATGCTTTGCCGCTGTATCTGAAAAATTCAGTTTAAGTCGGGAAAAAACTATTGGAATTATGGGAACCCTTCTCGTGTTAGTTTCTCTTGTTTTTGCAACACGTGGTGGACTTATGTTCTTAGATGTTGTCGACTATTTCGCTAATAATTTCGGATTAATTACAATTGCACTTGCGGAAGTAGTTACGATAGGGCTCATTTTACGCCGTTTACCAGTTTATCAAAATCATGCAAACTTTGTATCTGATATTAAATTAGGAACGTTTTGGAGAGTGAGTTTACTCGTTATTACTCCGCTTATGTTAGGGTATATGCTAATTGATGGTACAATCCAAAATATTAAAAAGAACTACGGAGATTATCCGACTGAGTTTGTTGTAACGTATGGTTGGTCGATAGCAGCAGCATTCCTCATAGTTGCAATAATCATTGGCCTGAAAAAATGGGATGCACAAATTCATTCGGATTCTGCCAAGCTTGAAAAAGAATGGAAAGATCGAGGTGTTTCATAATGAGTGGATCAGCGATTATGATGATGGTTATTGGAATAGTAGTTATTTGGGGAGGGCTTGCATTAAGTATTGCAAACTTATTTAAGAAAAAGGCATAAGTAAAAAACATCTGTACCAAAATGGTGCAGATGTTTTTTTATGAAAAAATTGTATTAGAAAAAAATTCAATAACCATACTACAACTACGAGGAAGAGTGAAGGGGTGAATGAAAGTTGGAACAAACGATTTATATTAAAATGCGCAATCGTTTAAAAGTTTCTCCTACTTATGAAGTAAAGCTGGGTGATGTTGCTCAACTTGCCGGAGATTCTTCCGTAGTTGAGTTGTTACAAAATGAGATAGTTTACAAAATAACAGCGCATGATAAGACGCATGTTGTAATTGATGTTATGAAAGTAATTGAGATTATTCAACAGAAAGCATCTCACGTACAAATTAATTTACTCGGTTCCGGACAAACTCTTGTTGAAATTATTTATGAAAAAAAGAAAGTGCACCCAGTTTTCTTTGGACTTGTATGGTTATTACTTTTTATTGGAGCAGCTCTTGCAATCATTTATTTCCATGAGGATGTAAGTATGCAACAAGTACATCAACGGTTATATTACATGATTACTGGAGAATTTAATGCACAGCCACTTTTATTTCAAATTCCTTATTCTGTAGGTCTTGGCTTAGGGATGGTTCTATTCTTTAATCATGTATTTCAAAAACGAATTAATGAAGAGCCGAGTCCGTTAGAAGTTGAGATGTTTCAATACCAACAGTCGCTTGATCAATATGTAATCGTTAATGAAAACAAGGATAATATGAAACAACTTGCCGATGATTGAGTCTGGATTTGTTATTTTAATTGGTTTATCTGGAGGGATAGCGGTAGGTAGCGGATATGTCGCATTTTTAGCTGTACTTGGTATAATCCCCCGTTTAGCTCAATTAACGAGAAGTGGAAAGCATATTCAATATTTTGAGTGGGCAGTCATTGCAGGTACTTTAACAGGGGCTTGGTGCAGTTTGAAAAACATTACATTTCAAACGTCGCAATATTGGCTCGTTATATTAGGGCTATTTTGTGGTACGTTCATTGGAATGCTCGCTGCAGCATTAACAGAGGTGTTAAATGTTCTACCTATTTTAGCGAAACGAGTAGGGGTAGAGGGGAAGATTATTGTTTTACTCGTTGCTCTTGTGCTTGGGAAAGTAATAGGATCGTTGTTTCACTGGATTTATTTCGTAAAGTAGGAGGCAGTATATAAATGACAAGTCAGAAATTGAAGGATGATTACATAAATAAAGTGAAGGAGTATCATCCAAAGCCAAACTATTTACTAAATTGTATCAAAGCATTTCTTGTAGGTGGACTCATTTGTACAGTTGGAGAAGTATTGATGAAATTTTATATACATTATTTTCACTTCAGTGAACAAGAGGCAGGAAACCCAACTGTTGCAACGCTTGTTTTATTATCCGCGATTTTAACGGGGTGTGGTGTATATGATAAAATCGGTCAATTTGCTGGAGCAGGATCAGCGGTACCGGTAACAGGATTTGCAAATTCTATGGCAAGCGCTGCTTTAGAACATAAGAGTGAAGGGATTGTTCTAGGGATTGCGACAAATATGTTTAAACTGGCAGGAAGTGTGATTGTATTTGGGGTTGTTGGTGCATATATCATTGGGTTAATAAGGTATACCTTTAAAATTTTTATGTCTTAAAGGAGGGGCTAGTATGAGGTTGACCGGAAAACAAACGTGGGTATTTCAAAACGACATATATGTGAATGCAACGGGTACTGCTGTCGGTCCGAAAGAAGCTGAGGGCCCTCTTGGAAAAGATTTTGATATTTCATATGATGACTTGCATTGTGGAGAGGAAAATTGGGAGCTCGCCGAACGAAGATTAATGTCAGACTCAATTCAACAAGCAGTGCAAAAAGGGAATATAAAAACATCGCAAATTGATTTCTTTTTAGCGGGAGATTTATTAAATCAAACAGTGACAGCAAATTATGTTGCGCGTCAGTGGGGCATTCCTTTTTTAGGAATGTTTAGCGCCTGTGCGACGTCTATGGAGACTTTAGCAGTTGGCTCAGCTTTTATAGACGGTGGATTTGCAAATCGTGTCTTAGCTACAGTAAGTAGTCATAATGCAACGGCTGAAAGACAATTTCGCTATCCAACAGAGTACGGTGGGCAAAAACCAGGGACAGCAAATTCAACTGTGACTGGTGCAGGATCTATATTAATTAGCAATGAAAAAAGTGCAATTAAAATTACGGCGGCTACAATCGGAAAAGTGCAAGATTTAGGAATCACAAATCCTTTGGATATGGGGGCAGCGATGGCTCCAGCAGCAGCTCATACAATTCAACAGCATTTTGAAGATTTAAGAAGAAGTGCCGATGACTATGATTTGATTGTTACGGGTGATTTATCAGCTGTTGGGACACCGATTGCAAAACAACTTTTACTTGAGGAAGGTTACGATCTTGGACATATATACAATGATTGTGGATTAATGATTTATGAATCAAGTCAAGAAGAAGTGTTTGCAGGTGGTAGTGGTTGCGCTTGTTCAGCAGTTGTCACATATGGCCATTTATTACACGAGATGCAAAAAGGGAATTTACAACGAATTTTTGTCGTTGCCACTGGCGCATTATTAAGCCCGATAATGATGCAACAGAAAGAAACGATTCCAACAATTGCACATGGTGTCGTATTTGAGAGAGTTAAAGGAGAGTGAATTGTGGATTTTATATATGCATTTCTTGTAGGTGGAGCTATTTGTGTAATTGGGCAACTATTGTTAGATTTCGCAAAGTTAACACCAGCTCATTTAATGGCAACTTTTGTAGTCATCGGAGCAATTTTAGATGGATTTGGATTGTACGATAAACTAATAAAGTTTGCAGGTGCTGGAGCAACAGTCCCTATTACAAGTTTTGGACATTCACTATTGCACGGAGCAATGCATGCAGCAGAAAAACATGGATATTTAGGAATTGGTATTGGCATGTTTAGTTTAACGTCTGCGGGCATTTCCGCAGCGATATTGTTTTCGTTTTTTATAGCACTTATATGTAAACCGAAAGGATAAATCAAATGAGACGAAGGGTTGTTTTGGTCACAGATGGAGATGAATATGCAAAGCGGACAATTGAGCTTTTAACAAAGGAATTTGGAGGAAGGTGTATTTCAGCATCACAAAGTAATCCAACCAAATTGACAGGGAAAAAAGTTGTTGAGCTTATTATGCAAACGCCATATGACCCTGTATTTGTCATGTTTGATGACAGTGGATTTATTGGAGAAGGATCTGGTGAAAAGGCTTTAAAATATGTAGCTACCCATAAACAAATTGATGTGCTCGGTATTTTAGCGGTAGCGTCTAATACGCATCATTGGGAATGGGCACGTGTAGATGTAAGTGTAGATCGGAACGGAAATTTAACCGAATACGGTGTTGATAAATTTGGACTTCCAGATGGTGAAATTGGCAGAATTAGCGGAGATACAATTTATTGTTTAGATGACTTGAATGTTCCTGTCATCGTTGGAGTCGGTGACATTGGTAAGATGTGCGGGAATGATGAATGTGAGAGGGGATCACCTATTACTAGAAAAGCGATTCAATTAATTTTGGAAAGGAGTGGTTTTTATGACGAAGCCTAAAAAAGTGGATATCCCTATATCAACTTTCATAAGTGATAATGAAAATTATTTAAAGCAGACAGTTGGACTAGGCGTTACATACGATGTTGGCATTCGTAAATTTCAAATTTTGAATAAAGAAATCGGTGTGTTATTTGTAAACGGACTTTGTGATACAAATTATATTATCCCTATTTTAGAAGAAGCGGTGGATACAAATGAGATAAGGGATGTAGAAGAAGATACAGTGAAGCTTTTAGAGAATCGCTTAATCCATCAACAAGTAAGCAAAGTGAAAACGATGGATGAGGTAATGCTCCAAGTATTATCAGGGCTCATTGTGATATTTGTGGAAGGTGAAACGGAAGCGTTCGCGATCGATGTTCGTAGTTATCCAGGGCGAACACCGACAGAACCAGATACCGAAAAGGTAGTACGCGGTGCGAGGGATGGATTTGTTGAAAATATCGTTGTAAATACAGCGTTAATTCGTAGGAGAATTCGAGATCCACGACTTCGAAATGAAATGGTTCGAGTAGGAGATAGATCACAAACGGATATTTGTATTACATACGTTCAAGATGTTGCAAATCCAGATTTAGTAAAGATTATAAAACAAGAATTAAATAACATCGATGTAGATGGAATTACGATGGCGGATAAAACAGTAGAAGAATTTGTTGTAAAGCAAAGCTATAACCCATTCCCGCTTATTCGATATACAGAAAGGCCAGATGTAGCAGCAAATCATCTACTAGAAGGACATGTGTTAGTACTTGTTGACACATCGCCAAGTGCTATGATTACACCGACAACATATTTTCACCATTTACAGCATGCAGAAGAGTTTAGACAAAATCCAGCTGTCGGTACATTTTTACGCTGGGTGCGCTTTTTAGGTGTTATATTCTCGTTATTTTTATTACCATTTTGGTTAGTGTTTGTATTTGATCCAACTCTTTTACCAGCAAATCTTGCTTTTATTGGACCGACTAAGATGACGCATTTACCAATCCTATTACAGGTGTTAATGGCAGAGGTCGGACTTGAGTTTTTAAGGATGGCTGCTATTCATACTCCAACCCCATTATCGTCTGCAGCAGGGTTGATTTCCGCCATATTAATTGGTCAAATTGCAATTGATGTAGGTTTGTTTGTGCCAGAAGTAATTTTGTATGTAGCGGTTTCGATGATTGGTGCATATGCAACACCGAGTTATGAATTAGGATTAGGGAATAAGGTTGGGAAATTGTTTGTTATTATTTTAACAGGTCTCTTCCATGAGATGGGATTTATAATTGGTATGACGATATTAATTTTATTTTTAACGTCTATAAAAAGTTTACAAACACCTTATTTATGGCCGTTTTTACCATTTGATTGGGGCGCGTTAACAAAAATTTTACTCCGTCCAACGATGTCTAGTTTAAAAGTACGACCAAGTATTGTAAGACCTCAAAATGTAAAAAGACAAAAATAAACGGGATTATACACCCGTTTATTTTTTTTAGCAAAAATTTATTATTTTTTAACAAAAATCAAACATTTTTTGTGTACACTTAGAGTAGATATTGTGTATGGAAGGGGAAGAGGACATGATTAAATTATTTGTAAGTGATTTAGATGACACGCTCGTTTACGATGTGAACCATATGCAAAAAGAAGATGAACGTGCGCTGTGTTGGTTAGCTGAGAAAGGGACAAATATTTGTTTTGCCTCTGGACGCTTTACACACAGAATTGATGAAGTTGTAAAAAGGTTTTCATTCCCATATTACACAACTGGCTTAAATGGAGCGACAATGTTACTTCCAGATGGGAATTTATTTCATGAATCGAGTTTTGAAAATACGGTTGCCCAGGAAATATATCGATATATACATAAAAAAGGACTAGCGGATATTGTTTGTGCAAATGAGCAACGATATACAAAAAGGAAAAATGAACATCACCATAATTTTGAAACGTATATGGGCGTGCATATCGCCGAAATTGAAGCGTTAGAAGAAGAGTTTGGTAAGACTGTACACCCTGCAAAATTGTTTGTTTTTGGAGAAGAAGAGAAAATTGTGACGTTAGATCAAGAGCTACGAGATACGTTTCAAGGCGAAGCGGAAGTTTTTATATCAGGTAAACGCTATGTTGATATTATGCCAAGAGGCGTGAGTAAGGGGAGTGCTCTAAAGCGACTAATGGACCATTTGCAAATTGAAGCAAATGAAGTTGCTTGTATTGGAGATTCTTTCAATGATATTTCTATGTTTGAAGTAACCCCGCATTCATTTACTCTTCATCATGCCCATCCATATGTAAAGGAGAAAGCAAATCATATAGTGCGTTCGGTTGAAGAGGCTGTTATGAAATTACCGTTACTTGTATAAAAAAGAAGCCCGTCACTGGCGGGCTTCTTTTTTACTTGAATAAAGATTTAACAAAATCAATGATACTTGAGAAGAAATCTTTCACTTTATCTAGAAAACTTTGTCCTTCTTCAGATCCTAAAAAGGCAGAAACGTGTTCTTTTGCTTTGTTTAATTGACTACCAACTTGATTCCAATCGATATTAAGATTCTTCATTTTATCAAATAACGCTACTAGGTTATCTAACTGTTCATCTGTTAATGTAATGCCGAGTTGATCAGCAATTTTTTTAATTAATGAACGTAAATCTTCTGTTGTTTTTGGCTGTTCTTTTGCAATTTCTTCTTTAATTTTTGCAACAAGTTGAACTGCTTTTTCTTCACCAATTTTATCACCAAGCTGGGCTGTTTGTACCATTTCTTCATTCGCTACTTTTTTAACTTCTTCCGGAATTGGTTTATTGGACGCAGTTTCATATGCTTTCATTAATCCAGTTAAAGCTGCAGTTCCTGAAACTTTAAAAGGTGCAGTAATTTGAATTTCTGCATCTTTTACACCTGCTGTAATCAAAGCGTTAGTGTACATTGCATCTGTTACCCAGTTAATGTTCTTTGATCGTACAATAAGACCAGATCCTGGTTTTGTGTATGTAATCATAGAAGAAGAAATTGCTCTCGTACCAATTTGTGCTTTTGGAACAATGCCTTCTAGAAATTTATGTTCTTCCGCATTAGATACAGTAATAATTGTAGCATCTTTCGGTGCTTTCATTTCTTTTAACAAATCTTGTTTTTGTTGTTCGGATAAGTTCTCTCCTAGTGTAACAATTGATTCTCCCTCGATGATGTCTGCAAATGAAGCTGTTGGCATCATAAATACCGTTACAGCTAATAGCAGAGCTAATAATTTCGTTTTCACGAAAAACCGCTCCCTTTCTCTTTCTAAAAT
The DNA here is from genome assembly GCF_051776965.1 of Bacillus cereus group sp. BceL220. Lineage (NCBI taxonomy): Bacteria > Bacillati > Bacillota > Bacilli > Caryophanales > Bacillaceae > Bacillus > Bacillus cereus group sp. BceL220. The sequence goes on along the minus strand of NZ_JBPWBC010000001.1, from coordinate 377,071 downwards.
TTTCGGGCAACAAAGTTATTATAGTATATATTTCTTATTTGTCACCTAGCTTTTTCCACATTTCAAAAAAGAAGTATCTAGATTGTCGGATTCTTTTTGTTTCTAGTCATGAATGTGGTAATATAGTGCTGAGATAGTTGAAAGGAGACATATACATATGAAAACTTTAGGATATATATTAATGGAAAACGGTGAAAAAATCGAATTGGAATTTTTCCCAGAAGAAGCGCCAAAAACAGTAGAAAACTTTAAAAAATTAGCAGAGCAAGGATTTTATGACGGTGTTACATTCCACCGTGTTATTCCTGGCTTCGTAAGCCAAGGTGGAGACCCAACAGGTACAGGTGCTGGTGGTCCAGGTTACTCTATTCCATGTGAAACTGATGGAAACCCTCATAAACACCTTGTAGGCTCACTTTCTATGGCTCACGCTGGCCGTAACACAGGCGGTAGCCAATTCTTTGTTGTTCATGAGCCACAGCCACATTTAGATGGCGTTCATACTGTATTTGGTAAAGCAACAAGCGGTATTGAAACAGTATTAAAAATGCGTCAAGGCGATGTAATGAAAGAAGTTAAAGTTTGGGAAGAATAAGGTAAGGAAAAAGAGAGCTTTTGCTCTCTTTTTTATTTTTAATGAGATTGAGTACTTCTTCTATAGCTCATCATACAAGTAGTATTGTTGCTAAAATATATTGCTTGTGAGAACAAACCTTTAACAAATTACATAGAATACATTACATTATATGTTTCAACAAATATTTTTTGTTATATTAATTTTGCTAGAATTGTGCTGCTTTAGGGTAACTATGAATGAAGTGATGTTGAATGATATGTTTCTTTTCATTCTATATAAAATTTTCTTTTTTTCACTCTATTTATTAAAGGAATAGTGCTGAAACATAGATTTGACTTTCTTCTTTTCGCTTTGTATGATTATCAAGTTGTTTTAGACTCTTCTCACTCTGTTGAAAATATTGTAAAATGAATGTGATATGAAAAGAGTGATTGAGGGGATTACTAGTTTGTAACTTTTGTGAGAAGGGATAAGGGTTATGTTAATTCGTTTTAAAAAAAGTTATGAAAAAATTGCAATGGGGCTTCTTTCGTTTATGCCAACTGAAAAAGATGTGAAAACATTACAATTGACAATGAAAGAATATGAAGCAAAAGATGATTGGCAATTGTATTTGTGGAAAGAAAATGAAGATTTTGTTGGAATAATGGGGATTGTAAAAAAAGAGAATCAAGTATTAGAAATTCAGCATTTAAGTGTAAATCCGTCTCACCGTCATGTGGGGATTGGAACGAAGATGGTTCAAGAGTTAAAGAGTAAATTTCTTGAGTTTACAATTTGCGGAAATGAGCAAACAGCAAGTTTTTGCGAAAAATGTAAAGGGCTAGAACAAAATATACATTCGTGAAAGCAGGGATAAGTAGTTTATTATCTCTGCTTTCTTTTTTGTAATTGTTCGTTTCGTTCAGTAATGACCTCTGTGCGATCACGCAAAGTGTGCTTGTGTATAATATATTCACTTGGAATAGCATGCAAGTTTTTCCAAGAGAGGTTTTGTTTTTTGCATAACTCTATGCACTGCTTCTCTAACAATGGATCTGATAAGGGTAAAAATAAAGGTACAAAACGTTCTTTTTTATGGATAGATTGCAATCTTTCATTGAGCAAGGAAAGAAGTTGTACTTGATTAATTCCTAAACGTTGTAAAGACACACCGCTTTTTTCTAAAATTGTGATTGCGCTTTTCATCATTTTTGTGGAACCATTCCAGTTAGCACGTCTTTGGTGGTATAAAGAAACGGCAATTTGAATGAGACCAACTAAGTAATGATCACGATTTCCTCTTGGTTTTGTCTTCCAGTACTCTTCTAGTATTTCGTGGCATTCAAAATAGTCGTAATCTCCTTGGAAATGAATTAAAAATTGTATGTATTCGGTAGGATACATGTTTTCTCGCCCCTATCTAACGGTTATACATATAAGTGTATCATAGAAATATGAACAATAAACGACTAGGAGATTTCCCCCTAGCCGTTATTGTTCATATTAGCAGAAGCAAGCTGCTCCTACAATAATTAGCAAAATAAACAGTACAACAAGTAATGCGAACCCACCGCTAAAACCACAATCAACGTGACCCATAGTTTTTTGACCTCCTACATTGTTCTTACTACACTGTTATCATATGAAGTGGTGGGCATGATGACATAGGCATCGGTCTATTTTTAATTAAATTTCTTAAAAAGGTTGGATAGAACATGAGTATGCTCTATACTTATGTTGTTATAGAAAAAATGTGGTGGGATGCTTTGTGCAATATAATTTTAAAGTAGAGGCTTTTGAAGGGCCTTTAGATCTATTGTTACATTTAATACATCGTTATGAAATTGATATATATAATATTCCTGTAGCAGATATTACAGAGCAATATTTATCTTATGTGCATACGATGAAAGAACTGCAATTAGATGTTGCAAGTGAGTATTTAGTAATGGCCGCAACGTTATTACAAATTAAAAGTAAAATGTTGTTGCCGAAACATGAAGAAGATGTACTTGATAACGGTGATGATTTTATAGATGATCCTCGTCAAGAATTGATGGAGAGGTTAATTGAATATAAGAAATATAAGCAAGTTGCTACTGAGTTAAAAGAAAGAGAACAAGAAAGAGCACAGCTATATACACGTCCACCAATTGACTTTACATCGTTGCAACAAGAAGAAGAGACAAGCTTGCCTCTTGATGTTACGTTATATGATATGTTAGCGGCATTTCAAAAATTAATGCGCCGTAAAAAGGCAAAAAAACCTGTAACAACACGTATTACTCGTCAAGAAATACCAATTGAACAGCGAATGACTGATATTTTAAAGCAATTAAAAATAAAGGGTGGTCGCCAAAGTTTTCATGATTTGTTTGTTGATGATGAACGTGAAATAATGGTTGTGACATTTTTAGCAGTTCTGGAACTTATGAAAAATCAACAAATCATAATTGAGCAAGAACATAATTTTGATGAAATTTTCGTATCAAGCTCTAATAAATCTGCATAGAGCAAGTATATGAAATTGGGATAGAAACACTTTATCTCATGCTATGTTTTAATGTATCGTTTGGAGCAAGAGAAAAAATATTGAACCGAACGCATTGATTGTGATTCGGTTTTTTGATGTGTATTTTTATGGGAAAATAGAAGGAAGGAGCTCGTGAAATGGATAGGAAAGAACAAAAGTCAATTATTGAAGGCCTTTTATTTGTTTCTGGTGATGAAGGGATTTATCCAGAACAAATAGCGAAAGTTCTTGAAATTGAAATGAATGAAGTAATTAATATTTTAGAAGAAATGCAACAAGAATGTGAAGGTGCAAACCGTGGTTTGCAAATTGTACAGTATGCAAAAGTATATCGTTTTGCTACAAAGAAAGAACATGCTTCATATTATCAAAAATTAATAGATACACCAACAGCTGCTTCACTCTCACAAGCTGCCCTTGAAACGTTAGCGATTGTTGCATATCGTCAACCAATCACAAGGACTGAAATGGAAGAGATTAGAGGAGTTAAAACCGATAAGGCGTTACAAACGTTGGTTTCACATTTACTTATAAAAGAAATGGGAAGAGCAGAAGGACCAGGGCGTCCTATTTTATACGGAACAACAAAAGAATTTTTGGACACATTTGGATTGAAAACATTAGATGATTTACCGCCGCTTTCTGAAGAGAATGAACAAATGAATGAAGCGGATTTATTCTTCGGTTCCTTACAAGAGATATCGAAATAAAAGCTTAGCATTTTGCTAAGCTTTTTTTTGTATATCAATTATTTACAGTGCCATACTAAATGAAAAAAGGAGACGAGTTATGAGAGGTATGCGGATTATTCTATTATTAGTTTCTGTTTTATTATGTTTTTCTTTAAATAGCGCATCAGCTAAAAGGTATATGATGTCTATTCATACTACGTCTCCTTTACATATGCATCGGCAACATCTTAGTAAAATGAAAGTGAGCTTTTTAAAAGTGGGGCAAGGTGATGCAACACTTATCATAATGCCAAACGGACAAACAATGTTAATTGATGGAGGACCTTATGAAGCAGGAGAGGTTATTATTCAGAAATTAATTGAGAAAGGGATTAATCATTTAGATGTAATTGTCAGTACCCATCCTGATATGGATCATATAGGAGGGCTAATTCCAATTGTAGAGCAAATGCCGGTATCGCTTATATTAGATAGCGGAAAAACATATAGTTCTCTTACTTATCATACATATCGGAATAATATTAAAAAAAGAGGGATACCTTTCGTTTCAGTAAAGGAAGGACAATATATACCGCTGGATCCACATGTTTCTATACAAGTATTAAACAATGGGAAATCAAAAGATGAAAATAATGAATCCTCAATTGTTTTAAAGGTGCGATATGGAAAAGCGGATTTTTTATTAATGGGTGACGCGGATGTACGGACAGAACATGAAATATTAAAACAATTTGATGTACATGCAGATGTTTTAAAAGTGGGGCATCACGGCTCGTATACTTCAACAAGTGAAACGTTTATAAAAAAAGTGGAACCGCAGTTTGCTATTCTGTCTTACGGGAGTAGTAATCCGTATGGACATCCTCATCAAAGTGTAGTAAAACGCTTAAAAAGGCACGGTATAATGGTATATAGAACGAATAAACGTACAGTAGAAATAGAAACAGATGGTGAACATGTTATGTTAGAGTCTAGCGGGTTAATGCCATTGTTGAAGTGATTTCTATATTAGGGGTGGATACTGTCCCTTTTTGGAAAAATGAATAATATATATTATAATTATAAGGGACGTAAGAAATTTCCTTTTTTGTTGAATAAAAAGGAAATTTCATTAGAATGTATAGACAACTACTCGTGCATATATTAAGATGGAACTAGGCGAATAAGGTAATAATAACAAGTAGGTATTTCATGGGAAAGGATCGATGAAAATGAAAACGCAAATTGTCATCAATGCCAAAATTTACACAGGTCAAGAAATAGTGGAAAACGGATTTATCCGTTACGCAGAAACCATTAAAGAAATTGGTTTGATGGCTCAATATGTACCACAAGAAAATGAAACTGTTTTTGATGCTACAGGGAAGATTGTAATTCCAGGTATGATCGATGTTCATATTCATGGTGGATACGATATTGATGCGATGGATGCAAATAGCGATGGGTTAGTAACTCTAGGTAAAGAAATGTTAAAAGAAGGGGTTACAACTTACTTCCCGACAACAATGACACAAGCTCCAGAGGCAATTGAAGCAGCGCTAACTGCTGCGAAAGAAGCAAAAGAAAAAGGAGCGCATTTCGAATATATTCACTTAGAAGGACCTTATGTTTCAAAGAAACGTGCAGGTGCACAACCACTTGAACATATCGTTCCTGCAAATATTGAGCAATTTAAACAATGGCAAGAAGCAAGTGGGAATTTAATTAAATTAGTAACATATGCACCAGAAGAAGAGGGAGCATTAGAGTTTGAACAATATCTTGCTGAAACTGGTGTAGTGGGCACAATGGGGCATACAGATGCAATTGATGCGCAACTAAAAAATAGAAAGATTACACATGCGACACATTTATACAATCAAATGCGTGGATTACATCACCGTGAACCAGGAGTTGTTGGTCATGTGTTATTAAATCCAGATGTAATGGTTGAAGTAATTACAGATGGTATTCATATTCACCCTGATATGGTGAAATTAGCATATAAGTTAAAAGGACCGAAAAAAGTAAGTGTTATTACTGACGCAATGCGCGCAAAAGGTCTTGAAGATGGATTATATGAGCTTGGCGGACAGCCAGTACATGTAAAAGATGGTAGTGCTCGATTAGAAGATGGAACGTTAGCTGGTAGTATTCTAAAAATGGATCAAGCTTTCCGAAATGTAATTGAATTTACGGGTTGTTCAATCGAAGATGCAGTACTGATGACATCAGTTAACCAAGCAGAAGAGTTTGGATTAAATAATAAAGGTGCATTAGCAGTAGGAAAAGATGCAGACTTTGTTGTGATGAATGAAGATTTACAAGTATATGATACGGTTCGTTTAGGAATTCATATGAAGGAAGGGAAGTAATTAAATGAATATTCTTGTTGTAAAAACTCCAGAAGAACTAGCAGAAGCAGGTTATAAATTAATTGAAGAAGTTGTAAAAACAAAAGAAAATCCAACATTAGGAATGGCTACAGGAAGCTCTCCATTAGGTATTTATGCAGAAATGCGAAAAAATAAACTTGATACAAGCCGTGTAACCACTGTAAACTTAGATGAGTACGTAAATTTACCACATGAAGATAAAAACAGCTATCACTATTTCATGCAAGAACAGTTGTTTGATCATCTTCCATTTAAACAAACTTATGTACCAAACGGGATGGCAAGTGATTTAGAGGAAGAGTGCAAACGTTACGAGGGCATTCTAGCTGCTAACCCAGTTGACCTACAGATTCTTGGAATCGGTGAAAACGGTCACATCGGATTTAACGAGCCAGGAACACCGTTTAATTCTCCAACGAACATTGTTGAATTAACAGAATCTACACGCCAAGCAAACCTTCGCTTCTTCGAAAAAGAAGAAGATGTGCCAACTCATGCGATTACAATGGGAATTGGAAGCATTATGAAAGCGAAACAAGTTCTACTTGTAGCTATGGGTGCTAAAAAGGCAGAAGCTGTTAAAGAATTATTGCAAGGTGAATATAGTGAAGAGTGTCCGGCTACAGTTTTACAACGTCATCCGAATGTAACCGTAATCGCAGACCAAGAAGCTCTATCTTTATGCAGTGAGGCGATTGCTGATGAACATCGACAAGTATTCACCATTTCCGATCTATTATCAGATTCAAGAGTGGGTGAAACAGCTAATTGAGGACGGCGAATGGAAGCCGGGAGATAAAATCCCATCTGAGAATGAACTTTGTGATAAGTTCGAAGTGAGTCGTATGACAATCAGACAGGCGATTAATAATTTAGTGGAACAAGGCTATTTATATCGGAAGCGTGGAATTGGAACATTTGTCCAACTTCCGAAAGTGGAACAAAAATTGCAAGGGATGACGGGATTCACAGAAGACATGATTTCTCGTGGGATGAACCCAAGTAGTCAATTACTTAGTTTCCGCCTAGTTCCAGCTACTGCTAAAATAGCAGACCGGTTGAGAATACAGGAGGGGGAATCGGTTTATGAAGTGAGGCGTATTCGCTTAGCTGATGATGAACCGATTGCTTTTGAGACGACATATTTGTCGCCAGCTCTTGTAAAAGATATTAACGAAGAGATATTGCAACAATCTTTATATGAACATTTAGAGAAAAAACTGGGCTTTAAACTTGTTAGCGCTACTCAGTCAATTGAAGCTTCTGTTGCAACGGAAAATGAAGCTGAACATCTGCATATTCCTAAAAAGGCGCCTGTACTTGTAATGCGTCAATGGTCATATTCAGAAGGTGAGATACCGCTAGAGTACGTGAAATGTATTTATCGTGGAGATCGTTATAAATTTATTACGAATATTGCACGTAACAAATAGTATATTTCAGTTTGTGAAGTACAGTGGAAATGAAAATGGATAACATGTAAAGAAATAAAAATACGACTCATCCTTATAAGGAATGAGTCGTATTTTTATTATGAGCAATTACGTGGTTAACAGCATCTTTGACGTGATTTACTACATAGTGAGCGTGTTTTTTCACTGCATCATCGGCTTGCGACATAGCAAAACTGTGAGGAGTTAAAGAAAACATAGGAATATCATTGTAAGAATCCCCTATACAAGCAATTTCCTCAGGTTTTATTTGAAACTCATTTAATAAAACAGAAATGGCAGAGCCTTTACTAACATTCGGTGGCATTACATCTAAACATTGTTCTGCTGAGATGAAAGTACTAACTTTCCCGTGGAATTTTTCATCAATTTTTTTTTGAAGGAGTTGTAAGCTCTCCTTTGTTCCACCGACAGAAATTTTATTTGGGAAAATTGTATCATCAATCTTCTGTAGTAAGTTTGGTTCTTCAACAGAAGTCATTGTTACTTGTTGTTCAAGTTCTTGAATAAAAGGTGTTTTCTCTTCAATGTAATAATTATGCTCATCACTTACATAACGGAAATAAGGATTTTCATTCGTCATAGCTAACAAATCGGGAAGTATGCTGGAATCGAAAGTTGCAGATAATAGTTGTTTATTTTCATGTGTATATACAAAAACACCATTTACACTAATACGATGAAAATTTGTATTTACAGCTTTCATTAAGTCTGCAATTTCATTATCAAGTCTTCCGGAAGCGAAGCAAAGAATAACATTTTGCTCGGCGAGGCTGCGTAGTGCCGCAACATCTTGTTCATCAATAAGACCTCCGTGTTGCATCATTGTACCATCGATATCACTTACAAACATTTTAATCATGCTGTTATCTCCTTTCTATGTACAGTTGCTCTTACATTATACGCATCATATATAAACATGTCTAAAAAATGAATTTTTATTAAATGGCAGATGTTTTACATTGACGACAAAGAAGAATATTCTGTAACATAAAAGTAGGCTATTTAAGTACGAGGGTGGTGTTATATGAATAATTATCTAGAAATTAAAAAAGTTTTAAATAATAATGTCATCATTGCTAGCCATCCTGAACACGAGGAAGTAGTAGTGATTGGTAAAGGAATTGGATTTGGGAAAAAAGCGAAAGATGTATTGGAGCAAGAACAAATCGAAAAAATGTTTGTCTTAAAAAATGAACGTGATCGTGAACAATATAAATTATTAGTGCCGCATGTTAGTGAAAAATTAATTGAATTGATGAACGATATTATGCTGTACATTCAAGAAAAAGCGAAATCTCCACTAAATGAACATATTCATATTGCGTTAACAGATCATATTTCATTTGCAATTAAAAGGTTAAAACAAGGACTTACAATTGATAATCCTTTTTTAGTTGAAACAAAAATGCTCTATCCAGAGGAATATGAAATTGCGGAAGGTGTTGTAGAACTTTTAAATTCTCGTTTGCAAATTACATTGCCAGAAGGAGAAATTGGTTTTATTGCACTTCACATTTACAGTTCGCTTACAAATTCTGATTTATCTTCAGTTAATCAAAACTCCCGTCTGATTGCACAACTTGTATCTTTAATTGAGACAAACTTAGAAATTACATTAGATCAAGAGAGCATTCATTATTTACGCCTTATTCGTCATCTTCAATATGCTATTGAGAGGGTGAAAAAAGGAGAAAAAGTAGAAGAATCGCAAAGTTTTGCTGATTTATTAAAGGCGGAGTATCCAGTTTGCTATAACGTAGCTTGGAAGCTAGTTAAGGTCATGCAAAAAGAGTTGCAACTACCTGTATATGAAGCTGAAAGTATTTATTTAACGATGCACTTGCAACGCTTAGTCAAGGCAGAGCATGTGTAATAAGTCATATATTTTTGTCTAAAATGAAAACGTTAAAAAAAATGATTGAATCGCTTACAATAGTTATGTATAATAACTATTGCAAAGTTATACAAATTTCGACAAACACATTAAGGTGAGTAACGAAAACGTTTGCCTTAATTATAGTGAACTTATACGTAAACCTATTTTTGACACGTGTTACTGATTCGATCAGGCATGAGTGGAGAAAAGTAAGGAATGTAAGCTAGAGAAAGGGATATACTACCCTTTGTATAGCTATCGTTCTATCTTTTTTTCCTCATGTCTTTTTGGCGTTTGTCGGAAGGTATCAATATAGATAAGAGAGGAAGGGTTTCCATGTTTAAGAAGATCTTTGGTGTTCTTCAAAAAGTCGGAAAAGCGTTAATGCTTCCAGTAGCGATTTTACCGGCAGCAGGTATTTTACTTGGATTTGGTAATGCATTTCAAAATCCACAGTTAACAAATGTTATTCCTGCTTTAAAAGCAGATTGGTTCGTAATGGTTGCAAAAATTATGGAACAATCTGGTGATATTATTTTCGCTAACCTTGCATTATTATTCGCAGTTGGGGTAGCAATTGGTTTAGCTGGTGGAGATGGAGTAGCTGGTTTAGCAGCATTCGTCGGCTACTTAATTATGAACAAAACGATGAGTGTGTTCTTAGAAGTAGATAAGCTAGTGAAAGTAACAAGTTCTGGAGCAGACCCAGTAAAAATTGGATTTGCAGATCCAGCGTATGCAAACGTATTAGGTATTCCAACGCTACAAACAGGGGTATTTGGTGGTATTATCGTCGGTATAGTAGCGGCATATTGCTATAATAAATACTTCAACATTGAATTACCATCATACTTAGGTTTCTTTGCAGGTAAGCGTTTCGTACCGATCGCAACTGCAACATTCTCTTTAATAGTAGGTATTATCATGTGCTTCGTTTGGCCATACATTCAAGGTGGCTTAAACACGTTCTCACATCAAATGATTGATGCAAATAGAACAATCGCAGCATTTATATTCGGTTTAATTGAACGTTCATTAATTCCATTTGGACTACATCACATTTTCTATTCACCGTTCTGGTTCGAATTCGGTCAGTATACAAATGCAGCTGGCGAATTAATCCGTGGTGACCAAAAAATCTTTATGGCACAGTTAAAAGACGGTGTAGAATTAACAGCAGGTACATTTACAACTGGTAAGTATCCGTTCATGATGTTCGGTCTTCCAGCAGCAGCTTTAGCAATGTACCATGAAGCACGTCCAGAAAATAAAAAATTAGCAGCAGGTATTTTAGGTTCTGCAGCATTAACATCTTTCTTAACAGGTATTACAGAGCCACTTGAATTTTCATTCTTATTCGTAGCGCCAGTATTATTCGGAATTCACGCTGTATTTGCTGGTCTATCATTTATGACAATGCAAATTTTAGGTGTTAAAATTGGTATGACATTCTCTGGTGGTTTAATTGACTTCCTATTATTCGGTGTATTACCAGGCCGTACAGCATGGTGGTGGGTAATTATTGTTGGTCTTGTACTAGCAGTTATTTACTACTTCGGATTCCGCTTTGCAATCCGTAAATGGAATCTAAAAACACCTGGTCGTGAAGAGGCAAATGCGAATGACGGTGCAGGAAAAACAGAAGCAGGCGAACTTCCTCGTGAAGTATTAGTAGCACTTGGTGGTAAAGAAAACATTGCTTCTTTAGATGCTTGTATTACTCGTTTACGTGTTCAAGTTAACGAACAAAAGAATGTAAACAAAGACCGCTTAAAAGAACTTGGAGCAGCTGGTGTACTTGAAGTTGGAAATAACATTCAAGCTATTTTCGGACCGAAATCTGACACGTTAAAATCACAAATTCATGATATAATGTCAGGTCGTACACCTCATGTTGAAAAAGAAGAACCTGTAAAAGTGGAAGAAACTCCTCAAAAAGTTGATGAAAATGAAACAATTGTATCACCAATCGAAGGGAAAATCTTACCAATTACAGAAGTGCCTGACCAAGTATTCTCAGGAAAAATGATGGGAGACGGATTTGCAATTGAGCCAACTGAAGGAACAGTAGTTTCTCCAGTTAACGGTGAAATTGTCAATGTATTCCCTACAAAACATGCGATTGGTATTCAATCTGAAGGCGGAAAAGAAATTTTAATCCACTTTGGTATTGATACTGTAAAATTAAATGGTGAAGGATTCGAGGCACTTGTAGCACAAGGTGATAAAGTGAAGCAAGGCCAACCATTATTAAAAGTAGATCTTGCATTTGTAAAAGAAAATGCACCATCTATCATTACACCAATTGTATTTACAAACTTACAACAAGGGCAACAAGTCGAATTGAAAAAAGATGGAAATGTTAAGAAGGGCGAAACCGCTATTATTGACATTCAGTAGGAATTTGACGCAAAATGTTTATAATTATAATAGATGATGTAGTACTCACGTCTATACAACTAAAAAAACTGTAATTTAAAGGAGATAAATAATCATGGAAAAAATCTTTAAAGTAACTAGCGACTCAGGAATTCATGCTCGTCCAGCAACTCTACTTGTAAACACTGCAAGCAAATTCGGTTCTGACATTAACTTAGAGTATAACGGAAAGAACGTTAACTTAAAATCAATCATGGGCGTTATGTCTTTAGGCATTCAACAAAACGCAGAAATTAAAATCACTGCAAATGGTGATGATGCAGCTCAAGCACTAGCAGCTATCGAAGAAACTATGAAAAACGAAGGATTAGGAGAATAATGACTCTTAACATTCAAGGGATCGCTGCATCAAGTGGGATTGCTATTGCAAAGGCTTTCAGACTTGAAAATCCTGAATTTAACATCGAAAAGAAATCAATTACAAACGAAGCTGCAGAAATTGCACGCTTAGACGCTGCGCTTGAGAAAGCAAAAACTGAATTAGAAGCTATTAAGGACCACGCATTTGCTGAGCTAGGTGCTGACAAAGCTGCGATCTTTGAAGCACATTTATTAGTGTTAAATGATCCAGAACTAGTAAACCCAGTAAAAGATAAAGTAAATAGCGAAAAAGTAAATGCTGAATTTGCAATGGATGAAGTTGCATCAATGTTTATTTCTATGTTTGAAAACATGGATAATGAATATATGAAAGAACGTGCTGCGGACATTCGTGACGTAACAAAACGCGTTCTTGCACATTTACTAGGAATTAACTTCTCAAATCCTGGTACAATTTCTGAAGAGGTAATCATTATTGCTGAAGATTTAACACCATCTGATACAGCTCAGTTAAACCGTAAGTATGCAAAAGGTTTCACTACTGATATCGGTGGACGTACATCTCACTCTGCAATTATGGCTCGTTCTATGGAAATTCCAGCTGTTGTTGGTACGAAAGTTGTTATGGAGAAAATCCAAAACGGCGATATCGTTATCATTGACGGTTTAGATGGAGAAGTAATTGTAAACCCATCAGAAGAAACTCTTCGTTCGTTTGAAGAAAAGAAAGCGAAATTTGAAGAGCAAAAAACTGAATGGGCAAAATTAAAAGACCAAGCTACTGTAACAAGTGATGGACATCACGTTGAGCTTGTTGCAAATATCGGAACACCAAATGATGTACAAGGTATTATCGATAATGGCGGAGAAGGCGTTGGCTTATACCGTACAGAATTCTTATACATGGGTCGTGACAATCTTCCAACAGAAGAAGAGCAGTTCGAAGCGTATAAAGCAGTTCTTGAAGGTGTAAAAGAAGGTCAACCAGTCGTTGTTCGTACACTTGACATCGGTGGAGATAAAGAGCTTCCATACTTACATTTACCAAAAGAAATGAACCCATTCTTAGGATACCGTGCAATTCGCTTATGTCTTGATGAGCAAGATGTGTTCCGTACACAACTTCGTGCATTACTTCGTGCTAGCGTATACGGTAACTTAAAAATTATGTTCCCAATGATTGCAACTCTTGATGAGTTCCGTCAAGCAAAAGCAATTTTATTAGAAGAGAAAGCGAAACTTGTAGAAGCGGGTACAACTGTTTCTGATTCTATTGAAGTTGGTATGATGGTTGAAATCCCAGCTTCAGCTGTATTAGCAGATCAATTCGCGAAAGAAGTTGACTTCTTCTCTATCGGAACAAATGATTTAATCCAATACACAATGGCTGCAGACCGTATGAACGAACAAGTATCATACTTATACCAACCATATAACCCATCTATTTTACGTCTTGTAAAAATGGTTATCGATGCTGCTCATAAAGAAGGCAAATGGGCTGGTATGTGTGGTGAGATGGCAGGCGATTCACTTGCTATCCCATTATTATTAGGATTAGGTTTAGATGAGTTCAGTATGAGTGCAACATCTATTCTTCCTGCAAGAACACAGCTAAGCAAGTTGTCAAAAGCAGAAATGGAAACATTAGCAGAAAAAGCATTAATGATGTCAACTGCTGAAGAAGTTGTTGAACTAGTTAAAAGCATATAATCAATAAAAAAACCTGAGTCGATTTGAAATCGGTCTCAGGTTTTTTCTATGAGAAAAGTAAATCTTATTTGCTTACTATCGAGGATAAGAGACAGAATTAGATAGCGATTGCAACGATATCAGTTGGGCATACACGTAAAATGCCATTAAAAGTATTACGTTGACGGTTCTTATCATCTTTGTTGTCGTCTTTATTATCTTTATCATTATTGTTACGAGCTAAAGCAGAGAAAAGAGCAACACCGTTAGCGAAACCTTCAAAAATTACATTGTTGAAAGATCCGATACCTTTAATGCTTAAAAGAGAAAGTTCTGTTCCAACTGAAATGCTAGCAAGTACGTTACATACAGCTGGTTGTTGTGGTCTAACTACTTCTCTCTCTTTCTCTTTCTCATGATGTCTGCACTCTCTTTCATGATGATGACAGTCTCTAAAGTTATCACAGCATCCAAATGATCCAAACATAATCCTCATCACCCCCTTCACACTTATAATCTATGTAAGTTCGGTAGTGAGTGACTGGACAGAGAGTGGAATTTTTTCTAGGGGATTTTCTCATTTTAAATGACTAGCTGGGTGTTTAGTATGGAATGATGTTTAAAATAGGGGAAATATAACAAAAAATGTAAAAACCACCAAAATAAATGAAATAGGTAGCCTTTACACTTTTTTACTTTTATATAAAACGATGATATATACAGGAAGAGCTAGGAGTAGTGGTACAATGGATCGTGCAGTATGTTTTTCTGATTCTAATTGGAATGCTTCTTCTTTTGGGAATTGTAAAATGGAGATGTTTGCGGCATCACCAATAAAATATAGAAGCAGTACAGTTACTATGTAACATAAAAGTGCGATAAAGCTTCCGTATGAACTCAATGAAAATCCCTCTCTTGTTATCTATTTGTTATCATTGTATCACAATTGTAACAAAAACACACGGGTATATTTCAACACCTAAACAAAATTCGACACAAAACGTCAAGTTTATTTATGATAAGGGAATAGAATATAGTTTTCCATAAGTATAAATGTCGAATGATTTGTAGTAATATTACAAAAGTATGACAGGGAATAAAAAAACGAAGGCAATGTAGTTACCTTCGTTTTTTATTATTTTGCCCACTCACTCACTTGCTCTACGCTCATACGAGGTGCGGGGTGGCCTTTTAAAGTTGATTCACCAATTGTAATAAGCATAATTGGAACGTAACGAGATGAAACGTTAAATTCGTCTGTCAGTGCTTGTGGATTGAAGCCACCAATAGCACAAGTATCCCAACCAGTTGCTTTAGCTGCAAGCATAAGTTGCATTGCTGCTAAAGATGCATTTGAAAAGGCAGCATCTCTTGGGAATTGTTCACGAGCATATGCAGATTCAATATTTTTAGCTAAGCGTTCTTTTGCTTCTTCTTTCATAAATCCTTGTTCTACAATTGGACCATATACTGGCTCAACATTTTTATAAGCTTCTAAATCACCTAAAATAGCGACTACTGCAGAAGCATCAAGAATTTGTTGTTGGTTATAAGCTATTGGGTGTAATCGTTTTTGTACATCTTCACCTTGAAAAACAAGGAATTTCCAGTGTTGCAAGTTCCAAGCGGAAGGTGCTTGTGCTGCGGCTTTTAAAATCTCATGTAATTCTGTAGATGAGATTTCTTTATTTGGGTTGAATGCACGTGTAGATGTGCGTTCATATAGAACGTTAAAAAAGTTGTCGTTTGTCATTGTATATCCTCCAAATTGTATATCGAATTATTTTCAAAAAAATAATATACACTACTTACATTTTGTAAGTTATCGAATTTAAGAATATAATATCTTTATTTTAATTGTCAAGTTTTAAAAATAAGCTAGGGCATTCATACAAACGATACAATTCCTACAATCATACACTAAAAAAGGAATTTATAGAGTGAAAAGCGAAGATAACATTCTCAATTAGCTTGTTAATATGTATCTCTCACAAATTAAAGTTTATTGGAGAACAGTCTTTTAAAAAAGTTTGTGAGGAATTCAGTAGAACAAGATATATGAAGTGAGTGAAGACTAGTGATGAACATACTACATTTTTTATTAGAGAATACGGTTTTCCAAAATGTGTTACAAGATCTGCAGTTAAATGTCCTTTATATAGAAAATGGATGTAAGCATCAACAAACGGTAGAAAATATCCATCCAAAATGTATGTTTATAGCAAATAGTTTTGAAGAGGGCGAACTATTATTTCAAAGAACGAAACCACACATTATCATTACGTATGTAACAGATTATTCTCAAATAAAATATATAAAGAATATGTATACTCCGCACAGTACATTCATTGTCATTTGGGATCAACAAATAACAAAAGAATTCACAGATGTACTTGCATTAGGAATACGTAATATTGTAATAGCTCCTGTAACTCCGCAAGCAGTGTTAGAGGAAGTGAATAAGAGTTTGTATCAACTTTCTTTAGTAAGGCAAGTCGGTTTGCAGCAGGAATTGCTTCAAACGATGTTTGATTTTCAAAATGATCTATTATTTATAGTAGAAGATGATGAGATTGTTGATTGTAATACAAATTTTTTAGCTTTTTTTGGATATGAAAATTTGTTTGCCTATCGTGAGCAACATTTAGTATTTGCTGAACATTTTATTAGAGAAAGTGGATACTATTCGACGACGCATGATATAACATGGTTAGACGATACTTTATCAAGTGGTAGAAGAATTAAGATGCTAAATTATGAAGGGGTAGTATCCACTTTTTTATTACGTGCGACACCATTGCCAGAAGATTTATCAAGATTTATTGTAAAGTGCACGGAAATTACAGAATTAGATGAAATCTATCAAGAGCAAGAAAGACTTGCTATGGTAGATTCATTGACAGAGATTTATAATCGTTTAAAGTTTCAACAAATACTAGAGGTAGAGTGGGAAAAGGTAATACGTAGTGATGAGAAAATAGCTATCATTTTATTTGATATAGATAATTTTAAAACGGTTAATGACACATATGGTCATGATTTTGGTGATTTGGCATTAATACAACTTGCAGAGCTTATGAAATCTAAAGTGGAGCAACAACATGTATTTGCAAGATGGGGAGGAGAAGAATTCATTATATTAGTGACAAATACAGTAGAAAAGGAAGCATTTCAAGTTGCGGAGTCATTACGATTCTTCATTGAAACAAAGCAATTCACTGGAATTTCGAAGCTAACAGCTAGCTTTGGAGTTGCGTTATATGAACAAGGAACTACAAGAGAAGAATTAATGCAACGAGCGGACATTGCATTATATGAAGCGAAAAAAAATGGGAAGAATCAAGTATGTGTGTATAGAAAAGAAAAAATGTAATTTTTCGCAACAAATTGTTGCGATTTTTTTTTATTGTTTGATAATAGAATAGGGGGACAATTTTTAGCGAAGGAATTATGGAGGATCAATATGATAAAAAAAGTAATGGTGATGGCTTCACTGTCTGCTATAGTTGGCGGCGGAGTATACTATTTTCTTGTTAGCCCCAATATAAAGGAAAACACTGTATTAACAACTAAAGTGAATCCTACTATTGAATCAGAAGTACAAGGGAATATAGAAGAAAAAGAAGAGCAACAAATTGATTATGCTAGCATATCTCAAAAATTAGATCAATATTTAGTCGGAAAGCAATTTAATGGAACAGTTTTGGTAACAGATAAAGAGCGTGTTATATTGAATAAAGGATATGGGTATGCTGATGTTCAAAATAAAATAGAAAATACGCCTCAAACAAAATATCGTATTGGTTCTATTACGAAAACAGTTGTTGCCACATCTATTTTACAGTTGCAAGAACAAGGTAAATTGAATATTCAAGATAATGTAAATAAATATATTCCTTCATTTCCGGAGAATAAAAATATTACACTATATCATTTATTAACCCATACCTCTGGTTTACCTGAACATGCGAAAGGAAATGTGAATGCTGCTTCCCGTTTACAGTTAATTAATTGGATTGGACGTCAAAATTTAGAATTTCCTGCAGGAACAGGTTGGAGATATACAGATTATAATTATATGGTTCTTGCTTATATAATAGAACATATCTCGAAAAAACCTTTAGGAGATTACATAAAAGAAAACATATTTGTAAAAGCAGATATGCATGAATCCGGTATGGGAAATATGGTACCTGGGGATAAAAATTTTACAAAGGGTTATGTGAAAAAAAATCAAGAGCTTGTACCAGCGCAGAAGTTAGGCATGGATTGGCTATATGGTTGTGGTGAGATGTATACGACAGTTGGAGATATGAAGAAGTTAGACGAAGCAATTATAAATGGAAAACTTCTTTCTGAACAAAGTATACAAGCAATGTTTTCGCCTTCAGCAGAACGGAAATATGCATTTAGTTTTTATATATATCCAGATTATTTTCATAATCATGGTGTATTATCTGGTTGGAACACTTTCAATAATTTTAATAAAGAAAAAGGAATTTTTGTTATGTTATTTTCAAATGTAAAAAATAGTATGGATGATGACTTTAATAAAGAGTTCCGAAAGATGGTAAATGATTTATTAGAACAAAGGGGATGAGAAAATGGAACATAAAACTTTATCAATAGGTTTCATTGGTATTGGCGTAATGGGAAAAAGTATGGTTTATCACTTAATGCAAGATGGTCATAAAGTATATGTATATAATAGAACGAAAGCAAAAACAGATTCTTTAGTGCAAGATGGTGCACAATGGTGTGATACGCCAAAAGAGTTAGTGAAGCAAGTTGATATTGTAATGACAATGGTTGGATATCCACATGATGTAGAAGAAGTGTATTTTGGTATAGAAGGAATTATAGAACATGCAAAAGAAGGTACGATAGCAATTGACTTTACGACATCTACACCTACTTTAGCAAAACGTATTAATGAAGTTGCAAAAAGCAAAAATATATATACGTTAGATGCACCTGTCTCAGGAGGAGATGTTGGTGCGAAAGAAGCAAAACTCGCAATTATGGTAGGTGGAGAGAAAGAAATATATGATAGATGCTTACCTTTACTTGAAAAGTTAGGAACAAACATTCAATTACAAGGACCAGCTGGGAGTGGACAACATACAAAAATGTGCAATCAAATTGCGATTGCTTCCAATATGATTGGAGTATGTGAGGCTGTTGCTTACGCGAAGAAGGCTGGATTGAATCCAGATAAAGTGTTAGAGAGTATTTCAACAGGGGCAGCAGGTAGTTGGTCATTAAGTAATTTAGCTCCTCGAATGTTAAAAGGAGACTTTGAGCCAGGATTTTATGTAAAGCATTTTATGAAAGATATGAAAATTGCTTTAGAGGAAGCAGAAAAATTACAATTACCAGTCCCAGGCTTAAGTTTGGCGAAAGAATTGTATGAAGAGTTAATTAAGGATGGCGAAGAAAATAGTGGAACACAAGTATTATATAAAAAATATATAAGGGGGTAAACGAGGTGGACCTTCAAAAGTTTGATGAGATGATTGATACTGTACAGCGAGCTACTTGTATGCAAATTAATGAAAAACAAAAAGAAGCTTTTAAACAAAAATATGATTTTGAACCAGACTTTGAATATGGAAGAGATGAGAAGGGGCATTATGTAATTCGAACCTCTAAAAAGATGTTAGAAGAAATGGAGTTTTATTTGGCATTGAAATATGATCGTGATGGAGTGGATCTTTATATGCAAGCTGAGATTGACGGTATATTTCATGTATCTGTTAGCTATGGTGAAGATGCCCTACATCTACAAGAATTGTTTCAATTTCTAGAAGAAAATAAATAAAAGTCCTCATTTGAGGACTTTTATTTATTTAGTCATTATAAGTTAGAAGCGCGGCGACATCGTTCAACCGGGAATGGGATAATTTGTGCGATGTGATTAGGACCAAATTGTTTTGTACGAGCATGGCGTATTATATAAAAAGCACACAGAATTGAAACAGGAATAGCGCCGAATAAACCAAATAATAAAGCGCTTACACAAGATGCAACAAATCCTAAAACACCAATTTCTAACTCTTCCATAATAGCTCCTAAAATAACAGGAAATGCTCCACATGTAACTCCAAGTATAAGTGCGATAAGTAAGCTCATGATTATCCCCCTCTGTTTGCGATATTATTTTCCTTCTTAGTTAATTGTAGTATATCACATGTAAAACAGAATTTTCAGAAAAATTTCAATAAATGTTCGAAAAATACACTTGAAAAATCAAGACGTTAAATTTGTGATGAAATGGTACTTTTGAGTAAATAAAAAATCAGGCTTATTTCAAAAGTGAAATAAGCCTGTTCCATAGGAGGATGTATATATGTAGAGTGAATAAAAGTTTGGAAAAGGGGATCCAAGTCCTTTTATTCAACTAACTACCTTAATAGATTGGAACCCAGCCTTCAGTTGTCACAAAAATACGAATAGCTACAACTTGACGATCATCTTGCAAGGTAAAATAATGTCTTGCATTTTCTGGAACAGATATTAGATCGCCTGGCTCAAGTTCAACATCAAAGAATTTCCCATCTTTGCCTTCAATAGCGAAAATGCCATGACCACTGACGATAAAGCGGACTTCGTCGTCTGTATGATGATGTTCTTTTTGGAAATTAATTAATAATTCGTCAAGGTTAGGTGTGCTATTTGAAAGTGAAATTACATCATGTGCTTTATAACCTCGACGTGCTGAAACATCAGCGATTTCTTTTGAAAAAACAGCTAATATTTCAGCTTTGTTTTCATCTGTTAAAGAATAATTTTCATTTAAATGAGTAGGAAGTTTAGAAATATTCCATTTCTCATATAAAACGCCTTCCTCTTGTAGAAATTTAGATACTTCCACTTCATTTTCAATACGAGTATTTACTTCATGAATACGAATTTGCGCCATTAGAAACGCCTCCTTGAATTGATAATAGTTTTATATGAAATTGGAATAAAAACTCATAAGCTTCTAATCTCTTCTTTGCATCAAAGCTATCTCGGCCCCATACGGTAATACCGTGGTTACGGATTAATACCGCTCCCGAATCACCTTGTATATGCTTTCGGAAGTTTTCTCCAAGCGTTGGGATATGGGCATGGTTTTCGATAATAGGAATGTGAATTGTTGCACCTTCTTCCCAAATATCGAGAGCTTTAATAATTTCTTGATTTTGAAGGGTAACTGCATCACTATATAAATTTGTGATGACATTATTATCAGTTGTATGAACATGAAGTACGCACCCGGCATTCGTATTGTTATAAATATGTGTATGCAATATTGTTTCTGCTGAAGGGCGTAATTCAGTCTCTAAAACGGGAACTCCTACATGATCTACTAATAGAAAATCATCTGGAGTGGTTTTTGTTTTATCTTTACCGCTTGCTGTAATGAGAAAAGTAAGTGGCTCATGACTAACTTTTATAGAAATATTACCACTTGTTGCTGGGAACCAATTTCGAGTTGTTAATTCTTTTTTTATCTCGCTTAAGTCATACCATTGACGAAAAAGTTGTTTCATGATTTCACCTCCAACAAATGTTTTAATTCATTTTGAATATCATGGAATGTTTCAAACGGTGTATAAGCAATATAATTCTCTTCACACTTTGTAATAAGGAAGTCACGAGCAAATACTTTATCTGCTTGTTTCGCAGCTTGTAAATCAGTAATTGAATCTCCAATCACAATATGGAAGTCATTCGTATCACTTAATTTTCGGATGAGTGATGATTTACATAATCCGCAATGATTTTGACAATGATGATCACAAGGATGAGGCCAATTCACCGTAATGTATTCATTTGAAAAATCTGTTTCATTACAGTAAATTTGCTCTTTTGGAATGAGTCCTTGTAAGAGTGGATAGACGAAGAAATCCATTCCACCTGATATAACGTAAAAAGAAATGTTATTTTCATTTACAAATTGTATAAATTCATGAAAACCATTACGAATTTCAGCAGTTTCTATTAAAAATTGAATAATTTCATCGTGCAGATGAGTAGGTATTAATCGAAATAATTGAGAAACACCTTCTTGAATAGATAGCTCTTGTGATAAAATTCTATTCTTTACTTCTTCAGCTTCTGGTGGTGCGAATTTTTCCATAATGGACATAATGTTATCATTATTTGTAATCGTGCCATCGAAATCACAAAATACTTGAATACTCATAATTTCACCTCATGAGAGGGATTTCCCCATATTTGTAGTGCACTATGCAAATTTATGTCATCTACTTCATGGAGTGGTTTATTTTGCAAAGTAGCATCAATTGCAGTACGGAAAGCTTTACCACCGCCTTGCGCTCCATTTGGATGTCCATGTATCCCGCCGCCAGCATTAATAACAACATCTTTACCGAAATCTCGTACAATAAAGGGAACGAAACCAGGGTGAATACCAGCAGATGGAACAGAAAAGCTCTTCTTGAAAAATGCATCGTCTTCAGTTAAATATTTTGAGATAGCAAGAGCTTCCTCTTTTTCTAGCGCAACACTTCCGTATGGAGATGGGAATAATGAAAAGTCAGCCCCAGCATAGCGTAGTAGCTTTCCGAGTAATAATGGAGATGAAATTCCATATAACTTAGATGCTGAATAAGCACCACTTACAGCAGGGTGTGCCATAATAGGAACTGGGATTTCATCATCTTCTGCAAGTGATTGCAGTACATCTAGTCCGTAAGCAAATACGTTAAATAATAGAATATCAGCTCCAGCTTGCACTGCACGTTTCGCATTTTCTTTTAAATCAAAAGTTCGTCCTGTTAAATTTACGGCATATAACGTTTTATGTCCGTATGTTTCATATACGGATTGTAAAACTTCTTTTCCAGATACAATGCGTTTCGTAAGTGGTGTTAATGCATTTTCAAATAATATTTCATCATCTTTTACTATATCTACACCACCACTTGCTTGATCACGTAATTGCGTTTTTAAATACCCAATATTTCGTCCAATCATTCCTTTAAAAATACTCATTAAAAGGGGACGATCATGCACTTGTAAAAGGTTTCGAATCCCATCTATCCCGAATTTTGGACCAGGAAAATGTTCTTTCAATTCTTCTGAAAAAGTTAAGTCAATTAATTTTACTTCGCCATCAAGGGATAGCTTTCCAAATGTAGTCGTTAAAATTGCTGGTAAATCTGGACTGAAGTTTAATAACGGATATTCGATTTTAATAATTCCGCGTTTTACTTTTTTACGTAAATATGAATTCGTATGTTCATGTTCAGCTAATTCCTCAATATGAATGACGTTGCCTTTATGTTGCTTTAATTGTTCTTGCAATAATTGTGGCAAATGAGTCCAAGAGCCAATTGTTAAACCAAGTGCAATTTGCTCAGCCTTTTTTTCTAAGTTATGTGAATCATCATGGATTAAATACGTCGCTATAATTCCGCTCATTGTTATAACCTCCTAGTTAAATAAAAAAACCTCTCAGCTAAGGAGAGGTTTTTTTACAACCAGCTCCTTATCTGTCAGCATAATGCTGCGAGAATTAGCACCGTGTCTACGATTGTAGATCGGTTGCCGGGTTTCGTCGGGCTCGTCCCTCCACCTGCTCTTGATAAGAAGTATTTAGAAATGTTTAAATTTTTAAGATAACTGAATTTTGTCAGATATTTTTCATGTTGTCAATTACTTTTTGAAAAAATTTAATTTATCAATTCGATTAATGGCTTCTCGTAATCTATCTTCTGTATGCAAGAGACCAACACGGACATACCCTTCGCCATGTTCACCAAATCCAACACCAGGAGCAACTGCAACATGTGCTTTTTCTAGTAAAATATCAGCAAATTGCTCAGAGGTATATCCTTTTGGAACAGGAAGCCATGCAAAGAATGACCCTGTTGGAATGTCTACATTCCAACCAATTGATTGACAAGCCGAAATAAGAGCGTTTCGTCGAGATTCGTAACTATTTACAAGGTCTATTACGCAAGACTGTGAACTTAATAGTGCTTCGCGGGCAGCATCTTGAACTGCACCAAAAATACTAACATACATATGATCTTGTAATAAGTTAATGGTTTCAATGACACTTTCATTCCCTACTGCAAAAGCAATACGCCATCCAGCCATATTGAAAGTTTTCGATAGAGTGTAAATTTCAATACCTGTATTTTTAGCACCGTCTGCTTGCAAGAAACTAACAGGTTTTTGACCATCAAATCCGATAGCGCCGTAAGCAAAATCATGAACGACTAATATATTATGTTTATTAGCAAAATGAATAGTTGCATCAAAAAAATCTTTTGATGCAGTAGCACCTGTAGGGTTATTTGGATAGTTTAAAAACATTAACTTTGCCCGTTCAGCGATAGAGTCGTCAATTTTTTTATAATCCGGTAAAAAATGATTTTCTGCAATAAGCGGCATGGTTTCAAAGTGTGCCTTTGCTAAGGCAACCCCAGATAAATAATCTGGATAGCCTGGATCTGGAACGAGAATCGTATCACCAGGGTTTGTAAAACAAATTGGTAATTCTACTAATCCAGCCTTTCCACCAAACAATATAGCAACTTCAGTTTTCGGATTTACTACTACATCATATTCACGTTGATAGAATGTTGCCACGGCTTCTTTTAAACTTTCATGTCCGCGAAATGGCGGATATTTATGATGAATGGTCTTTTCGGCAGCATCTTGTAAAGCTTTTACGATATGCTGCGGTGTTGGTTGATCTGGATTACCTTGACCTAGATTAATAACATCATGACCAGCTGCAACGACTTTGTTAACTTTTGCAACAAGTGAAGCGAAAAATTGTGTTGGCAATGATGTTACTATCTCAGAAGGTTGAAATAATTTCATACTTTCCACCTCTTTTGAAAGTTGTTACAATTCTAGTGACAAATGATATAATCTTTCCAGTATTTTGTAAAGAAAAAAATAAGAATGGGGCTGAAAAAATGAAAGTCGCATGTATTCAAATGGATATTGTTTTTGGAGATGTAGAAAAAAATATTGAGAATGCTAAAAATAAAACAAGCGAAGCTATGAAGGAAAGGCCAGATGTTATCGTCTTACCAGAACTATGGACAACAGGATATGATTTAACGAGACTTTCTGAAATTGCAGATAGGGATGGAGTGGAAACGAAAGAAAAGTTAATAGAATGGGCGAAGCAATATGATGTACATATTGTTGGTGGTTCTATAGCAAAGCAAACAGAGCAAGGCGTTACAAATACGATGTATGTTGTAAATAATGAAGGACAGCTAGTCAACGAATATAGTAAAGTACATTTATTTCAGCTTATGGATGAACATAAATATTTAATAGCCGGTAATGGTACGGGCGAATTTAAGCTGGATGATGTTGAATGCGCTGGAACAATTTGTTATGATATTCGTTTTCCAGAGTGGATGCGTGTCCATACTGCTAAAGGGGCAAAAGTATTATTTGTTGTAGCTGAATGGCCATTAGTTCGTTTAGCACATTGGCGTTTGCTATTGCAAGCAAGAGCAGTTGAAAATCAGTGTTATGTTGTTGCATGTAATAGAGCAGGAAAGGATCCAAATAATGTATTTGCGGGTCATTCTTTAATTGTGGACCCTTGGGGTGAAGTTGTAGTAGAGGCGAATGAAGAGGAATCAATTTTATTTGGAGAGCTTGAATTCGAGAAAATTAAAGAAGTACGTAAAGGAATTCCAGTTTTTGCGGATCGCCGTCCAGAATTATACAAATAAAATGTTGACAAGTGATTTTTATTCTTGGTATAGTCTTCAACATAAAGTTAAAAATTCAAAAAATTATACAACTCTTATCAAGAGCAGGTGGAGGGATTTGGCCCGATGAAGCCCAGCAACCGACCGTAATACCATTGTGAAATGGGGCGTTTATTACGCCAAAAGGCACGGTGCTAATTCCAGCAGAAAGTAAAACTTTCTGGCAGATAAGAGGGGAGAAGATAAACTTCAAACCTCTTTCTTAGTGGAAAGAGGTTTTTCTATGTTAGAAAAACCTCTGAATTTAAAAAGGGGGAGAAGACGATGGGATATTATTCATTAACAGAAATAACGGCTGTACAATATGCGAAAGATCATGGCTATTTTGAAGCGAAGGCAAATGTCGTTTGTCATGAAATTGGAGACGGAAACTTAAATTACGTGTTCAAATTAGATGATGGAGAGAAATCAATTATAATAAAACAAGCACTGCCTTATGCGAAAGTAGTTGGTGAAAGCTGGCCATTGTCTATAAAAAGAGCAACGATTGAAAGCAAGGCATTACAAATTTTTGCACAGTATGTACCGGATTATGTTCCAGTAGTGTACAGTCATGATGAAGAGTTAGCGATAACGGTAATAGAAGACTTATCAAGACTAACAATTACAAGAAAAGGATTAATAGACGGAGAAGAATATCCGCTTTTATCCCAGCATATCGGCCGTTTTCTAGCACATGTTTTATTTTACACTTCAGATTTTGGTTTACAGTCAGAAGAGAAGAGGGTACTAGAAGGTACCTTTGTAAATCCGGACCTTTGTAAAATTACAGAGGATTTAGTTTTTACAGATCCGTTTGGATATTATGATACAAATGATTATGAGCCAGATTTACAGCTCGTGGTTGATGAACTTTGGAGTGATAAAACTTTAAAACTAAAAGTAGCACAATATAAATATAAGTTCTTAACAAGAAAAGAAACTCTTATTCATGGTGATTTACATACTGGTAGTATTTTTTCGTCACCTTCTGAAACGAAAGTGATTGATCCAGAATTTGCGACATATGGCCCATTTGGATTTGACATAGGTCAATTTATTGCAAATCTATTATTAAATGCTTTATCTAGAGAAGAAGAAAAAAGAAGTGTACTATTTTTCCATATAGAAAAGACGTGGAGTTATTTTGTAGAAACTTTTACAAAGTTATGGATTGGAGAAGGTGTAGAAGCATATACGAAAGAAAAACAATGGTTACCAATTATTTTGCAAAATATCTTTACTGATGCAGTTGGATTTGCCGGATGTGAACTGATTCGTAGAACAATTGGTTTAGCTCATGTAGCAGATTTAGATGAAATAGAAAATAAAGAAACAAGAATTCAAGCTAAGAAACAAGCGCTATCCTTAGGTAAAGAACTAATAAAATATGAATCTAAAAGTGCTGATATTCAACTGTTTCGAACATTATTTCAACAGACAGTTTCAGGGGGCGTAAAAGCGTGAGTACAATTGTTACTGTTCCGAGATCTGTAAGCTGGAAAGGTGATGCAATTGCGGTATTAAATCAAACGAAATTGCCGCATAGCACAGAATACAAAACATTGACGACTATTGAAGAGGTTTGGAAAAGCATCGTAATGTTAGAAGTACGAGGAGCGCCTGCAATTGGAATTGTAGCTGCATTTGGCTTGGCGTTTGCATCAAAAAAATATAACACTGTACATATTGAAGAATTTCAAAAGAAGTTTAATAGAGATTGTAATTATTTAGGAACGTCACGCCCGACAGCAGTCAATTTATTTTGGGCAATTGATCGTATGAGAGAATCTATTCGAGAGATTACTACAATAAAAGAAGCACAAAAAACATTAGAAGAAGAAGCGCTTCGCATTCAGCAGGAAGATGAAGAGGTGTGCCGAAATATTGGGGAATATGCGTTAACATGTTTTAAAGATGGCGATAATATTTTAACAATCTGTAACGCTGGAAGTATCGCAACTGCCAGATATGGAACTGCATTAGCTCCCTTTTATATTGGAAAAGAGAAAGGTGTGCGTTTACATGCATATGCGTGTGAAACGAGACCAGTTTTACAAGGTGGTCGCTTAACGACCTGGGAATTGAAGCAAGCAAATATTGATGTGACCCTTATTACAGATAATACTGCAGCTCATGCTATTCAAACGAAAGAAATAAATGCAATTATTGTAGGGGCGGATCGAATTGTCGCAAATGGAGATACGGCAAATAAAATAGGGACAATGAATTTAGCTATTTTAGCAAAGCACTTTGATATCCCATTTTATGTTGCTGCGCCACTGTCAACATTTGATGTTACGAAAGAAACTGGAGCCGAAATAATTATTGAAGAAAGAGATGAAACAGAAGTTACGAAAATCTTTGGAAAACAAGTAGCACCAATTGGAACGAGTGTTTATAACCCTGCATTTGACGTAGCACCGAACGAATTAATTACAGGAATTATTACTGAGAAAGGTATTATAAGCGGGGATTATAAAAGAGAAATTGCATCATTATTTGAAAAACAGGCTAATACATAATAGCTTGTTTTTTTATGCCTAAATGCATTGTTTTCTCTTACTTATATAATGAAAGGGGGAGAAGAGGATGGAAGAGTGGATCAAGATGATAGGTAATGTAGGGTTTCCAATTGTTGTAACATTATATTTACTCCACCGTATTGAAAGTAAATTAGAGGGGGTAATTGTTGCAATTGAGAAGCTCCCGCGGCAATTACTAAAGTACGAAGATCCTCGTAATAAAAAATAAAGTTTGCTCTTCTTGAGCAAACTTTATTTTTTATTGAGCAGTATAGCCACCATCGATAACGACAGCTTGACCAGTTATACCTTTAGCTTTTTCACTCGCTAAAAACATAGCATAATCAGCGATTTCTTGTACTTGTAATAAGCGCTTTTGTGGGACGAGTGGATAAATAACATCTTCTAAAACATTTTCAAGTGGTACATTTCGTGTAGTAGCTAAGTCTTGTAGTTGATTACGTACAAGAGGGGTATCGACATAACCAGGGCAAAGGGCATTAACAGTAATACCATGCGTAGCACCTTCTAAAGCGGCAACTTTTGTTAATCCAATTACGCCATGTTTTGCACTATTGTAGGCAGCTTTTCCAGCAAACCCGACAAGGCCGTTAATAGAAGCGACATTAATAATACGACCATATTTTTGTTGTTTCATAATCGGAAAGGCATACTTAATTGCGATAAACGGAGCAATTTGCATAATTTGAATTAGTAGCTCAAACTTTTCCGTTGGAAAGTCTTCAATGGGTGAAACGTGTTGCATTCCTGCGTTGTTAATTAATATATCTAATGAACCGAAATGACTAACTGTTTGAGAAATTGATGCTGTAATTTCCTCTTCAGATGTAACGTCACATTTTAAACCGATAGCTTGAAAACCTTCATTTTGTAATTGTTCAGCTGCTTCTTTCGCACGTTCTTCAAGACGATCAGTAATCACAACTTTTGCACCTTCTTTTGCAAAAGCACTTCCCATTTCATATCCAATACCACTCGCAGCACCTGTTAAAAAGACAACTCGATTTGTAACCATGATGAAAAACATCCCTTCATAATAAAGTTTTCATAGTGCTCTATTTAGAGAGGTTATAATGAAAATCCTGCAAACATTTGGAAAAAATATCGTTAGCTATCTTGTTTTGCAAAATAGTCTTTGCTATACTATTTTGTAAAGCAAGATACTTACGCTTGTCTATCTTGTAAAACAAGATAGTAGGAGGATTTGAATTATGTCGACAAGTCAAATGCTGAAAGGGATCTTAGAAGGATGCTTACTTGCTATTATTTCTGAAGGCGAAATATACGGTTATGAAATGAGTGAGAAGCTAGCAAAGTATGGTTTTACAATGGCGAGTGAGGGAAGTATTTATCCGTTATTAATACGAATGCAAAAAGAAGGATTAATAACAAGCGTAATGAAGGAATCTCCATCTGGTCCAAAGAGAAAATATTACACATTAACAGAAAAAGGCGAGGAAGCACTTGATGAATTTATGGATCGCTGGGAAGCGATGCAAAGTAGTGTAGAACGTCTACTTGAAGGGAAGGGAAGGAGAAAATAATGTTATCAAGTGAAGCACGAAAGTTTTTGTTAGATATGAGATTATTTTTGACGGCAAAGAGTGTGAAAGAAAGTGATATTGAAAACTTTTTAGAAGACGCAGAACTTCATTTAATAGAAGGTGAGAGTGAGGGGAAGAGTGTAGAAGATATTTTCGGAAGCTCACCGAAAGAATATGCAAATGAACTTGTAAAAGTGATGGAAAGAGATAGACAGGAAACGTGGAAGCAAATTGGTTTTACAGTAATGAATATCGTATCTTTTTGGATTATTGCTTCTATCTTAATAGTGAGTAATGGAATGTTACAGATTTCACTTATTCAGTGTATCGGTTACAGTTTTTCATTGATTTTAGTTGTTATGGGTCCTAATTTTCTACTTCGCAAAATGACCTTCGTCACAAGCTTTACAAAAACATGGTTTTCCATGTGGTCTTTAGTTATGATTGCTCCATTGTTTTTATTAGGAGCTGTTACGATATTAGATGTGATATATCCTACAAAAATGCTCACATTCACCGAAGTCCAAAGTTATATAGTAGCTGGTGGGATTTTTATGATCACAGTAGCTATAAATATATATTTTGAAGGATGGTTTAAAAACTTATATTTAATCATTCCGCTTTCTATTATGTTAATGTTTAAAACATTTACATCTGAAGATCTCATGCCAATGTTATTTCAAATTATATGTTTATACGGAAGTTTGTTTATTTTAATTTTCCTTGAAATTATGATGAAGACGAATAGAAGAGAAATGGTTAAATAAGGGAGGGGTTATAATGAATGTTTCTAAAGAAGGAGAAAAGTTTTTAATCGATACGAAAGTATATTTAATAACAACAGGGATTAAAGAAGAAGAGGTGGACGCCTTTCTAGAAGATGCAGAGCTTCATTTAATAGAAGGTGAAAAAAAGGGGAAGACGGTAAGGGACATATTTGGTGACTCACCAAAAGAGTATGCGGAAGAATTAGCGAAAGAGATGGAGAAGGATAAAAGCGGGAGTATAAAGACTATTTTAGGAATGATAATTGGAATAGGAGGATATTGGTTACTTACAAATATTTTATTTGGAAATCCGAATCAACAATTTACGTTAACGAATGTACAGTTAATCGGTTATCCTATCGTTTTAATCATTACGATTATTGGAACGATTGTTGCGTTTAGAATGTCTTCTTTTAAAAGTAAATTAGTAGAGTTTGGAATTATTTATGTAGTAGTGATGATACCAATTTTATTATTAGTGTTATTAATATTTATGAATAAATGGTATGGGACGCCAATTTTACAATTGTCGACAATACAGACATATATATTAGCAGTAACTATATTTTTATTACTTCTTATTGGTGAAGTATATGTTCTTGGTTGGATGGGTGTTGTGGTACTGATTGTTCCTCTTGCGATTATGTTCTTATTTAAAGACTTAGAAGAAAGAAATGTATTTTGGGGAATTGCAAAGATCTTACTTATGTATGGAAGTATATATGGATTAATGAGATGGTCTTTAAAAATTGAAGAAAGAAAAATTGGGAACTAGAAATTCAATAAAAAGCGGCTGCTCTGGATATACAAAAAATTATTTCCAAAGAAATATTATATAGGGATTTTTAGAGGGATTACATTTACATTTAGTTGTCTATTTTTATTTCTAGCAGCCGGGATTTGGTTTGTTGATTGGAACAAGTTGTTTTAAACAGTAACATGAGGGTTACTGTTTTTTTCTTTGTAGTAAAGAGCTTTGTAAAGAGAGCGCTTTTTGTTCTGTTGTTAATAAGGAATGAATATGAACGTTTTCTGGACGAGGGACTATCGGATACATAAGATTTGTTGGAGAAGGGTGGTGCTCCGAGCCGGTTGGAGAATGAGGATCTGCATGAGTAAGTTTTCCATGAATACGTCTTGTAAATAAAATATGACCGATTTCGTGAGCGAGCGTATATATATTTTTCATAGGGGCAGCCGAATTTGTTAAAACGATATAGCCAGTAAGTTGCTGTTGTTTTGCTAAAGAATAAGCGCAGGCAATTACTGCTGTTTCTTTGAAATAATCACTGCCAATATAACAAATATAAAGGTCGCATTCAGGAGCTTCATTTACACATGTTTGGAAAAAGGATGCCAACTTTTCTTGACTTTGAATGGAATTTTTATAACTGATTTCACGGTCAAAAAAACGGAAAAGTTCATTTAATACAATTACTTCTTGAATTTGAAATGTAATGGGGTGCCAAATTGATTCTGCAACAGCTAAATCTTTTGCGATGCGGTCATCAGAAATATCGGCACCGGGAGTAATACAAATACATATATTGACGTATGGATCCATAAGGAACACCTCAAATGAAAAAAGTTCTTCCTATAATATATGTGGGAAAAAGATGTCATGTATGGATAAACGCCTTCTTTATTGAATATATAGATGACAAGTCGAAAAAATTTCATAGTTCTATAACATTGTGTGGTCGTCTTTTTGATATAGTAAAGGAAAGGGGGAGAATATATGTATACATTAAAAATCGTTTCAGACAGAGAAGCACTTTATCAATTTGCGAGTTATGTAAGAGTTGTACAAGGGGTTGAAGATGTATATGTAGAGGTGGGAGAACCTTTATATGAACATCCTTTAATGAAGTTTTATGTACATATTAAGCTGAAAGAAACATATGAGCAGCATAAAGCGTTACAGGAAATAGCAAGGTTAGTAGAATTGGGCCGTTTTACATATGTCCATTATCGTAATGATGAAATTGAGGAAGCTTTTGAAGCTGTAAAATATGAAAGTTTTAAGAAATAAAGGTGAAAAAATGGAGGCGAAAGCTTCCTTTTTTTCTTTAAAATTACATGAACAAAAAGAGAGAAATTTTGTTATGATAAGGGAGGTTAGGGAAAGGGGAATTTACATATGGGGTATATTGAAGAGTTACGAAAAGTCGTTGGTACAAGACCGCTTATTCTCGTAGGATCAGCAATCATTATATTAAATGATAATCAAGAAGTATTGCTTCAATATCGTTCAGATACATATGATTGGGGTGTACCTGGCGGGGCGATGGAACTGGGTGAAACGACAGAAGAAACGGCACGTAGAGAGTTATTTGAGGAAACGGGGTTAACTGCAAAAATAATGCAATTTCTTGGTGTTCTATCAGGAAAAGAAGTATATTTCCGTTATCCGAATGGCGATGAAATTTTCAATGTCATTCATCTGTATCAGGCACATCATGTGAGTGGGGAATTAAAGCTCGATCATGAAGGGTTGAAACTTCAATATTTTCCAGTAGATAAGTTGCCAAAATTGAATGAAACGACAGAGAAAATTTTACAAAAGTTTTTATATGCACTGACAGAATAGAAGGTTAATTCCTTCTATTTTTATTATATTAAATATTTTGATTTTTTAGTATGTTTATAGTATGATAGTTATAGATATACATCTTATGGAATTTCACCTAAAAACTTACTAGGGTACATAAGAGAGGGGCAAGTACAAAATGCATAATGTTGTTATTACAGCTGCAGTTCGTTCGCCAATTGGAACTTTTGGAGGAGCGCTAAAAAATGTAACGCCAGTAGAATTAGCTGTTCCTGTACTTCAGGAAGCTGTAAAACGAGGCGGGGTAGAACCACATGAAGTTGATGAAGTAATTTTAGGTCATTGTATTCAAAGAACTGATGAAGCAAATACGGCGAGAACAGCTGCATTAGCGGCAGGATTTCCTGACACAGTTACGGGATATACAATCCAACGTCAATGTTCTTCAGGTATGCAAGCAATTATGTCAGCTGCAATGCAAATCCAGTTAGGTGTAAGTGATGTTGTTGTTGCAGGTGGAGTAGAAGCGATGAGTTCGAGCCCTTATGCATTGAAACAGCACCGATGGGGACAACGTCTACAGCACGGAGAAATTCGTGACACGGTGTGGGAAGTGTTAGAAGATCCGATTCACCATATTATGATGGGTGAAACAGCGGAAAATTTAGTTGAACAATATGAAATTACAAGAGAGGAACAAGATGAAGTTGCTCTTCGCAGTCATACATTGGCACTGAAGGCAATCGAGTCTGGATACTTTGACGATCAAATTGTTCCTATTACAATAAAAGAGCGTAGAAAAGAAGTTGTATTTTCGAAGGATGAACATCCACGTGCAGATATTACAGCTGAAAAATTAGCTGGATTGAAGCCGGCATTCCGTAAAGATGGATCAGTGACTGCGGGAAATGCATCTGGCCTTAATGACGGGAGTGCAGTTCTAGTATTAATGAGCGAAGAAAAAGCGAAAGAAAAAGGTTTACAACCGTTAGCTAGAATTGTTGGATATTCAGTAGCTGGAGTAGATCCAAAAATTATGGGTATTGGACCAGCACCAGCAATTCGTAAAGGTTTAGAAAAAGTAGATTGGTCATTGGAAGATGCAGATTTACTTGAAATTAATGAAGCTTTCGCGGCTCAATATTTAGCCGTAGAGAAAGAGTTAGGCTTAGACCGTGAAAAAGTGAACGTAAACGGTAGTGGCGTAGGACTTGGGCATCCAATTGGTTGTACAGGGGCTCGTATTACGGTAAGTTTAATTCACGAATTAAAAAGACGTGGGTTAGAAAAAGGAATTGCCTCTTTATGCGTCGGTGGCGGTATCGGGGTTGCCTTATTTATAGAAGCACTATAAAAAAGAAGCAGCTATTGCTGCTTCTTTTTTTATGACTCAAATAGATGATGAAATAATCGATCACGATTTTCAAAGAAAAGTTTCGTCGTTTGATAATGCTCGGTTTCTTCTAATGTGGATTCGTGAATCCCCTCTTGTGTTAAAGAGTATATAGTAGATTCAGGGTAAGCCATTAAAATAGGAGAATGCGTCGCAATAACAAATTGTGAACCTTGTTCCGCTAGTTCATGCATTCGAATGAGCATGGAAAGTTGTCTCATAGGTGATAGAGCGGCCTCAGGCTCATCTAAAATGTATAAACCTTGTCCTGAAAAACGGTTCATAAATAAGGAAAAGAATGATTCACCATGTGATTGCTCGTGAAGTGAAACGCCGCCATAAGATTTTATAGCATCTATTTCATCAATATAAGAAGCGACGTTATAAAATGATTCAGCGCGAAGAAAGAAACCGTCGCTTGGTGTATTGAAACTTTTGGAAATTCGTAGATATTCATGTAAAGATGAATGTGAATCGTTTGTGCTAAAGCGGAAATTCTTCGTTCCACCTTCTGCATTAAAACCTAACGCAATTGCAATTCCTTCAAGTAATGTTGATTTACCCGTTCCGTTTTCTCCAATAATGAATGTTACATTTGGATGGAAAGCTAGTGATTGTAATGTTCGGATAGCGGGTAAGCAGTAAGGATATGCGGAAAAACTAGGGATATTTTCTTTTTTTAATGTGACATTTTGTAAAAAGGGTACGTCAATCAATATATAAACCTCAATTCATAACGGATTTTGAATCTAAAAAGGCAGCAAATACAAGTGTTAATGACACCTGAATCCCTTCCTTATTTTCTGAATATTTTATGTGGATTATATCATTTAAACTATCATATTCCAATGTGAAAATAAATATTGCATGAAGATCTATTCTCTCGTTATGATAGATGGTATTCTATTGAAAATGTGAGAAGGAGTTAAAACATGCCGTTTACATTTGCACATCCAGCAGCGGTTCTTCCTTTGGCTAAAAAGCATTCTAAACATATTTCCGTAACGGCTCTTATATTAGGTAGTATGGCGCCTGACTTTGAATATTTTTTACACTTTAGACCGTATGGTGTTATTGGGCATACGTGGCTTGGGTTCTTATATTTAAATTTACCACTTGTCTTCTTATTAGCATGTATATATCATTACGTTTTAAAAAAGCCTTTTATAACACATTTACCTAAACCATTTGCTGGCTACTATACATATGCAATAGACAAGAGATGGGGGCTTCATACATGGGAGGATCTTTTTGTATTTTGTTATTCAGCATTATTCGGTATGTTAACGCATGTTGTTTGGGATGCATTCACTCATAAGACAGGCTATTTTGTTATGAAAATACCATTATTGCAAAGAGAATGGTACGGTATCCCTGTTTATAAATATATGCAACATGGAAGTACATGTATTGGTTTTCTATTATTAGTATACGTTTTATGGAAGTATAGAAATGGAATGGGTAAAGATCTTATTTTAGCTTCGGAAAAAAGAAAGTATTGGATTTCAGTAATTGTTGTGGCAACTATTATATTTATCGTGCATGCGTTCCTAGATCCCTATTTTCATATTTTCCAAATTGGAGGTATAATAGTATCTGGACTGACAAGTTCATTTTGTGGACTTTTCATTGTTTCTATAGTTTACAAGGCAAGGGACTAATTTTATATTCATGAATGATAGTGTTAGGAGAAATGAAATGATGAAAGCATGGAAAAGTATTTTTGTTTTATGTAGTTTTCTTCTTATGTTAAGTGGTTGCTTCCATCAAGAAGAAAAGAAAGCTGAACCGAAGAAGAAAGAATCTATTCCTGAAACGAAAGAATATGGTGGGCGTGAGCTGAAAAAAGTAGGACAAAAAGTGAAAGAAACAGGATGGGGTACTTTCAAGTTAGAGCAGATGCACTCTGTGAATCAAACATTTGAAGTAGCGCCAATGAAAATTCACGTACAAGATGTGAAAGTAATCTCTTTATCACAGATGAGTGAAAAAGCAAAAAATACATTGAAAGTATACACGGCACTAACTCCTGAAGAAGTAAAACGTAGATTAGGGGATAAAGTAAGCCAAGAAGATGCAGAATTATATGCATCGCTAAGTGGAACAGAGATTAGTAATACAATTCGTTATGTTGAGATTACATATAAAGTGGAGAATAGCGGGAATAAAAATATGCAATTTTTCTCTATGAATGATGTTATGATTAATGGTAAGCAACATTTTAAAGTAGCGACTCAAAACTTTTTATATGATGAAGATACGTTAGTTGGTACAAAAAATGTGTCAAGAGAAGACTATAAGCCTGGTGAAACAAGAGATGGTATTATTGGTTTAATACTTGACGATGGAAAAGACAAAGTAAAGGATATTCAGTTTACAACTGATGATTTACTTGCAGGAGATTCTGAAACACAAGATGTTGTAAAAGAGTCACAAACGTTTAATATCTCACTTTCGGAGTAAGGTGTTTTTAAAATAATGTAAGAAAAACAGTCAGCACTCAAATATTATGCTGACTGTTTTTTTATTTCTTTTATGTATGAATCTACATTTTGAAAAGGCACCTTAATTTTAAACGCATCTTTTTGTTCGTTAAATTGCTTTTCATTGTAGGGACCGAAACGTTTATTGTGCTTTACGTCAATAATCCAATAATGTTCACTTTTTTTATTTGCAATTGCTGCGTCAGGGTTATTTGGATCTGATTTTTCCTCAGTTTGTTTTGCAATAATGTATTTATCATCCCAAGCAATGTCTGTAATTTTTGCAGGGATGTATTGTGTGGCATATACAGCATCTTGCGAGGGGAAAAGTTCAAATGCATTTCCAGAAGTACGTATGAGTTCGTATTCATCGTTAACCGTATAAGTTAAGTGACTTGTGTTTCCTGCACAACCAGTTAATAGGAAGGCGATGAATAGGATTATCCATTTTTTCAATATGGGAACCTCCTTTATAATGCTATTGTAACAAATTGTACAAGAAAAGTAAGAGAAACGCTAGTTTACAATGTTTTTTAGAAGTGGTACGATGAGACGGGTAAAGAAGGATATGAAGGAGTCGACATAAAATGAAGTTAAAGATGCATCGTCCAGCGCTTGTAATGAATCGCATAGGTGCTTCCCTAATTGACATGTTTTTAATCTCGGTTATGTATGGTGCAGTAGTAGCTATTATGACCGGAAACTATAGTGCTATGTTTAAGCGCTTTAATATAAGCTTAGGTGATTTTAGATATGATTTCGCAGTAGTTTTCATATTAATGGCGATATATTTTATTGTATTACCCTTTATTTGGAACGGTGTTACACTTGGCAAAAAGGTAACGAGAATAAAATTAATTTCATTGAAGAGTGAAAAGCTAACGTTGCAAACATTAATTATAAGATTTTTTGTAGTGTTATTACCGAACGTATTGCTATTAGGAATTCCATTAATATGTAACGTATATATGATGTTGTTCCGCAAAGACAATTGCGGTTTTCAGGACTTAATTACAAAGACGAAAATAATAAGTCTTGTATAATAAAATAAAAAAAAACCTTTTTATATATATAAGGGTCTTTTTTTATTTTATAAGTATATTGTGAATATTCACAGTGAGGAAAAGCTAAAATGTGTCATTTCTATTTATAATAGATTGAAAATTAAGATAATGGTATAATGATTAAAAATAATATCTTTATCTCACCATTTGGGGCTGATTAAAGTTTTACTTTATATAATAAGGGGGAAGTTGAGATGACAGGAGGTAGCATAATTTTTTGGGGCATTCTCATTTTTATCGGTCTAGTTCTTGATCAGCGTAAGAGTAAGAAAAAAGAAGGATAAAAAGTAAACGTTTACAAATCGAATAGCAATTTTTCTTGCTTGCAGAATAATCTCATAAAGGAGTATACTGAATGACGGTAAGACTTATAGAAGGGGTAATGAAAATGAAGCTTGCAGGAAAAGTTGCTATCGTAACTGGCGGTGGCATCGGTATTGGACGTAATACAGCTCTTTTGTTGGCTAAACAAGGCGCAAAAGTAATTGTGACGGACATTGATCAAGAAAGTGGACAAGCAACAGTGGAGGAAATTACGAATCTAGGCGGAGAAGCCCTTTTTGTATTCTATGATATGGAAAAGCAAGGAGATTGGCAACGCGTTATTAGCATTACTTTGAATGCATTCAGTCGCATTGACATGCTTTTTCAAAATGCTGGTTTATATAAAATAGATTCTATTTTTTCTCGCCAACAAGAGAACGATTCCAATGTACTTTGTATTAATGACGTTTGGATAGAGATAAAACAATTAACGTCATCTTTTATGAAACAGCAAGAAGAAGTGGTGCTTAGTGATTTACCGATTTTCGGTATTATTGGCACGAAAGGACAATCATTTCATACAGTAGAAGCCCTAGTATAATAATGAAAACCGCCCTCAATATATGTGGACGGTTTTTTTGTATGTTATATAGAAGGAAATTTTTTTAGCGAATACGTTGTTCTGTTTGGCTGTCAAAGAAATGCGCTTTATTTAAATCAAATGCCAATTTAATTTGGTCTCCAGGTGAGAATATATGTCTTGCATCAACACGTGCTGCAAAATCTTGATTTCCAAGTTTCATATATAAAATAGATTCAGCACCTAACAATTCAGCAACTTCAATTTTTGTTGTGAAAGTAGTAGATTGTGAAGCTTCTAAAAATAGTAGTTCATCATGAATGTCCTCCGGGCGAATACCTAAAACAATTTCCTTATTTACATAGCCTTGTTCACGTAGCATCTTCATTTTTCCTTCAGATACTTTGATTTTTATAGTATTGTCTATAACGAAATCGGTTT
This sequence comes from Bacillus cereus group sp. BceL220, assembly GCF_051776965.1. NCBI lineage: Bacteria > Bacillati > Bacillota > Bacilli > Caryophanales > Bacillaceae > Bacillus > Bacillus cereus group sp. BceL220. The sequence goes on along the minus strand of NZ_JBPWBC010000001.1, from coordinate 337,756 downwards.
CAGTCAATTTACCACGGAAGAAGTTCATCGCTGGTGACCCGATAAATCCACCCACGAAAATGTTTTCTGGTGTTTCATATACTTCTTTTGGTGTTCCAATTTGTTGAATCTTTCCATCCTTCATAACGACAAGACGCGAAGCCATAGTCATTGCTTCTGTTTGGTCATGTGTTACATAAATTGTTGTTGTTCCAAGGCGATGATGTAGCTTAGAAATTTCTGAGCGCATTGCAACACGGAGTTTAGCATCTAAGTTTGATAATGGCTCGTCCATTAAGAAAACTTTTGCATCTCGAACGATTGCTCTACCTAACGCAACACGTTGGCGCTGTCCCCCTGATAATGCTTTCGGTTTTCTATCTAAATATTGTTCAAGTCCTAAAATTTTTGCTGCATCTTTTACACGACGATCGATTTCATCTTTTGGTATTTTTCGAAGTTTTAATCCAAATGCCATATTATCATATACACTCATATGTGGATAAAGAGCGTAGTTTTGGAAGACCATTGCGATATCTCGATCTTTTGGAGGAACATCATTCATTAGTTTACCATCAATTGAAAACTCGCCTTTTGAAATATCTTCGAGTCCAGCTACCATTCGTAATGTTGTAGATTTTCCGCATCCAGAAGGACCGACAAATACGATAAATTCTTTATCTTGAATGTGTAAATTAAAATCAGTTACAGCTGTTACGTTATTATCATATATCTTATAAATGTTTTCTAATTTAAGTTCTGCCATGGTATTTCCCCCTAGAAATAATTATGCAAACGTTTTCTTTGAGTTCATTATAAACGAATAGATTCAAAAAATAAATAAAAAAATAAAACGTTTTCATATATTGGAGAGTTATTAGTGATTTTCGCATGTTTTCTTAGAAAAAGAACAATAAAAATTGTAAGCGCTATTTTAAATTGAGATAGAATCTGTTATCATTCATTAATGAAAACGTTTGCGCCTTAAAAAAAGAAAAATGAATTATGAATGAAATGGGGTAGCATAATGGAAAAACAATGGTGGAAAGAAAGCGTAGTATATCAAATTTATCCTCGTAGCTTTATGGATAGTAACAGTGATGGTATAGGAGATCTTCAAGGGATTATTTCAAAGCTAGATTACTTAAAAGAGTTAGGGATTGATGTGATTTGGTTATCACCTGTCTATGAATCTCCAAATGATGATAATGGTTACGATATAAGTGATTATTGTAAAATTATGAACGAGTTCGGAACAATGGAAGATTGGGATGAACTATTACATGAAATGCATGAACGTAATATGAAATTGATGATGGATTTAGTTGTTAATCATACATCTGATGAACATAATTGGTTTATTGAATCACGTAAATCAAAAGATAATAAATATCGAGATTACTATATATGGCGTCCTGGAAAAGAAGGGAAAGAACCGAACAACTGGGGAGCTGCTTTTAGTGGATCTGCATGGAAGTATGATGAAATGACGGATGAATATTATTTACATCTGTTTTCTAAAAAACAACCGGATTTAAACTGGGATAATGAAAAGGTAAGACAAGATGTTTATGAGATGATGAAGTTTTGGTTAGAAAAAGGAATTGATGGATTCCGCATGGATGTTATCAATTTTATTTCTAAAGAAGAAGGGTTACCAACAGTTGAAACAGATGAAGATGGTTATGTTTCAGGTCATAAACATTTTATGAATGGTCCAAACATTCATAAATATTTGCATGAAATGAATGAGGAAGTATTATCGAATTATGATATTATGACGGTTGGTGAAATGCCAGGTGTAACGACAGAAGAAGCCAAATTGTATACTGGAGAAGAACGAAAAGAGTTGCAAATGGTATTCCAATTTGAACATATGGATTTAGATTCAGGAGAAGGTGGAAAGTGGGATGTAAAACCATGCTCACTTCTTACTTTAAAAGAGAATTTAACAAAGTGGCAAAAAGCATTAGAGCATACCGGATGGAATAGCCTTTATTGGAATAACCATGATCAGCCTCGCGTTGTATCTCGTTTTGGTAACGATGGAATGTATCGCATCGAATCTGCAAAAATGTTGGCGACTGTTCTTCATATGATGAAAGGAACGCCATATATTTATCAAGGTGAAGAAATCGGAATGACGAACGTTCGATTCCAATCAATTGATGAATATCGAGATATTGAAACGTTAAATATGTATAAAGAAAAAGTGATAGACCATGGTGAAGATATAGAAAAAGTAATGGAATCTATTTATATAAAGGGTCGTGATAATGCTAGAACTCCGATGCAGTGGGATGATCAGAATCACGCTGGATTTACAACAGGTGAACCTTGGATTACTGTAAATCCTAACTATAAAGAGATTAATGTGAAACAAGCAATCCAAGATGAAGGTTCAATTTTTTATTACTATAAGAAATTAATTGAGCTACGCAAAAATAATGAAATAGTTGTATATGGATCATATGATTTAATATTAGAGAATAATCCTTCTATTTTTGCTTATGTAAGAACATATGGAGACGAAAAACTAATTGTTATTGCAAACTTTACTGCGGATGAAAGTGTATTTGAAATGCCTGAGGATATTAGTTATAGTGAATCAGAATTATTCATACACAATTACGATGTAGAAATCGGATCGATAGATAACATTACATTACGTCCGTATGAAGCGATGGTATTCAAATTGAAATAAGAAAAATCCTTATGCCACCTTGGCATAAGGATTTTTTGGGTTACCATTTTAATATGGAGAATCCATATGGAGGAAGTGTAACTTGTAATACACTTGCTTCTGCTGAAAATTCTTCATTTGTATAAATGTTAATTATTTTCTTACCAGTAACATGAAGAGGGAGTGAAACTGTAACTTCACTATTAGTGGGGTTTAAAACGAAAAAGATAGTTTCATCCTCATATGTTTTCGTATAAGAAATATAATTATGTTCATCATTTGCTTCGATGAATTGAAAAGTACCATGTCCTCCAAAAGCTGCATGTTGTTTTCGTAATGAAATCAATGTTTGTATATGTGTAAATAATGCATGATCTTGTTCTTTAGTATCCCAAATCATACATTTACGGCAATCGGGGTCCATACCACCATCCATGCCGATTTCATCTCCGTAATAAATACATGGAGAGCCGATGAAAGAAAGATGGAATACATAGAGCAATTTCAACTTATTTTTATCTCCATTGCATGTTGTTAAAATTCTTGGAGTATCATGGCTATCTAATAAATGAAAGGCTGCTTCATTTACATTCATAGAGTAGGAATGTAGAGATTCTGTAATTTGCTTCATGAATTCACTTGCTTTAATGGAATCGTTAGCAAAGTAAGAAAGTAGAGCGTTTGTAACAGGATAGCTCATGACAGCATCAAATTGATCGCCTTGTAGCCACGGAAGGGCATCGTGCCAAATTTCTCCCAAAATATATACTTCAGGATTTAATGTTTTTATTTCAGTTCGGAATTCTCTCCAAAAGTTGTGATCGACTTCATTTGCGACATCAAGGCGCCAGCCATCTATATTGAATTCTCGTACCCAATAACGTCCTACTTCAAGTAAGTACTCTTTTACATCTGGATGAGCTGTATTTAATTTAGGCATATACGGTGTAAAGGCGAAAGTATCATAATTTGGAAGTGGTTCGGTTATAATCGGGAAATCATGAATGTGGAACCACTCTTTATATGCGGACTTCTCACCATTCTCTAGTACGTCTTGAAATTTCTCGAAAAAGTATCCACTATGATTAAACACAGCATCGAGCATGACTTTTATACCGTGCTTATGACATTCTTCAATGAGCTCTTTAAAAGTTTCTTTCGTCCCAAATTGTGGATCAATTTCCATATAGTCAATTGTGTCATATTTATGGTTTGAATAAGCTTTGAAAATAGGTGTGAAATATATTCCGGAAATGCCAAGCTTAACAAGGTAATCAAGGTTTTGAATAACACCAGCAAAATCCCCGCCGAAAAAATTAGTTGGCGTAGGATTCGCACTTCCCCAAGGAAGGGTGTTTTCTGGATTCAGCGTACTATCGCCATTAGCGAATCGTTCAGGGAAAATCTGATACCAAATGGTGTCTTTAATCCAAGATGGTGCTTTGAATACATCATCTGCATGAATAAATGGAAAACAAAAAAAGTTACCAACATCATCATTTGGAATGTTAGAAAAGAATCCTCGCTCTGTATAAATAAGAGTGTCTGTTTCAGATTTTAATTCAAAACCATAACGTAAGCGCTTAAATTTTGGTTCGATTGCAATGGACCAATAATCAAATAATGCAGTAGAACCCGTTTTTTTCATTGGTGTACTTGCTGATATCCATTTCCCGTCTTTCCATTCGTAAGGATCACCGTAAATAAGATCGGCGCTTTGAACATCATCTCTCTTAGTACGTATTCGGATGTGAATAGTTTGTTCATCGTAAGCGTATGCATAATTATCTTTCGGCCTATGATAAATGGCTTCTTTAAACATATAGAAAATCCCCCTTCAATATCTCTATACATAGTATTCCCTGAAGTGTAATAATAAAGCCTAGATTGCAAACGATTGCCTTTCTTATAGCTTTAATATTGCTTATAAGAGTAGTATTCATTTCATATAAAGTCAATGTATAAAGAGTATAATGACATAATTTTTAAATTAATATTTGCAAAATGAATAAAAGAATGTATAATGATAGACAAATAGCGCAAACGTTTTCATAGACTTGAGATATTGTTTGCGCTTCAATTAAACTATTAAATGCAAACGTTTTCAGTTACTGAGGTACATAGACAATTTAGGGAGGTTTTTGGGATGAAGAAAGCATTATCATTATTAACGGTTTCAGCATTATCTATTGGTATGTTATCTGCATGTGGACCGAAAGATTCAGGGAAAAAAGAGGAAAGTAAAGCGAAAAAAGACTATGATCTTCTTGTTTGGGAAGATGAGAAAAAAGGTGTGGGTCTAGAGCCAGCGGTGAAAAGTTTTGAAAAGAAATATAATGTGAAAGTAAAAGTTGAAGAGGTTCAGATGACGAAACAAATAGAAAAACTTCGTCTCGACGGTCCAGCTGGCACAGGGCCAGATGTTGTAACATTGCCACATGATCATATTGGTAATGCGGTAACAGAAGGGCTACTTTCAGAAGTGAAAGTAGATGATACAGTAAAAAGTAAATTTACAGATTTATCAATAGAAGCACAAACATATAACGGAAAAATATATGGTTTACCAAAAGCGATTGAAACACCAATCTTTATTTATAATAAAAAAATGATGCAAAAAGCGCCGGAAACGATGGATGAACTGTTTAACTTCTCAAAAGACTTTACGAAAGATGGAAAATACGGATTTTTAGCACTAGGAGATAACTTCTACTTTGCTAATGCATTTATGGCAGGTATGGGTGGTTATGTATTTGGTGAAAAAGATGGAAAGCCAAATGCAAATGATATTGGATTAAATAATAGCGGTGCGGTACAAGGTGCTGAATATATTCAAAAATGGTATAAAGAAAAGTTATTCCCGAAAGGTATTATCGGTGAATCTGGTGGTTCAGCTGCAGATGGATTATTTAATGAAGGAAAAGCAGCATCTATTATGAATGGTCCATGGGCATTCCAAGCGATGGAAAAGGCTGGAATAGACTATGGTGTTGCTCCAATGCCGAAATTACCAAATGGTCAACCGATGAAAACGTTCGTTGGCGTAAAAGGATGGCATGTAACAAGCTTCTCTAAACAAAATGATTTAGCTACAAAATTTACTGAGTGGGTTACAAATGAAGAAAATGCTAAAATTCGCTTTGAGAAAACGAAAGAAATTCCACCAGTAAAATCAGTAATGGAAGATCCAATCATTAAAGAAAATGAGGCTGCAAAAGCGGTTGCGACACAATCTGAAAATGGAATTCCAATGCCAAATATTCCAGAAATGCAAGAAGTTTGGAAACCAGCTGGAGATGCGCTTCAATTAGTTGTATCAGATAAAGAAGCACCAAAATCCGCACTTGATAGTGCAGTGAAACAAATTAAAGGTAATATTGAGGCAAATCATAGTAAGAAAAAATAAGGTGAAATTCGTGCCTCTAATATGAGGGGCACGAATTCTCTCCCTTCCATGTAGGAAGAAAAAAGGGGGAAGGAACATGCAAACATCTATGGAACCTGCAAAGGGGTTAAATGATTCAAAGCATAGGAAAGTGGCAACCATGTTATCAATCATTCCAGGCGTGGGCCAAATGTATAATAAACAATTTGTAAAAGGTCTTATTTTTCTAGTATTAACAGGTTCATTTATTGTAGCCTTTGCTGATTTATTAAATATGGGATTATGGGGCATTGTAACGCTCGGTACAGAAGTTCCACGTGACCATTCCGTCTTTCTATTAGTAGAAGGGATCTTGGCACTTATCGTTATCGCTTTTGGGCTTGGCATATATGCATTTAACTTATATGATGCATATCAAAATGGGAAGAAACGTGATATTGGAACACCGTTAAATTCTGTAAAAGAGCAATACCGTAATTTGTTAGATCAAGGCTTTCCTTATTTAATGGTTTCACCAGGTTTTCTACTACTTATCTTTGTTGTCGTATTTCCAATCATCTTCGTAATTTTAATTGGATTTACAAACTATGATTTATATCATTCTCCTCCAGCTAAATTAGTAGATTGGGTGGGCTTTAAAAACTTTATTGATATTTTCACATTACCGATGTGGAGAGATACATTTTTAAGTGTATTTTCTTGGACTGTCATTTGGACATTCGTTGCAACAACATTACAAGTTGCACTTGGTATTTTTTTAGCGATTATCGTAAATCAGCCTGGTATTAAAGGTAAGGCAATTATTCGAACAATCTTTATTTTACCGTGGGCTGTTCCAGCATTCGTATCTATTCTTGTATTTGCTGGTATGTTTAATGAAACATTTGGAGCAATTAATAACCAAGTATTAGCTTTATTCGGGATTGAAAAGATTGCTTGGATGACAGACCCGTTTTGGTCAAAGATTGCTTTAATTATGATTCAAACGTGGCTTGGTTTCCCGTTCGTCTTTGCGATGACAACAGGTATACTGCAATCGATTCCAGGAGAATTATATGAAGCGGCTACAGTAGACGGAGCAACTGCTTGGCAACAGTTCCGCAAAATTACATTGCCACTTGTGTTATATGCAACAGCGCCAATATTAATTACGCAATATACGTTTAACTTTAATAATTTTAGTATTATTTATCTATTTAATAACGGGGGACCTGCTGTGTCTGGACAAAATGCAGGTGGAACGGATATTTTAATTTCATGGATCTATAAGTTAACGATGACTTCGGCTCAATACGGCAAAGCAGCAGCTCTTACAATGATTTTATCGTTAATCGTTATTACAGTTGCGTTATGGCAATTTAAGAGAACAAAATCATTCCAAGAAGAGGATATGATGTAAATGAATATTAAACGACAAAAGATGCTACGTCTTTCATTAAGTTATTTAGTTATCTTCATAATGTGTGCGATTGTTTTCTATCCATTACTATGGATAATTGGCTCATCGTTTAATCCAGGTGATAGTTTATCTGGGTCAAGTATTATTCCGAAAAATGCCACATTAGATCATTATCGCAAGCTACTTGATCTCGATTCAAGTAATTACTTACTTTGGTATAAAAATACTTTGAAAGTTAGCGTAATGACGATGATTTTCTCTGTACTAGCCATTAGTTTTACTGCTTATGCATTTTCGAGATATCGTTTTGTTGGAAGAAAGAATGGTTTATTAACATTTTTAATTCTGCAAATGATCCCGAATTTTGCAGCGTTAATCGCACTATATATATTAGCTCAGTTAACAGGATTACTTGATACACACCTTGCATTAATTTTAATTTATGTGGGCGGAGCAATTCCGATGAATACATGGCTTATGAAAGGGTATTTTGATACGATTCCGAAAGAGTTGGATGAATCAGCTCGAATGGATGGAGCAGGGCATTTCCGTATTTTCTGGCAAATCATTATGCCACTTGCAAAGCCAATCGTAGCGGTTGTAGCATTATTTACTTTCATTGGTCCATTTACAGATTTCATTTTAGCGAGTATTATTTTGCGAACACCAGAAAATTATACTTTAGCAGTTGGATTATATGAAATGGTTGCGAAAAAATTCGGTAATGAATTTACAACGTTTGCAGCGGGTTCAGTGTTAATTGCGATCCCGATTTCAATTTTATTCCTATCACTACAAAAATATTTTGTTTCCGGTTTAACAGCTGGAGGTACAAAAGGATGAAAAATGGGACATTACGTCCCATTTTTCTTTTCATCTCCCTATAAATAACTTTATAGGGAGATGAAAAGAGATTTGACATCACATGTGAAAAGAAGTGAAATAAATAGTATATTATAGTATAGGAAAAAATAGCTATATCCCTTACAATACATGAAGAGGGAGAATAGGATTAGTTTTGCAAGATATAAGAAATGAAAGTTTATGACTTGCAATGAATGCGAGATAAAATATATGAAAAATGACAGAGAAATGAGAGGAGGGGGATTTTTATGACAGTTACAATTAAAGATGTGGCGAAGCAAGCGAATGTTGCACCATCAACAGTTTCTCGTGTAATTGCTGATAATCCAAGTATAAGTGAAAAGACAAAGCGCCGTGTTAGGAAAGTGATGAGTGAATTAGGGTATCATCCCAATTTAAATGCGAGAAATCTTGCGAACCAAACGACGAAAACACTTGGTCTTGTTATGCCAAGTTCTGCAAGTAAAGCTTTTCAAAATCCATTTTTCCCAGAAGTTATAAGAGGGATTAGTTCATTTGCACACGTAGAAGGTTATGCGCTTTACATGTCGACAGGTGAAACGGAAGAAGAAATTTTTAATGGTGTCGTAAAGATGGTACAGGGACGCCAAATTGGTGGCATTATTCTTTTATATTCAAGGGAGAATGATCGGATTATTCAATATTTACATGAACAGAATTTCCCGTTTGTTTTAATAGGAAAACCATATGATCGAAAAGATGAAATTACATATGTAGATAATGACAATTATACAGCTGCAAGAGAAGTGGCAGAATATTTAATTTTATTAGGGCATAAGCAAATCGCGTTCATTGGTGGTGGATCAGATTTACTTGTAACGAGAGATCGTTTAGCTGGTATGAGTGATGCCTTGAAATTAGCAGACATTGTATTACCAAAAGAATATATTTTACATTTTGATTTTTCGAGGGAAAGTGGTCAACAAGCCGTTGAGGAATTAATGGGACTGCAGCAACCGCCGACGGCAATTATGGCAACGGATGACTTAATTGGACTTGGTGTGTTAAGTGCTCTTTCTAAAAAAGGATTCGTTGTACCGAAGGATGTTTCTATTGTAAGCTTTAATAATGCTTTATTATCAGAAATTGCGAGCCCTCCACTTTCGACAGTTGATGTGAATATTTATCAGCTAGGATATGAGGCAGCGAAAGCTTTAGTTGATAAAGTAGAGAATGCAGAATCCACTGCAAAGTGTATCATTATTCCTCATAAATTACTAAAACGTCAAACTTGTGATCATTATGCAGAAAAAAGCTAAGAGTTTAACTCTTAGCTTTTTTCTTTAGAAAGGCTTCTAATCGGTCGCAGCCTTCTTTTAAAGTTTCGATACTATATGCATAGGACAAGCGAAGGTAGCCTTCACCGTATTCAGAGAATGCTGTTCCAGGAACTACAGCTAGTCCAGCTTCTTTGACAAGATCAAGTGCAAAATCAAATGATGAAGATGTCAAATGACCAACATATGGGAATAAGTAAAATGCACCTGTTGGCTTTTCAACTGCTAATCCCATTTGAGTGAGTCTATTATATACGTAATCACGGCGTTTTTTATATTGGTGGCGCATCATTTTGGGTGCGTCTTTAGCAGCTGTTAATGCTTCAATCGCAGCGTATTGAGCGATTGAAGTAGCACACGTTACATTGTATTGATGAACTTTTAATATGTGTCCTGCTAAATAGCTTGGTGCGAATAAAAGTCCAACACGCCAGCCAGTCATAGAATGTGATTTAGATAAACCGTTAATGACAATTGTCTTTTCACGCATTTCTGGGAAATGAGCGATAGATGTATGCTTTTGTTCATACACAAGCTCGCTATAAATTTCATCTGAAAGGACGAAAATATTTTTATCTTTTAAAACATCTACAATATCTTTTAATTCTTCTGTGGATAAAGTTACACCAGTTGGGTTAGAAGGATATGGTAGTACGATACATCTTGTTTTTTCTGTAATAGCATTTTTTAGCGCGTCAGCTGTTAAACGGAATCCAGTTTCACGAACATCTACAAAAATGGGCGTTGCACCGCATAATCGAATAATAGGTTCGTAACCTGGATAAATAGGAGCAGGTAAAATTACTTCTGTTCCTGGCTCTAAAATCGTTCGGAATGCAACATCAATTGCTTCGCTAGCACCAATTGTAACGATGGTTTCGTTTTCAGGTGAGTAATGTAAATCGTAGTTATCTTTTACGAAGTTACAAGCTGCCTTACGTAATTCTAGTAAACCAGCGTTATGTGTATAGCTTGTATAGTTTTCTGTAATAGCCCGTTTTGCCGCTTCTTTTACGAGAGAAGGTGTAGGGAAATCGGGTTGTCCGATTGTTAAAGAAATCAAATTATCATAGTGTTGAATCATGTTAGAGAATTGACGGATTCCAGAAATTTGGATATCCTTCACTCTAGGGTTAATGAATTGTTCCATTGTATCTCCCTTTCTTCCGTTTGAAAATTAAGTTCATTTTATCATATTTTCTATGATTGCGCTTTGTATATGTAATTTAGAAAGAGAGAGAAAAGAGAAAAAAAGCCGCTATAAGCGACTTTTTAATATCCGTATTCCCAATCTATTTCATCTTCATTCCAGAGTACAGAGGATACCTTGCCAAGGTGAACAACTGATTCGTTCACAGCACATGTGCAATCTTCATCTCCTGCTTTATGCTGTAACTCTTCATATACTGATTTTTCAACATTTTCTAGAACAACCAAATTTTCTTCTTTTAAAACAAGCGTAGTACCCGCCATATTTATCTTCCTCCTACTAAAGTAATGATCACTTATTTGTAAACATAGATAGTATGGATTATATGCTGTATTTTGCTATAGTTGTCCGTCTAAAAAAGTATTTTTACATTTTCTTTGTAATCCGTATTCATTGTATACTGCACGAAGGAAATTTGGTACAGGGTTTACAATCATTTCGAAAATCTGTAACAATTATTATGAGTTGTTAACAAAGAATTAACAAATATGTTAAGAAAAATCAAAATTTTAAAACAAATAAACCTATAAAATGATATAATCATATCAAAATACATATAGGGGATGAGAGGTTATGGAGCTTATCCGTGATTTGTTGATTCAAATTGCCATCATAATTTTACCACTATTTTTATATGAAGCGATTCGTTTAAATCGCTATCAAGAAATGCCTCCGAAGCCAAATCGTTACTTTATTATGTTTTTATCTAGCGTTACGCTCGTTCTCTCCATGACATACTCTATTTGTTTTGGCAATGTGTGTGGGTATAACTTTCACCCAATTCCAATTGTCAGTGGTTTTTTATATGGTGGGATTGTTGGTTTAATCCCAGCGGTTATTTTTGTTGCATATGAATGGTTACTAAAGGGAATGAGCTTTCTTCCAGTTTTAGAAGTAACATTTCTATTGATAGTTCCGCTATTTTTATCAAAGAAATGGTCTCTTTTTTCAAGAGATAAGAAATTAATTTTAGCATTTATGATTTCATCATTTTATGTGCTTGTTTCTTTAGCATTAGGCATGATTAATGTTCTTTTGGAAACAGGATTTACACCGTATATTTCGCAAATATATAGCGGATTTATATTTGCCTCGCTTATCATGGTCATGACAATGGTATTTCAGGTGTATTTAACTGAATATTTAAACGAAAATGCATTACTACGTACAGAGATGCAAAAATCAGAAAAGCTTAATATTGTAAGTGAGTTAGCAGCAAGTGTGGCACATGAAGTTCGAAATCCACTTACTGTTGTTCGTGGATTTATCCAATTGCTAGAAAGTACGGAAGATGTGAAGAATAAGGATTATATGCGTCTCGTATTAGCTGAATTGGATCGGGCGGAACAAATTATTTCAGATTACTTGAATTTAGCAAGGCCGCAAATTGAGAAAAAAGAACACATTTGTTTATCAGCCCAATTAATAGAAATGACCACTCTTATGTCGTCATTTGCAGCGATGCAAGGTGTATATTTACAAGTTGAAATTTCAGAAAGTCTTTATACAATTGGTGATAAGACAAAATTGAAGCAAGCTATTATGAATGTTGTTAAAAATGGTATTGAAGCAATTCAAGGAAATAAAGGATATTTAAAAGTAACAGCTATTCAAAAAGACGAAACAATCATAATAAGAGTTAAAGATAGTGGTGTTGGTATGACGAAAGAACAGTTAGCAAGGCTGGGGCAACCATATTATTCTTTAAAAGAAAAAGGGACAGGATTAGGGCTTATGGTAACATTTAGTATTTTACAAGCGCATAATGGTACATTGGAATATAAGAGTGAAAGTGGAAAAGGCACTGAAGCAATTATTATATTACCAGCTGTACAAAATAAGGAATAAAAGTTACCGATGGAAGGTAACTTTTTATTTTATATTGTTTATTCATTTGTTTTTTCTTGTTTTGCTCGACTAAATAAACTTTTAAATGATTGAAAGAAGCTTTGCTCTTTTGAGGCAGCGACCATTCTTTTTGTTTCTTGAATTTCTCGAATAACTTGCATAAGCTGTGCATCACGTTTACTGTCCTTGTTATAAATTTGACTAACAAGTTTATTCATTTTTTCTTCTTGTTTGGATTCTCGTTTATACATATGATTCATTAATAAGTCCATTTTTTCTTTTTGCAATGCATCTGTTTGAGCGGCGTGCTCGACTAACTCTTGAAGCATTTTTTCTTGAGAGCCTTCTTTTACATACACTTGTTGCATCAATTCATCTAGTTTCTCATCCTTTAAACGATTTTGTGTAATTAGAGTAGAATTTTGATGAATAATTGCTTCATTTAATTGAGCTAGCATTTCAAGTTTCAACATGAACTCCTCAAAGTTACGCCCATCTTCTTTTTCTTTCGGTTGTATCTCTTGCTTATCTTGTATAACTGGTACAGGTGGGGCCTCTTTTTCTTTTAAAATAATCGGTATCGTTTCTGAAATATCTTCTTGTAATGTGGCAGCTCTTTCATGTATAGATTTCAATAGTTTTAAATCATCAAGTTTATAAATACGAGCATCAGCTGTTTTAGAAATCATATAACCATGTTCCTCTAACAGTTGACTATATTTGCGGACTATATGTTTTGGGATGCCTGTTTTATTCGTGACATCTTTCGTTTTATAGGTAGCTTCCATGATATTTCCTCCCCAAAAAGTATCGTATATATCATTTCAATCTTTTATGAGGACTTCCTTTGAAAAAGAATGTCGGAAGGCTATTAGTTTTCTACAGCATTAGTGAAAAAATGAAATTTTTTGGCGGAATGGCAAGGAATAACTAAAATAATGTCTGAAAACATATACAGGAGAAGTTTGTTATAATAACTGAGGAAAAGAAACTGGTAGAAACATGGAGGTATACATGAAGCAATTAAAAGGTATTATCATTTCAATTATCGCAATTCTGTCTATTTTAGTAGCAGTTTATGAAGTACTTGTGCCAGAGGAAACAAGTGTAAAGAAAACGAATACGTATGATCAAGTGTTAGGATTTCCGAAAGAACGTTATCCAGAGACAGGAAAACATATTACGGATGCTATAAAAGAAGGGCATTCAGAAGTTTGTACAATCGATCGTGGTGGTGCTGCAGATAGAAGGAAATTGTCGTTAGCACCGTATCCATCAAAAAAAGGGTATGATCGTGATGAATGGCCAATGGCGATGTGCAAGGAAGGCGGAAAAGGAGCACATATTGAATATATAAGTCCGGCGGATAACCGGGGAGCAGGCTCTTGGGTAGGGAATAAGTTAGATAAATATCCAGATGGTACGCGTGTGAAGTTTGAAGTGAAGTAGTATTTGTACATTTCATGATGAAGGAGAAGGGGAACTATGGAGTTAACAATTTCTTATTCGCAATTAATGTTGATGAACTATGACGGTGAGCAGCCTTATGTAGACTGGACGGATGAAGATTTTGAAAGAGGTTATGCTAAGGCAGAGGGAACTGTTATTTTTGAAGCACTTTCTGATTATACTTGTGAAGTGAAAGTGACCCCAGGGAAACATATTGAAAAAGAAGAAGTGGTTAGAACGATTACGGTTCCATTTACGGTTGAAAATGAAAGTATCGTTATAACGAGTATTCTTTCAAACAAATTTCAAATACCTATTCCAAATGGTGAGTATACAGTTGTCTTACAAGCAATTCCTCTTGAAGAGCCAACGGATGATGAATTATATAAAATACAATACGAATTCTTCTTTGAAAGTAAAGAATAAAAATGGGTTATCCTGAGAAAAGGATAACCCATTTTTGTTATGCGTTTGTTTTTAAAAGGGAACGAGCATCTTTCGCTGCTTGCACCATATGTTCTAAAGCTGGAATAACTTCTTCTGTTCTTCTCGTTTTTAAACCACAATCAGGATTAATCCAGAAATATTTAGGATCGCATACTTCTAAAGATTGTTCTACGATTTTATACATTTCATCTTTACTCGGTACACGTGGGCTATGAATATCATATACACCTAGGCCGATGCCTTTTTCATATGTTGTATGTTTCAACGTATCAATAAATTCTCCGTGACTTCTTGATGTTTCGATAGAAATTACATCTGCATCTAATGCGCGAATCGCGTCAACAATATCTTCGAAGTTACTGTAACACATATGAGTATGAATTTGTGTTTCATTTGCTACAGAAGAAGTTGCTAAAAGGAAGGATTGTACTGCCCATGTAATATAAGCATCCCAATCTTTTTCTTTTAGTGGCATTCCTTCACGAAGTGCTGGCTCATCGACTTGAATTACTCTAATTCCGGAAGATTCAAGTAGTACAATTTCGTGACGAAGAGCTAGTGCAATTTGATACGAAACTTCTTTTCTTGGAATGTCATTTCGAACGAAGGACCAATTTAAAATCGTAACAGGTCCAGTTAACATTCCTTTTACAACTTTCTCCGTTAAGCTTTGTGCATAAACTGTTTCCTTAATAGTCATTCCGTTAATAAAGGCTACATCACCATAAATAACAGGCGGTTTTACGCAGCGGGAACCGTATGATTGGACCCAACCGTTTTTAGTGAATGAGAAACCAGCAAGGCGCTCACCAAAATATTCGACCATGTCAGTTCTTTCAAATTCACCATGTACAAGGACGTCAAGACCAATTTCTTCTTGGTAACGAATCCATTTTTCTGTCTCTTTTTCAATAAATTGTTCATATTGTTCATTTGAAATAACACCGTTACGCCATTCTTTTCGCGTTTGACGAACTTCAGTTGTTTGCGGGAAGCTACCAATAGTCGTTGTTGGTAATAGTGGTAACTCCAGGGCAACTTGTTGTAATTCGTATCGTTTTTCAAATGGAAGAGGACGTGAAAAATCTTCATCTTTTAGTGCTGTTCGTGCTGCTTTGACATCTTCTCGGTTACGTGCAGCAGATGAGCGAATTGTATGATGTACGTTTCGATATGTTTCCAGCTCAGTACTAATGCTTTCTGTACCTTGAGTGAGAGCGGAATGAATAAGAACTAACTCTTCTAATTTTTGATTTGCAAATGCTAATGCATCAAATAGCTCAGTCGATAAGTGAGTTTCTTCTGTTTTATCGATCGGTGTATGCAATAAGCTACAAGAAGGCTGAACGATGAAATCTTTCGTTTGGACTTGTTTTTGTAACCTTGTAAATAACTCAAGAACTTCATCAAGGTCAGCTCTCCAAATGTTACGGCCATCTATACAACCGACAGCTAAAGTTTTATCAGCTGGGAATCCATATTTTGAAATAGCATTTAAATTACCTTCTTTACCATGAATGAAATCTAATCCAATACCGGATACCGGGAATGTAATAATTTCTTCATAGTTTTCTTCCACGCTATCAAAATATGTTTGTAAAAGAAGAGTCGCATTTGGAACTTCTTTACGAATAGCTTCATAAATTTCTTTTGCTTGTTGAACTTCTTCTTTCGTTAAAGAAGCGAAAATTGGTTCATCAACTTGAATGGCTTGTGCACCAGCTGCATGTAGTTCTGAAAGCAGTTGTACGTAAGGTGCAACTAACTGTTTTAAAATGGAAGGGAATTGTTCTTGTGTATAGCCTTTAGCTAATTTTAAGAAAGTATATGGACCTAAAATAACAGGCTTTCCATCTACTCCTAATTCTTGTTTTGCCTCTTCGTATAAGCGGAGTGGACGATTATCTTTTAAAGAGATTTGTAATCCCTCTTCATATTCAGGAACGATATAGTGATAGTTTGTGTTAAACCATTTTGTCATTTCGGAAGCTACGTGATTTTTAGAGCCACGCGCCATTGCGAAATATACATCAAGGTAAGATGTAAACTCAGAAAAACGTGATGGGATAAATCCTAGCATATAGGCAGTATCCAAAACGTGATCATAATATGTAAAGTCGCCAATTGGAATGAGTTCAATCCCTTTTTCTTGCTGTACTTTTACGTGTTGAAGGCGAATTTCTTTCATTGTTGTTAAAAATTGTTCTTCATCAATTTTATTGGACCAAAAAGCTTCCAATGTTTTTTTCCACTCTCGTTGTAGTCCGATACGTGGATAACCTAAGTTACTTGTTTGAATTGCCATTTTAAATTCCTCCCTAATTGAAAGTAAGCATTTCCGTTTACTAGGAAATACCTATAACAAAAAGTGCAAAGACATAGAAAATAAGCCTTCCTTTTTGTTTTAACACCTCATCATCATCCGTGAATCTATCAGTGTTGTTAAAACAGGCAGGTCTCCTGACTTATGCTTCATATAATTTCTTTCACCTTCCCGTTTTCACAGTGGCACCAAAAAGAAATCTCAGCATTTACAGTGGCGGGACCGTGTTGGAGTTTCACCAAGCTTCCCTTTTAAACACGAAACGAAATGTTCGTGTACCTATTTTCCTTTTGAAAGGAATTTAACAAGCGATATGATATTGAAACAAATTCTAACACAATTTTTGGAATTTTGTCTACTGTTTTAAAATAAGAAAATTCCAAAGTTTTTATTTCTTATTATTCTGACTTTTTATTCTGAAGTAACTAATAATATTACAGTATAAAAAGAGAAATTGAGCTATGAAAGAAGTAGAGATGTCTTCTTTCATAGCTCAATTTTCATCTATAACAACTTCTGAAAGTCGGCCTGCTATAGCATCTTTAAGGAGGGTGTTTAGCCATTGTAATTCAACTGTAATATGCTCAATTACACTTTGCAAAATATATAGTTGTGCACGTGGAACCTTTCCTTTATTACAATCATATATCGTTTGCATAGTATGTAAATATTGAAGAGTGTCGTTTTTCTTTTTTTCTAAAATAGGAACTAATTCGTGATCATTGCTAAAGTGAGCGAAAGATAAGGCTGAATAAATAGGTTTATATATTTGGTTTTTTGCTTCGAATTGTTTTAATAGTAAAGTGTGGAATAGTTTTTTGCCTTCTTCTGTTATATGAAAAATCGTTTTGTCAGGTCGGTTTGTGTCTCTAATTACATTTGTAATGTGAATTGCGCCTTGCTTTTCTAATTGCTCGAAAGCGTAATAAAGTGATCCTTTAGCATATTTAATATAACAATCCATTTGTCGTTCTTTCATAATATGCTGCACTTCATATGGATGTTTATCTCCTTCGAGTAGCAAGCCGAGAATGACTAATTTCATGCTCATGCTGTCTCAACTCCTGTATATAAAAACTTTATACATATTATAAACGGCATATCCTTTTTCATAAAGGGATATGCCGCTTCTTTTTTATATTAACTGACTTGCTTTTGTTTTTCTTTCTTTTTAGGGCCTGTAAAGAGGCGTTCATTTCCCATTAGTAAAATACAAATAACACTTAGTACAGCCGGGATGAGTGCCCAGAAGAATGTGTTCGCAATAGATGTAGCGAGAGCTTCTTTAATACCCGCTAATATTTCAGCAGGAATTTTTGCGGTAGCGCCTGGTGATAATAAGAAACTTGTGTCTCCGCCTTTTGGAGCTAATTTTGCTAGTTCAGGGGGGAACACAGAGTTTAGTTTATCTGTAAAAATATGATTTTGAATTGTACCGAAAATCGTTACACCAAGAGTCATACCGAGTGATCGGAAGAATGAGTTTGTTGATGTCGCCGAACCGCGGTCTCGCATTTCTAACTTGTGAATAGAAGACATACTTAATACTGAGAATGAGAAGCCAACACCAAGCCCAGCGAGAATCATAAATAGTGTTACGAGTAAACGAGGTGTGTCCATTGTTAAAGTACTTAATGAATAAATACCAAGAACGAAGAAGACACCAGATACCATCATAATGTTACGATAGCTTGTTCGAGAAGCTAATTGTCCTCCTGTTTGACTTCCAATTACAGAACCAACCATCATTGGTGTTAAAATTAATCCAGCATTAGAGGCCGAACCTCCAAGAACGCCTTGAATGAAGATTGGAATATAAACTGTACAGATAATAAAAGCAGCACCATAGAAAAAGGCAACTCCTTGACTAGCTGCGAATAAAGGTTTTTTAAATAGATGGAACGAAATAATAGGCTCGGTTGCTTTTCTTTCTACAAAGAAGAAAATAATAAGCGCAATAACTACTGTTGTAAATAAGCCAATAATTACAGTGGAATTCC
Source organism: Bacillus cereus group sp. BceL220 (assembly GCF_051776965.1). NCBI lineage: Bacteria > Bacillati > Bacillota > Bacilli > Caryophanales > Bacillaceae > Bacillus > Bacillus cereus group sp. BceL220. The sequence continues at coordinate 318,871 of NZ_JBPWBC010000001.1, read as the reverse complement.
AGGCATATTCCTTACCACCAAGTTCTAATGCGAACATTAAGCAAACGATACTTATGACAAGTGTAATAGCACCAGCCCAATCAATTTTTTGTTTTCTAAATTCTAGAGACTCACTGTAGTATTTAGTAATGAAGAAAAAGGAGATAAGTCCTAATGGAATATTGATATAGAAGACCCAATGCCAACTTATATAGTCTGTAATATAAGCACCTAATAAAGGACCGAATACACTAGATGTCCCGAAAACAGCACCGAATAGCCCTGTCATCTTCCCGCGTTTTTCTGGTGGGAAGATATCATACATAATTGTAAAGGCGATAGGCATAAGGGCACCACCACCGATACCTTGAATAGCTCTATAAATACTTAATTGCTCAATACTTGAAGCTGTTCCGCAAAGCGCAGAACCGAATAAGAAAAGAATGAGGCCCCCAATATAAAAACGTTTCCGCCCGTACATATCAGAAAGTTTCCCAAAGATAGGCATCCCTGCCATTGTTGCTACCATATAAGCTGATGTGACCCAAACAAACTTATCAAAGCCTCCTAGGTCTCCAACGATTGTTGCCATTGCGGTTGCAACGATTGTATTATCCATTGCGGCCATTAATATACCAAGCAGCAAACCAGCAACAACAAATTTTGTCTTGTTGGTGTCTTTTTTTAATGGTTGAGTTTCCAAATATAACCCTCCTTTAGAAATAAGTAAACTATATTAAGTTTTGAGTGCAGTGGATAAAAAATTTAAATGTATAGTTGATTTTAATTTCTTTTCCATAAGTGCACTAATATGCCATAAAGAATATTATAGTCAAATTTGACTATAAGGCAAATTTTTTCTTCCGTCAAAATATTCTTTCATATGAGTAGAGAACGAGTGAGCGATACGAATATTGCTATAAAGGAAATGAAGTAAATTGTAAAAAAATTTCATAAAGAACACCTTCTGTTAATAGATGAAAAATGGTTTTTTCTTCATATTGTCGAATAGGATAAAAGGAAGAGAAATATTAAACATTACTTGTAGCAAGCTTTAGTAAGTTGGGGAATTCATTGTGTGTATGGTACATCTGAAATGAGGTGAATATATATTATGAAAATATGGGGACGAATTTCGGATACAGGAAAGTATTCAATACCGCTACAACCAGTATTGTGGATTGACGGATCGAAAAAGGAAAATGAATTTCCTCAAGTAGCCGTTACATTGCAAATTGGTAGTATGTATACAGAACAATTTTCGTATGAATTGACCTACGATGTAAACGACATACTTATTATGCGAATTGAAGTGGAAAATAAAGGGGTAGAAATGATTTCGAGAGTTGTTATAAGTCATATGATTCGAGATTACTTTGCTTATATTCCTAATTCTTTAAAAGTTGATAAGGGGATAAGTGAGTTTTTATTCCAGCTTGTAAGGTGGCGAATTGATGATTTGTTACCGAATGAAAAGGTGGAACTACGTTGCAAAATAAAAGCTAATAAAGATAAAGCTCTTAAACAAGCATTCTTTCAGGCTACATATACATTTCAAGATAAAGAGATATCATATGGTCCACTGCAAACAAATGAAGTTGTTGTGCGTCAATGAAAAAAAGGAACCTGTACAAAAGGTTCCTTTTTTTAGTGAAGGTTGTGTTTTTTGAGTATTTTCTTTTGCTCTATTCCTTTTTTTCCTACATAGTTATTTTTGTAGCCAAAGTATAGAATAAATAAAAATGAAACAACATTAACAATAGCGTCGATTTGATCGTTTGTAATAAAGTGTATGCCGAAAGAGGTAAATAATAATTTTAATGATAATAGAAAACCAGCTAGTAAACGCATAGCATCTGATAGATTTTCTTTTTGTAGCATATAGATTACTCCTTTCTATAAAAGTTATATATTATATATATGAAATAGAGTAGGAAAGGTATACAAGCTTAAGCAGAAATGTACATTGCATATGTACATTTTTTATTTTGTAGAAAAACATTATTGATATAGAAACATATATTGGTATAAAAGGGGGAGAAGTATGAAACATAAAGGGAAAATTAGTGGATTATTACTTGGAAATACAGTGGCAGTTACAGAATGGATTGCACTTCAGGATGTAATTGCAAAACTGGATTCACGATCATTTTATACCGTCTTTATTATTTATATATTGCAAATGATACTAAGTTATTATTTTGGACATTGGTACGATAAAAGAGCGAACAAGCGTATGAATGTGGAAGTAGGAGGAATGGCAAGCAACGATTTTGTTGTTGATTTTTTTGGGAAAGTAGCCGCTTTATCTGAAAGAGATTCCCGTAATATTACGGTTTACATTCTTTCTGTAAAAGAATGGGAAGGATTAAAAGACACGTTGCAAGAAAAAAAATTGGGAGTGTTAGTACAAAAATTAGAGAGTACCATTGTAAAGACAATTCGGAAGGGAGATGTTGTTACAAAGTGGGATGAAAATAAGTATGTTATTGTAGCAATTGATAATGGTCATGAGACATCAACAATAACAAACAGATTAATGAAAAATATTGAAAGTGAAATAGAAGGTGATTTACTCAGTGTCACTCTTTTATTTGGAGCAGCTAGCTATCCAGTAGAAGGGAAAACGTTTGAAGAACTGTTGAGAAAGTCGCAAAATCAATTGTATCAGTATAGAAATTTGCAAGAAAATGAGTGAAGCTTTGATTTGAAGATATATGATAGGAAGAAGTTTTATTTGTAACATTTTTTTGACTTTTATTACAAAAAACGTTGCGTTTGTAATAAAAGTCTTTAAAAATATATGAAATAAGCATATAATTATGATGGTAGTGCCAATACAATTTGCACAATGTGTTTTATTTTAAAAGTGTAGAGGAAAGCAAGCTCTACACTTTTCCTTTTTAGGAAATGAAAAGAATATTTGTAAGTTGTTGCGAGATATCGATTGTACTGTGTAAAATGAACAAAGAGATTATTTGATAGAAAGCTGGAAAGGGAATGGTAGACGTGAGAGCGGAACGATCACCTTTTATCAGGTGAACTATTATAGTCTTATTAAGACTGAGGTGAAATTCTGTGGCCATTAAGGTAATACATAGTGTGAACAGGTTTTAAAAAACACGAAAAACTATACTTAAAGATGGATATGGAACTGCTAAATACGTCAAAAAGAATAATGTAATATTAGGTAATAATTCGTACAAACAATATTAATGATCTTCGTAAAAAAGATGCGAGTGTATAGAACAATTACATATTTTATAACTTTTTTATATTACACGATGGTCGTTTATAAATAGGAGGAAGAGATGTTGAAATATAGTAAATTAGCAATTATAACTGCATTATCAATGACTTTATTAGCCGGTTGTTTTGGACCGAAACCAGAAGAAGAATTATATGTAGCGTTTGAAAACGCTGCTAAACAAGAAAAAACAATGTTTGAAGATGCAAAAAAACTTGAGGCTTTAGAGAAAGAAGGACAAGAATTATATAACCAGATTGTGCAAGAAGGAAAAGATAATAATCAAACTGTTAAAGAAAAATTGAATCAAGCAGCAAAGAATACAACTGAACGAGAAAAAGTACTTACAAAAGAAAAAGAGGCTTTAAATAAAGCGCAAGAAGAAGTGAAGTCAGCTGATAAGTATGTGAAGAAAATTGAAGATAATAAGTTGAAAGATCAAGCTGATAAAGTGAAAAGCACCTATGAGAAACGACACGATTCATTTAATAAAATGTATGACAGCTATAATAAATCTTTAAAACAAGAAAAAGAGTTATACACAATGTTACAAGATAAAGGTACTAAATTAAAAGATATTAGTGAAAAAGTAAAAGTAGTAAATCAATCTTATAAGGATATTGAGTCAGAAAAAGATAAATTTAATGAATTCACAAAGTCTTATAATACAGAAAAAGTAGCTTTTTATAAACAAGCAAATATTAAAATTAAAGAAGAGAAAAAATAAAACAGTTTGGCCTACACTTGGCCAAACTGTTTTATTTTTTTGTATAAGTACGACTATACCATGGAACAGGTTCACTTAATTTTTTTTCTTGTTTCAATGCTTCAGGACCAATATAATCTTGAAGTGTTTTTTTTGCTACTGTTAAAGATAAGGTTGTTTTCGGATTTCGATAGGAGGATTCAAGATGACCAAGATGCGGTAGAATTCGAAAATCTTCTTTCGTAGGAGGGATGTGGAAAAAATAATCGCCTAAACGTATAAGGACATCAGATTGTTGTTGGCTAAAACGTGGGTTTCTAGAAAAATGTAATCCTTCTTTAATTGCTTTTTTTTCAGCAATCAAACGTTCTAAAGCTGTCTTTTTTAACCAGTATAAATATTTAGGATTAGTAGCTGCTTTAGCATGACGATTCACAACGAAAATAGATTGAGCTAGTCGATTAATAGAATGTTGGTTTTGTAATTGAGATTGTGGTTGTGAAGGTTTCATATTGAATCTCCTTTCAATTTTTCATTATTATACCATAAATAAAAGAGGTTTTTATTATATGCAAAAAGTGATTGTATATATTTTCAATATTAAAGCAATATTGTTACAAAAAACAACTATTTTGTATAATAGTAATAGAATATGTTTTTGAAATTTGATAATGAAAGAGTGAGAAGTTTGAAAGAAATATTAAAACAACAGTATGCCATTATAGATATTGGATCTAATACAATGCGTTTAGTTATTTATGAAAAGAAAAATGGAGGTTTTTATAAAGAGATTGAAAATACAAAAGTGGTTGCTAGGTTAAGGAATTACTTAATTGATGGTGTGTTGAATGAAGAGGGAATAGAAGTATTATTACAGACATTATTTCAATTTCAAGAAAGTACAAGGTTCCATCAGTTGCATCATGTACTTTGTGTTGCAACAGCAACAATTAGACAGTCTGAGAATCAAGAGGAAATTAAAAAGCTTGTTGAAGGACAAACGGATTTTACTCTTAGAGTATTATCAGAATATGAGGAAGCGCGTTACGGATACTTGGCGGTTATGAATTCTACATCGTTTCCAGAAGGAATAACGGTAGATATTGGTGGGGGAAGTACGGAAGTTACATACTTTAGAAATAGAGAGATTTTAGAGTACCATAGTTTTCCTTTTGGGGCACTTTCTTTAAAGCAACAATTTATTAAAGGCGATATTCCTACTACAGATGAGTTAGAGGGAATGCAACAGTATTTAGAGTTTCAATTTCGAACGTTACCATGGTTAATCAATAAGAAATTGCCTCTTATTGCAATTGGTGGTAGTGCGAGGAACTTAGTAAAAATCCATCAAAATTTAATATGTTATCCTATAGCAGGATTACATTTATACAAGATGAAAGAAGAAGATATTGAAAATGTAAAAGATGAATTGGAAAAATTGTCGTTCATAGAACTTCAGAAATTGGAAGGCTTGGCAAAAGATCGAGCGGATACGATAATTCCAGCGGTTGAAGTATTTCATACACTTGTTAATGTTATAGAGGCACCGGCCTTTGTATTAAGTAGAAAAGGATTAAGAGAAGGTGTTTTCTATGAAGAGTTGACAAAAGATTTGGGGATTTCATATTATCCGAACGTAGTTGAAGAAAGTTTGCATTTACTATCACATGAATACGAAATGGATATGGAATTTGTTATTCAACTTATTAAACATGGAAGACTAATTTGCAAACAACTTGAGGAAATAGGGCTTATTTCTATGTCAGTAAAAGACTGGGAAGTGTTCCATCAAGCAGCGAAAGTATTTAATATAGGCAAATATATAGACGAAGAAGCGAGCCGTTTACATACGTTTTATTTATTAGCGAATAAGACAATTGATGGCATGATGCATAAAGATAGAGTGAGGTTAGCACTTATTGCATCTTATAAATCAAAAATGCTATTTAAACAATATTTATCTCCATTTGAAGGTTGGTTTGATAAAAGTGAACAAAAAAAAATCCGCCTATTAGGAGCTGTTTTACAATTTTCAGCTGCTTTAAATGTAAGGCAACGATCGCTTGTTGATACCATATCTATAACAGAAAGCGAAGAGGGATTAACGTTTAAAGTTTTATGTGAACAGTCAGCCTTAGCAGAAAAAGTGCAAGCTGAAAAACAAAAAAAACAGTTAGAAAGAGTATTAAAAACGAATATTAATTTATTATTTAAACTAAAACATTAGGTTGTACGGATGTCTTTACGAAAAATTTACACTTTGTAATATTGTAATTTGATAAAATGAAATTAACTAAATTATAGTAAAAAAGTTTCAAGGGGAAGTGTGAAGAGAATGGAATTATCGAAGGGGAATGCAGTAGATTTAAATGATACAGCTTATTACAATAATCGAGAGTTAAGCTGGCTAGCATTTAATGAACGTGTACTACAAGAAGCGCAAGATGGAAATAATCCACTTTTGGAAAGATTGAAATTCATTAGTATTTTTAGTTCGAATTTAGATGAATTCTTTATGGTACGTGTAGCGGGATTGAAGGATCAAGTGAGTGCTGGATTTAATCAGCCAGAAAATAAAGCTGGCTTAACACCAAAAAAGCAATTAAATAAAATTGCGATAAAAGCCCATGCACTAATGACAGTACAATATGATACATTTAAAAATTATATATTACCAGCGCTTGAATTAGAGGGAATTGGACGTTTAACATTCAATGATTTGACGAAAGAGCAGCGAGAATTTATAGAAGAGTATTTTGATGAGCAAATTTTTCCGGTGTTAACTCCTGTAGCTATTGATGCATATCGCCCATTTCCAATGTTATTAAACAAAAGTTTGAATTTAGCTACTCTTTTATATGATGAGAAGCAAGCGGAAGAAGAAAACAGGACGAAGTTAGGAATTGTACAAGTTCCTTCATTACTTGAGCGCTTTATAATTTTACCGAGCGAAGGGCAAAAGCATAAATTTATTTTATTAGAAGACGTAATTAGTAGCTTTACTCATAAATTATTTACGGGATATACAGTATCATCTGTTACTCGTTTCCGTATTACACGCAATGCAGATTTAACGATTCATGAAGAAGGTGCGAGAGATTTATTAAAGGTAATTGAAAAAGAATTAAAAAAGCGTAAGTGGGGGGCTGCTGTTCGTTTAGAAGTTGGGAAAGAACACATTGATGAAAGAGTATTAGCGTTATTATATGAGGTTCTGGAAGTAAAAGATGAAGATGTATATATAATGGATGGTCCATTAGATTTAACATGTTTGTTTTCTTTATATAAAAAACTAGCTCCTTTATATGAACATCTTGTATATCCGGCTCTTATTCCGCAACCGCCTCAAGATTTAGGTGATGAAGAAGATGTATTTGAAAAAGCAATTGAGCATGATATTTTATTACATCATCCTTTTGAATCCTTTCAGCCGGTAGTTGATTTTGTCCGTGATGCGGCAGACGATCCGAATGTACTTGCGATTAAACAAACGTTATATCGTGTAAGTGGTGATTCACCGATTATTCAGGCGTTAAAGATAGCGGCTGAAAAGGGAAAACAAGTGACGGTATTAGTTGAATTAAAGGCAAGGTTTGATGAAGAAAACAATGTTCATTGGGCTAAAGAATTGGAACAGGCGGGCTGTCATGTTATTTACGGTGTAAGTCACTTGAAAACACATAGTAAAATTACGTTAGTTGTAAGAAGAAAAAACGGAAAAATTGAAAGGTTCGTACATCTCGGAACTGGAAACTATAATGATGCAACAGCGAAGTTATATACTGATTTTGGGTATATTACATCAAGAAAAGACTTTGGGGTTGATGCAACCAATTTCTTTAATTATTTAAGTGGTTATACAACAAAGCCACATTTTCATCATTTATCGGTTGCTCCATTTGATATAAGAGAGCAATTTATGGATTTAATAGATGAAGAAATCCGTTATCATAGGCAATATGGAAATGGATACATTATCGCTAAGATGAATTCATTAACAGATAAACCATTAATTAAAAAAATGTACGAAGCATCACAAGCTGGAGTAAAGGTAGAGCTCATTGTTCGAGGAACATGTTGTCTAAGACCTGGTATTCCAAATGTAAGTGAAAATATTCGTGTAGTTAGTGTTGTTGGAAGATATTTAGAACATAGCCGTATTTATTATTTCCATCATAATGGGGAGGAGAAAATATATTTATCTTCAGCTGATTTGATGACGCGAAATATGGAGAAGCGAGTGGAAATATCTTTCCCGATATTAGATATTGAAATGAAGGCACGAATTAAGGCGATTTTACAGCTTACATTAGCTGATAATGTGAAAACACGTGAACAAAATAAAGATGGTGATTACTATTATGTTATTAATGGTAGTACAGAAGAAATTGATAGCCAAGTGAAGTTGTTTAAGATGGCGTATCAAAATACAGACGCTGAATAATGAAAAAAAGTAAAAACCTCTTATGTCCCATAAGAGGTTTTTACTTTTTTCTACTCATATGCTCCAAAAATGGAAGGATGAGTAGAAACAATAGTTTTATTATAAGCGTGTAATGAGATGGCTCGTTGAGAGAATAATATTTGAAAGAATCGTTATTTTAACCTAGTAATAGTATGGTTGCTGACATGGTCCACCGTAACAAGGATAAGGTGCTGGCGGCGGGAAAGGTGGTGGATAAGGTGGATAAAATGGTCGAGGGCCGAAAGCTAATGCTCCGCCGAGCAATCCACCAGCAATTCCAGCTAGAAAGGGAACGCCAAAAAACGGAAAGAAGCGTGAGTCGCCTACTGGACCAATAGGTGCTGAACGGACTGGGATTGGTTGATAATATGGATACATGAACATACCTCCTTTATTGGACTCACTTTCATCATATGGTAAATGAAACATGGATGAGCGCGTACAAGAAAGGATATGCAAGAAAATAGGCGAATTATTACGAATGTTGAAGTATAAAAAGTGTAATTTCAGGTTTTGACATAAAACGGAATGGGACACGTGTTCTTCCGAGGCCTCGATTGACATAGAGAGTTAAATCCTGAATTGTATAGAAGCCTTCAATATAGTCTTTGGCGAGTGATGGTGTAATAATAGGTCCTAAAAAAGGAATTTGTACTTGTCCGCCGTGACTATGACCAGAAAGTTGCAAGTTGATTGGATATTTAGAAACTTTGGGCGCGATATCTGGTTCGTGAACAAGAACAATGTTATAAGTACTTTGCCGTGCATGCTCTAATGTTTTCTCTATTTTTGGTCTGCCTAGTAGTATATCATCGAGACCGAAAATAGAAATTTCACTATTATCCATTAAACGAATTCTTTTTTCACTATTTAGCAATAGTTCAAATCCAGATTCACGCATGATGTGCTCATAGTATTCAGTTCCATATCCACCGTGATCATGGTTACCATAAATAGCGAATTTACCGAAGGGCGCTTGTATATTTTTTAAAATGGATGCAACGAAAGGAGTGTCAGTATACGTTTGATAATTATCAATGAGATCTCCGGTAAAAAGGACAATATCTGGATTTACAGCATTAATTTTAGAAACAACTTTAGATAAATGTTGAAGCGAGAAATAGTATCCGAGATGTAAATCGCTGAATTGAAGAATTTTTATACCATGAAAACTTTTTGGGATGAGTTGTGATTTTAATGTGTGCTGTGTAAAAGAAATGAAATGGGGCTCTATATATTTAGCATAGTAGTATCCGATGCTACTGGTTATAAATGAATAGAGACAAGTACGCATACCAATTTTTAAAAAATTTCTTCTTGTAATGTGCTTCATAAAAATATGAGTATACCTCAATGTTTTTATTCCATTTATAGGCTACTCAAATCTCCTTTCAGTTTATTTAAAATATACTTTACATAATAAAAAAGTAGTATAGATTACGAAAAAAAATGAATAAAAAGAAAGTTCTTTACGTTAAAATATCAGAAAAGTTTAAAAATATAAAGATTTCTATTAAATAAAGTGATAAAATGAATGTGTATTCATTTTTTGGAGGGGATGTATGTGAAAGAAAAGGTAGTTATTATAACAGGTGGATCGAGTGGAATGGGAAAAGGAATGGCGACTCGTTTTGCAAAAGAAGGGGCACGAGTTGTTATTACCGGACGTACAAAGGAAAAACTAGAGGAAACAAAGTTGGAAATTGAACAATTTCCAGGGCAAGTATTACCTGTACAAATGGATGTAAGAAATACGGATGACATTCAGAAAATGATTGAACAGATTGATGAGAAGTTTGGTAGAATTGATGTTTTAATAAATAATGCAGCTGGAAACTTTATTTGTCCAGCAGAAGATTTATCTGTGAATGGCTGGAATTCAGTCATTAATATTGTGTTAAACGGTACGTTTTACTGTAGTCATGCTGTCGGAAAATATTGGATTGAAAAAGGTATAAAAGGGAATATCATTAACATGGTAGCAACGTATGCATGGGATGCAGGTCCAGGAGTGATTCATTCGGCTGCAGCGAAGGCAGGGGTATTAGCGATGACGAAGACGCTCGCTGTTGAGTGGGGGCGTAAATATGGAATACGAGTTAACGCTATCGCGCCAGGACCAATTGAACGTACGGGCGGTGCTGATAAATTATGGATTTCAGAAGAAATGGCTAAGCGTACGATACAAAGTGTTCCGCTTGGAAGGCTGGGTACGCCAGAAGAAATCGCTGGTCTAGCTTATTATTTATGCTCAGATGAAGCGGCGTACATAAATGGAACTTGCATGACAATGGATGGAGGACAACATTTACATCAATATCCATTTTAAAAGGGATAAAAAATGAATGTTTGATTCATTTTTTATGGTTAAATGTGACGGAATTGTGACATATGAAAGAAAAGTGTTTACAAGAGGTCATATATACGTTATATTTAAGACCTCTTTTTTCTTCATAGTAGAATTGCTAATTCCCCTTAGCATTTTACCCCTCTAATCCCTTCAGGAAAACTGAAGGGATTTTTTATTATTTTTCCGTAAATATCATGTTATAATTTTTGAAAAGTAAAGGGAGGGAAGCACGTTGATAGATGCATTAGATGTAATGAGTAACTTGGATAAAGTCCTTCCTTATTATCAAGCTATTTTTAGTGCTGATGAGCATACTGTAATTGGATATGAAGTAGTAGGACGTATTCAAACAGAAGAGGGCATACAAAGTTTAGCTTCTTTCTTTCACGATGATTCGATTCCAAGTGAATTTCAACTGGAAGCGGATAATATTATAGTAGAAAAAGCTTTAAATCGTTATTTAGAAAGCGATCAAAAATTATTATTATTTATACATCGGAATGCTAATGTATTAATGAATGATGATGATGAAAGCTTGCTTCAACTTTTATTGAGGTATGAAGAACAAGGTTTAAATTTAAAACAAATTGTTTTAGAGATTACAGAGCATGAATGTAAAGAAGATATAGAGCAATTTAATCATTTGCTTATGTATTATCGTACATATGGTATTCAAATTTCGATTAATAAGGTCGGAACGGGCACAAGTAATTTAGAGCGTATTAGCGTGTTAGCACCTGATATTTTAAAAGTAGATTTAACGAACTTAAGGCAAACAGCACTTTTACAATCTTATCAAGATATTTTATATTCTTTATCATTACTTGCTAGAAGAATTGGTGCAACTTTGTTATATGAAGAAATAGATGCTTTTTATCAACTGCAATATGCTTGGAAGAACGGCGGAAGATATTATCAAGGTAATTATTTGAAAGAATGTTTACCTGATTTTATTGAAACGAATGTTTTGAAAGAGCGACTTGGTAATGAATGTCATCAGTTTATTCAACATGAAAAGAAGAAGTTACAAAAAATTTATAATTTAACAGAGATGTTACGCGATCGCATTGGCGATGTTTTATCAAAACAAAAAAAGAATGAAGATATCAATGATTGGTTATTACAATTTAGTCAAAGTGTATCACAGTATAGTTTTCGCATATTTATTTGTAATGAAGATGGTTTCCAACAATCAGGAAATGTTATGAAAAAAGATGGAGAATGGATTGTGATGCCGGATTATTATATGAAGAACTGGAGTTGGCGCCCGTATTTTCTTGAGAATATCATGAAAATGCGTTTTGAGAATAAGGCAAGGCTTTCAGATTTATATGCAGATATCGAAACGGGCGAAATGGTACGAACATTTTCTTTCCCAATAGATGATGACAACTTTTTATTTATAGATTTATCATATGAATATTTATATGAAGAAGATGTTTTATTTTAATGCACGAAGAGATTCGTGCATTTTTTGTTTGTTTTTATCATAAATTGGTAATAGTGAAAATGGTGATGAAAATGCTGTCTATCGTTGTAAAGATTTTACGAACGAAATCTGTCCTTTCTTTGCATAATCATTGTTACAATGAATACTACAAAGACAAGTTCTTTTAAAAGGAAGGTGAAAAAATGAGGAAATATGGAATATGGCTTGTTCTATTTGTATGTGTTGCCTTTCTAGTTGGTTATAGTGTTACGACTGTTTTAGGGAAAGAGGAAGTGGAAGTGGATCGGAAAGAAGTATTTACAACGATACAAAAAGGCTATGAAACCCAGTTTTCAATTCGTGGGAAGCATTTGCCGATGAATAAGATGATAGAGACGTTATCACCGTATTTTACAGATAATTTCCTTCAAGTATTTACAGATGAAAATAGCAGAAGTGATAAACAAAGTGGTGAATATTTACTTCCGGCAAAAGAAGCGCCGTTTTCTTTTAATTCAGAAACGAAAATGTCGTATGATCAAGAGCATAAAAATTTATATGTATATGAGCGGACAAAAAGTGGACAATATCAAATTGTAACATTGAAAAGGGATCAAGATAAATGGAAGTTAGCAGGATATCATGAAAGTCAGGAACTTTTAACTGAAATAAAAAGGTTGCAACAATTATAAAGTGAAACTTTTAATTAGTGGGTGGGAGTTTTACTACCTACAAATAGCGGGATAAGAATAGGAATAGGTATTTACCTATTCCTATTCTATATTGAGTAGTTGTTGTAACTTTTCAATTTGAAAACCTGCAACTACTTCGCTATCAATTACGACTGTTGGAGTTGAATAAGAATCATAGTCGTATAAAAGACGATTGCGAGCAGCAGCGTCTTTTTTTACGTCAAATTCTTCATATGCAACGTTATTATGCTTCAAAAATTCTTTTACAATAACACATGGCGGACAATCGGGTTGTGTATAAACCTCAATTTTTTTCATTGTAATTCCTCCTTTTTTCTGTTTTTTATTATATTCTTCCAGTATAAAAACCGCAATAATGAAGGAGAAATATGTTCTTTCTGTTTTTTCCTTCGCATTTCGACAAATTTTTAGTTGAGTTTCTGGCCAATAACCTTTATCCTAGAGTGTGGAACATTTTTTCTGTTATGACGGATAGAATGAGTATAGCTGTAAAACCTATTGGTAGGAAGATCAGAGAAAGGAGAGATTTCATGTCTCTACTCCAAGGAATTTTAACTCGACTTGTTAGTCTACAAGAACAAGCTGAAAGCGGTGAAGTAGCACAACGCTATTTTGAAGTGAACGGTGAGCGCAAATGTAGCGTGAAATTTTTCGATAAAAGTGAAATGTATGAGTTAGAAGTGTATCAACAAGGTGAAAAACCTCAAGTATATCAATTCGATAATATCGACATGGTTGCAATTGAGATTTACGATATCATTTCTTGATACATATAAAAAAGGTACTGCCACATGGCAGTACCTTTTTTAGTTCTATTACTTTCTAGCATAATGTATAGAAGTTTTTTATTTTTCCTACAATGGTATTAAAATGAAAATTTAATCCGTGCAAGTTTGCTTATCCATGTGGATAAGTAGTCCCGTCAACCGGGTGAATATGTGAAGCTAAACTTCTCACTATCGCTGGGTTTTGCAAATAGCGGGAGAAATATAACTAGGAGGTTATCGTATGGAACGTTTACCAGTTGTGATTTGTCCTAATTGTCAAAGTTCTGCTGAGATTATTCATGTATTAACGGCTCAATCTAATCAAAATGTAATTTATACGTGCCAAGTTTGTCACTTTGTAATTCGAAATATTGAAACGAATAAAGGATAGGAAGTTATAATTTTAGTTTTTGTCCCATACAATGAGAATACGAAAAGTCTGTCTAATTGAAAGGACGTGACTCTGTGGACGGTGCACATAAATTTTACAATGTTTCAGAGAGACATTTAAATTTTGATATGGTCTTTAACCGTATTTGTAGTTTCATTGAAAAGGATCCGCGAAATTTGTATCGATTATCCATTGGGACAGACTCGCAAGCGCATCAAAAGGATACGAGGTTTATTACAGCAATCCATATTCATCGTGTTGGAAAAGGTGCCTGGGGTTGTTTACACCATAGATCAGTAAAAGATAAGCCAGCGACCTTACGTGAGAAAATATATTTAGAAACGCAGTTTAGTCAAGAAATCGCATGTCTATTTACGCCTACGCATATACAAACAATATGGGAGTTATTGCATCCTTATGCTCAAGATGGGGCTGGATTCATAATGGAAATTCATTTAGACATTGGGAATGATGGCTTAACAAAAGAATTTATTTTAGATATGACAGAAAAAATTCGAGCGATGGGATTAACTGCAAAAATTAAGCCGGATGCTTATGCGGCGTTTAGTTATGCAAATCGATATACGAAATAATTTTTTTGTATGTGTACGATTGCTACATATCTTTTAGTAAAAACTGAATATTACATCTATTAAATAGGTTGAATTTTTTATATAATAAGAGTAACGATGCGAGTGTAAGGAGAGGGGTATATGCAAAGGGAAGTTGTTTTAACGAAGGAAGAAGAAAGTTTACTACTAGATATTTTATTTCAGCAAAATTACGCAAGTGAAATTTTAGCTGTGGAACTTACAGATATTGAGAATGGTTTGAAACAGACAGATGTGATGCAATATAAAAAAATCACAAGGTTATTTTACAGATTAAAAAATAAAGGGTATTAAGCGCTACCGGAATGGTAGTCTTTTTTTTGTGCTGTATGCTAAAATAGCTGTGTGATTGTATTTTTATTGAAATAAATTTAGGACAAAATAATAATATGAAAACGCTGTCATAAAATGTGAATAGAGTTGTGAACATAAGCAGGAAAAAGGGAAAATGGGGGATGTAATATGATTAGTATTCCGAAAGACGAATTTCAACAAATTCTTGTGAAGGATTTAATGATTTCATCGGAAAAAGTAGCTCATGTCCAAATTGGAAATGGTTTAGAACATGCTTTACTCGTTCTTGTGAAATCTGGATATTCGGCGATACCTGTCTTAGATCCAATGTATAAATTACATGGTTTGATTAGTACGGCCATGATATTAGATGGTATGTTAGGATTAGAGCGTATTGAGTTTGAAAGACTTGATGATATGAAAGTAGAGCAGGTGATGAAGGAAGATATACCTTTTCTTAAATTAGAAGATTCATTTGCAAAAGCTTTAGAAATGACAATTGATCATCCTTTTATTTGCGCTGTTAATGAAGAAGGCTATTTTGAGGGGATTTTAACACGTCGGGCTATTTTAAAATTGTTGAATAAGAAAGTAAGGCAACATAATCGATAACGTGAGAAAAGTGACTTCATAGAAACGAAGAAGTCACTTTTTTTTCGTGCATATCACTTGTGTATGTATTATATTAAAAAAGACATAAAACATAAGGGAAGTTTGCGCTGAAAAATTGTATTTTCTGAATGAAAGCTTAATGGAATAAGGTGTATGGAAGCTAAGGAAAGAGGGAGAAAGTTGCAAATTGATGATTTTCAAATGATGGTTGTGTTAGCTCAGGAATCAAATATGAGAAAAGCGGCGGAACGTTTATTTGTTTCACAACCTGCGCTGAGTCAACGATTACAATCTATGGAGAAACAATGGGGAATGAAGTTTTTTATTCGCTCACAAAAAGGATTGACAATTACACCTGAAGGGGAAAAAGTTGCAAATTATGCCAAAGAAATGTTGCAAAAGGAAGAGGATATAAAAAGTGAGCTAGCTGTTTTTAGAACGGAAACTCATGGAACTTTAAAAATAGCTGTTGCATCAGTTATTGGTCAATATTGGCTCCCTCCTGTTTTGAAAAAGTTTGTGCATAAATATCCTTCTGTAAAGATATCGCTGTTTACTGGATGGAGTAGTGAAGTGCAAAAGCAGTTTTATGAAGGAGACGTTCATGTTGCTATACTGAGGGGAACACAAGAATATAAAGGTCAAAAGCAACAATTATTTGAAGATGAACTGTATTTAGTTGATAAAGAAATAAAAGATATTTCGATGCTAAAAGAAACAAATAGACCGTTCATTCAATTTAAAAGTGACTCAACTTATTATGGACAAATACAAAATTGGTGGTATGGTTTATTTTCTAATCCGCCTAAGCGAACGATTGTAGTTGACCAAATTGAAACATGCAAACAACTTGTTTTAAATGGTATAGGTTACGCCCTTTTACCTTCTACTGTTTTAAAGGAAGTACAGGAAAATATGTATAAAACACCTGTTCAACTGACGAGAGAAACATGGTTGTTAACAAGTGACTCGGCAAGGCAGTTGAAGCAAGTACAAGCATTTTTAGAAATTATAGAAGAAATTCAAAGGGAAAAATAAGATTATTATCTTGCTACTCGCTCTTTCGTTTGGTAGAGTAACATTATAAATGGATTTAGGAGGCAACAAGAATGAAAATGATGGACGCTAACGAAATTATTTCGTTTATTCAAAAAAGTGAAAAGAAAACTCCTGTAAAGGTATACATAAAAGGGGATTTAAAAGAAGTAACATTCCCTGAAACAGTACAAGCATTTGTGAATAAAAAATCAGGTGTATTATTCGGAGAATGGTCTGAAATTAAGACAATTCTTGATGAGAATAATAAGCACATCGTTGACTACGTTGTAGAAAACGATCGTCGTAATTCTGCAATTCCAATGCTTGATTTAAAAGGTATTAAAGCTCGCATCGAGCCAGGTGCTATTATTCGTGACCATGTTGAAATTGGTGACAACGCTGTAATTATGATGAATGCAACAATTAACATTGGTGCTGTAATTGGTGAAGGTTCTATGATCGACATGAACGCAGTACTTGGTGGACGTGCAACAGTCGGTAAAAACTGTCACGTAGGTGCAGGTGCTGTACTTGCAGGTGTTATTGAGCCACCTTCTGCAAAACCAGTTATCGTTGAAGATGATGTAGTAATCGGTGCAAACGTAGTTGTTTTAGAGGGTGTTACAGTTGGTAAAGGTGCAGTTGTAGCAGCAGGAGCTGTTGTAACAGAAGATGTGCCTCCATACACAGTTGTTGCAGGTACTCCAGCACGTGTAATTAAAGAAATTGATGAGAAGACAAAAGCAAAAACAGAAATTAAACAAGAGCTTCGTCAATTAAACCCAGAGAAATAAAAAGTAAAAAAAGCGTAAGAGCGTAAATGGGCTCTTACGCTTTTTATAGATAGAGGTGCAAAAATGACAGTAAGCAAATTTGTCCAAATTCGTAGAGATCTACATAGAATTCCAGAAATTGGATTTAAGGAATGGAAAACACAACAGTATATTTTAGATTATATAGGAACACTTTCTCTTGAATTTGTGGAAGTGAAGACATGGAAAACGGGTGTAATCGTTAAAGTAAATGGAAAAAATCCAGAAAAAATAATAGGTTATCGTGCAGATATAGATGGTCTGCCAATTACAGAGGAAACTGGATATGAGTTTGCTTCTATTCATGAAGGAATGATGCATGCATGTGGCCACGATGTACATACAACAATCGGTTTAGGCCTTCTAACGAAAGCTGTGAGCGAAAGAATAGATGATGACCTTGTATTTCTATTCCAGCCAGCAGAAGAAGGACCAGGCGGTGCTCTTCCTATGTTAGAAAGTGAAGAGTTAAAAGAATGGAAACCAAATATAATTCTTGGTCTTCATATTGCACCAGAATACGCTGTAGGGACAATTGCAACGAAAGAAGGACTGTTATTTGCTAATACTTCAGAATTATATATTGATTTAAAAGGGAAAGGTGGCCATGCTGCCTATCCGCATACTGCAAATGATATGATTGTTGCAGCGAGTCATCTTGTTACACAGCTTCAATCCGTTGTTAGTCGCAATGTAAATCCTCTTGATAGTGCAGTAATTACAATCGGGAAAATTACAGGTGGTACGGTTCAAAATATTATTGCAGAAAAATCTCGTTTAGAAGGAACGATTCGAACATTATCAGTGGAATCAATGAAGCGTGTGAAAAGCAGAATTGAGGCAATTGTTGCAGGTATCGAAGCTTCTTTCCAGTGTGAGGCGATTATAGATTACGGAGCAATGTATCATCAAGTATATAACCATGAAGAGTTAACAAGAGAGTTTATGCAATTTGTACATAAACAAACAGATATGAATGTTATTACATGTACTGAGGCAATGACAGGTGAAGATTTTGGTTATATGCTTCGAGAAATCCCTGGATTTATGTTTTGGCTTGGAGTAAATTCAGAATATGGTTTACATCATGCAAAATTAAAACCAGACGAAGAAGTGATTGAAAAGGCAATTACATTTTTAGGCCAATATGTAAAGTGGAAAGGGAATAGAAAATAAAACTTCCGCTTTATTGAAGGTTCCAAAAAACTTTTTGTTATGAGGTGTAAGTAACGCTCGTATAGAGTGATTTTAGACATTTACATACAAATGAAAGAATAAAGTTAATTGGACTGTTTTAATAATGAGCAGGGGGTTTTTAGCCACTGCTCATTATTAATTATTTGACTAACTTATATATGTTTACTTTTAGTATGAAAAGTGTGTAAAATCAATGTGAAACATAGAAAAAAGGGTGGGGAATTACGTGCAAATTAGCAGTGCGATTTTATGTTTCGTCTTATATGCGTATGTTATTATTGCGGCGGTTTATTTTGGGATAAGTTTTTATGCCTATCGTTTAGTAGATAATAATGAATATGACGAAACATACAAATGGGTGAAGAGATATTTATCACCTGTACTAGAAATTATGAATGGGTTTGTGCTCTTTTTATTTATTGGATTAATTGCTTTCTCAACGAGTTTAGTAGGGAATAAAACTACGTTATTTGTATTGGGTATCATTATTTTTATGTTGTTAGGAATAAGGATTGGTAATACGGTCTTTTGGAATGAAAGAAAAGTAGATGGTTGGACGGGAATGTTAATTCCATGCATGTTAGCTGCAATCGTGACAAATATAGAACATGAATATTATCAATTACATTTTTGGCTTATTATCGTTTTAACAATTCTTTCTGTTTTGTATATAAGCACAGTAGTACTAACATATATTGCACATGAAAAAGGTGATGTTAAAGGCACTCGTTTCTTTAGAGGACGGGCATTATTTTGGAGTGTGCCGACGATGGCAGTTATCGCGCTTATTGCGATATTAGTAAATGGATATCAATTTTCTAGTTGGCAACTATTTTTAGAAAATTGGTGGATCTTTATCTTTTCGTTTATTGCTTTTTTAGGTGCAACGCATTATTTATTCCATCAACATCATTACATATGGGCGTTGTTATTTGCATTCATACAGCTTCTATTTGCCTTTTTTGGTCAAGAAACATTATTATTCGTTTTTGAAACATTTAGTTCGTTTGGAAATATATTTGTATTTGCTATGTTACTTGTTGGTATCGCTTTTTACTTGCAACAATATTTTTATATACAAAAACAAAAATAAGAGCTAATTACAGTTTTTGTGACGCATATAAAGTGTGTTACACTGAAAATAAATAGTACTTGAAGTTATTGGAGGAATTCCTGTGGGTGAGAAAGAAAAAGAATTTGCTGTCATTGGACTTGGTCGCTTTGGTGGAAGTATTTGCCGAGAACTAGCTCAATTAGGTATGGAAGTAATGGCAATCGACTCAGATGAGGATAAAATTAATGAATTTGCAAATATAGCTTCGCATGCTGTAATTGCAGATTCAACAGATGAGATGGTATTAAAAAGCCTTGGTATTCGAAATTTTGATCACGTAGTCGTTGCTATTGGAGATAATTTAAATTCAAGTATTCTAACTACTTTGATTTTGAAAGAATTGGGTGTAAAAAATATTACTGTAAAAGCTCAAAATGATTATCATGAAAAAGTGTTAAGTAAAATAGGTGCAGATCATATTGTGCATCCAGAACGTGATATGGGGAAAAGGATTGCTAATAATATTGCATCAAGCAATGTTTTAGACTACCTTGAGCTTTCAGATGAGCATAGTATTGTAGAGATTATTGCGAATAAAAAAATTGATGGGCACTCTTTAATTGAATTAGATATTCGTGCGAAGTTTGGATTGAATATTGTAGCAATTAAACGAGGTAAAGAAGTTATCGTATCTCCTCGGGCTACGGAGAATATTCAAGCAGGAGATATATTAATTGTCATTGGTCATGACGATGAAGTGGATCGATTTAAACACTTTTTAAGATAAGAGAAAAGAAAAGGACAATGCCTTCATAGCATTGTCCTTTTTCTTATATTTCCATAATGATTGGTAAAATCATTGGACGGCGTTTCGTTTTCTCATATAGGAATGGAGCTAATGTGTCTGTAATTTCATTTTTAATTTCAGACCATTGTGTTGTTTTACGCTCCATTACTTTTTCTAAATGAGTTGTAATTAATGTTTGTGCATCATTGATTAAATCGCTGCTTTCACGCATGTAAACGAAACCGCGTGAGATGATATCAGGTCCTGCTGCAACTTTAAATTCTTTCATATCAATGCTTACAACTACAATTACAAGTCCTTCTTCAGAAAGGATACGACGATCTCGTAATACGATATTGCCGATATCCCCAATACCGTTTCCATCAATGTAGACCGAACCAGATGGGATTTTTCCAGCTACGCTAGCTTCATCAGAACGTAAAGCAAGAACATCGCCATTATCCATAATGAAGCAATTTTCTTCAGGGATACCACAATCATTTGCTATGTTCATGTGCATACGCTGCATACGATATTCACCATGAATTGGCATGAAGTACTTCGGTTTAATTAGACGTAACATTAACTTTTGTTCTTCTTGTCCACCGTGTCCACTTGTATGGATATTTGAAAGTTTCCCGTGAATTACATCAGCGCCAGCGCGGTACAACATGTTAATTGTACGACTTACGCTAATTGTATTTCCTGGAATTGGTGAAGAAGAGAAAACAACTGTATCTCCAGGAATAATTTGAATTTGGCGGTGTGTACCGTTTGCAATACGTGAAAGTGCTGCCATCGGTTCACCTTGACTACCTGTACATAAAATAACAACTTTATTAGCTGGTAAGCGGTTTAGTTGAGATGCATCTATGAATGTATCTTTCGGGCAACGAATATAACCAAGGTTTTGTCCGATTTCAATCGCTGCTTCCATACTTCGACCAAACACAGCTACTTTACGGTTGTTTTCAACAGCAGCTTCAATAACTTGTTGTAAGCGGTGAATATTTGATGCAAAGGTTGCGAATATAATCCGTCCGTCTACTTTACGGAAAATGTCTTGAATGCTATCACCAACGCGACGCTCAGACATAGTAAAGTTTGGAACTTCACTGTTCGTACTATCAGATAATAGACATAGCACGCCATCTTTACCGATTTCAGCCATTTTTGTTAAATCAGCTGGTTCACCAACTGGTGTGAAATCAAATTTGAAATCACCTGTATGAACAACTTGACCTTGAGGTGTTTTCACAACAACGCCGTACGAATCTGGAATACTGTGAGTTGTACGGAAGAAGGATACAGACGTTTTTTTGAATTTAATAACGTCATCTTCTTGAATTTCGTAAAGTTTTGCTTTACGAAGTAAGCCGTGTTCTTCTAATTTGTTTTTGATGAGTGCAATTGCTAATTTTCCGCCGTAAATCGGGATGTTCACTTGACGTAATAGGTAAGGGATTCCGCCGATATGATCTTCGTGACCATGTGTAATGAATAACCCTTTAATTTTATCTTCGTTTCGCACAAAATAAGTGTAGTCTGGTATTACATAATCGATTCCGAGAAGTTCGTCCTCTGGAAATTTAATTCCAGCATCAATTATAATAATTTCATCTTGAAATTGAACAGCGTATGTATTTTTACCGATTTCACCAAGCCCACCGAGAGCAAATACAGCAACTTGGTCGTTTTTTAGAAATTTCATATCGCTATACGATTTCCGCTAATGTTAAATCAGCGTTTTCTTTTTCATATTCAAGATGAGCGCCAGTAACAGACTGAACAAACTCGATATTATATGCGAACTTATTTAATTTTGTACGAACATCCTTTTCAGACGTAGCCTCTAAATATAAAACTTTTGTATTTTCACGTACTGGAACCTCAGTTAATTTTTCTTGATAAAATACTTTAAAAATCATTTGGAAAACCTCTCCTTGTCTATGTTTTGCATTATCTGTTACTTATTATAAAGCAAACAGTCACGATTTTCATGTTTTTTCGAATGAGAATGAAGAAAAAGCCCGAAATGGGCACAATTTAAGCGATTGTCTTTTTACGGACTAGACCGTTTAAATAACGCTTGAGCTTTTTCTTCAGCTTCTTCAGCATGATTACTCCTTCCTTTCCTTATTTTAAACATGCATATTACTAGTGAAAATTCTATCTCTGATATAAGAGATAGGACAAAAGTGAATGGTGAGTCTTGTCCTTTCCCATACAGTGAAAGTTATTCTATAGTAACGATTAGTAGCCGTTAGTTATAGGTATAGTATGAGGAAGAATGGAAAAGAAAATTCATCCGAACAAGTATCCACATGTTTTACTAATATATATATGCAAAGTTTACAAATAAGGTCAGAAAGGGAACGCTTTCTTCACAGATGTTTAATATGTTATACTTTTTTTTAGAATTTGAAAAGTGATATTCAAAATAGGAATATAGAGTGCCAGAAAGGATTTTGACAAATGAATGATAAAATTGTCTTTTTTGATATTGATGGAACATTATTAGATCATGATAAAAAAATTCCACAATCTACACGAGATGCAGTAAAACAGTTACAAGAAAAAGGTGTACATGTAGCAATTGCGACAGGGCGCGCGCCATTTATGTTCGAAGATATTCGTAAGGAACTTGATATACATAATTATGTTAGTTTTAATGGACAATACGTTGTCTTTGAAGATGAGATAATATTTAATAATCCGTTACATCCAGATGCTTTACATAAGTTTACTCAGTTTGCAAAACAAGAAGGATATCCACTTGTATATCTTGACCATCAAGATATGAGAGCATCAGTGGAATATCATGATTATGTGAAAGAAGGCTTTGGAAGCTTAAACTTTGAGCATCCACCATATGAGCCTAATTTTTATGAGGAACGTAATATTTATCAAACACTACTTTTTTGTGAAGTAAATGAAGAGGAAAAGTTTATTAATCATTATCCAGATTTTCATTTTATTCGTTGGCATGCATATTCAATGGATATCATTCCGAATGGTGGTTCTAAGGCAAAAGGAATTGAGAAATACATTGAAAAGTTAGGTTTTAATCGTGATCAAGTGTATGCATTTGGAGATGGTTTAAATGATTTAGAAATGATCGAAGCCGTTGGCACAGGTATTGTGATGGGAAATGGCCATGAAGACTTGAAAAAACTTGCAAATCATGTGACAAAGGATGTTAGTGAAGACGGTATATATCATGGACTAAAGTGGGCTGGATTGCTATAAGTGAATATGGAACCCATTTCATAATAAAGAGGCGGAAGATTAACTTCCGCCTCTTTATTATTATCGCTCTAGAGGTTTGGAATCATCAGGAGCGGCAAAAGGATTTTCTTTATTGATATGGTCATAGAACATAACGCCATTTAAATGGTCAATCTCGTGTTGGAATACGATTGCTGGTAAACCTTTTAAACGCAATTTTACTTCTTCGCCGTTAATAGAAGTTGCTTTTACTGTAATTCTTGTATAACGAGGAACATAACCAGGTACTTCGCGGTCTACAGATAGACAGCCTTCACCACCCTGTAAATATGTACGTTCAACAGAATGGCTAATGATTTTTGGATTGAATAATGCATGGCTATATAATGTACCATCCGCATCGGTTACATGAACTGCAATCATTTTTTTTGAAACACCGATTTGCGGAGCCGCTAATCCGATTCCAGGGCGTAAACTATATTTTTCAGCCATTTCAGGATCTTGGCTATTTATTACGAATTCAATCATTTCTTTTAAGGTAGTTGTATCTTCTTCGCTTGCCGGTAATGACACCTCTTCTGCAACGTTGCGCAAAATAGGATCTCCTTCGCGAATAACATCTTTCATTGTAAGCATATGTAATCTCTCCTTTCCTCTTTAGTCTACCAAAGGAGATGGAAAAAGTCATCGGCAAGAAAGGGTAGGCATTTTGGAAATCGTTCTATTATAGAGTAGTTATGTATGTGATAAACAGAAAAAGACGGCAAAGCCGTCTTTTTCTTTCCATAGTTGTTTCGTTTTACATTAGCGAATGCAAGCAGCACCAACGATAATTAAAAGAATAAACAACACAACGATTAAGGCGAAGCCGCGTCCAGACCCGCCACAAGAACCGCCATAACCGTAGGAAGGATATGAACAAGTTGGATAACAATATGAGTATCCGTACATGAGATGACCTCCTTTATCATTTCCCGCTAATACTGCGGTTACTATAATGTATGGAAGAGAGGGTGGAAATGTATAGGTATTTACCTAAAAAAGGAAGAGTAGTTTGTATATTTTTGTTACGAAGAGAGAAAAACTAAAGAGAATTAAATCGTTTACATATTATTCTAAGAGAAAAAATAAGTGAAAAAGGGAATAATATAACAGTAGGTCAATGCTTACTAATACAGATGTAAAAAATAAAAACACGTTTGTGTAGTAGAAACCTGCATATTATTTATAAAAAAACGTATTCAAAGTAATTGACATCGTAATTAGAATAGTTGTAAACTAAAAAACGTGATCAAGATTGTATTAATATGTTTCTGAAAAAACATTAGTACAGATTGTTAGGTACACAAAATTATTCTCAACCGACAGACAAACATGTTGGTTTACATCGTTGCGCTTTTTAAACTGGAAAATAGCCAGTGAAAGCGTTTCAGAATATGGTTCAAGAGAGGAAGAGGTGAACGGAATGGGTACTAAAACAAAAAAGACCCTATTTAATGTTGATGAGCAAATGAAAGCTATCGCAGCTCAATTTGAAACATTACAAATTTTAAATGAAAACGGTGAAGTTGTGAATGAAGCAGCTATGCCTGAATTATCTGATGATCAATTAAAAGAATTAATGCGTCGTATGGTGTATACACGCGTATTAGATCAACGTTCTATTTCTTTAAACCGTCAAGGACGTTTAGGTTTCTACGCACCTACAGCTGGACAAGAAGCTTCTCAATTAGCGAGTCATTTCGCACTTGAAGCAGAAGACTTCATCTTACCAGGATACCGTGATGTACCACAATTAGTATGGCACGGATTACCATTATACCAAGCATTCTTATTCTCTCGTGGACACTTCATGGGTAACCAAATGCCTGAGAATGTAAATGCATTAGCTCCACAAATCATTATCGGTGCGCAAATCATCCAAACTGCTGGTGTTGCGTTAGGTATGAAACTACGTGGTAAAAAATCTGTTGCAATTACTTACACTGGTGACGGTGGTGCTTCACAAGGTGACTTCTACGAAGGTATGAACTTTGCAGGTGCATTCAAAGCTCCAGCAATCTTCGTTGTTCAAAACAACCGTTATGCAATTTCTACTCCAGTAGAAAAGCAATCTGCAGCTAAAACTGTAGCACAAAAAGCAGTAGCAGCAGGTATTTACGGAATTCAAGTAGACGGTATGGATCCATTAGCTGTATACGCAGCAACTGCTTTCGCTCGTGAGCGCGCAGTAAATGGCGAAGGCCCTACTTTAATCGAGACTTTAACATTCCGTTACGGTCCACATACAATGGCTGGTGATGACCCAACTCGTTACCGTACAAAAGATATCGAAAACGAATGGGAACAAAAAGACCCAATCGTACGCTTCCGTAAGTTCTTAGAAGCTAAAGGCCTATGGTCTCAAGAAGTTGAAGAGACAGTAATCGAAGAAGCAAAAGAAGATATCAAACAAGCAATTGCTAAGGCTGACCAAGCTCCAAAACAAAAAGTAACTGATTTAATGGAAATCATGTACGAAAAAATGCCTTACAACTTAGCTGAACAATATGAAATTTACAAAGAAAAGGAGTCGAAGTAAGCCATGGCTCAAATGACAATGATTCAAGCAATCACTGATGCTTTACGCGTTGAAATGAAAAATGATCCTAACGTACTTGTATTTGGTGAAGACGTTGGTGTAAACGGTGGTGTATTCCGTGCTACTGAAGGTTTACAAGCTGAATTTGGTGAAGATCGTGTAATGGATACTCCACTTGCAGAGTCTGGTATTGGTGGACTTGCAGTTGGTCTTGCACTTGAAGGATTCCGTCCAGTTCCAGAAATCCAATTCTTCGGTTTCGTTTTTGAAGTAATGGATTCAATTTCTGGTCAATTGGCTCGTATG
Source organism: Bacillus cereus group sp. BceL220 (assembly GCF_051776965.1). Classification (NCBI taxonomy): domain Bacteria; kingdom Bacillati; phylum Bacillota; class Bacilli; order Caryophanales; family Bacillaceae; genus Bacillus; species Bacillus cereus group sp. BceL220. The sequence continues at coordinate 292,304 of NZ_JBPWBC010000001.1, read as the reverse complement.
CGTTACCGTTCTGGTGGACGTTGGACTGCTCCAGTAACAGTTCGTTCTCCATTCGGTGGTGGTGTTCATACTCCTGAACTACATGCTGATAGCTTAGAAGGATTAGTGGCTCAACAACCTGGTCTAAAAGTTGTTATTCCATCTACTCCATACGATGCTAAAGGTCTTTTAATCTCTGCGATTCGTGACAACGATCCAGTTATCTACTTAGAGCATATGAAATTGTACCGTTCATTCCGTCAAGATGTACCAGAAGGCGAATACACAATTGATTTAGGTAAAGCTGATATCAAACGTGAAGGTACAGATGTATCTGTTATCGCTTACGGTGCTATGGTTCACGCTGCATTAAAAGCTGCTGAAGAACTTGAAAAAGAAGGTATCTCTTTAGAGGTTGTTGACTTACGTACAGTTCAACCATTAGATATCGAAACAATCATCGCTTCTGTTGAAAAAACAGGTCGCGTAGTTGTAGTTCAAGAAGCTCAAAAACAAGCTGGTATTGCAGCTAACGTTGTAGCGGAAATTAACGACCGTGCAATCTTAAACTTAGAAGCTCCAGTTGTACGTGTTGCAGCTGCTGATACAGTATTCCCATTCTCTCAAGCAGAGAGCGTATGGTTACCAAACCACAAGGATATTGTTGAAGCTGTAAACAAAGTAATGAACTTCTAATTTTTAGTTTTTCATGTGCAAAAGAAATCAGCACATGCTGGTTTCTTTTGTACATATTCCATAATAATGAAATGAATCAGGGGGCTGAATTCCGTGGCATTTGAATTTAAACTACCAGATATCGGTGAAGGTATCCACGAAGGTGAAATCGTAAAATGGTTTATTAAACCAGGCGATGAAGTAAATGAAGACGATGTACTTCTTGAAGTGCAAAATGATAAAGCAGTAGTAGAAATCCCTTCTCCTGTTAAAGGTAAAGTACTTGAAGTACTTGTAGAAGAAGGAACAGTTGCAATCGTAGGAGATACATTAATTAAATTTGATGCTCCTGGATACGAAAACCTTAAATTTAAAGGTGACGATCATGATGAAGCTCCAAAAGCTGAAGAAGCAGCAGTAGAAGCTCCAGCAGCGGAAGCTACTCCAGCAGCAACTGCAGAAGTAGTAAATGAGCGCGTAATCGCTATGCCATCTGTTCGTAAATACGCTCGTGAAAAAGGTGTAGACATTCATAAAGTGGCTGGTACTGGTAAGAACGGCCGTATCGTAAAAGCTGACATCGATGCATTTGCAAATGGTGGACAAACTGTAGCAGCAACTGAGGCTCCAGCAGCAGTAGAAGCTACTCCAGCAGCAGCGAAAGAAGAAGCACCAAAAGCACAACCAATTCCAGCTGGTGAATATCCAGAAACTCGTGAGAAAATGAGTGGTATCCGTAAAGCGATTGCGAAAGCAATGGTTAACTCTAAGCATACAGCTCCTCACGTAACATTAATGGATGAAGTTGATGTAACTGAGCTTGTTGCTCACCGTAAGAAGTTCAAAGCAGTAGCAGCTGACAAAGGTATTAAATTAACTTACCTTCCATACGTTGTTAAAGCTTTAACATCTGCATTACGTGAATACCCAATGTTAAACACTTCTTTAGACGATGCATCTCAAGAAGTAGTTCATAAACATTACTTCAACATCGGTATCGCAGCTGATACAGACAAAGGTCTATTAGTACCAGTTGTTAAAGATACAGATCGTAAGTCTATCTTCACTATTTCTAACGAGATTAATGATCTTGCTGGTAAAGCACGTGAAGGTCGTCTAGCTCCAACTGAAATGAAAGGTGCTTCTTGCACAATTACAAACATTGGTTCTGCAGGTGGACAATGGTTCACTCCAGTTATCAATCACCCAGAAGTAGCAATCCTTGGTATCGGCCGTATCGCTGAAAAACCAGTTGTGAAAAATGGTGAGATCGTTGCAGCTCCAGTATTAGCATTATCTCTAAGCTTTGACCATCGTTTAATTGACGGCGCAACTGCTCAAAAAGCGTTAAACCAAATTAAACGTCTATTGAATGACCCACAATTATTAGTAATGGAGGCGTAATAACAATGGTAGTAGGAGATTTCCCAATTGAATTAGATACAGTCGTTGTTGGTGCAGGTCCTGGTGGATACGTTGCGGCAATTCGTGCAGCACAATTAGGTCAAAAGGTAGCAATCATTGAAAAAGCTAACCTTGGTGGCGTATGCTTAAACGTTGGATGTATTCCTTCAAAAGCGTTAATCAATGCAGGTCATCGTTATGAGAATGCAATGCATTCTGATGACATGGGTATCACTGCAGAGAACGTAAAAGTTGACTTTACAAAAGTTCAAGAATGGAAAAACGGCGTAGTTAAGAAATTAACTGGCGGTGTTGAAGGCCTTCTTAAAGGTAACAAAGTTGAAATCATTCGCGGTGAAGCTTACTTTGTAGATGCTAATACATTACGCGTTATGACTGAAGATGCAGCTCAAACTTATACGTTTAAAAATGCTGTTCTTGCAACTGGTTCTACACCAATCGAAATTCCAGGATTCAAATACTCTAAACGTGTTATCAACTCTACAGGTGCTTTAAGCTTACCTGAAATTCCTAAAAAACTTGTTGTAATCGGCGGCGGTTACATCGGTATGGAATTAGGTACTGCATATGCTAACTTCGGTACAGAAGTTACTGTAGTAGAAGCTGGCGACGAAATCTTAGCTGGTTTCGAAAAAGCTATGAGCTCTGTTGTTAAACGTGCTCTACAGAAAAAAGGTAACGTAAATATCCATACAAAAGCTATGGCTAAAGGCGTTGAAGAAACAGAAACTGGCGTAAAAGTTAGCTTTGAAGTTAAAGGTGAAATCCAAACTGTAGAAGCAGATTACGTATTAGTAACTGTAGGTCGTCGTCCAAACACTCAAGAAATCGGTCTTGAGCAAGTTGGAGTTAAAATGACTGACCGCGGCATCATCGAAATCGATGAGCAATGTCGTACAAATGTACCAAACATCTATGCAATCGGTGATATCGTTCCTGGACCACCATTAGCTCACAAAGCTTCTTACGAAGGTAAAGTAGCTGTAGAAGCAATTAGTGGCCATGCATCAGCTATCGATTACATCGGAATTCCTGCAGTATGCTTCACTGATCCAGAATTAGCATCTGTTGGTTACACTAAGAAACAAGCTGAAGAAGCTGGAATGACTGTAACTGTATCTAAGTTCCCATTCGCTGCTAACGGTCGTGCATTATCATTAAACAGCACTGACGGTTTCCTACAACTTGTAACACGTAAAGAAGATGGTCTTCTTGTAGGTGCTCAAGTTGCAGGTGCAGGTGCTTCTGATATTATCTCTGAGATTGGTTTAGCTATCGAAGCTGGAATGACAGCTGAAGATATCGCTCAAACAATCCATGCTCACCCAACATTAGGTGAAATCACAATGGAAGCAGCTGAAGTTGCTCTTGGAATGCCAATTCACATTGTAAAATAATTTAAGTAATGTAAATAGCCCATCTCTTATTGTAAGAGATGGGCTATTTTTATTTTCATCAAATGACTTGCAAGGTCTTTAAACGTACTTGTCGAATGAATATATAATACTTTAACAAATGATTTAGGCGTAACTTACTTCAAAGGTAATATATATCATCCTATAATATGTAATTGATTCAAACTTAACCCCATATATTAATAAAATAGGGCATGTCAAAGGAGAAGGTTCCATGAAAATATTACATGTTATATTTTATCATTTACTACTATGGAGTGGCTTTTCCACTGTATTAACATTATCGAATGGTGATAAGTTTCATTATAAAGTTATTCTTTTTTTCGTGTTCCTGTATTTAGCCTATGTAATAGCATATTTTGTATTACACGTAAGAAAGCAAGCGTTATTTCTTACATGTTCGAATTGTATACTATTTTTAATCGTATTATTTCTTTTTTAAATTAACGTTTATAAAAATACATTGTTCTTCCATTAAATAATTGTAACTCTCCTTCTAATTTCTTCGCTAAAAAACGGCAAAATTCATTTGCTTTCCCTTTGTCACCATATATTGCATTAGGTGGTAAAGAAACTTGGATGAAAGATTGTTCATTTTCTATACCAACACCAATATAAATTGAGTCATACCGGTCATGATTGGATTGAAGTTTTAATGTCGTTGTAGATGTATCTAAAATTTCATAAGGAAAAGCGGTATTTGTATACGTGTAATTAATTTGGGCCCCAGTTTTAGAAGTAACTGTTTTATAATAATGAAAAAGTTGTTTTATATCATCTATTGAAACAGATTGTTGGTTGGATTTAGGTACAAGCGTAATAAAGGCGTGTTGCATATAAGTTCCCCCTAACTTAGTAGAATACTATCATTCTACATCCTACTGAATTTTTTGACAATTAAAAGGAGTATTACATGTTTTGTTTAATATACTATTAATGAAACGTGATGTAGAAAGGTGGAAACCAATGTTTGAAAAATTGTATGATGAGCATGAAAGTGTGAAGGTACGATTTTTAGGGTTTATGACACATGATACACGTTATGATTTTGGTGTTATTTATACAAATATGTTTTTTGGAAAACCGCTCATTGTTTGTATGCAAACAGGAAGGTCTACTTTACTCGGAAGAGATGATGTAGAGAATGTTCAATATATACAGGAGATTTTTAAATTAGGATCAGAAGAGGAAGCGAAGGAGTTAGCTCAGTTTTTCAAATTTCTAGTTCCGTCAACTTCTTTACATGCGGAATATGAAGAATAATTAATGTGAAACAGTCGTACTTATAAATATGGCTGTTTTTTATTTGAATATCGCATACTAATTAAAATTTAAAATATTTAATGTGTTATACTAAAAACCTATTGACGTAAAAAGTATAACATATTAAAATAAAGACAGAAAGTTAAGCGGTTACAAAAAAGTTTTTGGGATTATAAACTTAGGGGGAAATGAAAAATGGGAACAATCGTATGTCAAGATTGTGAAGGTACAATTGCACACTTCGAAGATGAGAAAGTAACGGTACTTTACGGGAAATGTGGATCTTGCGGATGTGATCACACAGAGCATACAAAAGCCCAATAATTGATAGGAAATGGACAGCTAAAAGTTTTTAGGACCATAAACTTAGGGGGAAATGAAAAATGGGAACAATCGTATGCCAAGTATGTGAAGGAACAATCGGACATTTTGAAGATGAGAAAACGACAGTACTTTACGGAAAATGTGGAACAAATTGTGACTGTGCTAGAAAAGATAATGCGAAAGCTTAATGATAGATAAATAGATTACTATTAAAACTCAGGGGGAAATGAAAATGGGAACAATCGTATGCCAAGTATGTGAAGGAACAATTGGACATTTTGAAGATGAAAAATCAACAGTACTATACGGGAAATGTGGATCTCATTGCGAATGTGACCATAAAGAACATACAAAAGCTTAATAATAAGAAAAAGCGCCTACATGTGTAGGCGCTTTTTTAATAAATTGTAGTTGTATGGCCAACTGTTGCAACGATTGCATCATCTCTAATTGGAATAAAGCTTATGGATGTCTGTGGTGTACTAGAAGAAGCGTATTGGCTCATTATACGGCTATCTATACGGGTAATAGTATCGGTCAAGAAAGCTGAAATAAAAGCGTAAGGGACTCGTCGTTCATTTAATGAATAAATAATTTCTTCTTTTGTTTTTACACCTACGCCATGTCCGTAAAAAAAGAAATTTCCTAAATAGATTGTGTTTTCTCCTTGCCACTCAATCGTAGCTGGATTCACTTGTGGGTTTTTAAAGTAAACGAGGTCACCTGGAACAAGATCGCCACCGGTTTTTGTTATGAGCCTTAGATCTTGATCGTAGTCCCATGTATAAAGTAAAAGGTTTGCAAATAGACGATTGAAAGTTTCTTCCTCATACAATGATAATAAAGCTTTATAAAAAATAATGATCATAGCGGTTGCGCATTCAGTTCCATATAGTTTTCCGTTTTTGAAAATATCTTGTATGGCAATAGAAGGTGGTATGTTTGGAAGAAGCTCGAATCCTCCAAGGGATGTTCTTTTCCAATACTGGGGGTTGCAAAAGGATTGTTGAAATGTGCGAAACTGAAATCCACTTTGAAAAAGTTCTAGTGCAGAGATAATAATATTAACTCGTAAATTGAGATCAAAGCTGAGTTCATCAGCTGTTCGGAAGGAATAAACTTCTTGATTTCCTGCCATTATTGATAAAATTTGTTGTTTCTCTGCTGCAAATGGCTCATATTCATTTGTAATATAAGGATGTACAATAGAACGGCCTATTACAATCATAATAGTATCCCCACCTATACGTTACATTCTTTAGTATCGTATGAAGAAAAGGAAAAAAGGTGAAAAAAAAGCCTATCAACTGATAGACTTGTACTCTTTAATAACACGTAATGTTTGTAATGTCATATCTTCAGGACCTTGTACAGGTAAACCTGCTTCTAAGTTTTTACGAATATACTCTAAGTTTTCTTGTGTAATAATTTCCCCCGGAGTAAAGATTGGAATCCCTGGCGGATAAACCATAACAAAATCAGCTATAATACGACCCGCTGCATTTTCAAATGGAATGACTTCTGTTTCCGAATAAAAAGCATCTCGAGGAGAAAGTGCTAGCACTGGAATTTCTGGAATCTCTACTTGTACTTGAACACCTTTATCTGCCCTATTTCTAAATGTTGCTGCTAAATCTTGTAATGCTGCAATAAGTGTATTTGTATCACTTTCTGTGTCTCCTAAAGTGATAAGACATAGTATGTTGTATAGATCTGAGAGTTCTACTTCAATGTTATATTGCTCTCTAAGCCATACTTCAGCTTGGTGGCCGGTAATACCTAAATCTTTTACAGATACAATTATCTTTGTAGGATCATAGTTAAAGGTAGCATCTGTACCTAACATTTCTTTTCCAGGACAGTAAAGATGCTCAATAGAATTTATAGCATCACGAACATGTTCAGCTAATTGTATTGTTTGTTCTATGAGTGCTGTTCCTTCTGTAGCAAGACGTTTTCTCGCAACATCAAGTGATGCTAACAAGATGTAAGAAGTTGATGTAGTTGTAAGCATGCTAATAATAGATTGGACATGTTTTACATTCACCAAGCCTTCTTTCACATTAAGAATAGAACTTTGAGTTAAAGAGCCTCCTAATTTGTGAACACTTGTTGCTGCCATGTCTGCACCAGCTTGCATCGCTGACATCGGCAATTCATCGTGAAAATGAATATGAACACCATGAGCCTCGTCGACTAGTACAGGGATGTCATAAGAATGTGCTAATTGTACAATCTGTTCTAAGTCTGCAGCAAATCCAAAGTACGTTGGATTAATAACAAGTAAGCCCTTTGCATCTGAGTGCTCTTCAAGTGCTTTTTTGACAGATTGAATTGTGATTCCATGAGAAATACCGAGTTTTGGATCGATTTCAGGATGCATGAAAATCGGTTTTGCACCTGAGAAAATAATAGCTGACATTACTGATTTATGCACGTTTCGTGGTACTAGGATTTTGTCACCAGGACCGCAAACGCTCATCACCATTGTCATAATAGCGCCACTTGTACCTTGAATAGAAAAGAAAGTATGATCTGCACCGAATGCAGCGGCTGCTAAATCCTGTGCTTCTTTAATCATACCTTTTGGATGATGTAAATCATCGAGTGGCGCAATATTAATTAAATCAATTGCTAATGCATTATGCCCAATAAATTCGCGAAATGTAGGATCCATGCCTTGTCCTTTTTTATGACCAGGAATATGGAATTGAATTGGATTTCGCTTACTGTGCTCAACTAAAGCGGTAAACAATGGTGTTTCGTATTGGGACAATCTATACACCCCTTCTTCTTCATAATATTTAATTTGTTTTATATAATCCTGCTCTAAAAAAGGTAAGTCCTTTTTTTTAGAATGAGGCTTGTTTTTCTGCCATTCAAAAAATCGGTTTTGAGATGGTAGCTTCACTTTATTTTCTATAAAACAAAAGCATTATATCACCAATAATTATAGATGTATAGAAAAAAATATTTTTAAGGTGAGTATGTTTAATAGTTAGCCTCAACTAATGAATGGAGGAAGACAATTCCATTAAAATGAATAAATAGTGTATAATGCAGAGTGGCTATAATGAAGAATAAAACATTCTCTTTAAGATAGCATAATGAAACAAGAAGAAATGATAAATGAGGTGCGAAATGGAATATCAATATCCGTTAGATTATGATTGGTCAAATGAGGAAATGGTTATAATTGTGAAGTTTTATGAAGCAATTGAGAAAGCTTATGAAAAAGGAATTATAAGAGAAGAATTAATGGGTTTATATCGTCGTTTTAAAGAGATTGTTCCATCGAAAGCAGAAGAAAAGAAAATTGATAAAGAGTTTCAAGAAGTAAGTGGATACTCTATATATCGTGCTATTCAAAGAGCAAAGGAAGTCGAAGAACAAAAGCTTGTAAAAATGTAAAAAATATTTTGAAAAATAAAAACTGAAGTGATATAATGTGATAACAACTAAAAACGGACAATATAAATTGTCCGTTTTCTACTATCGATTACAAAGTGCATATAAAGGAAGGAGTGATTGCATCGTAGATTCAATCTTAGCAAGGAATTGTTCGTTGGTCATTGCTGAAAACTCCTCTGGTGATATATGAATACCAACTAATAATTCTGCTTTTTTTACAGTAGCTAGTCGTTCAATCATCTTTTGTAAGTCTTCGGTTTCAAGTGTTTTATGTAATTTCACACTTGGTTTAGTATGGTCAATGGACCAAACGAAGTCATTTGGAATATTTGTTTTTAAATCATTTAAATGTTCTAAGAAGGCATGAGCCGTCTCAACTTTTTGTGGACACTCATAGATTAAACCAAAGTATATGAAGGCATGAGTACCCCATAAGCCGATTTGGAAATGCGGTAGCATTTTATATCCTCGTTTATTTGTTGAAAAAGCAACCCAAGTATCGTTTGGTGGATTGACTTTGCGACGTGCGTGTTTTGCAACATGATAAAAAAAGTTCTCATCAGTGTGTTGGGATAAGTATTCTGCAAATTGTTCCCCTAAAGCTTCTAGCTTAGGATGAATGTTCGTTTTAATTGCACTCATTCGTTCTTCGAGACCATCAACTGTAAAGACATCAAAATCAGTTGACTTGAATGTTTGTATTGTCATGATTGTTCCTCCAACTCCTATTTTGCTTTTATTTTAGCATAGCTTGTACTATTCATAAAAAAAACAGCACAAAAAAATTTAAATAAAAAAATATAATTTTGTTGCATAGATGATTTATCCAACATAGTATAGTATAAAACAAAAAATCAGAAAATTGAATTAATTCTAGTCCGAGGGCAGACGAATATTGGGAGGAGGCAAATAATATGAGACAGGTGATTAATGCGTTAAAGAGAACAGATGCCGAAAAGAGAATACCGGTGCTACGTTTGGAGCTAGATTATGAATTAGCAACTTTATATGATGCGATGATGGAAGATGATAAACAGAAAAAAGAAGAGTGTGTACAAAAGTTAGAAGTGTTAAGACTTGAAATGATTCGTTTAGAAGCGTAATAATAGTATATGTATAAAAAATTAGTTGGTGCGAACCTTATAAAGGGTTCGTTTTTTCTGTGAACAGTAAAGATCGGAGTGTTTAAACATGCAAGAAGTATGGAAAGACATCGATGCACACGCCAAACGGTGGATTCGGGATGCAGGAGAGCATTTAATGGCATCCATGAAAAAAGCACTTATTATAGAAACAAAATCCAATGCAGCTGACTTAGTTACAAATATGGACCGAGAGATAGAACAGTTTTTAATTGGGAAAATTAAAGAAACATTCCCGAATCATAATATTTTAGGAGAAGAAGGTTATGGAGACGAGATAACGTCTTCTGACGGGGTTGTTTGGTTAATTGATCCAATTGACGGCACGATGAACTTTGTTCATCAAAAAAGAAATTTTGCAATTTCAATTGGGATTTATAAGAACGGTATCGGAAAGATTGGACTTATTTATGATCCAGTACATGATGAACTATATCATGCAGTCAAGGGATCTGGAGCTTTTTGTAATGATATATCAATTCCTCCATTGGAAAAAGGAACTGTAGAGCAAGGTATTGTAGCTTTAAATGCGGTATGGCTTACAGATAATCCATTGCTTAATATGGAAAGTATGATGGCACTTGTTAAGAAAGCAAGGGGCACGAGATCGTATGGCTGTGCAGCGTTAGAGATGGTGTACGTTGCAACTGGAAGAATAGATGCATATGTAACGCCGAGATTATCACCATGGGATTTTGGCGGAGGACAGATAATTGTAGAAGAAGTTGGAGGGAAGGTAACGACATTCTCTGGAGCGCCACTTTCTATCATAGAGAAGAGCAGTGTGCTAGTTGCAAAACCAGGAGTGTATGAAGAAGTGTTATCTTTTATATCAGAGCCACAAAAAAAGTAAGAGGCTATGTATAAGCTTCTTACTTTTTAGCGTTATTGTGATTTGCGCATTTTTCTTTTTGTTACAAAACCGTATCCAACTGCAACAAATGTACCGATAATGCAAATAATAATACCGATTGGACTATTTTCAGCAATCATAATGCCGATACCGATTAAGAAAATAACACCGATAATTGCGGTTAATAAAAAGCGATATTGAATGTGTTCCATTTCTTCACCCTCCAATCTCATTTTACTTTCACAAAAGTAAGAATACAACTATATTTTCATTCTTGCTTTTATTTTAATTGCTATTGTATCCCCTTCGCTCTTATAATAGAGAAGGATTAAAAAGACATTAGGAGTTGGACATGTTGAAAAAACGACAAGATTTACGTAATATAGCAATTATTGCCCACGTTGACCATGGTAAAACAACACTTGTTGACCAGTTATTACGTCAAGCGGGGACATTCCGTGCGAATGAACATATTGAAGAACGCGCAATGGATTCAAATGATCTAGAAAGAGAACGCGGTATTACAATTTTAGCGAAGAATACAGCGATTCACTATGAAGATAAAAGAATTAACATTTTAGATACACCAGGTCACGCTGACTTCGGTGGAGAAGTAGAACGTATCATGAAAATGGTTGATGGTGTTCTACTTGTTGTTGATGCATATGAAGGTTGTATGCCACAAACACGATTTGTTTTAAAGAAAGCTCTTGAGCAAAACTTAACTCCAATCGTTGTTGTAAACAAAATTGACCGTGACTTCGCTCGCCCTGATGAAGTAGTTGATGAAGTAGTTGACTTATTCATCGAACTTGGTGCAAACGAAGATCAATTAGAGTTCCCAGTTGTATTTGCATCAGCAATGAACGGAACAGCAAGCTTGGATTCAAATCCGGCAAATCAAGAAGAGAATATGAAATCATTATTCGATACAATTATCGAACATATTCCAGCACCAGTTGATAACAGCGAAGAGCCACTTCAATTCCAAGTAGCACTTCTTGATTACAACGACTACGTTGGACGTATTGGAGTTGGACGCGTATTCCGCGGTACAATGAAGGTTGGACAACAAGTTGCTTTAATGAAAGTTGACGGAAGTGTAAAACAATTCCGCGTAACGAAATTATTCGGTTACATTGGATTAAAACGTCAAGAAATTGAAGAAGCAAAAGCTGGAGATTTAGTAGCTGTTTCAGGTATGGAAGACATCAACGTAGGTGAAACGGTATGTCCGGTTGAGCATGAAGAGGCTTTACCATTATTACGTATTGATGAGCCAACGCTACAAATGACATTCCTTGTAAATAACAGCCCATTTGCAGGTCGTGAAGGTAAATTTATTACATCTCGTAAAATTGAAGAGCGTCTTCGTTCACAATTAGAAACAGATGTAAGTTTACGTGTAGATAATACAGATTCTCCTGATGCATGGATCGTATCTGGACGCGGGGAATTGCATTTATCTATCTTAATTGAAAACATGCGTCGTGAAGGTTATGAACTACAAGTATCTAAGCCTGAAGTAATTATTAAAGATATCGATGGCGTAAGATGTGAACCTGTAGAGCGCGTACAAATCGATGTTCCTGAAGAATACACTGGTTCTATTATGGAATCAATGGGTGCACGTAAAGGTGAAATGTTAGATATGGTGAATAACGGAAACGGTCAAGTTCGCCTTACTTTCATGGTTCCGGCACGTGGTTTAATTGGTTACACAACAGAATTCCTAACATTAACTCGTGGTTACGGTATTTTAAACCATACATTCGATTGCTACCAACCAGTACATGCTGGACAAGTGGGTGGACGTCGCCAAGGTGTTCTAGTTTCACTTGAAACAGGAAAAGCATCACAATACGGTATTATGCAAGTTGAAGACCGTGGTGTAATCTTCGTTGAACCAGGTACAGAAGTATATGCTGGTATGATCGTAGGAGAACATACTCGTGAGAACGACTTAACAGTTAACGTTGTGAAAATGAAACAACAAACTAACATTCGTTCTGCAACGAAAGATCAAACTTCAACAATGAAAAAACCACGCTTAATGACTCTAGAAGAGTCATTAGAGTACTTAAACGATGACGAGTTCTGTGAAGTAACTCCAGAATCAATTCGTTTACGTAAAAAGATTCTTGATAAGAGCGAACGTGAAAGAGCTGCTAAGAAAAAGAAATCTGTAGAAGCATAAAAAATAAAACAGCTACCTTTAAGGTAGCTGTTTTTTTATGTTTATTTTTTAGAATATTTACTCTTTTTAGTGGACAGTATTTTTTTCGCAGGTTACTCTTGTATTAAGTACATAAAGAAATTTTGTTTTTTATGAGAAGGGGGGATAAATAGTGTTAGAAAGAATGTCTTTTTTTGCGAAATTATGTAAAGTTGATGAAAATCCAGAGTTAGGAATGTGGTTACTTTATGGGACGATTATTATATTAAGTGCTCTCGTCTATAATTTAGGATTTGCTAGAAAGTTGTCTGTACTAAAAAATATAGTAATATACATATCATTAGCAATTGGATGTACAGTATTAACCTTTTTTGCTGTATTTTTACCTGTTGGAGAAGGACTTGTTGTAGCGGCAATTGTACTTGGAATTTATAGATTGCGTTTGCGTCAAGCGAAACAACAAAAAGCAGGGTGAGGGGGCGAAGTTTTATGCGTTCAGTACAAGATGCACTATATAATTGGTTAACAATTAAAACAGTTGCGGAAGCACGTCCGGATGATAGTGCTGCAAAAGAAACGTATTTGTTATTTCAAAATATGATATATGAAGAACATAAATTAAAAAATGTGGAAGTTAAAAAGAACGAGGAAATGTATTTAATTACATATGAAATGAAAGGGGAAAGGAAATCTGCAAGGTTTCCATTAGAAGCTATTGATTGTTTCTTGGATCAAATGAATCGTGAGCCTGAAAAATATAAATAAGTCCTTATCTATATGAGTAAGGACTTATTTACATTTTACCAATCGTCTTCGACTTTTTTATCACGATATAATCGGAAATTACCACTTGCATGACGTTCCATTGTACGCTCTGCAATTCGTTCCGAACATTCCATGCACATATATGTATGAATAGGGCGATTACGCAGTTTTTTTGCCATAGGATTTTCATCATCTAACATATCTTTTTTATCACAAATCATACATTTGACTCTCATTTCGTCACCTCAATACGAATTCTATCAGTATAAGTATATCATGGAAGTATAATGTTTTTGAATAATAGTGGGAAAAAATAATATTTTCGCAATTCAAAAAATAAGTTATGATAAGGATATACCAAGTATGTTTGGAGGTGAAAATATGGCGAATGTAGTAGAGCCTACTTTAACAGAGGGTTTAGTACAAACGTTGCGTAAAGAGTGTATTGTGATGATAGCAACGACAGATTTCGAAAAACAAGTTCCTAACGTAAGTGCTATTTCTTGGGTGTATGCAGTGAGCAAAACTAGTATTCGATTTGCAGTAGATCAACGTTCACGTATTGTGGAAAATATAAGGCATAATACAGGTGTAGTATTGACTATAATGGCGAATGAATCCGTATTTTCTATAAGTGGTGCAGGTGAAATTTTGACAGATAGAATGGAAGGTATTTCTTTGAAATTAACTGTAATAGAAGTTAATGTGCAAGAAGTACGTGATGTTATGTTTTATGGAGCGAAACTTGCAATTGAACCAACATATGAAAAAACATACGATCTTCGGGCGGCCAAAAAGCTGGATAACGAAGTACTAGTAGGAATAAGAGAATTATAAATGTGCTAAATAAGAAATTCGTTTATTCACTTTTGTAATCGGTTATTGTGATTTAACGTTAATAATTATAATAAAAAGTAATATATTGAATAGAAATGAATAAAGAATAAATAAAAGGTTTAATGACTATGATTTTCGATTCTACCTCGTTTACACGGTACATATAATTATAACAATGGTTCGTCCATATTTTATGGATGAAACCCTTGTTCTACAAATTTAAAAGTGGAGTCAGGGGGTAACAGGTTGGATAAAATTTATGTGTTAGATACGAATGTACTTTTGCAGGATCCTTTATCTATTTTTTCATTTGAAACCAATGAAGTAGTGATTCCAGCAGTTGTATTAGAAGAGGTTGATTCGAAAAAACGTTATATGGATGAAGTAGGACGAAATGCTCGTTATGTATCTAAGTTAATAGATAAATTTCGTGAAATAGGAAAGCTGCATGAAAGTATCCCGCTAGAAAATGGCGGAACATTTCGTATTGAATTAAACCATCGTTCATTTGTGCAACTACAAGATATTTTTGTAGAAAAAACAAATGATAATCGAATTTTAGCTGTAGCAAAAAATCTATCTTTAGAAGAACAGGAAAAAGAGGACGGGAAGTCTGTTATTTTAGTAAGTAAAGATGTACTCGTAAGGGTAAAAGCTGATGCAATTGGTTTGAAGGCTGAAGATTATTTAAGTGATCGCGTAATTGAAGTAGAAAATATATATTCTGGCTTTTTAGAAGGATATATATCAAAAGAACAATTGGATTATTTTTATGAGAAAGGTGAATTGCCTCTATCTGAAATTGCGAATCACCCTTTTTACCCAAATCAATTTGTAGTAATGAAAGATGCATTAGGGGGCTCTAGTTCTGCGCTTGGCATTGTGGATCACTTAGGTAAGAAGGTAAAGAAACTTATTTTTCACAATGAACAAGTGTGGGGGATACGACCACGAAACGTGCAGCAAATTATGGGATTAGAATTGTTGCTTCGTGAAGATATTCCGCTCGTAACATTAACGGGGAAAGCCGGCACAGGAAAAACGTTACTTGCGTTAGCTTCGGGACTTATGCAAACAGAAGACTTAGGGTTATATAAAAAATTACTCGTTGCAAGACCAATTGTCCCAGTCGGAAAAGATATCGGTTATTTACCAGGAGAAAAAGAAGAAAAGTTAAGACCATGGATGCAACCAATTTTTGATAACCTAGAGTATTTATTTAATACGAAAAAGCCAGGAGAGTTAGATGCTATTTTAGCTGGAATGGGTTCGATTGAAGTAGAAGCCCTTACTTATATACGCGGGAGAAGTATTCCAGATCAGTTCATTATCATTGACGAAGCACAAAATTTAACAAAGCATGAAGTGAAAACGATACTAACTAGGGTAGGGGAAAAGAGTAAGATTGTATTGATGGGAGATCCTCAGCAAATTGATCACCCATATTTAGATGAATATAATAATGGCTTAACGTATGTTGTAGAGAAGTTTAAAGAACAGCGCATTAGTGGTCATGTGAAGTTTGTTAAAGGGGAGCGATCTAATTTAGCTCAACTAGCAGCAGATTTATTGTAAAAAGGAGTGAGCTTAAGCTCACTCCTTTTCTTTAAATAATTGTAAATTTACGGATGTTCCGGATTGGATTTTGTCGATTAGATCCATCATTGAAATAGAGATGAACAGGTCCGTCTTCTTTTAATGGCTTTCCTTCTTTTGAAAAACCTAGTATAGCATTTTTGACAGTTTCTAATGGAAGTGTCATTGTATGATCTACAGTTTCAATTTCAACTTGCGTAGCGTCCTCTAAAATTTCAGCGTTAGCAAGGAATGGATGAAATGGTATACCAAATGTTCCAGTAATTAGCTGTTCTTTTTTATATTTCTTTACACTTTGTTGTATCGGCGGGAAGGCAGCACCATCACGAATTTCACGATCCCAATGTTCTGAAGTGTTTTTTAAATAAGTTTCTAGTTCAGACGTGTTTTCTCTAGTTTCATCAAAGTAAGTTGTCAAATCTACTTTTCGATCATCAAAGATCCAAACAGTTGGATCAATAGTGATTGGAAAACGTACTTTTCCGTTAATAAATAAAATTTCGCTCATTGTTGTTCCCCCATTTGTGTTATACTCCCACTTTTCAGTATAATAGCATTAGACACTGTTGTCACAAAAAATGTTTCTATTGCAATTTATTAAAACTATCGCTAATATTAATAGATAGGATAGAGGAGAGTAGGACGGAAACGGAGGGAATCAATTTGGCGTCTGAGACAGTAGCAAATCATCAGGAAAAGGCACTAGCCCTTCTACAAGCGGATGCAGAGAAGATTTTAAGACTTATTAAGGTGCAAATGGACCATCTTACAATGCCGCAATGTCCATTATATGAAGAAGTGTTAGACACACAAATGTTTGGACTATCCCGCGAGGTCGATTTTGCAGTTCGCCTTGGTCTTATTGCAGAAGAACAAGGGAAAGCAATGTTAGGTGAGCTCGAACGTGAGTTATCTGCACTTCATGAAGCGTTTACAAACAAACAACAATAACGGGTTCAAATAAGGGGGCTCAAACTAAATTAGTTTGAGCTTTTTATTTGTATAATAAAGCAGGAAGAATCAATGTACATATGGAATACAACAATAATTAAATTGAAACAGAAAGAGGAAATGAAATGAAAAAAGTATGGAAATCAATGGATTATTCATTATTACTTCCTCTTGTTATCTTATGTGTGCTGGGAGTAATAATGGTATATAGTTCTAGTTCCATTGTTGCGATTTCGAGGCATAACTGGCCGGCAAATTACTTTTTTAAAAAACAATTAATAACTTTAGCTATTGGAACGGTATTGTTAGTAATTGTAGCCTCGTTACCTTATAAGTTTTGGAGGAAACGAATAATTTTATCGGCGATGGGGCTAGGGAGTATTGCTTTACTAGCAGCAGCCTTGATTTTTGGTAAGGAAATAAATGGTGCAAAAGGTTGGATATTAGGTATACAGCCCGCTGAATTTGTTAAACTATCGATTATTATTATATTAGCTCGCTTTTTTGCAAGAAGACAAGAGACAAATACACCTGTTTTTAAAGGGTCGGGACTTACACTTGGTTTTGTTGGAATGGCAATGTTTTTAATTTTAAAGCAAAATGATTTAGGTACCGATTTGTTAATTGCAGGAACAGTAGGAATTATGTTTCTTTGTTCAGGAGTACGGATTAATTTATGGATTAAACGAATTGTTTTAACTTCTATAGTATGGATTCCAGCGCTATATTTTCTGGCTAATTATAAATTAAGTGGGTACCAAAAGGCCCGTTTTTCAGTTTTTCTTGATCCATTCAATGATCCTCAGAATGATGGATTCCAATTGGTAAATTCTTTTATTGGAATTGCTTCAGGAGGGCTAAACGGTCGAGGATTAGGAAATAGTGTGCAAAAATATGGATATTTACCAGAACCGCAAACAGATTTTATTATGGCCATTATATCTGAAGAGTTAGGTTTTATTGGTGTAGCTATTATTTTAATTTGCTTGCTACTTATTATTATTCGTTCATTCAGGATTGCTCAAAAATGTAAAGATCCGTTTGGAAGTTTAATTGCAATCGGAATTGCAAGTTTAATGGGAGTACAAACTTTTGTTAATGTTGGTGGTATGTCTGGATTAATACCGCTTACGGGAGTACCTTTACCGTTTATTAGTTATGGCGGGAGTTCCTTAATAGCTAATCTACTTGCGATGGGAATACTACTTAATATTGCTAGTCATGTAAAACGAGAAGAAAAACAGCAGAATGAGGTAATAAAAGAAAGAGAACAAAATGGACCACATCTTGTAGTTGTAAAATAAAAAACACATCGTGCTTTAGAGCAGGATGTGTTTTTTATTTTCAAGTAGTTTTAAATATGATGTATTAATTTCTCTTTCAGTTAAAAGATATATCACATTTGTTTAAATGTGATATACAATTAAGTTGTTAGAAAAGGAAGAGGTATGCTATACTATTTTTGTGAAACAAATTGCACAGAAAACTTATCATTTGTTAAAAAATAAGGTATGATGGATAAAAATAAAGTGAAGCTTTCTAAGTATAATATAATGTGGAAAGTGAAGAACTTCACGCTTTTTAAGGTGTGTATATATTTTATCTCTAGAGTGGTAGGAAAGTAGAGGGGGAAAATCATGACAAAGCTGCAACGTATTCAAAAAGTATTGGTAGCTAACCGTGGAGAGATTGCAATTCGTGTGTTTCGAGCTTGTTCGGAACTTGGATTAAAAACAGTTGCAATCTATTCGAAAGAGGATAGTGGTTCTTATCATCGCTATAAAGCCGATGAGTCCTATTTAGTTGGGGAAGGAAAAAAACCAATTGATGCTTATCTAGATATTGAAGGCATTATTGAGATTGCAATAAGTAATCATGTAGATGCAATCCACCCTGGATATGGTTTCTTGTCAGAAAATATTCAATTCGCGAAACGTTGCGAAGAAGAAGGAATTATCTTTATCGGTCCGAAAAGTAAGCATTTAGATATGTTTGGAGATAAAGTGAAAGCAAGAACACAAGCGCAGCTAGCACAAATTCCAGTTATACCTGGTAGTGATGGTCCAGTAGATTCATTAGAAGAAGTCGAAAAATTTGTTGAAAAGTATGATTACCCGATTATTATTAAAGCGTCCCTTGGTGGTGGCGGTCGTGGTATGCGTATTGTGCGTACTAGTGAGGAATTAGGAGAATCATATAATCGAGCAAAATCAGAAGCGAAAGCAGCCTTTGGTAATGATGAAGTTTACGTCGAAAAATTCGTTGAAAAACCTAAACATATAGAAGTACAAATTTTAGCAGATGAAGAAGGCAATGTTGTTCATTTATACGAGCGTGACTGTTCTGTACAACGTCGTCATCAAAAAGTTGTAGAAATAGCACCGAGTGTATCACTTTCAGATGATCTGCGTCAGCGTATTTGTGATGCTGCTGTGAAGTTAACGAAAAATGTAAACTATTTAAATGCAGGAACAGTAGAATTCCTTGTAAAAGATGATGAGTTTTACTTTATTGAAGTAAATCCACGTGTTCAAGTAGAACATACGATTACAGAGATGATCACAGGAGTCGATATCGTTCAATCACAAATTTTAATAGCTGATGGACATGCATTACATAGTAAAATAGTAGGTGTTCCGAAGCAAGAGGAAGTGGTTGTACACGGATTTGCAATCCAATCTCGTGTAACAACTGAAGACCCACTAAATAATTTTATGCCGGATACAGGAAAAATTATGGCGTATCGATCAGGCGGTGGTTTTGGTGTGCGTCTTGATACAGGAAATAGCTTCCAAGGTGCAGTTATTACACCATACTACGATTCTTTACTTGTAAAAGTTACAACTTGGGCACTTACTTTTGAGCAAGCTGCTGCAAAAATGGAACGTAACTTAAAAGAATTCCGTATTCGTGGTATTAAAACAAATATTCCATTCCTAGAGAATGTAGTAAAACATAAAAACTTCTTATCAGGAGAATATGATACTTCGTTTATTGATGTGTCACCTGAACTATTCTTATTCCCGAAACGTAAAGACCGCGGAACGAAAATGTTAAATTATATTGGTTCAGTAACAGTAAATGGCTTCCCAGGAGTAGGGAAAAAAGAAAAGCCAATATTCCCAGATGCTCGTATTCCATGTTTAAAACATTCAGAGCCAATCCAAAATGGAACGAAACAAATTTTGGACGAGCGTGGAGCAGATGGATTAGTAAAATGGGTACAGGATCAAAACCGTGTACTTTTAACGGATACAACATTCCGTGATGCACATCAGTCATTACTTGCAACTCGTATTCGTACAAAAGATTTACATCAAATTGCAGAGCCAACAGCGAGAATGTTACCAAACCTATTCTCAGCTGAAATGTGGGGCGGTGCAACGTTTGATGTCGCGTATCGTTTCTTAAAAGAAGATCCATGGGAACGATTACTAGATCTTCGTGAAAAAATGCCGAACGTTTTATTCCAAATGTTACTACGTTCGTCAAACGCAGTTGGCTACAAAAACTATCCAGATAATTTAATTCAAAAATTTGTGGAGTGTTCTGCTCAAGCAGGCATTGATGTGTTCCGTATTTTTGATAGTTTAAACTGGGTAGAAGGTATGAGAGTTGCAATTGATGCTGTACGAGATACTGGTAAAATTGCAGAAGCAACAATGTGCTACACAGGAGATATTCATGATCCATTACGTAGTAAATATGATTTGAATTATTATAAAAACTTAGCAAAAGAGTTGGAAGCATCGGGAGCTCACATTTTAGGTATTAAAGATATGGCTGGCCTACTAAAACCAAACGCAGCATATGATTTAGTTTCAGCATTAAAAGAGACGGTATCGATTCCGATTCACCTGCATACGCACGATACGAGTGGAAATGGTATATTAACGTATACGAAGGCAATTGAAGCAGGTGTTGATATTGTCGATGTAGCAGTGAGTTCTATGGCTGGTCAAACGTCACAACCGAGTGCGAACACATTATTCTATGCACTAGGTGGAAATGAAAGACAACCAGATGTTAATATCGATTCTTTAGAAAAGCTATCTCATTATTGGGAAGATGTACGCAAATACTATGCACCGTTTGAAAGTGGTATGAATGCACCTCACACAGAGGTATATATGCATGAAATGCCAGGTGGACAGTATAGTAATCTTCAGCAACAAGCGAAGGCGGTTGGTTTAGGAGATCGCTTTGATGAAGTGAAAGTAATGTACCGTCGTGTGAATGACATGTTTGGAGATATTGTAAAAGTAACACCGTCATCAAAAGTTGTTGGCGATATGGCGTTATTTATGGTTCAAAACCACCTGACAGAACAAGATGTTTTAGAGCGTGGACATGCTTTGGACTTCCCTGGATCTGTTGTTGAAATGTTCTCTGGTGATTTAGGTCAACCGTACGGTGGTTTCCCGAAAGAATTGCAAAAGATTATTTTAAAAGGGAAAGAGCCGTTAACAGTAAGACCAGGTGAACTACTAGAGCCAGTAGATTTCGACGCGTTAAAAGAAGAATTATTCCATAAACTTGGACGCGAAGTAACAATTTTTGATGTAGTTGCATATGCATTATATCCAAAAGTATTTATGGACTATGAAAAAGTTGCTGAGCTTTATGGAAATGTATCTGTACTTGATACACCGACATTCTTCTATGGTATGAGACTAGGTGAAGAAATTGATGTGGAAATTGAACAAGGTAAGACATTGATGGTTAAACTTGTATCAATTGGAGAACCACAGCCGGATGGAAATCGTGTCCTTTACTTGGAATTTAATGGTCAACCACGTGAAATTGTCGTGAAAGACGAGAGTGTGAAAGCAACAGTTGCACAACGTGTGAAAGGAAACCGTGAAAATCCAAATCACATTAGTGCAACAATGCCAGGAACGGTAATTAAAGTAGTTGTAAAAGAAGGCGATGAAGTGAAAAAAGGCGATTCTATGGCAATTACAGAAGCGATGAAAATGGAAACGACAGTTCAAGCGCCGTTCAATGGTAAAGTGAAAAAAGTATATGTTAACGATGGTGATGCAATTCAAACGGGAGATTTACTTATTGAATTAGATCACTAAAATAAAAAAAGAGCTGTGTAAATACAGCTCTTTTCTTTATTGCAAAAAATCCCTTGCCGAATTGGCAAGGGATTTTAGTTTTAAATTATTTTGTTTGTTTAGAAGTTGATCCGGCTTCTTTTGCATTCACTTTACTTCTTGTTCCTAACATAACTAAATAGCATAGTACGGCAAACAAGCAAGAAATGAATAGAGAATGTAACAATGCCATTGCTAAACTAGCGTTTGTAAATACAACTAAAATTCCTACTACAGCTTGAAGTGTAACAAGGATAAATGAAATGATCCATCCCCAATATACTACAGGTTGCTGTTTGTAATGACGAATAGCGAGAATCATTGCGTAAAGTATCCAAGCGAAAATTAACATTGCTGCAACTCTATGGCCCATTTGAACCCATTCATGTAGTTGAGTTGGCATAGGTCTGTTTTTGCTACATAAAGGAAAGTCTGGACAGGCTAAGCTAGCTCGTTCGTGACGTACTAAAGCACCTGTGTAGACGACGATATAACTGTAAATTGTTACACCATAAATATGAAATTTCATTTTTTTGTCCATAATAAGAGAACGTGCATCAAATTTTTGGTCAATTTCAAAGATAAGACACGTTAATAAAATGACAGAAGCAAATGAAATTAAGGAAATACCGAAATGGATAGCAAGTACAGCTGGCATTTGTCCCCAAACAACTGCTGCTGCTCCCATTAATGCTTGTGCAACTAAAAATACGAAGGATAAAATTGCTAACGTTTTTGTTTCACGCACATGTTTATAATATTTCCAGGACAAAATACAAAGGAGAGTGACAAGAATTCCGGCTGATCCTGATGTTAATCGGTGGCTAAGTTCAATAATAGTTTCCATTGATAAATTAGATGGAACAAATTCACCGTTACAAAGTGGCCATGATTTACCACAACCTTGACCAGAACCTGTTTTTGTAACTAAAGCGCCTCCTAATAAAACTATTAATAAATCAAGGCTTGTAATGACTGCTAACCATTTAATAAAGCGTTGCAATCTCTTTCACCATCTTTCTGCTATGAAGTTATTGCGAAATATTTTCATTCCATTATGTATAGAATAAAACGCGCTAGTTCCTATGATATATAAAAAATAATAAAATAGCAAAGAAATGGAGGGGAAAGGAAAGGGGGAGAAAATAGGTGTAAAAACAGGGTTCCTAAGGAAAAATTTAGGTGGAAAATAGGCTATTTTGAAAAGAAATGGGGAGAATACGTGTTAAATAGGATAAAATAGTTTATTATAGAAGGTAACATCATGTTATGATAAGGACAAGTCAGAATGAAGTTTTTTATATTCGACACAAAAAGTTCATGTTTTCTTCACAAAATGTTCGGGAAATATGATTTAATATATTGGAGTATGGGCGTAGATTAGTAGTAGAATGGGTTAACAATGTTTCTACTGTAATAATATTGCTATATAGAAGCGAATTATTTCATTTGAAATAGGCGCAAAAAGAAAGATGAAAGTTTTAAGAGGGGGTTAGAGTGATGAACCATGCAACAAGTGAGCTGCATGATGAGTCCGCTGTTACAAGTGTACCGGAAACAACTCGGATACAAGATTTAAAAGCACTCGTTAAAATGGGGATTGTAAACTCAAATACACTTACTGTATTTACAGGATTTTGGTTGGCATTACACTTTAATGGATTAAGTGTAATGGACAATCTGGATAAGTTATTCTTTACAATCGTTGGTTCTGGATTAGTTATGGCAGGGGTATGTTGTTTAAACAACTACATTGATCGAGACATCGATCCATTAATGGAAAGAACAAAGACCCGTCCAACGGTTACTGGAAAGTATAAACCAGGATTTGCACTTACATTTGGACTAGTCATATTACTTCTTGGTTTTGTATTTTTATTATTAACAACACCAATGGCAGTCTTAATGGGATTTATTGGTGCTTTCACATATGTTGTTCTATATAGTTTATGGACAAAGAGAAAGTATACACTAAATACTGTTGTAGGTAGTATATCTGGTGCAGTTCCACCTTTAATTGGATGGGCAGCAATCGATCCATCTTTAGGTCATCCAATTGCTTGGATGTTATTTTTAATTATGTTTATTTGGCAAATCCCACATTTCCTTGCATTAGCGATGAAACGTGTTGATGAATATCGAAATGCAGGAATTCCAATGCTTCCTGTAGTTCATGGATTTGAAATTACGAAACGCCAAATTATGATTTGGACAGTATGTTTATTACCACTACCATTTTATATGAGTGGACTAGGGATAACATTTATGGTAATTGCAACACTGCTTAACATCGGATGGATCGCTTTAGGATTTTATGGATTCCGTAAGAAAGATGACATAAAATGGTCCGTGCAAATGTTTGTTTATTCCCTAAATTATTTAACAATCTTATTTGTATCAATGATTGTAGTTACATTCTTCTAAGACAACGACATAATTGGATTTCTTTACGTTGAGATTTACTTTACTTAACTATAAAGTACAATCTAATTCACAAGGAAAGTGGGGGTTGTTTGTATGAAGAAACAGTGGCGACTGCTTTCGTTCGTTTCACTGCTGGCTTTACTGTTAGGGGGATGCGGTAAAGCCTTTCAATCTACTTTAATTCCGCAAGGAGAAGTAGCAAAAATGCAATATGATTTACTTCTACTGGCGAGTGCAATCATGGTAGGAGTAGTACTAGTAGTTACTATTATTTTCTTGTATGTAATTGTGCGTTTCCGACAAAAGAAAGGTCAGGAAGATTATATTCCAGAGCAAGTTGAAGGAAATCACAAGCTAGAAATTATATGGACAGTTATTCCGATTATTCTTTTACTAATCTTAGCTGTTCCAACGGTTACATATACATTCAAACTTGCTGATGTAAGTGCGATGGAGAAAAAGAATATTGATAAAGATACTATCGTTGTTGATGTAACAGCGAATCTTTATTGGTGGGAATTTTCTTATAAATCAGAAAAGATAGTAACTTCGCAAGATTTAGTCATCCCCACAGGTAAGAAAGTGTATTTAAATTTGAAGGGTGCCGATATTAAACACTCATTTTGGGTTCCATCTTTAGCTGGGAAAATGGATACAAATACAGACAATGTGAACAAAATGTGGTTAAAGGCAGATAAATCGGGCACTTATAATGGTTTTTGTACAGAATTTTGCGGCCCATCACATTCTTTAATGCAATTTAAAGTGAAAGCTTTAGATGAAAGCGAATACAAAAATTGGCTTGCTGATATGAAGAAGATTGATGGGAAGAAAGAAGTAGCTTCAACAAAGGCGCAAGAGGGCCAAGAAATATTTAATAAAAGCTGTATTGGTTGTCACGCAGTTGGATCTAATGATAGTAGACCACCTTCCGCTCGTATCGCACCAAACTTAGCAAACTTTGCGGATCGCGATATGGTTGCCGGTATTGCCGAAAACAATGAAGAAAACTTAAAAAAATGGCTGAAAGATCCTGAAAATATGAAGCCAGGAAACAAAATGACTGGCAAATATGGCAACTTAACGGATGATCAAATTGATGCATTAAATGCGTACTTACAAACGTTAAAAGTTGAAAAGTAAAGAGGGATTATTCGCGAAGGGGAGGTTGAAAACGTGAGTTCTGTAGCAAAAAAACAGGGGATGGGTGCTGTCATATGGGATTATTTAACGACAGTAGACCATAAAAAGATTGCCATTCTCTATTTAATTGCAGGTGGATTGTTTTTTGTAATAGGCGGAATAGAAGCTCTATTTATTCGCCTTCAATTAGCGATTCCTAACAACGCTTTTCTTGTTGGGGATGCTTATAATCAAGTATTGACGATGCACGGTACAACAATGATTTTCCTCGCAGCTATGCCACTCGTGTTTGCATTTATGAACGCCGCTGTACCACTTCAAATTGGTGCACGTGATGTAGCGTTCCCGTTTTTGAATTCACTCGGATTTTGGTTATTTTTCTTTGGTGGAGTATTTTTAAATTTAAGTTGGTTTTTAGGTGGAGCACCTGATGCAGGATGGACATCTTATGCATCTTTAGCTTTAGCTTCTAAAGGTCATGGTGTTGATTTCTATGTACTCGGTTTGCAAATCTCAGGTATTGGTACATTAATTGGAGGGATTAACTTCCTTGTCACCATTATTAATATGCGTGCGCCAGGAATGACGTATATGCGTATGCCGATGTTTACATGGACGACATTTGTAACATCTTCGCTTATATTATTCGCTTTTCCACCGTTAACTGTAGGATTAGGACTTTTAATGTTAGATCGTTTATTTGGAACAAGTTTCTTTAATCCAGCATTGGGTGGGAATACAATTATATGGGAGCATTTATTCTGGATTTTCGGTCATCCAGAAGTATACATTCTTATACTCCCAGCTTTCGGAATATTCTCAGAAATCTTCGCGACATTTTCGAAAAAACGATTGTTTGGTTATTCATCGATGGTGTTTGCGACTGTATTAATTGGATTTTTAGGATTTATGGTATGGGCGCATCATATGTTTACTGTTGGACTTGGTCCAGTTGCTAATGCTATTTTCTCAGTTGCAACAATGGCGATTGCGGTTCCGACTGGTATCAAAATATTCAACTGGCTCTTTACAATGTGGGGCGGAAATATTCGTTTTACGACACCGATGATGTGGGCAGTAGCTTTCATTCCATCATTCGTAATGGGGGGAGTTACAGGGGTTATGCTAGCATCTGCACCAGCTGATTATCAATTTCATGATAACTATTTCGTAGTAGCACATTTTCATTATGTAATCGTTGGCGGTGTTGTATTTGGTTTACTTGCAGGAGCTCATTATTATTGGCCACTGATGTTTAATAAAGTATTAAATGAAACATTAGGAAAGATAACGTTTTGGCTATTCTTTATCGGTTTCCATTTAACGTTCTTTATTCAGCATTTCCTTGGCTTGATTGGTATGCCACGCCGTTACTACACATATCTTGAAGGGCAAGGGTTGGAAATGGGGAATATGATTAGTTCTATCGGAGCGGTGTTTATGGCTCTTGGGACGATTGTTCTTCTATTCAATGTAATTAAAACGACAGTATCAAAAGAAAAAGCTGGTCGTGATCCGTGGGATGCACGTACATTAGAATGGACGATGCCAGCACCGACACCAGAATATAACTTTAAACAACTACCATTTGTTCGCGGATTAGATCCGTTTTGGATTGAAAAACGTGAAGGTAATAAAGAGATGACAGCAGCGGAACCAATTGGTGATATTCATATGCCAAATCCTTCGTTTTCACCATTTGTCATTTCTTTCGGATTGTTTATAGCGGCATTTGGTGCAATGTATATGCAGGGCGGAAAAGATAAGTTCTGGTTATTAGTAGCAATTATTGGTTTAATCATTACATTTGGCGCAATGTTCCTACGTTCAGTAATCGATGATCATGGATACCATATTCATAAGGAAGATTTAGATGATAAGGGGGGCAAGGCATAATGCATGTAGATGAAAAATTAACGAATGAAACATTTCCAGCAGAGCCTGAAAAAGCAACCCTTGAAGGGAAAAATAAGTTTGTCGGTTTTTGGTTATTTCTTGGAGGCGAAACAGTGTTGTTCGCTTCCTTATTCGGAACATATTTAGCATTAAAGAATTCTACAAATGGTGGACCAACATCTCAAGAAATGTTCCAAATGCCACTCGTTTTCATTATGACGATGCTTTTATTAACGAGTAGCTTAACAAGTGTATATGCGATGTATCACATGAAAAACTTTAACTTTAAGAAAATGCAACTTTGGTTACTAGTAACTGTATTGCTAGGTTTAGGATTTTTAGGGTTTGAGATATATGAGTTTTATCATTATACACATGAATTTAAGCATACTATGAGAAGTAGTGCGTTTGGCTCTGCATTTTATGCTCTTGTTGGTACACATGGACTCCACGTATTGTTTGGGTTGTGTTGGATTTTAACATTAATCTTTAGAAATGCGAAGAGAGGTCTAAATTTATACAATGCACCGAAGTTTTATGTTGCATCAATTTATTGGCACTTTATTGACGTAGTTTGGGTGTTTATTTTCACTGTAGTATATTTAATGGGAATGGTGGGATAAACAATGGCGATAAAGCAAACGAATAATCCTAAAGTTGATCTTGTTTATCGGAAGAGAAAAAGTGCGGAGGAAATGAAGCATCAAGTTATTACGTTTGCATTAATGATTTTTTTAACATTAGTTGCATTTGTAGCAGTGGCGTACCCAAAAACTTTTAGTCCGACTTTCTCTGTGCCATTTATTTTACTATTAGCAGTGGTACAAGTAATTTTTCAATTGTATTATTTTATGCATATGAGCCATAAAGGACATGAAGCAGCAAGTTTCTTTCTTTACTCTGGCCTGCTAATAGGGTTAATTACAATTTTAGCTTTTATGACAATTGTGTGGATTTGAAAAGTGAAATATAAGGGAGCTTGTGTTGTCACAGCTCCCTCTTCATATTATGGGATAACCTTACGAAGGTAGGTGTGAAAATGAGTAACTTGTGGATATTTGGTTTTCAGGCTTTATGGAGTCCAATTTTTTTATTATTTATGCTTTCGATTCTTATTGGGTACTTCTTAATTATTGGACCTTATAGAATGCGATTTGAAAATGCGACGAAGGTAAGTAAGAAGCAAATTTTTTATTTTACGACTGGTATTGTTCTTTTGTATTTTGTAAAGGGAGGGCCTATTGATTTAATTGGCCATATTATATTTAGTGCTCATATGTTTGAAATGGCAGTCATGTATATTGCAGTTCCACCGTTACTGTTGCTTGGTATACCAACTTGGTTATATCGTTACATTACTTCTTTTAAGTTCGTTCAAATTATATTAAAGGTATTTGCTAAACCACTTATTGCGTTGTTTGTATTTAACGGCCTGTTTTCTTTTTATCATTTACCAGTTGTTTTTGATACGGTAAAACAAAGTCAAATTGCTCATCCTATTTGTCTCGCTATATTGTTTTTTACAGCAATCATGATGTGGTGGCCGATGTTAAATCCATTACCAGAATATCAAACGTTAAGTGATATAAAGAAACTTGGTTACATGTTTGCTAATGGTATATTATTAACGCCAGCTTGTGCGTTAATAATTTTTGCGACAGCCCCGTTATTTGCAACGTATACGGATCCGGCTGCTTGGATGAAAGCGATGGAACTATGTGTACCAGCGGGCACTTTATCAGATTTAAATATAACGGGACCGGAATTTTTGCACTGGATGCCAGTAGTACAAGACCAGCAAACTGGTGGTATCATAATGAAAATTGTCCAGGAAATAGTGTACGGTACAATTATAGGCTATGTATTCTTTAGATGGGCACGTAGAGAACGTGAAAAGGATAAGGAGCAGTTACAACAATTGCCGCCGTATTTACAAACTAAGTAAAAAAAGTGTATGGGATTCCATACGCTTTTTCTTTTTTAGTTTTAGCTTTTTACAAAAGATTGAATTTTCTAATTATTTATGTTAAGTTAGTGTAGGCGTGTACTAAAAGTGGATATAAAATTTACTACTAGCTTTCATACGTAATAATTCCATATGTAGTGCAAGTTTTTTAGAGAGTTACAAATATATATTGTTATCTTTAATAAATACGAACTATTTTAAGGGGGAATTTAAATGGGTAGTAGTGGAAGTATGGTAAAGCCGATTAGTGGTTTTTTGACAGCGCTAATTCAATATCCAGTACCAGTAGTAGAGTCACGTGCAGACATTGATAAACAAATTCAACAAATCATAAAAACAATTCATTCGACCAAATCAGGTTACCCAGGATTAGAATTGATAGTATTTCCTGAATATAGTACACAAGGGCTCAATACAAAAAAATGGACTACAGAAGAATTTTTATGTACAGTGCCTGGGCCAGAAACAGACTTATTTGCTGAGGCATGTAAGGAATCTAAATTATATGGTGTTTTTTCAATAATGGAAAAAAACCCTGATGGTGGAGAGCCATATAATACAGCAGTTATTATTGATCCACAAGGTGAAATGATTTTGAAGTATCGTAAGCTAAATCCTTGGGTGCCAGTCGAGCCTTGGAAAGCTGGAGATTTAGGCTTACCTGTTTGTGATGGACCTGGAGGAAGTAAATTAGCTGTTTGTATTTGTCATGATGGCATGTTCCCTGAAGTAGCTCGTGAAGCAGCCTATAAAGGTGCAAATGTCTTGATTCGTATTTCTGGGTATAGCACACAAGTTAGTGAACAATGGATGCTAACCAATCGTTCAAATGCATGGCAGAATTTAATGTATACATTGTCGGTAAACTTAGCGGGTTATGATGGTGTATTTTATTACTTTGGTGAAGGACAAGTATGTAATTTTGATGGGACTACTTTAGTACAGGGGCATCGAAATCCTTGGGAGATTGTTACTGCTGAAGTATATCCAGAACTAGCAGATCAGGCTAGATTAGGATGGGGATTAGAAAATAATATATATAATCTAGGTTCAAGAGGATATGTAGCAACTCCTGGTGGGGTGAAAGAAAACCCATATACGTTTGTAAAAGATTTAGCTGAAGGTAAATATAAGGTTCCTTGGGAAGATGAGATTAAAGTAAAAGATGGATCTATTTATGGATATCCAGTAAAAAAAACGATTCATTCTTAGGGAAGGGAAATAAAACAAGCGCATCATATTGATGCGCTTGTTTTTGTTAATCAATAATTTGAAGTTCTTTTAACTCTTTTTCGACATTTTGTAGGAGTTGTTCACTTTTTTGAAGTACATTCGTTGGGAAAGTCTCATCATCGCCATATTCAACGCCGTGAGGATAATAATGTTTTCCTAATAAGGGAGGGAGTAGTTTTACTTCAGCGTGTCTACTGCCGATGTCACCTTCAACAGCAACTCCTTGCACTCGCAAATAATAAACATCATTTAATATTTCAAATTTATAATCGTATGTAACCCGTTCATAATCCCACTGTCCAGCAAGTACGAAGTGGTTGTTTTCCATGATTTCAGTTAAAAGAGTTAATTCAACGACGGCTCCATTAAATTTCGTATTTGTAAATTGCATATAATACCTCCTTTTTTAATGTTACACCATTATTTTTATAATAGTATGAATAATAAGAAAGTGCAATTCATATTGAGAGAAAAGGGATAATCCAGACTTTTTTCACAAAAATATGATATAGTGAAAAGAGTACGGTACACACAAAAAGAAAGAAAAGGATTTGTGTATATCTCAATTTTATGTTTTGTTCAGGAGGTATATCGTTTGAAGAAATTATTGCGTATCGTAATGATTACAATTTTAATTTTAGCTGTTGATTTATACGGGAAATTACTCGTTTCACAATATATATTAACCCCATCTCAATCAAAGCAAGAAAATAAAATTGTGAAAAAGAAAAAGCAAATTAAGGAAGACTCCTCAGACACTGTTTTAAATATGATTGGTGAAGACTCTGAAAATTTATTAGCGAAGTGGGGAGAACCCTCTCGAATAGAGCCATCTGCATACGGATATGAATGGTGGGTATACAATCAGGATTTAACTCAGTATGTTCAATTCGGAGTTTCTGAACGTAAAGTTATAACGGCGTACGCTGCTGGTGAACAAGTTAAGGTTCCACCTTATTATATAAATGAAAAATATGAAGAAGTATATAAAAAAAGTCCGCTTTCGCATGAAATTTCATTAAAAAGAGGGAAAAATAGTTATCAATTTGAACTATCTGATACCGAAGTCATGGAACAACCGTTAATACCTGTAGAAGATGGATGGGCGCAATTGTATTTTGATCAATTTACACATGAGCTTGTGGGTGTTCGTTATATGGATGATGAAACTTTATTACGCCAAAGACCATATCAGCTCGTTTATTCAGGTGAATTAATAGCAGAACAACCATTGACTCCAGAAAAGATAAAACAAGTAGAAAATGGGAATATGCAACAAATTTTTGATTTAACAAATATCATTCGAAATCGTCATAAATTACCATTATTAACATGGGATCAGGAAACGGCAGATGTTGCTGTTGGTCATAGTAAAGATATGAAAGACAATAATTATTTTTCTCATGACTCACCTACATTAGGTACGCTAGGAGATCGTTTGCAGCGCGGGAAAGTAGGATTTCAACTTGCTGGTGAGAACATAGCGGCGCAACATAGTGATGGAATTGCGGCAGTGCAAGGTTGGTTAAATAGTGAGGGGCATAGAAAGAATTTATTAAATGAACAATTTACAGGATTAGGTGTTGGTGTATACGATAAATTTTATACACAAAACTTTATTCGAAAATAAAGCGAAACTGTAAGCAATGGGGTGTTACATCACCTAATTATTTACTTCGTATTCACTGAATTGTAGGTGGGAATCTGACCGTATGCAAATAGCAGAAAAAAAGGTGCATGAATCGTCTAAAAATAGGCGAACCATGCGCCTTTTTTTTCTTACTATATAGTAGATATACATGGAGAGGTGAGGATTATGCCAACAACAAAAGGGCCGTTACATCCATCGGTTCAACAGTTTAAAGAATTTGTAAACCATCACCCTAAAATGGTTCATGAGGTTAGAAGTGGTCACAAAACTTGGCAACAATTTTATGAAGAATGGTACTTACTTGGTGAAGAAGATCCAATATGGGCAACTTATAGACCGGATGGAGCGCCTGTGTTTTCTTCGGTAAAAGAAAATAAAAAAGAAAAAGATAATCGAACTGAAGAGGAAAAAACTGCTGATGTGATGGGGCAAATGCTTTCTTTTTTTAAAAAGTTGGACGTGGAACAAATGCAGAACCATTTAGCTAATGTGACGAGTGCTATTGGGAGCGTGCAACAAGTTATTCAGCAATTTCAAGGTAACCGTACGCAGCAAGAACAAAGTACTTCAGAAAATAACCCGTTTTTCTTTCAAAAGGATTAGGGGGAAAGATGATGAGAGCAGAAATTATGGAGTTTATAAAGGCTGATGAGGATTTATCTCGCTATATTAGAGAGCAACCGTACTGGTATAGAAAATTAACACGAAATCCTGAGGAAAAAGAGGCTTTTGAGTTAGCGGCGATGCAACATTTCAAAAAAACAATACCAGATAAAGTGGAAAAATTTCAAAATCAATTGGCTGTTGCTTCGATCATGATTGATATGTTTCAGTATATGAAGCAACAAAATGCAACCTAATTACAAGTGAAAAATATGTCCGTCATGCAGAACTTTTGTTACAATAGAGATTGATTATTTAAAAAGGAGTTGCAGCATGACGGAAATTTGTTTAGTACGACATGGACAAACTGATTGGAATTTTCAAGAAATTATTCAGGGGCGAGAAGATATTCCGCTTAATGAAGTTGGTAAGAAGCAAGCGAGTCAAAGTGCAGCTGCTTTACAAGAAGAAACGTGGGATATCATTATAAGTAGCCCGTTAATTAGAGCGCAAGAAACGGCTAATGAAATCGCAAAGGCGGCTGGATTACAATCGATTTTATTAGATGATCGATTTGTTGAACGGAATTTTGGAGAAGCTTCAGGGAAGCCAGTTGCTACTGTTAGAGAGTTGATTGCTGAGGGTAAAGTAGAAGGTATGGAGCAAGATGAAGAGATTGTAGCTCGTTGCTTTGCTGCTTTAGAAGATGTTGCAACAACTCATTTTGGCAAACGTATTATTATTGTTGCTCACTCACACGCGATAAAAGCAATTTTACATGCCATTGAACCAGATGAAATTACATTTAAGACACCATTAAAAAATGCGTGTATTAGTTATGTGAAACAAAATAGTGGGAAATGGGATGTTCTTAAATATAATATAGCGGAACATATTAATGTATAAGTGTGTACGGATATAGTGTGAAAATAGTTTCATTATATCTTTCTTTTGAGTAAGTCACTTCAATTAGTAGTTCTAATCTAAATGTGGTATGATGGATACTCGGAGGTGTCTCTCATGATTGTAGCGACGCTAGAAAGCGTATTAATATTAGATAAGGCAGAGCAGCTTGCAAAAGCGATTATCTGTTCAGATATAGCAGAAGATTATCGTAAGTATTATAGAGAATTACATGAAGATATGGAACTTCAGACGTTAATTCAGCAATTTACAGCGATGAAAGAACGGTATGAGGAAGTACAGCGTTTTGGAAAATACCATCCTGACTACACTACCGTATCGATGAAAATGAGAGAATTAAAGCGTTCTGTGGACTTACATGATAAGGTTGCAGCTTTTAAAAGAGCAGAAACTGCTTTGCAGAAGTTATTAGATGAAGTTAGTGTAGCAATCGGTTCGGAAGTGTCTTCTTCCATTAAAGTGCCAACAGGGAATCCATTCTTTGATGCTGGTGGCTGTGGTGGAGGTTGTGGTACTGGCGGAGGTTGTGGTTGTAAAAAAACGGGGTGATGTACCCCGTTTTTTAGAAGTTGGAAGAAAACGTATACAGAGTTTGTCCTGTAATGTTATAAATTTCTGATTGGTTTTCATAGAATATAAAATATATGTTTTTAAAAGGAGAAGATGGAGAAGATTATGTTCGGGCAACGACAAAGTATGATTGTTTATTTACATTCATTGAAACATGCCAAGATTTTAAGGAAATATGGTAACATACATTACATATCAAAACGATTAAAATATGCTGTAGTATATTGTGACATGGAACAAATTGAGCATATGATGCATAAATTGAACAAACTTCCTTTTGTGAAAAAGATAGAACAGTCGTATCGCCCGTATTTAAAAACGGAATTTGAAAATTCCCGTCCTGATCGAGCAAAAGAATACGATTATAGCTAATAGAAAAAATCCCCTGCTAAATTTAGCGGGGGATTTTTTAATTGAAATAAAGTGTTATTTCATCGGAGGAATGAAATTGTTCATTCGTAAAATACCAATTAAATGATTAAAAAATAGTTCTTTTTCTGGGAAAGTTGTAGATGGCTTTACAGTAAAAGTAGCCACTTTTTTTCCGAGTTGCTCTGCCGTTTCTTCAAATAAAATGACACGTTTACTTTTTTTATTTTCAAATACAGGAATGCCTTCACGACATATGTATAATGGTTGGAAATCACCAGTAGTAGTTGGTTTTAATATTACAACAAGCGAACACACTTTTTTATCGTTTTTTATCGTTTCAAATTGTAACATATGTGCTATACGTTCTTGATTTGTTTTGGCAATTTCAAGTAATTCATATAAATCAGAGTAGCCTTCTCCGAGTTCTATAAAGCGTTGAATCATATTTTTTCCTCCTCTTTCTTTTACTGTACCATTTCACTTTTTAAATGAAAAGCACACAAAGAAAAAAAACCCTGCATAGCAGGGCCCTTCTTATACTAGCATGTACTAGTAAGAAGGCAAAGGGAGAGGAGAAACCGGAGGAAGAACTTATGGGGAAACGTAAGTCTTCTCCGCGGTTGGCAACAACATCGAAGGTGATGTTGTTATAATTATTTATGTCCAATCTAAATGAAGATATACATAATGAAATTAAATTTTATGTCAGGCTTTTTATTTTTCTTTTTTTTATTTTGTGATAGGATAAAAAAGATAAAGTGGAACTAATATACATATTGGATTCATATTAGTGAATGATGAGATGAATACATAAAAATAATGAGTGGTTATTTGATGCTAAGTTTTCTAATATTTTGGTGAATGTAATTTGTTAACGGTTACCGAAGTGGGAATGGCTTTCTATAATCGCTCGATAGATTGAAATAAAGGTAGTGACAACAGATGAGAGTAGTTTCAGGAAAATGTAAAGGACACCCACTTAAAGCGGTTCCTGGTAATACAACACGTCCAACGACAGATAAAGTAAAAGAATCTATTTTTAATATGATAGGTCCTTATTTTGATGGTGGTATCGCCCTTGATTTATTTGGTGGTAGTGGTGGCCTTGGAATTGAGGCTTTGAGCAGAGGGATCGATAAAGCGATTTTTGTTGATAGGGATAGTAAAGCGATAAAAGTAATTCATCAAAATTTAGAAAGTTGTAGAATACAGGAACAAGCTGAAGTATATCGAAATGATGCGGAACGTGCAGTAAAGGCGCTTATAAAACGTGAAATGTCATTCGATCTTATATTAATAGACCCACCATATAAAGAGCAAAAAATTGTATCTTTAATTAGTGTAATGGATCAACATGGATTGCTACATAGTGATGGATTAATTATGGCAGAGCATGGTAATGATGTGGTTTTACCTGATTCAATAGGAAAGCTTGTAAAAGTACGAGCTGAGAATTATGGGATTACTGCAATATCGATTTATAAGTATGAAGGTGAGGGGACAGAATGACAAGTATAGCTATTTCTTCAGGAAGTTTTGATCCAATTACCCTTGGGCATCTGGATATTATTAAAAGGGGAGCAAAAGTATTTGATGAGGTGTACGTAGTCGTTTTAAACAATTCATCTAAAAAACCATTCTTTTCAGTTGAAGAGCGATTAGAACTAATTCGAGAAGCGACAAAGGATATCCCGAATGTAAAAGTAGATTCGCATAGTGGGCTGTTAGTAGAGTATGCAAAAATGCGTAATGCAAATGCAATATTACGTGGTTTACGAGCAGTTTCTGATTTTGAATATGAGATGCAAATTACTTCTATGAATCGAAAATTAGATGAAAATATTGAAACATTTTTTATTATGACAAACAACCAATATTCATTTTTAAGCTCGAGTATTGTGAAAGAAGTTGCGAGGTATGGAGGCAGTGTAGTAGATCTTGTGCCTCCTATTGTAGAGCGTGCTTTAAAAGAAAAGTTTCAAACCCCGTTAAAGTGAACGGGGTTTTTCTTTATACGTGCGAAAAAATAATAAAATAACATATAAATATAGACAAAATAATGTGAAAATTGGTCCGTAATGTATAAAAGATGTCCAAATTTCATGTAGTATAGAAGGATGCTTGGATAAAAATACAGGAATATCTTTTTGCATAGGTGAGAAAGAACTTACTTTCTCATAAAATGGTGTCCAAAATATAAATGTAAAAATAGGGGCAAGAATACTTTGAATAATTCGTGCGAAAAAATAGGGTTTAAATCGGATGTCTGTTTCAGCTAATATGCTAGCAACTTGTGCCTGAATAGAAAGACCGCTAAATGCTAAAATGAAGCTTGTTACCATAGCTTGTTGTAAGAGGGGTGTTTCATTTATTTGACTAATCATTTGGCTTCCGAGTGTCATTTCGAAAACACCTGATAATATAGGTATACTAAAATCTGTACTTAGTTGGAAGAATGATAAAATATGTTGCATAATAAAAGAAAGAGCTGCTGTAATGTGGAATACAGTAATCATTTTATTTAACACAGAGAATAAAATAATAAATCCGCCAATCATAAGTAATGTTTGAATAGAAGAAACGATAGCATCCCCAAGTAATTTACCGATTGGTCTTTTTTCTTGTAAGCGTGTCTCGTGAAGAATTAAAAAAGGGTTTTGAAAGCGGCGTTTTTTTGTAGTGTGTGTATTATTTTTGTAAGCGGTATTATGGCCGTAAAAACGCATAATTAATCCGACAGCAAAGTTACTTAAATAATGGGCAGCCGCTAATATAATCCCTAATTTCGGATTATTAAAAAAACCGATAGACACAGCACCGAAAATAAAAAGTGGATTAGAAGAATTTGTGAAAGAAACGAGGCGCTCCGCTTCAATCTGAGTTAAAAGGTTGCTTTTTCGTAGTCTAGCGCTTAGTTTGGCGCCTGCAGGGAAACCTGAAGCCATTCCCATTGCCCAAACGAATCCACCTATCCCTGGAACGCGAAAAAGTGGGCGCATGAGTGGTTCTAATATAACGCCAATAAATTTTACAACACCGATACTAATTAGAAGTTCCGCAATGATGAAAAACGGTAGTAGTGAAGGGAATACAACTTCCCACCATATATTTAACCCGCGAATAGAAGCTTGTAAAGCGGCTTGGGGGTGGAGTACAAGAGAAAAGGTTAAAAAAAGCGTTGATATGGTAAGGAAAGCGGTTTTCCATTTTTCATACATGTAAGTAAATCCCCCTTTGTCCCAAAAAACGTTCATTTCAGTATACGTGGATACGTAGTGAAT
Organism: Bacillus cereus group sp. BceL220; assembly: GCF_051776965.1. NCBI lineage: Bacteria > Bacillati > Bacillota > Bacilli > Caryophanales > Bacillaceae > Bacillus > Bacillus cereus group sp. BceL220. The sequence goes on along the minus strand of NZ_JBPWBC010000001.1, from coordinate 254,327 downwards.
TTAGACCATAAGTATGAAAAAGGAATGAAAAAAATTAAAGGGTGAGAAAAATGAAAGAACCAAAGATTGGTTTAGCACTTGGGTCTGGAGGAGCGAAAGGGTTTGCTCATATTGGTGTAATAAAGGTTTTAAGGGAAGCTGGTATCCCTATTCATATGATTGCAGGAAGTAGTATGGGGGCACTAATAGGTACGTTTTATGCGGCAAGTAGTAACGTTGAAAGATTGTATAAATTGGCATCTGTTTTCAAGCGGAAGTATTATTTAGATTTCACGGTACCGAAAATGGGATTTATTGCTGGAAAACGTGTCAAAGATATGATTAAAATGTTTACATATAATAAAAATTTAGAAGAGTTAGATATCCCAACGGCTGTTGTGGCTACTGACATATTGAAGGGGGAAAAAGTGGTTTTTACAAGTGGACCAGTTGCAGATGCGGTGAGGGCTAGCATATCTGTTCCTGGAGTGTTTGTACCAGAAAAAATAGATGGACGATTATTAGTGGATGGTGGGGTTATTGATCGTATCCCAGTATCGGTTGTGAAAGAATTAGGGGCCGATATTGTTATCGCTGTGGATGTGTCTCCAATTAAGGTGAATGGCGATGTTACGTCCATTTATGACGTAATCATGCAAAGTATAGAAATTATGCAGCATGAGCTTGTAATGAATCGGCAAATTGCATCGGATTTAATGATGCGACCAGCTGTAGAGCAATTTAGTTCACGTGCTTTTACAAACATTGAAGACATTATTCGAGTTGGAGAAGTAGAAGCGGAAAAACATGTTTCAAATATTTATTTATTAATTGAGCAGTGGAAGGAGAAACATAATGTTTAAGCGTTTTCGGTTTATATATGCAATCTTAATAGGGGTTATATTGGCGATGTTACTTGTTTACGTGCGTTTACCGTATTATGTAACAAAACCAGGAATGGCTGCCAAATTAGAGCCTTACGTTCAAGTTGAGGGTGGAACGAAAGAATCTGGTGATTTTATGCTTGTTACGGTTTCAATGGGACCAGCAAATGTGGTGAATTTAATAGCGGCACAGTTTAATAAATATACACATATTTCAAAAGCGGAAGAAATATTGCAAAAAGGTGAGAGTAATGAAGAATATCAATTTCGCCAAAATTATGCGATGAAAGATTCACAAAATGCAGCAATTTATAATGCATATAAACGTGCAAATCGCTCCGTTTCTTTTGAAAATAAAGGTGTATTAGTTGCTGGTGTGGCAAAAGGAATGCCGTCAGAAGGAAAGCTTAAGCTTGGTGATGTTATTATAGCTGTTGATGGAAAAACATTTGAAAAGACGGAGCAATTTATTGAATATATGACTGGGAAAAAAGAAAGCGATGCTGTAAGTATTGAGTACATGAGAAATGGAAAACAATTGAAAGAAAATTTAAATGTAAAGACGATTCCTAATGGGAATGGACGTGTCGGTATAGGTGTTTCTATCGTTACGGAAAGAGAATTAGTGGTCGATCCGAAAGTGAAAATTAATTCTCATGAAATTGGTGGACCATCCGCAGGTTTAATGTTCACATTAGAAATATATAATCAACTTGTGGAAGAAGACTTAACAAAAGGACATGAAATAGCTGGAACAGGTACAATTAATGAAAAAGGAGAAGTTGGCCCGATTGGTGGTATAAATCAAAAAGTGGTGGCTGCTAGCGATGCTGGGGCTGAGGTGTTCTTTGCGCCAAATGAAAAAGGAGCGGAGAAATCGAACTATAAAGATGCACTTGAGACTGCAAAGGACATTAAAACAAAAATGAAAATTGTACCAGTGGATACGCTGGATGATGCGTTAACATATTTAGAAAAGATGGATAAGGAAAAAGCCTCTCTGAAATAGAGAGGTTTTTTATAGGAATTTTGTAGTTGTTTCATCATAGCGAATAGGATGGTGTGTTATATCCTGTTTTAATAGTTGCGTGCGTAACGGTTCGTGCATGATGGAGAAATATACAGAGTTTGCTTTTTTCTCTATATCTAAAGCAGCATGGTCAAATGTTTTTGTATGAGTAAGGATTGGAAGTTCGATTTTTTTCTTGTTTTTTGAAAGATAAGTTTGTCCTTTTTGTGACATGCCTAGCAGGCGGATATATGGTGCATGTTGTTCTATATTTGCGCTACGTATTTCCTCTTTTGTTGTGTTTGTTAAAATGTGTGTACAAGCTCTTTGTAGTCTAGTCCATGTATAGCGTTTTGTTTTTAATGCTTCCATGAATGAATAGAAGGAGGAACTGTTTTGTATTTTTGATAAAATACGATGCTCTAAACCTTCTTCTATTTCATATATATGTCGTAAGTCTCCTGAAGACATCGTCATGAGTTTATATTTAAAAAATGAAAAGTATTGTTCCCAATTATGTAATATCCCGTAGTTTTGTTTGTAATTTGCTAAAAGCGAAGTGGTTGCCTGTGGGAGAAAAGGTTCAATTGTTGTAAATGATCCTTCTTCGCTAAAGAGTTGTTTCCGAATGCTTGTCGCGCTTGCAATATGTTGGTCATTAAATGTTTCATCATGATAATGAGAGGCGAATCTTTTTATAGTTTGAGCTTGTATAGAGCTATTTTGTGACAGAATTGCTTTAATATATTGGAAGCCTAAAATATTATTTGGTTGTGACATATCTATGTTTTTTTCGGATGTTAAAATGTGTGAGAAAGCATCCGATGTTGCTTTTGCATAACTATTTCCAGCGTCCATGAATTGTTTTACAAGGCAGTTAAAAGTCTCTTCTTCGTTTTTTTGTACGGAGATGGTATTATAAAAATTTTCGATTTGTCCATCCTCACTACCGAAACAAATTTCAGAAACACGTAGGGCATTTAAAATGGAAATAGCACCATTTGCGAAGGTTTCAGCCTTTTGTGTTGCAAAGACGTATGGAAGCTCTACAACAAGGTCTACGCCGTTTGCTAAGGCCATTTTAGTGCGATACCATTTGGAAATGAGTGCGGGCTCACCACGCTGTAAAAAAGGACCACTCATAACGGCAATTATTATATCGGATTGTGTTAACTTTTTTGTCTCTTGCACATGATAAAGATGACCGTTATGAAAAGGGTTATATTCAACAACAATACCACCAGCTTTTATGGTAATCTCTCCTTTCGATGTAGCATCTTTTTGAAAAACGTGATACTCTATATATTATTTACTATGATGACTTCATTATAGTGTAAAGAAAAAACATTGACAAATATAAAATGGCTAGCTATAATTTTGTTTGTTGCCTTGAGGTGATATGATATGAAATGGTCCATCCATCAATTGAATAAATTGAGAAATAAAGGATTGACATTGGATGAGATGGTAGATGTAAGTGAGCTAAAAGAGGTCGAGAAAGATATTCGTGAAATTAATCCTGTTCATGTAACGGGAAGAGTTGATTTTGGCTCCGGTAAGTTTACGTTTCATCTACACATAACTGGAAGCATGGTTTTACCATGTTCTCGTTCTTTAGTAGATGTGACATTACCATTTGACATTAAAACAACTGAGGTGTTCCAAACTTCACAAGAAGAATTTGAAACTGAAGCTGAAATTCATTGTTTAGAAGGAGAAGTACTTGACTTACTGCCCGTAATCAAGGAAAATATACTTTTGGAGATTCCAATGCAAATTTTCAGTGATGATGTTTCTGGTGGAGCACCGACGCAAGGTCAAGACTGGCAAGTGATTTCGGAAGAAGACAAAGAAAAGACTGTTGATCCAAGATTGGCAGGACTTGCAAAGTTTTTTGACAAATAATCGGAAGACTGGTTCAGGCCTTCATATGAAAATAACTATTTCTTTTAAGGAGGTGGGAAGAATGGCTGTACCTTTTAGAAGAACTTCTAAAACAGTAAAAAGAAAGCGTCGTACGCATTTCAAATTATCAGTACCTGGTATGGTAGAGTGCCCAAGCTGTGGTGAAGCGAAATTAGCTCACCGTGTATGTAAAGCATGCGGTACTTACAAAGGTAAAGAAGTAATCAGCAAGTAATTGCAGGGAAATAAACGCAGAAGATATCTTCTGCGTTTATTTTTTTTGTCTTAATCTTTAGTTGTTGTATTCTATCTTTTCTAGTAACTGCATATGCTTAATAAAAAATGCATAGGGAGGACTAGAGAAATGGCGACAACAAGACAAGATGCTTGGACTGATGATGAAGATTTGCTTCTGGCAGAAGTAGTACTCCGGCATATTCGAGAAGGTGGAACACAACTTTCTGCCTTTAAGGAAGTGGGGAAAAATTTATCTCGTACACCAGCAGCATGTGGATTTAGGTGGAATTCTTACGTAAGAAAGCAATATAAAGAACGTATTGAGGAAGCGAAGCAACTTCGTAAAGTAGAAAATTATGAAGTGAAAGAGACAAAAGTGTTAGAACCTACGTCAATTACGTTGAATGATGTTATTGATTTCTTGCAAAATTATAAAGATGAAAACTCTTTAACGGTGTTGCAACAACAAGTTGAATCATTACAAACAGAAAGAGAGCGTCTTCTGGAGCGATTATCAGTATATGAGGAAGAGTATAGAACATTGCTTGATTATATCGATCAAAAAAGAAGTGTAATGGTAGCGGAAAGAAACAATGCTCGCTCGACTGAGAAGTTAGAGAAGCTTAAGAAATAAAAAAACAGCTGTTATACAGCTGTTTTTTTTATTTCTTAAGCCGATTCTTCATTTGTAACCGCATTCAAATTTGTTTCTGGATGCCAAATATAAAAATCTCCATCAGTTACTGATACGGGGCTGAAATTTAATTTATCCCAAAAACCAGCTGAATGAATACGCGCTATCGTTTTAATAGGAAATTGCAGTTGTTTCGCATGATTTACAAGCATTTGTCCGAATCCTTGTTTTTGAAAAGTTGGTAATACTTCAAGTTTATAAAGTTCTAGGTAAGGACCTGTAATTTCGAATGGTTCTCCGCCGTTTCTTTTCATATATAGACTCATACGTGCGATTAGTGATCCGCCATAATAAATACCGTAAAATGGAGATTCACTGTCGTTTTCAATAATGTTTGCTTGCAATTCTTCCAGCATAGATAGTTCCTGGGCTCCGCACCCTTTAAATTTTTTGAATTCATCTAACGTTTTATAATTGATGAGCAAGCGCTCAACTTTTGGGAATCCCATTACATCACATCCTTTTCTTATCTCGTTGAATGCAGAAAAGTAAAAATATTTATAATAATAGTATAACTCATTTTTTTATTTTTATGAAGAAGATAGTATATTTCTTTTATTATTTTTTTGAGGATTTGCTAAACTAAGAGTATAAGTGTATTAATAGGCAGTATATACATAGTGAAAAATGAGAGTGTATTTGTTTGGCAGAGGACAACGAAATTATAGGGCGTGCTCATGTACTTTAAAAAGATATGAAAAAGGGGGGAGGCAAGGGCACTTAATGTGAATCCCTTGTGTGAAAATGAAAATTGGAATTGTCGGACCAGGTGCTATTGGTCTATTGTATACATTTTATTTACAAAAAAGTAACCAAGATGTTACGTTGTTTACAAGAACAGCTAAGCAGGCTGAAGAATTAAATGAAACAGGTGTAACTTGTATTAGAGATGGAAGATGGGAAACAGTATATCCGCCTGTTTTACCGATAGAAAGTATGGTAGCGCAAAATTTAGATTATATATTTATTGCTGTGAAGCAATATCATATAGATGACATACTACCGTTTGTGGAAGGTGCATCATCATTAATCTTTTTGCAAAACGGAATGTCGCATCTCCCAAAGATGCTGCAAATAGGGAGTGAAAATATAGCTGTTGGTATTGTAGAACATGGTGCGAAAAAAGAGGGAGGGCACATCGTTCATCATACTGGAGTAGGTGTAACGAGATTTGGAGTGGTTTGTGGCCAATCTATACATTTTAAAAAAATATTTCATTCTTTTCCTGTTGCTTATTTTCCAGTTCAAATAGAAACAGATTGGGAAGAGATTATGCGCAAAAAATTAGTAGTAAATGTATGTATCAATCCGTTGACAGCGTTATTGGGAGTAAAGAATGGTGAATTAATCACGAATCGTTTTTTTTATCAAATGATGGAGCAAGTGTTTCAGGAGGTCGCATTTCTTATTAGAGGAGAAAAAGAAATGGTATGGCAAATGGTACGAAATGTGTGTGAAGGAACGTCTCGTAATACATCCTCTATGTTAGCGGATGTAAGAGCGAATAGACAGACGGAAATTAATGCGATTGTTGGGTATGTATTAGAAGAGGCTAAGAAACAGCAACGACCAGTTCCGACACTTCAATTTTTGTTCGATGCAATAAAGGGGTTAGAAACAAGAGTATAAGTGTTATTCTTTGCTTTTAAGTGAAACATTGACTACAATGTGGATTGGTGAGAGAACTGGATACGAAAGGAAGAATTATATGGAGATAAAAGAAATCTCTGTTCCGCAACAAGGTGTTGTAGCGGACTATATGAACGGTAAAAAAGAGATACAGTCATGTTTTGATTATATGTTAACAGAAGATGCTTTTAAACAACGTTTACATGATTTGCGTGAAAGGGAGTTTTTCCGCCAAGATTTAGTAGCGCATTTATTAGAATATAATACAAAATTACAAGCGGGAGAATCTACACTTCAAAATGTAAAAGCGCTTGGAGATGAAAATACATATGTTGTTATAGCTGGACAACAAGCGGGGTTATTAACTGGACCGCTTTATACAATTCATAAAGTTATTTCAATTTTACAGCTTGCAAAGGAAAAGGAAGAAAGTTTAGGGGTTAAAGTTGTCCCTGTCTTCTGGATTGCGGGTGAAGATCATGATATGGATGAGATTAACCATACTTTTGTAGCGAAAAATAAAAAGATGAAAAAAACTATTTTTTATGATCGTAATCCGAAAAAGGCGAGTGCTTCTGAGTCTGAACTTTCTGTTGAAGATTGTAGAAGTTGGATTGAAGAGATTTTTAAAACATACCCAGAAACAAATTTTACAAAGGATGTATTAAAATTTGTTGATGATGCTTTGAAAAAATCGAATACGTATGTAGATTTCTTTGCTCATCTTATTACGAAAATCTTTGCTAATTCTGGTTTAATCCTTGTTGATTCACATCATCCTGAATTAAGAAAGTTAGAAATTCCATTTTTTAAGCGAATTATAAGTAAGTATAAAGAGGTGCAAGAGGGGCTTCGTAATCAGCAGGAAGTAATTAAAGAACTAGGATACAAACCGATTATTGAAACGAAGTCTCATGCAGTGCATATATTCATGGAAATAGATAATGAACGAGTATTGCTTGAAGAGCATCAAGGTAAGTTTGTTGGAAAGGATGGGGCGCATTCCTTTTCATATGAAGAGTTGATTGAAGAAATGGAGAGAAATCCGGCACGTTTTAGTAATAATGTTGTAACGCGTCCTCTTATGCAAGAGTATGTATTTCCTACGCTCGCATTTATTGGAGGTCCAGGGGAATTAGCTTATTGGAGTGAATTACAACAAGTATTCCATACTGTCGGTTTTCAAATGCCACCTGTCGTTCCTCGTCTTACAATTACTTATGTGGAGAGAGATATAGCGACAGATTTATTCGATCTGCAATTGAGAGAAAGTGATCCGTTTTTAAATGATGTCGATAAACTGCGTGAAAACTGGTTGTCTAATCGAGTAGAGGAACCGATTGATGATCATTTTGAAAAGGCGAAAAAAGAAATTGCCGATATTCATATATCTTTACAGCAATTTGTAAAGAAAATAGAGCCAGGATTAGGTGCGTTTGCAGGGAAAAACGAATTGAAAATTAATGAACAAATTGAACTGCTGGAAAGAATGTTGAAAAGAAATGTTGAGAAAAAGTATGAGGTTCAGCTAAATAAATTCCGCCGTATACAATTCGCACTTCGTCCATTAGGTGCGCCGCAAGAACGTGTGTGGAATGTATGTTATTATTTAAATCAGTTTGGTTTGGATTTCGTTGATCGTGTAATGGAAAACCCTTTTTCTTGGGACGGAAAACATCATGTTATAAAACTATAAAATCTTGCTCTTTGGAGCAGGATTTTATTTTTATTCCGTTGAATTTACTGTGAAGTGATTTTTTTCTGAATTATCAATCAAAAAAGTGTTGGATATGGTAATTGTGTTGGATACTTAAATATATGACAAAATAGCACAAAATGTAAACGTATTATTCGCTTTTTCGACAGTTTTTTATTTAAATTCCCGCAAAAGATGATAAAATTTAGTATATAATAAAAGAAAATAGCGATTTGTATAGTATGTTGCCTTTGTTGGTAAGTTAAATGAGTCGTTCTTTCGTATTATTTCATTCTCTAAGCGTGAAATATGTGCTTAGAGGAAGGGATACATTCAACATAATTAATTGGAAAAAGAGTAGGTGCAACAATGTTTAAACACGTAACAGTGCTTTTAAAGGAAACAGTAGACGGCTTAGATATAAAGCCAGATGGTACATATGTAGATTGTACACTGGGGGGAGGAGGACATAGTTCTTATTTATTATCTCAATTAACTGAAGGTGGAAAATTAATAGCGTTTGATCAAGATGAGATAGCGATTCAAAACGCGAAAGAAAAGTTCTCTTCATACGGTGAACAGTTTATAACAGTAAAGAGTAACTTCCGTTATTTAGCTGAAAAACTGCAAGAAATAGGTATAACAGAAGTAGACGGTATTTTATTTGATTTAGGTGTTTCATCCCCACAATTAGATACACCAGAGCGAGGCTTTAGTTATCATCATGATGCACCGTTAGATATGCGGATGGATCAAGATGCCCCATTAACAGCATATGATGTTGTAAATAGCTGGTCATATGAACAACTTGTAAGGATTTTCTTCCAATACGGTGAAGAGAAATTTTCAAAACAAATTGCAAGAAAAATTGAAGCTTATCGTGAGAATAAAGCTATTGAAACGACAGGAGAATTAGTAGAGCTAATTAAAGAAGGTATTCCGGCTCCTGCTCGTAGAACTGGTGGGCATCCTGCTAAGCGGGTGTTTCAGGCAATTCGTATAGCTGTAAATGATGAATTAAAAGTATTTGAAGAAGCATTGGAATCTGCTATTGAGATGGTTAAGCCAGGTGGAAGGGTTAGTGTTATAACATTCCATTCATTGGAAGATCGTATTTGTAAAACAACGTTTAAGCGAAATAGTACAACGCCACAATTGCCACCAGGATTACCGATTATTCCTGATGAATTTAAGCCGAAATTAAAGCTTATTACAAGAAAACCGATTTTACCTTCTGATATAGAGCTAGAAGAAAATAATCGTGCGCGTTCTGCGAAGTTGAGAATCGCTGAAAAACGATAAAAGGGAGAGAGAGGTATGACTAATTTAGCTGTAAAGTACAAACAACAAGCGCAAGAAGAGGTGCAAATTCAAACGCCCCCACAGCAGATGGCTAAGCCGAAGGTTAAAGCGAAAATTACAAGAATCGAAAAACTGTTGTATGTAGCGTTTATTGGCTTTTTATTGTATGCCTGTGTCGCGTTTATTGGAAATAAAGCAGGCCTTTATCAAGTTAATGTAGAAGCAGCGACGATAGAAGAAAAAATTGTACAGCAGCAAAAAGAAAATCAAGAATTACAAGCTGAAGTAGAGAAGTTAAGTCGCTATGAACGAATCGCTGAAGTTGCAAAAAAACATGGGCTAGAAATTAATGCGAATAATGTGAAAGGCCTCAAATAAGGCAATAGGTGTGAAGGAACGATGAAGAAGAATATGACTAAATTTCATACCAATAAGGGAGCAGGTTATTTTATGATATTTTTCCTCCTGCTCTTTTTGCTGTTATTAGCCCGATTTTTTTACATACAATCAACAGGAACAGTTCATAATCAGGATTTAGATGCACTTGCTAAACAAAAGCATAGTAAAAAAGGAGTTCTTGAAGCGAACCGAGGAACCATTTATGATCAAAACGGTCATGTGTTAGCACAAGACGCAAACTCTTATAAAATAGTAGCTGCGCTAAAAGGTGCTAACTCTGTTGAGAATAAAGAAGATACTGCAAAGAAAATTGCAGGAGTACTTGGAAAAGGCGAAGAGGATATTTTAGCTTCTTTAAATAAGGAAGGTAGAAGTCAAGTCGAATTTGGAACGTTAGGCAAGGATTTGACGAAAGAAAAGAAGGAACAAATAGAAGCGTTGAAATTGCCGGGAATATCTTTTATTACAGAAAATGCAAGGGTGTATCCAAACGGTGATTTTGCATCTTACGTTATAGGTCATGCAAAACCAAATGAGAATGGAACCTCGGTAGGTCAATTTGGCATAGAAAAAAGCTTGGATAAATACTTAAGTGCTTCTAATGGAGAAGTAGCGTATACAGGTGATCGTAAAGGTGTATCCCTTGATGGTGGAAAAGTTAATGTAAAGGCACCTAAAAATGGAGATAACGCTTATTTAACAATTGATCAACGTGTCCAAAGTTATTTAGAAGACGCGATGAAAGCAGCAAGTAAGCAATATGAGCCAGAAAGTTTAATAGGGATTGTTGCAGATCCGAAAACCGGAAAAATATTAGCGATGTCTACTAAACCTAGTTATGACCCTAATGATCGTCAAATTAAATATTTCTTCAATGACGCAATTGCCAATGCATTTGAACCGGGATCAACAATGAAAATTTTCACGTTAGCGGCAGCTATTAATGAAGGTGTGTACAAAGGGCAAGATTATTATCAGTCCGGGACATATCAAGTCGGAAATAGGAAAATAAAAGATCATAACGGTGGTGCTGGTTGGGGCTCTATCACGTTTGATGAAGGGGTAGAGCGTTCTTCAAACGTAGCGTTTGCAATTTTAGGAGATCAAAAACTTGGTCCAGAACGTTTCCGAAAATATATTCATAGTTTTGGATTAGATGAAAAAACGAACATTGATTTATCAGGTGAAGGATCGAATACAATTTTATTTGATCAGCAAATACAACAAGTGACAACAGCTTTTGGACAAGGTTCCACTGTAACACCAATTCAGCTTGTACAAGCTGCAACGGCCATTGCAAATGATGGGAAAATGATGAAACCTTATGCAATTGATAAAATTGTAGATCCAATAACAGACAAAGTAAAATTAGAACATAAGCCAGAAGAAGTAGGAAAACCTGTTACAAAGGAAACAGCAGCGCAAGTAAGACAGTTATTAGAACGTGTTGTTACATCTCCGAAAGGTACAGGGACAGCTTATAAAATTGATGGATATTCAGTTGGTGGTAAAACAGGTACAGCGCAAATTCCGGATGGAAAAGGCGGCTATATGACAGGAAGACAGAATTATATATTCTCATTCTTAGGTATGGCACCAATGGACGATCCACAACTTGTTGTGTATGTAGCTGTTAAACAGCCGAAATTAAAAGATGATGAGAACGGCGCACAACCTTTAGCTGATATTTTTAAATATGTAACAAAAAATAGTTTAGAGTATTTAAAGATTAAGCCAAATGAAGTGAAAGATCCGAAAAAACATCTGAAAGAACAACAAACTACTGTTCCAGATGTAACTGGTAAAACGATGGCTGAAGCGGGGAAAGCGATTGATAAAGCAAAACTTCGTCCAATCGTACTAGGTGAAGGGAAAGTACAGCAACAAGTACCAAAAGCGACTGAACAAACATTAAAAGGCGACCGAGTCTTCTTGGTAGGAGATAAGCCTACAATGCCAAATATACAAGGATGGGCACTGCGTGATGTTATGAATTTAGCGAAGACATTACAGCTTAACTTGAAACCTTCTGGTACAGGATACGTAACAGAACAAAGTGTGGCGGAAGGAACATTATTACAACCTGGTACAGAATTAGGTGTCACACTCGTACCGCCACTCGAACCACAACAAGAAGCAGAAAAGCCGTAATGGTAAAAGAGAAGAAGTTCTAATTAAATAAGTACAAGCATATATTGGAACAAGCTAGGCGTAAGGGAGGCTTGTTCCGATATGCGTGTATCAAATGTAACAGTTAGAAAACGACTTATTTTTATACTTATATCAGGTATACTTATTTTCACTATTATCGATATTCGTCTTGGATATGTGCAATTTTTTCTTGGGAATATGTTAACGGATCGTGCGAAAGATTCATGGAGTCGTAATATTACTTTTGAACCCGAACGTGGGAAAATTTTAGACCGAAATGGTGTGGAACTTGCCACGAATAAAAGTGCTCCAACTGTCTTTGTTGTACCAAGGCAAATTGAAAAACCAGCAGAGACTGCAGAGAAGTTAGCTGCAGTATTAGGTGTGGAAAAAGATGAGATTTATAAAAGAATTACAAAAAAAGAATCGATTGTAAGGTTAGATAAAGGCGGAAGGAAAATATCACATGACAAAGCGAAAGAAGTACGAGGATTAAGTTTGAAGGGCGTGTATATCGCAGAGGATTCTATCCGGTACTATCCATTTGGAAACTTTTTATCACATGTATTAGGTTTTGCAGGTAGCGATAACCAAGGTCTTATGGGACTAGAAAAATATTATGATAAAGAGCTAAATGGAGACAAAGGTCATGTGCGTTTTTTTGCAGATGCGAAAGGGCAAAGGATGCCTAATGTTGGTGATGATTTCAAAAAACCAGAAGCCGGTTTAAATTTAGGATTAACAATCGATGCGCGTATTACAAGGATTATGGAAAGAGAAATGAATATTGCGGAGTCAACTTATAATCCAGACGGTATGATTGCAATTGCAATGAACCCTAAAAATGGTGAAATTTTAGGGATGTCTAGTCGGCCGAGTTTTGATCCAGCGGATTTTCAAAGTGTCTCTCCAGAAGTGTATAACAGAAATCTACCTGTGTGGAGTACGTATGAGCCTGGTTCAACATTTAAGATCATTACACTAGCTGCAGCATTGAATGAAAATTTAGTAGACTTAGAGAAGGATACGTTTTATGATGATGGAGCAGCTGAAGTCGGTGGAGCTAGATTGAAATGCTGGAAAGCAGGAGGTCATGGCAGTCAAACGTTTTTAGAAGTCGTTCAAAACTCATGTAACCCGGGATTTATTGAACTTGGTGATCGCCTTGGTAAAGACCGATTATTTAAATACATTCGTAATTTTGGTTTTGGGCAGAAGACTGGGATTGACTTGCAAGGTGAAGGCAGTGGGATTTTATTTAATTTAGATAAAGTTGGTCCAGTAGAGCAAGCGACAACTTCATTCGGCCAAGGGGTTTCTGTTACACCAATTCAACAAGTAGCAGCTGTAGCGGCGGCTGTAAATGGTGGAACATTGTATCAGCCGTATATAGCTAAGGAGTTTATTGATCCGAAAAATAATCAAGTTGTTAGTAAAAAGACACCTGTTGAGAAAAGAAAAGTTATTTCCAAGGAAACTTCAGAAAAAGTTCGTTATGCATTAGAGAATGTTGTAGCGAAAGGTTCTGGTAAAGGTGCTTATATTGATGGATATCGTGTAGGTGGAAAAACGGGTACTGCTCAAAAGGTGAAAGATGGTAAATATTTAGAGAATAATTATATTGTATCTTTTATCGGATTTGCTCCAGCGGATGATCCAGAGATTGTTGTGTATGTTGCTGTTGATAATCCAAAAGGGGTTACACAGTTTGGTGGAGTGGTAGCAGCTCCAATTGTCGGGAATATCCTTCGAGATGCGCTTCCTGTTATGGGAGTGAAACCGAGAAAAGAACAAGTTGAAAAAGAATATAAATGGGGCGATACACCAACTGTGGAAGTTCCGAATTTAATTGGAATGAAAAAGAAAGATTTACAAACACAACTCGTCGATTTGCAGCTTGATATAAGTGGAGATGGAGAGAAAGTAATTAAGCAATCACCAGAAGCGGGAGCTAAAGTAAAAGAAGGCTCAAAAATTAGAATTTACTTCGGGAATTAAAGGTAACATAGTACGTTTTATGGTACAATTGGTGGAAGTGAGTTCTTTATAGAACAGTTACTTAACTTGAGACAATAAGTGTCTCAGTCATAAATAGGCCAGTAGCACTTACCTCCTTATATAGGAGGTAATGTGTTGCTTACTGAAAAAAAGATAAATAAACAATGTAGAGAGGGTTTAGTGAAATGAAGTTGCATACACTTTTATCATGTTTGCATGATTTTCCAGTTGTTCCAAAAGAAAATCCAGAAATCACATCTATAGAAGCTGATTCACGTAAAGTGAAAGAAGGAAGCTTATTTGTATGTATGAAAGGATATACGGTTGATAGCCATGATTTTGCTAAGCAAGCAGCGGCACAAGGAGCGGCTGCTATTGTTGCGGAAAGACCAATTGATGTTGACGTTCCAGTTGTACTTGTGAAAAATACTTTTCGTTCGTTAGCGGTTTTAGCTGATTATTTTTATGGTCAACCGACACACAAGTTACATTTAATCGGAATTACAGGTACAAATGGAAAGACAACAACATCGCATATTATGGATGAGATTATGCGAGCACATGGTCATAAAACAGGGCTAATTGGAACGATTAATATGAAAATCGGTGATGAAACATTTGAGGTGAAAAATACAACACCAGATGCACTAACACTTCAACAGACGTTTTCAAAAATGGTTGAACAAGGTGTGGACAGCACGGTAATGGAAGTTTCGTCACATGCGTTAGATCTTGGTCGTGTACACGGATGTGATTACGATGTAGCGGTGTTTACGAACTTAACACAAGATCATTTAGACTATCATAAAACGATGGAAGAATATAAACATGCAAAAGGGTTACTATTTGCACAGCTTGGCAATAGTTATAATCATAATCGTGAAAAGTACGCTGTGCTGAATAGCGATGATAATGTAACAGAAGAGTATATGAGAAGTACTGCAGCAACTGTTGTAACATATGGTATTGATACAACAAGTGACATTATGGCAAAAAATATCGTTATGACGAGTGGCGGAACTACATTTACCCTTGTCACACCGTATGAAAGTGTAAATGTTACGATGAAATTAATAGGTAAATTTAATGTATATAACGTACTTGCAGCAACAGCAGCAGGACTTGTTTCGGGTGTGAAATTAGAAACAATCATTGCTGTTATAAAGGAACTAGCTGGGGTTCCAGGGCGTTTTGAAGTTGTTGATGGAGGACAAAATTATACAGTTATTGTTGATTACGCACATACGCCGGATAGTTTAGAAAATGTATTAAAAACTGCAAAACAATTTGCAAAAGGTGATGTGTATTGTATCGTTGGTTGTGGTGGCGATAGGGACCGAACGAAGAGACCGATAATGGCAAGTGTTGCAACAAAATATGCAACTCATGCAATTTACACATCAGATAATCCAAGAAGTGAAGATCCAGCGGCTATTTTAGATGATATGGTACATGGTGCAAGTGGAAATAATTATGAAGTGATTATTGATAGAAAAGAAGCGATACACCATGCAATCACTAAAGTAAAAGCAGATGATATCATTATTATTGCTGGTAAGGGTCATGAAACGTATCAAATTATTGGTAAAGAAGTTCATCATTTTGATGATCGAGAAGTTGCGAAAGAAGCAATTACAGGGCGTTTAAACAACGAAGAGTAACAACGTGAGAGGAGGACTACATGTGCTTGAGCAAGGTTTATTAGTAACGGCTGGGGTAGCATTCTTAATTTCTGTTGCCCTTTCGCCATTGTTTATTCCATTTTTAAGAAAATTAAAGTTCGGACAGAGTATTCGTGATGAGGGACCAAAGTCACATCAAAAAAAATCAGGGACACCGACAATGGGTGGTATCGTCATATACGTATCTATGATGGTAACTTCACTTATTATGGCGATTAAGTTTAATTATTTAGGTGCAGAGGTTTCGTTATTACTATTAGTGACGTTTGGTTACGGATTAATCGGATTTTTAGATGACTACATAAAGGTAGTTAAGAAGAGAAATCTTGGTTTAACATCAAAACAAAAATTAGTAGGGCAGCTTGTTATTGCTATTGCATTCTTTTTAATTGGAAAAGGGCAAGCGTTCCACACATACATCATGATTCCGGGAACGGATGTTAAGTTTGAATTAGGTTGGGCGTATTTTGTACTTGTACTATTTATGCTTATTGGTGGATCAAATGCAGTTAACTTAACTGACGGTTTAGATGGTTTATTATCAGGAACAGCTGCTATTGCATTTGGAGCATTTAGTATTATTGCTGTGGCACAAGAGCAATTTGGAGTAGCGATATTCTGTATGGCAGTGGTAGGAGCTGTACTTGGATTCTTAGTATTCAATGCGAATCCAGCAAAAGTGTTTATGGGAGATACAGGTTCATTAGCTTTAGGTGGAGCCATTGCAGCTGTAGCGATTTTATTAAAACAAGAATTGCTACTTGTAATTATTGGCGGAGTATTCGTCATGGAAACTTTATCGGTTATTATTCAGGTCATTTCATTTAAAACAACAGGAAAACGTGTCTTTAAAATGAGTCCATTACACCATCATTATGAATTATGTGGTTGGTCAGAGTGGCGTGTTGTTGTGACGTTTTGGTCTGCAGGATTTTTATTAGCTGTGTTAGGAATTTATATCGGGGTGTGGATGTAATTGAAAACTGTAACTGAATTTCAAAATAAGAATATTCTTGTATTAGGCATTGCAAAAAGTGGTTATGCAGCAGCTACATTGTTACAAAAGTTAGGGGCGAATGTCATTGTAAATGACGGAAAGCCTTTAGCAGACAATGTACTTGCTGCAGAATTACAAGCAAAAGGAATGGACGTTGTATGCGGTGGCCATCCTTTAGAATTATTAGAGAGAAATATTTCTCTTGTCGTTAAAAATCCAGGAATCCCGTATTCTAATCCAATATTAGTTGCTGCGAAAGAAAAGCAAATTCCAATTGTTACGGAAGTTGAATTAGCATATCGTATTTCAAAAGCGCCATTTGTTGGAATTACAGGATCTAATGGTAAAACGACGACAACAATGCTGACATTTGAAATGTTAAAAGAAGGACAAAAGCATCCTGTTATTGCAGGGAATATAGGAACTGTAGCTTGTGAAGTAGCACAGGATGCAAAAGAAAATGAAGTTGTAGTTACAGAACTTTCATCGTTCCAATTGATGGGAGTAGAATCGTTCCAACCTAAAATTGCAGCGTTCTTAAACTTATTTGAAGCCCACTTAGATTATCATGGGACGAAGAAGGAATATGGTTTAGCAAAAGCAAATGTTTTTAAAAACCAAACAGAAAACGATTATAGTGTAATAAACGCGGATGATGCAGATGTGATGGCTTTATCTGCGGATACTAAAGGTCAAAAAATCTTGTTTTCGACAACGAAAGAAATTGAAGATGGCGCGTGTATAAAAGATAACGCTCTTTATTTCAAAGGTGAAAAAGTTGTTGAAGTAAGCGATATCGTTTTACCTGGTCAACATAATCTAGAAAATATTTTAGCTGCGATGAGTATTGCGAAATTATTAGGTACTTCTAATGAAGCAATTACGGTCGTGTTAAAACGTTTTACGGGTGTAAAACATCGTTTAGAATATGTAACAACGATTAACAACCGTAAGTTTTATAATGACTCAAAAGCAACGAATATGTTAGCGACTGAGAAAGCACTATCTGCGTTTACACAACCGATTGTGTTACTAGCAGGTGGGCTTGACCGCGGAAATGAATTCGATGATTTAATTCCGTATTTCAAAAATGTAAAAGCGATTGTAACATTTGGACAAACAGCTCCCAAACTAGTAAGAGCGGCAGAAAAAGCGGGATTAGATATAATTGAAAGTGTCGATACTTTAGATGAAGCAGTGGTGAAAGCTTATGCTCATTCTAAAGAAGGTGATGTTGTTCTTCTTTCTCCAGCGTGTGCAAGCTGGGATCAATTTAAAACATTTGAAGAAAGAGGAGACATTTTTATACAAGCTGTGCATAAACTTATATAAAGTAAATCAAAACATCAGTAGGCTAACACCTACTGATGTTTTGTTACATAGGGCAAAAGGTTCTGCCTAAAGAGGTGGTGTTTGTGGGTAATGAAGAAAACGCCTGATTTTATGCTCATCATCGTAACACTTTCGTTGTTGACAATCGGAATGATTATGGTTTATAGTGCGAGTGCAGTTTGGGCCTCTTATAAAATGGGGGACTCATTCTTTTTTGCAAAAAGACAATTACTGTTTGCGGGTCTTGGTGTAGTAGCTATGTTTTTTATTATGAAAATTGATTATTGGGTGTGGCGTACGTATTCAAAAGTAATTTTGCTAGTTTGCTTCATTCTTCTTATTCTCGTTCTTATTCCTGGAGTAGGTCTTGTTCGAGGAGGAGCACGAAGTTGGATTGGGATCGGAGCATTTTCGATTCAACCATCAGAATTTATGAAGTTTGCGATGATTATTTTCTTGGCAAAGTTTTTAGCGGAACGGCAAAAATTGATCACATCTTTTAAACGTGGTTTATTACCGGCTCTTAGTTTTGTGTTTCTTGCTTTTGGGATGATTATGTTACAGCCAGACCTTGGGACAGGAACGGTAATGGTTGGGACATGTATCATTATGATATTTATTTCGGGAGCGAGGGTCTTTCACTTTGCAATGTTTGGTTTGATTGGTGTAGCGGGATTTGTAGGATTAATTGCATCAGCACCGTATCGAATGAAACGCATTACATCATATTTAGATCCGTGGTCAGATCCGCTTGGAAGTGGATTTCAAATTATCCAATCATTACTCGCAATTGGACCTGGTGGATTATTTGGGCTTGGACTTGGACAAAGTAGACAAAAATTTCTTTATTTACCTGAACCACAAACTGACTTTATATTTGCGATCTTATCCGAGGAATTAGGTTTTATTGGTGGTTCATTTGTGTTATTATTATTTAGTCTATTATTATGGCGCGGGATTCGTATCGCATTAGGAGCGCCAGATTTATATGGTACGTTTTTAGCAGTAGGTATTGTGGCGATGATTGCGATTCAAGTAATGATTAATGTTGGTGTTGTAACAGGACTGATGCCTGTTACGGGTATTACCTTGCCGTTTTTAAGTTATGGTGGATCAAGTTTGACATTAATGTTAATGGCAGTAGGTGTATTATTAAATATAAGTCGCCATTCTCGCTACTAAACCCTGTTTATAAGACAGGGTTTTTCGTATGTGTGTAAAAATGCAATATGTATATAGAAATAAATATAATGGAAATAAGAAAAGAGAAGCGGAGGAGTTAGTAGTGCGTGTATTAGTTAGTGGTGGGGGTACTGGTGGTCATATTTATCCAGCTCTTGCTTTAATTAGAGAAATAAAAAAGTTAAATCCAGAAGCAAGATTTTTATATATTGGTACGGAAAATGGACTAGAGAGTACAATCGTTCCAAAAGCAGGTATACCATTTCAGTCTATTGTTATAAGTGGATTTAAACGAAAAATATCATTAGATAATGTGAAAACAGTAATGCGTTTTCTAAAAGGTGTACAGGATAGTAAACGATATATTCGTCGTTTTAATCCGGATATCGTAATTGGAACGGGTGGATATGTATGTGGACCAGTTGTATACGCTGCAGCCAAATTAGGTATTCCAACTATTGTACATGAACAAAATAGTGTACCAGGTGTAACGAACAAATTTTTAAGTCGTTATGTTGATAAAGTTGCTGTTTGTTTTGAAGCAGCTACAGAGCATTTTCCAGAGTCAAAAGTGGTAATGACAGGTAATCCGCGAGCATCAGAGGTAATGGATCAAAATGGAATGAAAGGGAAACGTTCAGTTGGGCTTTCTCTTCCTAAAAAGTCTGTACTTATATTTGGTGGAAGTCGTGGAGCTAGACCGATTAACGATGCCTTCGTTGAAGCAATTGAACAGTTTGGGAACAAAAGCTACGAAATACTATATGTAACAGGTGAAGTGCATTATGACAAAGTGATGGAAGCCGTGAAGCAAAAAGGGAACCCGAACAATGTTATTATTAAGCCGTTCATTCATAATATGCCAGAGGTACTAACTGGTGTAGACCTTGTTGTTTCAAGGGCTGGGGCAACAACACTTGCAGAATTAACAGCGTTAGGAAAACCAAGTGTGTTAATACCGAGTCCGTACGTAACAAATAATCATCAGGAAAAGAATGCACGTTCAGTTGTTGATAAAGGAGCGGCAAAAATGTTACTTGAAAAAGATTTAACAGCTGAAACGCTTATTCGTGATATTGATGAGATTTTATTGGATGCACAAACATTACAAAATATGAAGCTAGCTGCTAAGCAACTAGGTATTCCAGATGCAGCAAATAAGCTGTATGAAGTAATGAATAAGCTTGTAAAAAAATAAAGTGAGGCTTTAATCGGTGGGGAGTGATTCTTTCTCGTTGATTATTACCTTTCACTAATCGGATGTTTACTGGCATCCCGATTCTCGCCTAACTTCTTTGTTACCGCCGAATTTTGATTTAGGAGCTGTACTGCCCGTAAATAGAGGGATAACGTTAGGTGAACGCCCTGCATATTATTGTCATAAGGAGACTTAATATGGGGGAGATTGTCTATGGAACAATTAGTAAATGAGCTTATAGAAGCAGACGTTGGTCGTGTTTTAGTTAACGAGTTGTTAGCACGTTATACAACTATGAAAATAGGTGGACCAGCGGATATTTTAATTGTGCCAAAGCATGTAGCCGGTATTGAAAAAACATTACAGTTAGTAAAGCAATACAAAACGAAGTGGACTGTAATTGGGCGCGGTTCAAACCTTCTTGTATCTGATCAAGGCATAGAAGGTGTTGTTATTCGTTTAGGAGAAGGATTAGATCACTTAGAGGTCGAAAAACATAAGGTAAGAGTTGGTAGTGGATATCCTCTTATTAAATTGTCAACTTTACTTAGTCGTCAAGGGTTAGCTGGATTGGAGTTTGCAAGCGGTATTCCAGGAAGTGTCGGTGGTGCAGTATATATGAATGCAGGTGCACATAAATCGGATATATCGAGTGTATTATCGAAGGCTCTCATTCTGTTTGAAGACGGTACAATTGACTGGTTAATGAATAAAGAACTGGAGTTTTCTTATCGGGCATCTGTATTGCAAACGAAACGTCCTGGTATTGTTTTAGAGGCGGAGTTTCAATTACAGGCGGGAAAACGTGAAGAAATTGTACGTAGCATGCAAAATAATAAAGATTACCGCCGTGAAACGCAACCATGGAATCACCCGTGTGCAGGAAGTGTATTTCGGAATCCAATCCCACATTTTGCAGGAGATTTAGTAGAAAAAGCAGGGCTTCGTGGTTATAGGATTGGTGGAGCTCAAATTTCTGAAATGCATGGCAATTTTATTGTTAATACCGGGGGAGCTTCAGCGCAAGATGTATTGTCCTTAATTGAATTAATAAAACATACAATTAAGGATAAATTTGATGTAGATATGCATACAGAAGTAGAAATCATTGGAAGATAACGGTTATTCGTTCCGCTCATTATCATTTATGTTATAATAAGAAGATAAGAACGGCATGAGGAACATGCCGTTCTTTATGTTACATAGGGGGATCGTACATGAATAATAGTAAAGTGATTAAACTACAAGATCGTGTACCAAAATTGAAAAATCAAAAGAAAAAAAACAAAAAAAATGTTAATCATCGATTGATTTTATACATATCAATTTTATTTTTATTAGTGCTCTTTTTAATTTATTTTCGGTCTCCGCTTAGTAATATAAAAAAGATTAGTGTGTTTGGAAATCACTATATGACGGATGAGCAAGTAATGAAGGATTCAGGCGTGACATATGATACAAGTTATTTCCGAGTGACAGCACATAAAGCTGAAGAAAACTTAACGAAGCGAAAAGAAATTAAAGCAGTAAATGTAAAAAAACGTTTTCCAAACAAGATTGATATTCATATCGAAGAATATTTAACGATTGGTTATATAAATAAAGAGGGAAAATTACAACCGTTATTAGAAAATGGAAAAACGCTTGATGTACTACCTAATGGAAAACTTCCTGTTGCAGCACCGATTTTCGAACCTTTTAAAGAAGAGAAAATGAAGGAGTTAATCGCTGAACTAGAAAAATTAACACCAGCTATTTTAAAATCTATTTCGGAGATTCGCTATTCACCAACGAATGCGAATGAAGATCATCTTACTTTATATATGAATGAAGGTTATGAAGTGAGCACTACGATTCAAAATTTTGCAAAACGTATGGAAGCCTATCCGCTTATTTTAAAAACAATTGAGCCAGGTAAGAAGGTATTAATTGACTTAGAAGTAGGTGCATATACGAAAGAATTAGGTGCGGAAGAAAAAAAAGAATAGAATGGTAGTTTTCGTTGATTATAGCAGAAAAAACAAAACGAATGTTCTATTATATGTATACGAATTTAGAAGAATGGTTCATTTGATGAAAAATATGTAAAAATTCTTAGATTCATACTAGTATTGGTACAAGTTTCACTTTTCTATGAGTACATCTTAGTGTAGACTTATACTTGGCGGTAAACTTTACACTCGAAATAGAATTATTTCAAGATAAGCAGTTATTCATAGTTTACTGCGATATTCTTAATTGAATGCTAAATAAAAATAAGAAAAATATAGGGTTAAAAAAGGGAAACGTATAAAGACGTTGAATATTTTTCTTATAAATAGTAAAGTTGCGATTGTTGTTCCATATATTGAGTTGTATGGTATAAATAAAGAAGGAGGTGCCAAAGAATGAACAGCAATGAAATATATGTTAGTCTTGACATCGGTACATCCAATGTTAAAGTCATCATTGGTGAAATGGTTAATGACAGCTTAAACATTATTGGTGTTGGAAATGTAAAATCAAATGGTTTAAAGAAGGGATCGATAGTTGATATAGACGAGACTGTTCGATCAATTAAAAAAGCAATTGAACAAGCTGAGCGCATGGTGGGAATCCACATTGAGCAAGTTGTAGTAGGTGTCAATGCAAACCAGGTACAGCTACTTCCTTGTCACGGAGTAGTCGCTGTTTCAAATGAAGATCGTGAAATCGGGAATGAAGATGTCTTACGCGTTCTAGATGCAGCACAAGTTGTGTCAATTGCTCCAGAACGTGAGTTTATTGATGTGGTACCTCGACAGTTCATCGTAGACGGTCTTGACGAGATTAACGATCCACGCGGGATGATCGGTGTAAGATTAGAAATGGAAGGTACACTTATTACAGGCTCGAGAACTTTACTACATAACCTACTTCGTTGTGTAGAAAAAGCAGGTCTTGAAATTGTTGATATTTGTCTTCAACCTTTAGCGGCTGCAACAGTTGCTATATCTTCAGATGAAAAAAATAGAGGAGTAGCCCTTGTTGATATGGGGGGAGGATCTACAACTTTATCTATTTTTAAAGATGGAGAGTTACAAGCGACGAGCGTATTACCATTAGGTGGAGACCATATAACGAAGGATATTGCGATTGGGTTGAAAACTTCAACAGAAAATGCAGATCAAATTAAGTTGAAATATGGACATGCTTTTTATGATACAGCATCTGAAGAAGAGATGTTTACGGTTCCTATTATGGGAAGTGATCAAACAGAACAATATTCTCAGTTGGAATTATCGGATATAATAGAGGCTCGTGTAGAGGAAATTTTAATGTTTGTTCAAGATGAAGTGCGTAAGTTAGGAGTAAAGCAAGTGGCTTCTGGTTATGTACTAACTGGTGGAATTGCTTCTATGCCAGGTGTTCTTGACCTTGCATATGATATTTTACATGAAAATGTTCGTGTAGCAACTCCTGATTATATTGGTGTGCGTGAGCCCCAATATACAAGTGGAGTTGGATTAATTAAACATTCTTATCAAAAAGCTAAATTACGTGGGAAAAATGTGCAGGAAAAGCAAGAGCATTTTGAACCAGTACCAGCACCAGCACCAACGCCGGTACAACAGCAACCTGCAAAACAAAAAACTCGTAATCAAAACAATAATAATCAAAATGATGACCGCATGATGTCAAAAGTAAAACGTGTATTCCGTTATTTATGGGATTAAAATTGGACACGAAAAATGAGGTTCTAGGGGGATTTCGACATGTTAGAGTTTGATACTACTCAAGATCAATTAGCGAATATAAAAGTTATCGGTGTCGGCGGTGGCGGAAACAATGCTGTAAACCGTATGATTGAACACGGTGTACAAGGTGTAGACTTTATCGCTGTGAACACTGATGCACAAGCATTAAATCTATCAAAAGCTGAAACGAAAATGCAGATTGGTGGAAAATTAACGCGTGGACTTGGTGCAGGCGCAAACCCTGAAGTAGGGAAAAAAGCTGCAGAAGAAAGTAAAGAACAGATCCAAGAAGCACTTCGTGGTGCGGATATGGTCTTCGTAACTGCCGGTATGGGCGGTGGAACTGGAACTGGTGCAGCTCCAGTTGTTGCTCAAGTTGCAAAAGAATTAGGTGCTTTAACAGTTGGTGTTGTAACACGTCCATTTACTTTTGAAGGACGTAAGCGTGCGACGCAAGCAGCATCTGGTATTGCAGCATTTAAAGAAAATGTAGATACTCTTATTGTAATTCCAAACGATCGCTTATTAGAGATTGTTGATAAAAATACGCCAATGTTAGAAGCATTCCGTGAAGCTGATAACGTATTACGTCAAGGTGTTCAAGGTATTTCGGATTTAATTGCAACGCCAGGTTTAATTAACTTAGACTTTGCAGACGTAAAGACAATTATGTCTAATAGAGGTTCTGCTTTAATGGGTATTGGTTCTGGTAACGGGGAAAATCGTGCTGCAGAAGCTGCGAAAAAAGCGATTTCTAGTCCATTACTAGAAACATCTATTGATGGAGCTCAAGGTGTTATCATGAACATTACGGGTGGCGCTAACTTAAGCTTATATGAAGTACAAGAAGCGGCAGATATCGTAGCTTCAGCTTCAGATCCAGAAGTAAATATGATCTTCGGTTCTGTTATTAACGAAGGATTAAAAGATGATATCGTTGTAACTGTAATTGCAACTGGTTTTGATGATAGCATTGCAACTCAACCACCAAAACCAATTATTCGTCCGAATGCGAACCACACGCAACAACAGCAACAACCAGTAGCTCAACCTTCAAAACAACGTGAAGTAAAACGTGAAATGAAGCGTGAAGAGCCAGTTGTACATGAGCGTCATTCAGATTCAGATGATATCGATATTCCAGCATTTTTACGTAACCGTCGTAGACGATAAAAAAAGGAGCTTTCATGCTCCTTTTTTGTTTTTTAAATGGAAAAGACCTGCTAAGCAGGTCTTTTTTTATTTCGTATATTTCAATATATTTTGTTGGTGAAAATAAGAGTATATCATTCTATGAATTTGTACTTTTATTTTTTACCGACAGATTATGTCTAGAAATCACAAAATAACAAAAAAACACCTCCGCAAATTGACACACTTTCCTATTGGATATGCATTATACTAGTCTCAACTTGAAAAAAGAGGTGAATTGTTTGGTTGTTTACGCCGACGTTGTTTGGTTGTTAAACGCCTGCATTGATTTTCTTTTGCTTTTATTAACAGCTACCGTGTTAAAAAAGAAGATCAAAAGATGGAGGCTTGTGTTAGGGGCATTTATAGGTTCAACTATTGTTATTTTTGCCTTTACTCCTTTTGCTTCTATGATGACACATCCAATTATGAAACTACTGTACTCGTTACTTATTGTGTATACAGCATTTGGGTTTACAACATTTAGAAATTATGCACAAACTGTTTTTACTTTTTACTTTGTAACCTTTATGGTTGGCGGAGGATTAATTGGAACTCATTTCTTTTTGCAAACGAATGAAATGGTAAATGGATTGGTTCAATCTCAGTCAATTTCTTACGGCGATCCAATTAGTTGGTTATTTGTTATTTTTGGTTTTCCGGTAATTTATTATTTTTCTAAAAAGCGTATTGAAAGCGTAGAGGTCACGAAAATACACTATGACCAAATTGTGAAAGTAAAAATTCAATTAGCAGAAGAAGAACTAGAACTGGCAGGTCTTATTGACAGTGGGAACCAACTTTACGACCCATTAACAAAAACACCCGTTATGATTATGCATGTTTCATCATTAGAACATTGCTTACCATCTTGGTTAACAGAACAAATTTATTCCAAAACAGAAATTCCTCAAATACCAGAAAATGATTCTGGTTGGGCGACAAAATTACGTTTAATTCCTTTCCGTGCAGTAGGAGTAGAAAGTCAATTTTTGTGGGCAATTAAGCCTGACAGTGTGCAAGTTGATCATGAAGGTAGTTCTATTGTTGTAAACAAAGTATTAATTGGATTAAATACACAACAACTGTCTACTAATGGGGAGTATCAATGTATTGTGCATCCCAAAATGTTGATTTCACAAAAAATGGTGATCGCTTAATAATGAGAGGCGGGATAATATGATGAAATTAAAATTTTATTTAGTATACCTTTGGTATAAAGTATTGCTGAAATTAGGAATTAAGACCGATGAAATTTATTATATTGGTGGAAGTGAAGCGTTGCCACCACCGTTAACGAAAGAAGAAGAGGAAGTTCTTTTGAATAAATTGCCAAAAGGAGATCAGGCAGCAAGGTCATTACTTATTGAACGCAACTTAAGGCTCGTTGTATATATAGCAAGAAAGTTTGAAAATACAGGGATAAATATTGAAGATTTAATTAGTATAGGAACAATCGGCCTTATTAAAGCGGTAAATACATTTAATCCAGAAAAGAAAATAAAATTAGCAACATATGCATCGCGTTGTATAGAAAATGAAATTTTAATGCATTTACGTCGGAATAACAAAAATCGTTCGGAAGTTTCTTTTGATGAACCGCTAAACATTGATTGGGATGGGAATGAACTATTGTTGTCTGACGTGTTAGGTACAGATGATGATATTATTACAAAAGATTTAGAAGCTACTGTAGATCGTCACCTTTTAATGAAAGCATTACACCAATTAAATGATCGTGAAAAACAAATTATGGAACTTCGGTTTGGGCTTGCTGGAGGAGAGGAAAAGACGCAAAAAGATGTGGCGGATATGCTTGGGATTTCACAGTCATACATTTCGCGTTTAGAAAAAAGAATTATAAAAAGATTACGAAAAGAATTTAATAAAATGGTGTGAAGAATAAGACCAGCCGTTATGTAGGCTGGTCTTATTCTATTTAGTTGTATTAGGAAAGATAATTTAAATGAAAAATCGTGAAAAAACCATATGCATAAAATCCCCTTCAAAGGAAATACTTTACACTGTACAGCAACTCCCGATAGGAGGGAACACTTTGACGAGAAACAAAGTAGAAATTTGCGGTGTTGATACAGCTAAACTTCCAGTATTAAAAAATGAAGAGATGCGTAAATTATTTCGTGAAATGCAAAGTGGAGAGATAAGCGCAAGAGAAAAATTAGTGAATGGAAACTTACGTCTTGTACTGAGCGTCATCCAAAGATTTAATAACAGAGGAGAATATGTTGACGATTTATTCCAAGTTGGTTGCATCGGACTTATGAAATCAATTGATAATTTTGATTTAGGCCAAAATGTAAAATTTTCAACGTATGCTGTGCCGATGATTATTGGGGAAATACGCAGATATTTGCGTGATAATAATCCGATTCGCGTATCGCGCTCATTGCGAGATATTGCGTATAAAGCTTTGCAAGTAAGAGAGAAGTTAATTGCAGAAAATTCAAAAGAACCAACAGCAATGGATATTGCAAAAGTGCTAGAAGTAACTCATGAAGAGATAGTATTTGCTTTAGATGCAATTCAAGATCCAGTTTCATTATTTGAACCGATTTATAATGATGGAGGAGATCCTATCTTTGTTATGGATCAGTTAAGTGATGAAAAACAAAAGGACGAGCAGTGGGTTGAAGAACTAGCATTGAAAGAAGGAATGAAGCGTTTAAATGATCGAGAGAAAATGATTATTAGAAAACGTTTCTTCCAAGGAAAGACACAGATGGAAGTTGCAGAAGAAATTGGGATTTCCCAAGCTCAAGTATCACGTTTAGAGAAGTCAGCCATTAAACAAATGAATAAAACGATTCAAGGATAAGGTCTCACCAATTATGGTGAGACCTTTTTATATGTAATATGGTTTGTGCTCATAGTAGGGGATTAGTGTTCATATAATGAAACTAGCATGGTGTTTCGTATAGGTGGCTTCCTGTAAATATGAGAAACAGCTTCCAATTCGTCATATAAGGGAGAGGGTAAAAATGGTGATACGAATTTCAGAGTTACAGATGAAGGATGTTATAAATATTTCAGATGGAAAAAGGATTGGGAATATTGGAGATATTGAAATTGATATGAACACAGGGCAAGTTTGTTCTGTTATTATTTCCAAACAGACACGTATGCTAGGTATTTTTGGAAAAGATGTTGAGATTGTAATTCCTTGGAAGGAAATTGTGAAAATTGGGGAGGATGTCATACTTGTAAGAGTAGATCCTGTTAATACTGTAACAGAATCAATACAAACACCGACAATTTCATAAAGAATATTACAAATTCCTCTTTTTTTTCTGTTAGGATTATGAAAAAATAAAAGTATGGTAAAATAGACAGGAAGTACCATGCTTTTTTCTGTTATTTTAATTAAAAGGAGCCGCTTTATTATGAGAGAACCATTTAAATATGTGGACGGTATACTGTATTTACAAGCGTGGAAAGAACTTGGAAACATTACTGCTGGATTTACGACAAAAGATGGTGGGATAAGTACGGGCTCCTTTCATGCGATGAATTTAGGATTACATGTGAATGATATCGTGGAGAACGTTCATGAAAACAGACGCATTTTAGCAAATAAGTTACAAAAACCATTAGAAAACTGGATTTGCTCTGAACAAGTTCATGATCATCATGTTGAAAAAGTAGGGCAACAGGAAAAAGGGAGTGGCGTTTATTCATATGAGGACGGCATTTCAAAAACAGATGGCATTTATACGAGTAATGAAGATGTTCTGTTAACGTCTTGTTACGCGGATTGTGTTCCGCTCTATTTTTATGCACCATCACATGGTATGATAGGACTTGCGCATGCTGGATGGAAAGGCACTGTACAAGAGATTGCAAAGGAAATGATTCAAAAGTGGAATGCGGAAGGTATTTCAAGTGATGAAATTCATGTTGCAATTGGACCGTCGATTGGATCTTGTTGTTATGTTGTGGATGATCGTGTATTAACAGCAGCACAGAAAGTAATTAACGGTGCTGTTCCTCATCAAAAAATTTCTGACGGGCAGTACGCAATTAATTTAAAAGAAATTAATCGTATATTATGTGTACAAGCAGGCATAAAAGAAGAGCATATTGTAATGTCATCTCTTTGTACAAGCTGTGAAGAGCAACTATTTTTCTCTCATCGTCGTGATCAAGGTAAGACAGGAAGAATGTTGAGTTTCATAGGTTTTAAGGAGGAAGGAAGCAAGTGACAGTACAAGAAAATTTAGTAATTGTAAACGAAGCTATTAAAGAATCTTGCGTTCGAGCTGGACGTTCGTTGCAAGATATTAAACTTGTTGCAGTGACAAAAACTGTAGGGATTGAAAAAACAAACGAAGTAATTGAAACTGGAATTATCGATTTAGGTGAAAATAGAAATGAAGGTTTCTTACAGAAATATGAGCATTTCGGTTCAAAAGTTAATTGGCACTTTATTGGCTCATTACAAACGAGAAAAGTAAAAGAAATCATTAATGAAATTGATTATTTACATTCGTTAGATCGTCTTTCCCTGGCGAAAGAAATTCAGAAACGTGCTGATAAGAAAGTGAAATGCTTTATTCAAGTGAAAACCTCATCTGAAGAATCGAAGCAAGGATTAGCAATAGAAGAGGTTGTTTCTTTTATTCAAAGTTTGCAAGAATTCGATAAAATTGAAGTGGTTGGACTAATGACGATGGCTCCATTTACAGAAGAAGAGGAAGAAATCAGACGCTGTTTTAAGGAATTACGTATGTTGCAAACAAAGGTGCAGGAGCTAGAGTTATTACATGCGCCATGTAAAGAATTATCAATGGGAATGTCCAACGATTACACGATTGCAATTGAAGAAGGGGCTACATATATTCGTTTGGGAACGATTTTAGTAGGAAAAGCGTAAAAGGAAGGAGAATCTTATTATGAGTTGGTCAAAAGTAAAATACTTCTTTTTTGATACACCGGAAGAAAAAGAAGCAGCTCAATATGGTTATGAAAAGGAGCAAACAGACATGAAAAAGCAGCAAGATCCACCAGAACAACAAGATGTTACGTTTCCAAAAGCGCAACCGAAGCAAAATGTTGTGAGTATTGAAACAGCAAAACAATCTTCAAAAGTTGTTTTATTAGAACCACGCACATATTCGGAAGCACAAGGGATTGCGGACCACTTAAAAGGTAGACGAGCTGTTGTAATTAATTTGCAGAGAATGTCTACTGATCAAGCGGTACGTATCGTTGACTTTTTAAGTGGTACTGTATACGCTATAGGCGGGGACATTCAAAAAATAGGACCGAAAACATTTATGTGTACACCTGAAAATGTTGATATTGTTGGGGCAATTTCAGAGTTATTCGGTGAAGAAGAAGAAACAAATATAAAGAGGTGGTAATACGCCATGACAACAGTTTTAATGGTGTTAAGTTCTGCTATCGAGATTTACTCGTGGGCACTGATTATTTACATTCTCCTATCATGGTTTCCTGGTGCAAAGGAATCATCTTTTGGAGAGTTCTTGGCGCGAATTTGTGAACCGTATTTAGAACCATTCCGCAGATTTATTCCGCCGCTTGGTATGATTGATATTTCTCCACTCGTTGCGATTTTTGCGTTAAAACTTGCTAAAAGTGGTTTGTTCAGTTTGTTCAGCTATTTCTTATAGTAAGAGGTTAAATACATGAGCATTTACGAACATTTTAGGCCTGATGAAGAGGTCTTTGTAGATAAAGTGCTGGAGTGGAAGCGAACAGCGGAGTACCATCAAGTGAAATTAACAGATTTCCTTGATCCAAGACAGCAACAAATTGTTTCTATGGTAATTGGACAAGGAGATGTCGCTGTACAATTTGGTGGTGCAACGCCTAATGCAGAGCGTAAAAGAGCTCTCATTTATCCAGACTATCTAGAATTAAATGAAGAAGAATTTCAAGTAGAAGTATTAGAAATTGACTATCCTTCCAAGTTTTATACGCTAGAACATAGGCAAATATTAGGTACATTTATGTCTCTTGGTTTAACGAGAGAAAAATGTGGTGATATTTTGCTGCAAGAAAATCGTGCCCAAATTGTAGTTGCGAAAGAAATCGTATCGTACATTGAGATGAACTTACAAGCAATAGGAAAAGTAAAAGTCTCCTTATCAGCAGTACAAGGAGAACAAATTCTACAAATACATGAAACGTGGGGGGAGAAATCTGGAACGGTTTCTTCACTTCGTTTAGATGTTATGTTAGCTGAAATGTTACATTTATCTAGACAGAAAGTACAACCTTTCATAAAAAATGGTTTAGTAAAAGTCAATTGGAAAACAGTGGAGCAAACTTCTTATGAATGTTATCCAGGA
The DNA here is from genome assembly GCF_051776965.1 of Bacillus cereus group sp. BceL220. Taxonomy (NCBI): domain Bacteria; kingdom Bacillati; phylum Bacillota; class Bacilli; order Caryophanales; family Bacillaceae; genus Bacillus; species Bacillus cereus group sp. BceL220. Next base: position 222,814 of record NZ_JBPWBC010000001.1, on the reverse strand, counting down.
GACGTTTTTTCTGTTAGAGGATATGGCCGAAGTAAATTATTTTCTGTAGAAGGTAGAACAAAACGCGACAAATGGAGAATTTTGTATGGTATACTAAAATGATTGGTTTTTTAGAAGGAAATCCTCCTATTTTGTCGAAGAAAAGATATAATTGAAAGAGGAAATTTAGATAACTACTTGGAGGTGGCGTTGTGCCGTTAACACCATTAGATATTCATAACAAAGAATTTGGTCGCGGATTCCGTGGCTATGATGAAGATCAAGTAAATGAGTTTCTTGATCAAATTATCAAAGATTATGAATTGGTCATTCGTGAGAAAAAAGCTTTAGAAGAAAAAGTTGCGCAGTTAGAAGGGAAGTTAGATCATTTCTCTAATATTGAAGATACGTTAAACAAATCTATCGTTGTTGCGCAAGAAGCAGCGGAAGAAGTAAAACGTAATGCGCAAAAAGAAGCGAAATTAATTGTGCGTGAAGCTGAAAAGAATGCTGATCGTATTATTAACGAAGCATTAGTAAAATCAAGAAAAGTTGCTTTTGATATTGAAGAGCTAAAGAAACAAGCGAAAGTATTCCGAACTCGTTTCCGTATGTTATTAGAAACACAGCTTGAAATGTTAAACAACGATGATTGGGATAAACTAATTGAGTTAGAAGACGAAGTAGATGAACTGTTGAAAAAAGAAGAAACAGTGTAAGCTTGACGTTTTTCTCATTATTACATATAATTTTAAACAACATATTTATTAAGAAAAACGAAGATAGGGATAAGTACCTTTTCAAACCTTATATAGCGAACTGAGGATGGTGTAAGCTCAGGATAAGGAGATAGTGGGAATATCACCCTGGAGTTCCGCGCTGAATAAATAGAGTAAGCGTAGGCGTGTATTCGCGTTAAGAATATAAAGAGGATTCTATACATATGTATATGATCTACTAGGGTGGTACCGCGGGAGACTTTCTCGTCCCTTTTTGGGATGAGAAAGTCTCTTTTTTATTCCGTTTTTTAAGTATTTCTTTTATACATGTAAGGAGGAATTGAGCATGGAGTACAAAAATACATTACTGATGCCGAAAACAGAGTTCCCAATGCGTGGGAACTTACCAAAACGTGAGCCTGCAATGCAAGAAAAATGGGCTGAAATGAATATTTACGAAAAAGTACAAGAACATACAAAAGGTCGTCCTTTATTTGTATTGCATGATGGACCTCCATATGCGAATGGTGACATTCATATGGGACATGCATTAAATAAAGTATTAAAAGACTTTATTGTTCGTTATAAATCAATGACTGGTTTTAGTGCGCCATATGTTCCAGGATGGGATACGCACGGTTTACCAATTGAACAAGCTTTAACAAATAAAGGCGTAAAACGTAAAGAAATGACAGTTGCTGAGTTCCGTAAGTTATGTGCAGAGTATGCATATGAACAAGTAGAACGTCAACGTGAACAATTTAAGCGTTTAGGTGTACGTGCAGATTGGGATAATCCATATATTACTTTAGAGCCAGCTTATGAAGCACAACAAATTAAAGTGTTTGGTGACATGGCGAAAAAAGGTTATATCTATAAAGGTCAAAAACCAGTTTACTGGTCTCCAACGAGTGAATCTGCTTTAGCAGAAGCTGAAATTGAATATCAAGATAAAAAATCAGCATCTATTTACGTAGCATTCCCTGTAAAAGATGGAAAGAATGTATTAGAAGGTGATGAAAAGTACATCATTTGGACAACAACACCTTGGACATTACCTGCAAACTTAGGTATTTCTGTTCACCCAGAGCTTGAATATAGTATTGTAAAAGTAAATGATGAGAAATATATCATTGCTTCTGAGCTGTTTGAGACAGTTGCAAAAACGTTAGAGTGGGAAAATGCTGAAGTTGTGAAAACAGTAAAAGGTAGCGAACTTGAGTACACAGTTGCAAAACATCCATTCTACGATCGTGATTCATTAGTTATGCTAGGAGATCACGTAACAACAGATGCAGGTACAGGTTGTGTTCATACAGCACCAGGACACGGGGAAGATGACTTCGTTGTTGGTAAAAAGTATGGATTAGAAGTACTTTGCCCAGTCGATGATAAAGGTGTATTAACAAATGAAGCACCTGGATTTGAAGGCTTATTCTATGATAAAGCTAACAAGCCAATTACAGAAAAATTAGAAGAAGTAGGCGCGTTACTGAAACTAACATTCATTACACATTCATACCCACATGATTGGAGAACGAAAAAACCAATTATTTTCCGTGCGACAGCACAGTGGTTTGCATCTATTGAAGCATTCCGTAAAGAATTAATAGAAGCTGTAGCGGAAACGAAATGGGTACCAGCATGGGGAGAAACTCGTCTTCATAATATGGTTCGTGACCGTGGTGACTGGTGTATTTCTCGTCAGCGTGCATGGGGTGTGCCAATTCCGGTATTCTATGCTGAGAATGGTGATCCAATTATTACGGATGAAACAATTAACCATGTAGCAGATTTATTCCGTGAACACGGTTCTAACGTATGGTTCGAGCGTGAAGCGAAAGATCTATTACCAGAAGGATTTACACATCCGGGTAGCCCAAATGGCGAATTCCGTAAAGAAACAGACATCATGGATGTATGGTTCGATTCAGGTTCTTCTCACCAAGCGGTATTAGAAGAGCGCGAAGATTTACAGCGTCCAGCTGATTTATATTTAGAAGGATCTGACCAGTATCGTGGTTGGTTTAACTCTTCATTATCAACAGCAGTTGCTGTAACAGGTAAAGCTCCATATAAAGGCGTATTAAGTCACGGTTTCGTACTAGATGGTGAAGGACGTAAAATGAGTAAGTCGATTGGAAACATCGTCGTACCGAAGAAAATTATGGATCAATTAGGCGGAGACATTTTACGCTTATGGGTATCTTCTGTTGACTATCAATCTGACGTACGTATTTCAGATGATATTTTAAAACAAGTAGCAGAAGTGTATCGTAAAATCCGTAACACATTCCGTTTCTTATTAGGAAACTTAGACGACTTTAAGCCAAGTGAAAATGCAGTAGCTGTAGCTGAACTTCGTGAAGTAGATCGTTACATGTTAGTGAAATTAAATGACTTAATTACAAAAGTTAAAGAAGCATATGAGACATACGACTTCGCTGCTGTGTATCATGCAATTCATAACTTCTGTACAATTGATTTAAGTTCATTCTACTTAGACTTTGCAAAAGACATTTTATACATTGAAGGTGCAAATCACGAAGATCGTCGTGCAATTCAAACTGTATTATATGATGTTCTTGTTGCGTTAACGAAACTTGTAACACCAATTTTACCGCATACAGCTGATGAAGTATGGCCATACATTCCAGGCGTAACAGAAGAAAGTGTACAATTAACTGATATGCCAGAAGCTGTACAATTAGATGACGCGGAAGCGTTAAAAACAAAATGGGATGCATTTATGACATTACGTGATGACGTGTTAAAAGCACTAGAAGTAGCTCGTAATGAAAAAGTAATCGGTAAGTCATTAAATGCAAGCATTACGCTATATCCAACTGCAGAAATGAAAGCTATGTTAGAGTCTATTAGCGAAGACTTAAAGCAATTATTCATCGTTTCTGAGTATAAACTTGGTGGTATGATGGATGAAGCGCCAGCAGATGCACCGAAGTATGAACATACAGCGGTTGTTGTTGCTCAAGCAACTGGTGAAACATGTGAACGTTGTTGGGTAGTTTCAGAAACAATTGGTAAAGATGCTGAACATGAAACATTATGTGAGCGTTGTGCAACAGTTGTTAAAGAAAACTATGTAAAATAATAAAAAACTGACTGCTATTCATGCAGTCAGTTTTTTTGTTGATGGCATATCAAAAAAACTTTTCAGACTCTTTCCTGTGAAGGAAAAATGTGTGTGAGGTAAGCAAATAAATTTCGGACACACTAACTGTACATTACAGCTAGGAGGAATGTACACGTGAATGAAATTTACATGGAAATAAAAGAAGAATTGCAATTGATGAGAAAAGAGTTGCAAGAGAGACTAGCTAAAGAAGTAATGCACAAATATGATGTCGAGTTCAGCCAAGAGCTTGGATATGAAATTAAGGAAGAGATAAAGAAAAAATTGCTATTACATGATATAAAAGAGGATTTAAAGGATGTAGAACGCGCATTATTTAAAATGGAAATAGACATGTACGGTATTTGTGAAGAGACGGGGAGATTAATTTCGACAAAGCAAATGAAGACAATGCCGACTGCTCGTACGATTCATGAATTCTTCTATGAAAAGGTAAATGTATGAATACGCACAACGATATTATATTACCTTTTTTTAATTTATTTTATTCTTCTATAAAGGTTCATTGTGAAAAGGTAGCAGCTATGCTAAAATTTTGAGGTACACTGTCTTTGTGGGGGAAATGAAAATGATATATTATGTAATAGCGTTATTTGTCATTGCTATCGATCAAATATCGAAGTGGTTAATTGTAAAGAACATGGAATTGGGTACGAGTATTCCGATTATCGACAATGTATTATACATAACATCACATCGAAATAGAGGCGCTGCTTGGGGTATTTTAGAAAATAAAATGTGGTTCTTCTACATTATTACAGTTGTTTTTGTAGTGTTTATCGTATTTTATATGAAAAAGTATGCGAAAACAGACAAGCTTCTAGGTATTTCGTTAGGTCTAATTTTGGGCGGGGCAATTGGTAACTTTATTGATCGTGTATTTAGACAAGAAGTAGTGGATTTCATTCACGTGTATATTTTCTCGTACAACTATCCAGTATTCAATATAGCTGATTCAGCATTATGTATTGGTGTTGTATTAATTATTATTCAAACATTATTAGAAGGCAAGAAAGCGAAGGAGTAATTGAATGAGTGAAGTAGTACAAGTAACAGTTGCAGCAGAGCAAAAAAACGAGCGAATTGATAAATTCGTTACAGGGATAAATAACGAATGGTCACGTTCACAAGTACAGCAATGGATTAAAGATGATGTTGTGACAGTGAACGGGAAAGCAGTAAAAGTGAATTATAAAGTAAAAGAAGAGGATGAAATTACAGTAACGATTCCTGAGCCAGAAGCGCTAGATATTCAACCAGAGGATTTAAATTTAGAAATTTATTATGAAGATGCAGATGTGCTTGTTGTAAATAAGCCACGTGGCATGGTTGTACATCCAGCACCAGGGCATACAAGTGGTACACTTGTAAACGGCCTTATGCACCATTGTACAGACTTATCAGGCATTAACGGTGTAATGCGTCCAGGTATCGTGCATCGTATTGATAAAGATACATCTGGACTATTAATGGTTGCTAAAAATGATATGGCACATGAATCGCTTGTAAATCAGCTTGTAGCCAAAACAGTAACGAGACGTTACAAAGCGATTGTACACGGTGTGATTCCGCATGATAAGGGAACTATCGATGCACCAATTGGTCGTGATAAGAAAGAGCGTCAAAGTATGACAGTTGATGAAAATGGTAAGAACGCTGTTACGCACTTCCAAGTGTTAGAACGTTTTAAAGACTTTACACTTGTAGAATGTCGCTTAGAAACGGGACGTACGCACCAAATTCGTGTTCATATGAAATATATTGGCTATCCACTTGCAGGAGATCCGAAGTATGGTCCGAAGAAAACATTAGATATGAATGGACAAGCACTTCATGCGGGTATTTTAGGCTTTGATCATCCTCGTACTGGTGAATATATTCAGTTTGAGGCACCGATTCCAGAAGTGTTTGAAGACGCATTAAATATTTTACGAAAATAGTATTGACAAATCATAAGAAAACTGAGATACTGACAACAGTTAAATAATGATCCTTTAACACAGCCCCGTGAGGTTGAGAAGGTAACGGTTTGAAATACTTAGGGTATGTTGTACCCTTTTTTCAAAAGTCCTCTCGCACACGCTGAGAGGACTTTTTTTATACCATTACTCTCACGCAAGAAAAAAAGCTTGGAGGTGTAGAGCATGCAAGAGAAAGCTGTCGTTTTAGATGACCAAATGATTCGCCGCGCTTTAACACGAATTAGTCATGAAATCGTGGAACGAAATAAAGGTGTCGATAATTGTGTTCTTGTCGGAATTAAAACTCGTGGAATTTTTATTGCACAACGTTTGGCAGAACGAATTGGTCAAATTGAAGGAAAAGAAATGGAAGTTGGAGAGTTAGACATTACGTTATATCGTGATGATTTAACACTACAATCCAAAAATAAAGAACCACTTGTAAAAGGTTCTGATATCCCTGTAGATATTACGAAGAAAAAAGTTATCCTCGTTGATGACGTATTATATACAGGAAGAACAGTTCGAGCAGCAATGGATGCTCTTATGGATTTAGGTAGACCATCTCAAATTCAATTGGCGGTTCTTGTTGATAGAGGTCATCGTGAATTACCAATTCGCGCTGATTATGTAGGAAAGAACATTCCAACATCAAGTGAAGAGCGTATCGAAGTTGATTTGCAAGAGACAGATCAACAAGATCGAGTAAGCATATACGATAAGTAAAGCCCTTTTAAATGTAGTCCTGTGAGGCTGCCAAAGGGTCTTGGCTTTCATATGTCAAATTTGGCATACGAAAGTATAGGACTCTTTGTGCACAGGCACAAAGAGTTTTTTTATTGCAAAGATTTAAACTGAAGGAGGATGTAACAATGGAACAAAAGCCAGTGTTAGACGTTAATGAAGTACCGAAACCGGGAAAATGGTTATTTTTAAGTATACAACATTTGTTCGCGATGTTTGGATCAACAGTGCTTGTTCCGTTTTTAACAGGATTGAATCCATCAGTAGCATTAATATCAAGTGGATTAGGAACGCTAGCGTTTCTTCTTATAACGAAAGGTCAAGTACCAGCATATTTAGGATCATCATTCGCCTTTATCGCACCGATTATAACAGCGAAAACGGCAGGTGGGCCGGGAGCAGCAATGCTTGGTGGTTTGCTAGCAGGGCTTGTGTACATCTTAATCTCACTCGGAATTAAGAAATCAGGATCAGAGTGGATTATGAAACTACTACCACCAATCGTAGTTGGTCCAGTAGTAATGGTAATCGGTCTAGCTTTAGCACATACAGCAGTTAACATGGCGATGAACGGTGCGGATGGCAAATACAGCTTTACACATTTTTCAGTAGCATTAGTAACATTAGCAATTACAATCATTTGCTCGATATTCGGAAGAGGATTTTTCAGTATCATACCAGTGTTACTTGGCATTATCGGCGGATATATCTTCGCTTACTTCCAAGGGCTAGTAGACTTAAAGCCGGTAGCTGAGGCAAAATGGTTTGTTGTACCAGATTTCACAGTACCATTTGTAACATACACACCAGAGTTTTCATGGAAGATTGTACTCTTGATGGTACCAGTTGCACTAGTAACAATATCAGAACATATCGGACATCAAATTGTACTTGGAAATGTTATTAAAAGAGATTTAATTGAAAAACCAGGTTTACACCGTTCGATCTTTGGTGACGGAGTAGCAACATTAATTGCATCACTAATCGGTGGGCCACCGAATACAACGTATGGTGAAAACATCGGTGTGCTAGCAATTACGAGAGCATACAGTGTATACTTATTCATCGGTTCAGCAGTATTCGCAATCATGTTCGGATTTATCGGTAAGATTTCTGCACTGATTCATTCGATCCCAACACCAGTTATGGGCGGGGTATCAATCTTACTATTCGGTGTAATCGCATCAAGCGGATTACGCATGATGGTAGATGATAAAACAGATTTAAGTGACAAACGAAACTTAATGATTGCATCAGTAATACTAGTAATCGGTATTGGTGGAGCGGTACTTCACGTAGGGGATTCATTCCAAGTCGAAGGAATGGCGCTTGCAGCAATTGTAGGTGTACTGTTAAATCTACTACTACCAGAAACAAAACAAGAAAAACATACAAAACAATCTAAGCAGATTGCTTCATAAAAATAACCTTTTAATTCAGTCCTGTGAGACGGAAAAGGGTGGCTTCTTCCTTGCACCCTAGTCTTACATGACTAGGGTATTTTTATGCAAAGGTTGTTATAAAAATACAAAAGTGGTAACATAAAAATCAGAAAGATGAGGGATGACGATGAGCCATTTGTTAACGATGAGTGAATTATCGGAAGTAGAAATTTCAGAAATCCTAAAAGACGCAGAAGATTTTGCGAATGGAAAAGAGAGCAAAACGACAGAGCAAACTTTTGTTGCAAACTTGTTCTTTGAGAATAGTACGAGAACGAGATTTAGCTTTGAAGTTGCTGAGAAGAGATTAGGACTAGATGTTTTAAACTTTTCAGCTGATGCATCTAGCGTACAAAAAGGAGAAACTTTATACGATACGATAAGAACACTAGAATCAATCGGAACAAAAGCAGTGGTCATCCGCCATGAGCAAGATCGCTACTTCGATGAACTAAAAGATCAGGTGAATATCCCGATCTTAAACGCTGGAGATGGATGTGGAAACCACCCAACGCAGTGCCTACTCGACCTTCTTACAATTAAACAAGAGTTTGGAAGATTTGAAGGTTTGAAGATTGCAATAGTAGGAGATGTTCGTCATAGCCGAGTAGCACGTTCTAATGCAGAAGCATTAACGAAGCTTGGTGCAACAATTTACTTTGCAAGTCCAGAAGAGTGGAAAGGTGAAGACAACACATTTGGAACATACAAACCATTAGATGAACTTGTTCCAGAAGTGGATGTAATGATGTTACTCCGTGTACAACATGAGCGTCATGATCATTATGAAACAGACATTATGAAAGAATATCATGAGAAACACGGATTAACAGTAGAAAGAGAAAAGCGTATGAAAGAAGGAAGCATTATTATGCATCCAGCTCCCGTAAACCGTGATGTTGAAATTGCAAGTGAACTTGTTGAGTGTGAGCGTTCACGCATATTTAAACAAATGGAAAATGGAGTTTACGTAAGAATGGCTGTACTAAAACGCGCCTTACCAAATGTATTAGGAGGAATGAAACATGAATTACTTGTTTAAAAATGGTCGTTATATGAATGAAGAAGGAAAAATTGTAGCAACAGATCTTCTCGTACAAGACGGTAAAATCGCTAAGGTAGCAGAAAATATTACGGCAGATAATGCTGAAGTAATCGATGTGAACGGAAAGTTAATCGCACCTGGATTAGTAGATGTACACGTACATCTTCGTGAACCAGGTGGTGAACATAAAGAAACAATTGAAACAGGTACACTAGCAGCGGCAAAAGGTGGATTCACTACAATTTGTGCAATGCCAAATACACGTCCAGTACCAGATTGCAGAGAACATATGGAAGACTTGCAAAATCGTATTAAAGAAAAAGCACATGTCAACGTACTACCATACGGAGCAATTACAATACGTCAAGCTGGTTCTGAAATGACAGATTTCGAAACATTAAAAGAACTTGGAGCATTTGCTTTCACAGATGACGGCGTAGGCGTACAAGATGCGAGCATGATGTTAGCGGCTATGAAACGTGCAGCAAAATTAAATATGGCAGTAGTTGCGCACTGTGAAGAGAATACGCTTATTAATAAAGGTTGTGTACATGAAGGGAAGTTTTCTGAGAAACACGGATTAAACGGTATCCCATCAGTATGTGAATCTGTACATATTGCAAGGGATATATTGCTTGCGGAAGCAGCAGATTGTCACTATCACGTATGTCACGTAAGTACGAAAGGTTCAGTACGTGTAATCCGTGATGCGAAACGCGCTGGAATTAAAGTAACAGCAGAAGTAACACCACATCACCTAGTGTTATGTGAAGATGATATCCCATCAGCTGATCCTAATTTTAAAATGAACCCACCGCTTCGTGGAAAAGAAGACCATGCAGCATTAATTGAAGGTTTATTAGATGGAACGATCGATATGATCGCAACTGACCATGCACCGCATACAGCGGAAGAGAAAGCACAAGGAATTGAAAGAGCACCATTCGGAATTACTGGTTTTGAAACAGCATTCCCGCTTCTATACACAAACCTTGTGAAAAAAGGAGTTATTACGCTAGAACAATTAATTCAATATTTAACAGAAAAGCCAGCTGATACATTCGGCTTAGAAGCAGGTCGCCTGAAAGAAGGTAGAACAGCTGATATTACAATCATTGATTTAGAACAAGAAGAAGAGATTGATCCAACAACATTCTTATCAAAAGGAAAAAATACACCATTCGCAGGTTGGAAATGCCAAGGATGGCCGGTAATGACAATCGTTGGTGGTAAGATCGCATGGCAAAAGGAGAGTGCATTAGTATGAAAAGACAACTTATCTTAGAAGATGGAACAGTATTAATTGGAAAAGGTTTCGGAGGAGAAACCGAAAAGTCAGGTGAGGTTGTATTTACAACAGGAATGACTGGATATCAAGAAACATTATCTGATCCATCATATTGCGGTCAAATCGTAACATTCACGTACCCATTAATCGGAAACTACGGCATTAACCGTGACGATTTCGAATCGATTCACCCATCTGTAAATGGTTTAATCGTAAACGAAATTTGTGATCATCCATCAAACTTCCGTAATGAAATTTCGTTAAATGATTACTTAAAAGAAAGAAACATCCCGGGATTAGCAGGAATTGATACGAGAAAATTAACGAGAAAAATTCGTCAATACGGTACATTACGCGGACGCCTTTGTAACATGGATGCAGATGTAGAATACATCGTGAGCCAATTAAAAGCGACAGTATTTACAGATCACGTGAAACGCGTATCAACGAAAGATCCATACCCAAGTCCAGGACGCGGACACCGAGTTGTACTTGTAGACTTCGGAATGAAACATGGTATTTTACGAGAATTAAATAAGCGTGACTGTGATGTAATTGTAGTTCCTTACAACACAACAGCAGAAGAAATTTTACGCCTTAGCCCAGATGGAATTATGTTAAGTAACGGACCTGGGGATCCAAAAGATGTACCAGAAGCAATTGAAATGTTAAAAGACATTATCGGTAAAGTTCCTTTATTCGGAATTTGCCTAGGACATCAATTGTTCGCTCTAGCATCTGGTGCAAATACAAGTAAGTTGAAATTCGGTCACCGTGGTTTAAACCATCCAGTAAAAAATCTTGCAACTGGAAAAGTAGCAATTACATCTCAAAACCATGGTTACGCAGTAGAAGAAGAATCAGTTGAAAATACAGAGCTTGAAATTACACATGTTGCTTTAAATGATGGAACAGTAGAAGGTCTTCGTCATAAGAAGTTCCCAGCATTTACAGTACAATACCATCCAGAAGCTTCAGCAGGACCTGAAGATGCAAATGATTTATTCGAAGATTTCTTAGCAATGATTGAAAACTTCAAGAAAGAAGGGGAAGAGTTATGCCAAAACGCCTAGATATTAACACAATTTTAGTAATCGGATCAGGACCAATTGTAATTGGGCAAGCAGCGGAGTTTGACTACTCTGGTACACAAGCTTGTCAATCTCTAAGAGAAGAAGGTTACAAAGTAATCCTTGTTAACTCTAACCCAGCAACAATTATGACAGATACTGCAACAGCAGATAAAGTATATATCGAACCATTAACATTAGAATTCGTAAGCCGTATTATTCGTAAAGAACGTCCAGATGCAATCTTACCAACATTAGGTGGTCAAACAGGGTTAAATATGGCTGTTGAACTTGCGAAATCAGGCATACTTGAAGAATGCGGAGTTGAAATTTTAGGAACGAAATTATCAGCCATCGAGCAAGCGGAGGATCGCGATTTATTCCGTACATTAATGCAGGATTTAAATGAACCAATTCCATCTAGTACGATCATTCATACGCTGGAAGAAGCACATGAATTTGTAAAAGAAATTGGTTATCCAGTTATTGTTCGCCCAGCATTTACAATGGGAGGAACAGGTGGCGGAATTTGTAGTAATGAAGAAGAACTAATTGAAATCGTATCCGGTGGATTAAAACATAGTCCAGTAACACAATGTTTATTAGAAAAGAGCATTGCTGGTTGTAAGGAAATTGAATATGAAGTAATGCGTGATTCGAATGATAACGCGATTGTAGTATGTAACATGGAAAACATCGATCCAGTTGGGGTTCACACAGGTGATTCTATCGTAGTAGCACCAAGCCAAACATTAAGCGACCGTGAATATCAAATGTTACGAAACACTTCATTACGAATTATTCGTGCATTAGGAATTGAAGGTGGATGTAACGTTCAGCTTGCACTAGATCCACATAGCTTCCAATACTATGTAATCGAAGTAAACCCACGTGTAAGTCGTTCATCTGCACTAGCATCTAAAGCGACTGGATATCCAATTGCAAAATTAGCAGCGAAAATTGCAGTCGGCTTAACATTAGATGAAATCATAAACCCAGTAACACAAAAAACTTACGCTTGCTTCGAGCCAGCATTAGACTATGTTGTTTCAAAAATTCCACGCTGGCCATTTGATAAGTTTGAATCAGCAAACAGAACACTTGGTACACAAATGAAGGCAACTGGTGAAGTTATGTCAATCGGACGTAACTTAGAGCAATCATTATTAAAAGCGGTTCGTTCTTTAGAGCTTGGCATTTATCACTTAGAATTAGACCACTTAAAAGAACTTGATAAAGAAACAATGAAAAAACGCATTATTAAAGCAGACGATGAGCGACTGTTTATTGTAGCAGAAGCAATTCGTCAAGGTGTAACGAAAGAAGAAATCAACGAATGGTGTGAAATGGACTTCTTCTTCTTACAAAAAATTGAAAACATCGTAAATATGGAACGCGAAGTAAAAGCGAATGTAGGAAATATGGAAGTACTACAAGCTGCGAAAGAAATGGGCTTCAGTGATCACTACATTGCAGCTGCTTGGAACAAAACGGAGCGTGAAATTTACGATATGCGTAAAGAAAGCAATATAACTCCTGTTTATAAAATGGTAGATACTTGTGCGGCAGAGTTTGAATCTGCAACACCATACTACTACAGCACATATGGTGATGAGAATGAATCGGTTATAACAGATCGTAAGAGTGTTGTTGTACTAGGGTCTGGTCCAATCCGTATCGGTCAAGGGGTTGAGTTTGACTATGCAACAGTTCACTCTGTATGGGCAATTAAAGAAGCTGGATATGAGGCAATCATTGTTAATAACAATCCAGAAACAGTTTCAACAGACTTCAGTATTTCTGACAAATTATACTTTGAACCATTAACAATCGAAGATGTAATGCACATCATTGATTTAGAAAAACCAGAAGGCGTTATTGTTCAGTTCGGTGGACAAACGGCAATTAACTTAGCGGCGAAATTAGAGGCTCACGGTGTGAAAATCTTAGGAACATCACTTGAAGACTTAGACCGTGCAGAAGATCGTGATAAATTTGAAGCTGCTTTAACAAAACTTGGTATCCCGCAACCAGTTGGTAAAACAGCAACGACTGTAGAACAAGCAGTAGCAATCGCAGAAGAAATTGGTTATCCAGTATTAGTAAGACCATCTTACGTACTAGGTGGACGTGCGATGGAAATCGTATATCGCCAAGAAGAACTGCTGCACTACATGAAAAATGCAGTTAAAGTTCATGCAGATCACCCAGTATTAATCGACCGTTACATGGTTGGTAAAGAAATTGAAGTAGATGCAATTTCGGATGGTGAGAATGTATTCATTCCAGGTATTATGGAACATATTGAACGCGCTGGAGTTCACTCTGGTGACTCAATTGGAGTATATCCACCACAAAGTTTATCTGAAAAACTAAAAGAACAAATCATTGAACATACAATTGCACTTGGAAAAGGATTAAACATTGTTGGATTACTAAATATCCAGTTCGTAGTATTCAAAGATCAAGTGTACGTAATTGAAGTAAACCCACGTGCAAGCCGTACAGTACCGTTCTTAAGTAAAATTACAGGCGTACCGATGGCGAATGTTGCAACGAAAGTTATTTTAGGGCAAGACCTAGTAGAGCAAGGATACGGAACGGGCTATCACCCAGAAGAGAAAGAAGTATATGTAAAAGCTCCGGTATTCTCATTCGCGAAACTACGTTCAGTTGATACAACATTAGGACCTGAAATGAAATCAACAGGGGAAGTAATGGGTAAAGACTTAACGCTTGAAAAAGCATTATATAAAGGATTAGTTGCTTCAGGAATTAACATCCCAACGCACGGATCAGTAATCATTACTGTAGCGGATAAAGATAAAGAAGAGGCGATGGAAATTGCAAAACGTTTCCACGAAATCGGCTATAACTTATTAGCAACAGCTGGAACAGCACAATCATTAGAAGAGCAAAATATCCCAGTACAAGTTGTAAACAAAATTGATTCTGAAGACTACAACTTACTAGATATTATCCGTCAAGGAAAAGCACAGTTTGTAATTAACACATTAACAAAAGGTAAACAACCAGCGCGTGATGGTTTCCGCATTCGCCGTGAATCAGTAGAAAATGGTGTGGCTTGCTTAACATCACTTGATACAACAAGAGCAATCTTACGAGTATTAGAATCTATGACATTCTCAGCTCATTCAATGAAAGAAATTACGCAAACAAAGCGTCACGAGGTGGTACATGCATGATGCAAAAGCAAAATATGATCGTCGTTAATCAAAAAGAAATCGCAAAAAACATTTACGAGTTAGTGCTTCAAGGAACTTTAGTACAGCAAATGAACGAACCAGGGCAGTTTGTACACATTAAGGTAGCAGAGGGCATTGCGCCCCTTCTGCGCCGCCCGATTAGTATTTGTAATGTAGATCAAGAGAAGAACGAATTTACAATGCTATATCGTGCGGAAGGACAAGGGACAAAAACATTAGCAACTAGAAAACAAGGTGAAATGGTAGACGTACTAGGACCACTAGGACACGGTTTTCCTGTAGAAGAAGCAGAAGCTGGTCAAACAGCTTTACTAGTAGGCGGGGGGATTGGTGTACCACCACTTTATGAACTATCACAGCGCCTCGTTGCAAAAGGTGTACGTGTAATTCACATCTTAGGTTTTCAAACGAAAGATGTAGTTTTCTATGAAGAAAAATTTGCAGAACTTGGTGATACGTACGTTGCGACAGTAGATGGTACACACGGTACAAAAGGATTTGTCACAGATGTAATTGATAATTACGGAATTGACTTTGATATTCTTTATTCATGTGGTCCGTTAGCGATGCTTCGTGCATTAGAAGGACGTTACAAAGAGAAAAAAGCCTATATTTCATTAGAAGAACGTATGGGCTGCGGTATTGGAGCTTGTTTCGCATGTGTATGCCACTTACAAGAAGATCCAAGTGGACATTCTTACAAGAAGGTGTGTAGCGACGGACCAGTATTTCCAATCGGGGAGGTTGTACTATGAACAGATTGCAAGTTGAATTACCAGGATTATCATTAAAAAATCCAATTATACCGGCATCTGGATGCTTTGGATTTGGTCGTGAATATGCACAGTTTTACGATTTAAGTGTACTAGGATCAATCATGATTAAAGCGACGACAGAACAACCACGCTATGGAAATCCAACGCCTCGTGTTGCTGAAACACCGGGCGGCATGTTAAATGCGATCGGACTTCAAAACCCAGGGTTAGAAAAAGTAATGAATTCTGAATTACCATGGTTAGAACAATTTGATCTTCCAATCATTGCGAACGTTGCAGGCTCACAAGCTGAGGATTATGTAGCGGTTGCAAAGGAAATTTCTAAAGCGCCTAATGTCCATGCACTAGAATTAAATATTTCTTGTCCGAACGTAAAAACAGGTGGTATCGCCTTTGGTACAAATCCTGAAATTGCTGCTGATTTAACGAAGCGAGTAAAAGAGGTTTCTGAAGTACCTGTATACGTGAAGTTGTCACCAAACGTGGCAAACATAGTGGAAATTGCAAAAGCAATTGAAAATGCAGGTGCAGATGGTTTAACGATGATTAATACATTGCTTGGTATGCGTTTAGATTTAAAAACAGCTAAACCAATTTTAGCAAACCGTACAGGCGGATTATCAGGTCCTGCGATTAAGCCAGTAGCAATTCGTATGGTACATGAAGTAAGCCAAGCGGTTAACATTCCAATTATCGGAATGGGTGGTATTGAAACAGCGGAAGATGTAATTGAATTCTTCTACGCTGGCGCAAGCGCAGTTGCAGTAGGTACAGCGAACTTTATCGATCCGTTCGTATGTCCGACAATTATTGAAGAGTTACCAGCATTACTAGATGAATTAGGATTTGATCACATTTCGGAATGTCAAGGAAGGAGCTGGAAGCAAACATGTCACAGTCGTTAATCGTTGCACTAGATTTTCCAGGGAAACAAGATGTAGAACAATTCTTGCGCCACTTTGAAGGGGAAGAGTTATTTGTCAAAGTTGGTATGGAGTTATTTTACAAAGAAGGCCCTGCAATTATTACGTACTTAAAAGAAAAAGGACATAAGATTTTTCTAGATTTAAAACTTCATGATATTCCGAATACAGTAAAAAGCGCTATGCGTAGCCTAGCTAGTCTAGATGTTGATATGGTAAATGTTCATGCTGCTGGGGGAAGCAGCATGATGAAATCTGCGATTGAGGGATTAGAGGAAGGTAAGCAAGAAGGAAAAGAGAGACCGATTTGTATTGCAGTTACACAACTAACAAGCACTTCGGAAGCTATGATGAAAAAAGAGATCGGCATTGAGAAGACGTTAGAAGAAGCGGTTGCTCATTATGCAAAACTAACGAAAGAAAGTGGACTTGATGGCGTTGTTTGCTCAACGCTTGAAGTTCCAAAATTACGTGAAGTATGCGGAAATGAATTTGTAACAGTAACACCGGGGATTCGTCTTGCAAGCGATGATGTAAATGACCAGGTGCGCGTAGCAACACCGAAACGTGCGAGGGAACTTGGCTCAAGCTACATCGTAGTTGGACGTAGCATTACAAAAGCAGAAAATCCGCTTGAAGCGTATAAAACAGTAAAACAACAGTGGGAAGGTGTAACAGTATGAAAAAAGAAATCGCATCGCATTTATTAGAAATTGGAGCAGTATTTTTACAACCGAATGATCCATTCACATGGTCTTCAGGTATGAAATCACCAATTTATTGTGATAACCGTTTAACTTTATCTTATCCAAAAGTACGTCAAGCGATTGCAGCTGGATTAGAAGAGTTAATTAAAGAGCACTTCCCAACTGTAGAAGTTATTGCAGGAACAGCAACTGCTGGTATCGCGCACGCTGCATGGGTAAGCGATCGTATGGATTTACCAATGTGCTACGTACGTAGTAAAGCAAAAGGCCACGGTAAAGGGAATCAAATTGAAGGAAAAGCTGAAAAAGGTCAAAAAGTTGTAGTAGTAGAAGACTTAATTTCAACTGGCGGAAGTGCAATTACATGTGTAGAAGCACTTCGCGAAGCTGGCTGTGAAGTATTAGGAATCGTATCAATCTTCACATACGAGCTAGAAGCAGGAAAAGAAAAGCTAGAAGCAGCTAACGTAGCATCATATTCTTTAAGTGATTACAGTGCATTAACTGAAGTTGCAGCAGAAAAAGGTATGATCGGACAAGCTGAAACGAAAAAATTACAAGAGTGGCGTAAAAATCCAGCTAACGAAGCTTGGATTACAGCGTAACATGAAAAAAACGACCGCGGGGGAACGCGGTCGTTTTTTATATTATTGTTAAAACTTCATGTAAAGAACAGATAGTAGGAATATCGTACTTGAGTTGTGAGTTATCTCGATTTAACCATATCCCTTGCATCCCAGCTGCTGTACTACTAATCGCATCAGTCTCTAATCGATCGCCAATATAATAGCAATCTTTCATTTCAAGGTTCGATTGTAATACGGTTCTGTGAAAAATTTCAGGATCTGGTTTCGATATACCAAGTTCACTAGAAGTAAATATATATTTGAAATGTTTTAAAATGTTTAGGGCAGTTAATTTTTCGACTTGTTGTTCATAGTCACCATTACTAATGATACCTAATGAGTGACCGCCTTGCTGCAAGTTCTGTAATGTATAGTGTACATCTTCAAACGCGGTCCAGTTGTTCTTATATAGTTCTATATATTGATTGAATCTATGCTGAGATTCTTTGGTAGATAGGTTTACTCCATATGTTTTAAATAAATGATACATTCGCATTACTTGTTGTTCTTGAAAAGATAATTCCCTGGATAAAAATTTGTTGAAATATTCTTCTGATAATTCATGCCAGACTTTCGTTGCCTCTAATTCATTGCCTGAAAAAATAGTATTATATATTTGAAAAAAATCTATAATACCATTTCTTTCAGCAGCCTCATAATCAAGTAAAGTTCCATCAATATCAAAGAAAATCATATTGCTGTCTCCTTGCTAACAACTATTTAGCGTTTTCAGCAACCTCATATCCTTTCACAAACAATAGCGTCATATAAGAAACGATAAACGAGAAGATGCTGTACATGCCAACCCAAAAGAAAAATTTTGGAGTAAAGGCGATAACACCTATTATTAAAAAACTAGCAAACGTTACAATCGGCATTACGTAATACGTTTTCGTTTTGCGTGTTCCAATAACAGATACGATAAAGATAAATAATGGACAAATTAATAAGACGAAAATCAATTCATTCATAGGTATGTCCCCTTTTCTAATTGCAGTAATCTGTTTCTCGTAAACGTTTTGAAATAATTACTCTCCTAATATAATTTCGCTAAGTAATAACGAATCCCTCTTGAAAACTGATAATTCATGATGAATTTTACAAGCAAAAAACGTAAGCAAGAGAACACTTGCTTACGTTATAGGATAAACATCGCAACGATCGTGGTGACAATTAAACCGATAACAACCGGTAAAAAGTTTCGGCGTGCAAGTTCAAATGGATCGACTTTACAAATCGCAGCAGCAGGGATAAGTGCCCAAGGGATTAACGTCCCGCCCCCGGTCCATATAGCTGCAATTTGCCCGAGTGCTGTTAATGTAGCTGTTCCATGGCCAAGTGCTGTTCCAAAAAGATTGGCAATGGAACCAGCAAGTGATATACCTGAAAAACCTGATCCATCTAAGCCGGTAATGACACCCACGATGGTTAATGTCCCTGCCGATACATATTGATTTAAAGGAACAGTTTGAGATAAAGCGATGCCTAAGTCGTTAATGATTCCGTGTGAACCTTTCGGTAAATAGTCTCCGATAATTTTCACAAAGCCACTATCTCCTAAATAAAAGAGTGCAGCGATAGGAATAACTGGTCCGAAAATTTTAAAGCCAAATTGGAGCCCTTCTATGAAATAATCGGTCGTTTTATTCAGTCCATTACCTTTGTAGGCGATGAGAGAAATGATGATAATCATAATAACAGTTGTTCCGCCGATAAGTGCAGTTGCGTCGCTTCCTTGTAGTTGAAATTGAATCATGCAAAGGATATCAATGATATATACGATAGGGATACAAATAGCGAGCCATTTCTTTGTGCGAGGAGATAATGAAGTGAGCGTTTTAGAAGACTCAGTTGATAGAATAGATTCTTGTATAGCTAAGCCTGTATGAAACTCTTTTCGTAAGAAGAAAAAAGCGACGGAAGTTGTCACAACGCCCATAACGATAACGAGTGGAACACTTGCAGATACGACGCTGGAAACAGGGAGACCAGCAGCGTCTGCGGTTAATTTTGGTGCGCCTTGTATAACGAAGTCGCCGGATAAAGCAATCCCATGACCGAATAAGTTCATAGCAATTGCTACTCCAATTGGGGGGAGACCGACGCGTACAGCAACCGGTAATAAAATAGCTCCCATTAAGGCGACAGCGGGAGAAGGCCAAAAGAAGAAAGAAATTGTCATCATCAAAAGGCCAATAATCCAGTAGGCGAGGGTAGGGGTACGGATCATCTTTGTAAATGGTGAAATCATTGTATCATTTATACCGGTATGAACGAGTAAATTGCTCATGGATACAATAATAGAAATGATTAATATAGTTGGTAATAGCTCAGTAATGGCGTAAATAAAACTTTGAAAAATGCCGCTAACGGCAAGAGGGATAGAACTTGTAGCAGTTAATGCTAATAAAAAGATAAAAACGATACAAATAATTGTAGTATCTTTCCGGAGAATAAAAAAGGTAATAATAGTGAGTAAACAAATAACATAGAGAGCGTGTAATAGCGTTAATTCAACTCCCATAACATTCACATCCTTAGGCAATCGTGTAGTTTATTGTATGAAAGTAGGGAAAGTATGTGAGTATAAGAAACAGAAAAAAAGGTAAAATTTCATGTACTGCAATGGTAAGGATAAAAAATGGATGTTACAATACAATTAATCCTAAAAATGGAATTAGAGGAGGGCTTATGCACAAAAAAATTGGATTTTTGGGATTTATCATATCTTGTAGTCTATTAATCATTTTAAAGCTATTTACAAACAATGAATGGATAAGTATTATACCTGTTTTCGGGTTTGTATTTATACTTTTATATAACTGGGATGGTATGAAACAATATAGTAAGAAAAGTATCGGAATTATGATAGGTATCATCGTTGTTTGCTCATTGTTCGCAGGGGTTATTTTAATAGAGGGTCAGAAACAAATGGAGAAAATGTCTATTTTTCAAGAATGGATGTCTTCTGCAAACGGTCTTTATCTTGTAATTATAGTTGTTATTTTTCTAAGAATTGTTATAAGTATAGCAAGTTACATATTAAAGGAGAAGTAGAATGGGGGAGTACGAATGAGAGAAAAAATAGGATATTATGGTGTGCTAGTTTGTTTACTATTATCAATTATTTCAGGACAATTTCTTAACAGTGAATGGGTACCAGTTATATTATGTATAGGAGTATTGATTTTTGCTCCTATGTATCGCTGGAATGAATGGAAAGCATATAGTCGAAAAAAGAAAATGGTTTTCAGCATCGAATTTGTCATTATAATCAGCACAATTCCGTTTTTGTTATGGAAAGGAAATGAGATAATAGATGGAATTGTAATGTTTCAAGGGTGGTTGTTTATTGCGAAAATGCTATATTTAATATGCATTTTAATGTTGGCAGTGGTAGTCACTAAAATAGTAAACGAAAAGCTATTCGTTAATGAATAAAAGAAAATGCCACCTTATTCGGTGGCATTTCCTCATTTTACTGCATGAGCTTTTTGCATCTTTTTAATTAAACGAATTTGTCCACGATGATTGATTTCATCTTCAAAAACGTGAAACCACTTAAAATAGTTATTTGCTGGTTTGTCATACCAAAAGTCTGTCGTTTTAAATAACCATTCATCAGATAACGATTGAAAAGTCTCGATTGTTTTGGAACGTACTTCTTGTAATGTATTTATGTAAAATTCTATAGCGTTTCCTTTTATTTTCTCACGTCCAAGATCGCCTAATTCAATGCCAGGTAACCAGCGTTCTAATTCAGCCTCCGTTGGTTCACGGTCTTCAAAAGTATGAATCTGGTAGTAAAATTCAATAGCAGCCATATGATACAATAACATGCCAATTGAATTTGCTTCTTTATCATATAAATAATCAAGTTCTTCAATTGTTAAACTTTCCACTGCTTGCATTGTTGTATAGCGAGCGTAATTCATCATGGAAACAAGCTTTGAAAATTCTACATGTAAACCCTCCAATTTATCAATTACAAAATTCAATTAAAATTCCCCCTCTTTAAATGAATACTCCAGAGAAGGAATTCTATGTGCAAAAAAAGTTTTGTTTAAACCTTCATAATATTAACAAGGGATTATAATTAGTTCTCTATTTGATTTTGTAATAACGTCATAACCATCTTTGGTGATGACAATATCATCTTCGATTCTACAACCGCCCCAGTTCGGTATGTAAATGCCCGGCTCAACTGTAACAACCATACCTTCTTGTAAAGTTGCCTTGCTTTCTTGGGATAGGCGAAGTGGTTCATGTATTTCTAACCCAAGACCGTGCCCGGTAGAGTGGCCAAAGTATTGACCGTATCCATGTTCTGTAATGTAATTCCTCGTTATATCATCGATACTTTTCGCAGTTTCTCCAGGCTTAATTGCTTCAGTCCCACGCTTTAACGCTTCTCGTACAACATTGTATATTTTTTGGAATTCTTCCGATGGTTCCCCGATTGCTACGGTACGTGTTATATCGGAACAATATCCGTCGTAAAGTGCACCGAAGTCTAATGTAACGATATCGCCTCGTTCGATTATTTTATTTGATGCAACTCCATGGGGAAGTGAAGAACGAACGCCTGAGGCTACAATGATTTGGAATGAAGAAGATGTAGCCCCTTTTTTTCGCATGAAAAATTCTAACTCATCTCGAACGTCAGTCTCGCTTATTCCAGGCTTTAGAAATGTAACAATATGGTGAAATGCTTCGTCAGCGATTGTAGCTGCGATTTTCATTGTTTCTATTTCAGATGTGTCTTTAATAAGTCGAATATCTTCAATGATCTCACACACTGGAACCATTTCTGTATGTATATATTTTTGTAGTTTCTTAAATTGTTGCAAAGTCATATTATTGTCTTCTATACCAAGTTTTTGAATGTTTAATTTTGATACTTGATTTGCAACTTCTTCTTCTAAATTTCCTTTATGCATAATAATTTCTGCTGCTTTTATTTCCGTTTTTGCTTGATCTACGTAACGGAAATCAGTAATGAAAATAGCTTTATGCGCAGCAATTAAGACAACGCCTGCGCTACCTGTAAAGTTTGTTGCGTATTGACGGTTTTCTTTTTTTGTAATAAGTAACCCGTCGATTCCGTAATTATGTAGTTGTTTTTGGATGTTAGTTATTCTTACATTCATTTTAATTCCTCCTTTTTACATTAATAAAGCAAGAATTGTGCCAGTATATTTATTTAGAATAAAAGAGAAGAGGGTAGCTGTGTGTCAAAAAAACTAGACGAATGTAAAATAAATATATATAAAATTTTTACAGTAAGTTTTTATGTGACTGAACAATAATATAAACTCGCAAACGAAAATCTTTTTAATTTAAATATTATATTTTTTGTATAAATAAATTAAGTTAATTGGTATAATAAGGGATTGTTACGTTTTTTATAGGTAAAGAGATGTAACGAAAAAAACTGGGTTAAGGAATGTGAGTGTATGAAGAAATTAAGTAAAGTAATGTCATTTTGTTTGACCGCTAGTATGCTTGTTATAACGGGGTGTGAAACAAGCGAACACAAAGTTCAAGTAAATGAAACGATTGAACAGCTTGATGAAGCGCCAGAAGTGACAGAAAAAGAAGCGAAAAAGATTGTAAGAAAGAGTGTAGATGGAATAGCAAATGCGTTTAGTGAGATGGAAAAAGAAAATGGATGGAGCCGAAATAATCCTGGGGATTTAGAGACAGCTAAAAAAGGAGTTAAAGGATTTGTTTCAGAAAAGTTTGTAGAGAATCAGCTTCCTAAGTCGCTTGCAACATTTAATCGATCAAGAGAGACGGATATGTTACCATTCCCTATTAATATTAAACCGAACATGAGATTAACATATTCACAGAAAAAAGATATTTTAACGATTGAGACTATCACACCTTCAAATGATATGGGAAATGAAGCAGAGATATGGGAATTTATTTTCGTTTATAAAGATGGAAAATGGTTAATAGATAAATGGTCATCGCATATACCTAGCGATTTAAAACTTACGAAGGAAGAAGCTAGTGAATTTCTGAAAATTCAAGGCTTTAAGAATGTTGATTTTGTTAAAGAAGAAGACAGTGGTGACAAAAAATATATTTTTAAAGAAAATGCTAGATTAATTGCTGTAGATGCAAAAACATCGGTTATTACATATAATTTAGATGAGCAAAAACAGGAAAAGGTAGCAAGAGAAAATAATAGTCAAGATCAAGAAACGGTTAAGGCAAATAGTGTGAGTTCACAAGTTACATCTAAAGAAGAGAAGCAACCTAAAAAAGAAACTTCGTCAGCGATAGGCAAAACTAAGGTTTTAAATGAGTTAGCTGCTCTAGAAAATCAAGAAACACATGCAAATGTTGCGTCAGATAATGACATAGTAAATGAAATAGAAGGAAATTATGAACTGTGGGATAATAAACTAAATGAAATTTACAGTACATTAAAAAGTACGATGTCACCTGATGCGTTTCAGTCGTTAAAAACGAAACAAATTGCGTGGGTTAAAGAAAAAGAAAGTAAAGTTAAAGCAATTGGTACTGATACAAATAACGGAACGATGAGGCGTATAGAAGCTTCAGAAGAGAAATATAAGATGACAAAAGCAAGATGTTATGAATTAGTAAATGGGTATATGAACTAGTGTGAACGAATATAAAAAATGCGTTGCTTATAAGCAACGCATTTTTGTATTTACGCTTTTAATTTCATTACAATATCAGCATCTGGTGTTACATATACGGTTTGCTGATTGTCGTACGTAACAAAACCAAGTTTTGCACCACTCGGTTTTTTCACATGGCGTATTTTAGTGAAATCAACAGGTACAGAGCTAGACTCTTTCGCTTTACTGTAATAAGCGGCAATTTTGGCAGCTTCTAGTAAAGTTTCTTCAGCAGGCTCTAAAGAACGAATGACAACGTGAGAGCCAGGTATGTCTTTCGTATGTAACCAAATTTCATCACGGCGGGCAAACTTCGTTGTTAAATAATCATTTTGTTTATTGTTTTTACCAACGAAAATCTCTGTGCCATCACTTGCTAAATATTTATCTAATACTGGCTTAGTAGGCTTTTTCTTTGCGTTTTTCGTTTTGCGATTGCGTACATAACCTTCTTCAGCTAATTCCTCACGAATTTCTTCAATATCTTTTGAAGAAGCAGCTTCCATTTGTTGAAGTAAGCTATCAAAATAAAGAATTTCTTCATTGGTTTTTTCAATTTGTTCTTCTACAACAACAACTGAATTTTTTGCTTTTTGATACTTTTGGAAATAGCGTTGTGCATTTTCAGATGGTGTTTTTAAAGGATCTAATGTGATTTTTACAGTTCCGCCATTTTCATCGTAATAATTAACGACCTCAATATCTTTATCGCCTTTTTTCAAAGCGTACATATTAGCTGTAAGTAGCTCTCCAAATAGTTGATATTTATCTGCTTTTCCAGCATCTTGCAGTGTTTTTTCGAGTTTAATGAGTTTTTTCTCGTTTTTATTTTTTTCATTTTGCATAAAGCGTTCTAAATCATGAGCTTGTTGTTTTACACGATCGCGCTCTGCTTTTCCGAAAAAGAAACGATCAAGCAATTCACTAACAGATGAGAACGTCTTATCTTCTCCTTGCAAGTGTGCAAGAGGGAAAAGATAAAAGAATTCTTTCCCATTTGAAGTAGTCATCGCTGGTGAATATGTATGAGTTAATAATGGTTTTTGTATGGAGAAAAATGCATCCGCTAATGCTTTTTCATTTACCATACCAGCTTTTTTCACTACTTCTTTTGCGAATAACGGGGATATTCCCGTAAAG
This sequence comes from Bacillus cereus group sp. BceL220, assembly GCF_051776965.1. Taxonomy (NCBI): domain Bacteria; kingdom Bacillati; phylum Bacillota; class Bacilli; order Caryophanales; family Bacillaceae; genus Bacillus; species Bacillus cereus group sp. BceL220. The sequence goes on along the minus strand of NZ_JBPWBC010000001.1, from coordinate 197,354 downwards.
GTGCCGACAAGCTGTTTATCCATGTTTCCAGATAGAAAGTCTAGTGGTCTAATAAATTCATCATTTGTTTCAATCTGAAGTGGGTTAATTTTATGTTGTGCTGGTGGTGCAATATATTCAGCTCCAGCGTATACAGTACGATGGCGGTTTACCGCTAAAGATATGTGTTTTAAGCTATCTAAAATAACGTTTGTTTTCGTATCTACTAAGATAATGTTACTATGTCGGCCCATTATTTCGATTACTAATGTTTTTAATGATTCGTCTCCAATTTCATTCCGACTGCGAACTGTAATTTGAATAATACGTTCTAAGTCAATTTGTTCAATTTTTTCAATAAACCCACCTTCTAAATGTTTACGAAGAAGCATACAAAACATTGGCGGTATTGCTGGTGAATCGTAGTTTTGATTCGTTAAGTGCAGACGCGCATATGTAGGGTGAGACGAAAGAATTAGTTTTTGGTTCTTTCCGTTTGCTCGAATATGTAATAAAATCTCATACTTTGAAGGTTGATATATTTTGGAAATTCTTCCTGTGTAAAGAGAATTTGCAATTTCATGTGTAATTGCTCTTGTAAATAATCCATCGAATGCCATAAATGAACACTCCTTTCTAACTAAAAGTTAATTATAGCATTTTTTTGGACGAGGCTGAATAAGCTTTCAATAGAGTATGTCTGGAATCAGGAGGTCGATGGCAGGATGAACTGGTATGGAATGCGGGCACATGAAGTGGAAGAAAGAACGAATACGAATGTAAAGGTTGGACTTACAGAGAAAGAAGCAGAAGGGCGCGTAAAGAAATTTGGTACTAATGAATTAGAAGAAGCAAAAAGGCCTTCTGCACTAATGGTATTTTTAGCACAGTTTAAAGATTTCATGGTACTCGTTTTGTTTGGAGCAACAATTGTTTCTGCGTTTTTAGGTGAATACATTGATTCTATTGCTATTGTTGCCATTGTTATTATCAATGGTATTCTCGGATTTTTTCAAGAAAGAAAAGCTGAAAAATCATTGGAAGCTTTAAAGGAACTAGCCGCTCCACAAGTTACTGTAATGCGGAATGGAAAGTGGGTAAAAGCACCATCTAAAGCACTTGTTTTAGGTGATATTATTAAGTTTTCCAGTGGTGATCGTATTGGGGCTGATGTGCGTCTTGTTGAAGCATCAAGTTTATATATTGAAGAGTCTGCTTTGACAGGGGAGTCCGTACCTGTACAAAAGAAGGTAGAAGCATTGCAAGGGCAAGATGTTGCAATTGGTGATCAAAAAAATATGGCTTTTATGGGGACAATGATTACGCGAGGATCTGGTACAGGAGTCGTTGTAGCAACTGGTATGAATACAGCGATGGGGCAAATTGCAAATATGTTACAAAATGCAGAGCAAATGGAAACACCACTGCAAAGAAGGTTAGAACAGCTCGGAAAAATATTAATTATTGTGGCTCTTATTTTGACAGCACTCGTTGTATTAGCTGGTGTGTATCAAGGGAATGAAGTATATCATATGTTTTTAGCTGGTGTGTCTCTGGCTGTTGCGGCTATTCCAGAAGGGTTGCCGGCAATTGTTACAGTAGCTTTATCACTTGGTGTACAGCGTATGATAAAAAAGAGAGCAATTGTACGAAAGTTACCAGCCGTAGAAACGTTAGGTTGTGCTTCTGTTATATGTTCTGATAAAACGGGAACAATGACGCAAAACAAAATGATGGTAACACATATGTGGTCAGGCGGAGAATTGTGGAAAGTGACAGGGCAAGGATATGAACCTAATGGCTCTTTTATGAAAGGTGAAAAAGAAGTGAATCCAGCTAAGACAAAAGCACTTTATCAGCTACTTACATTTGGTTCACTATGTAACAATGCAAATATTATTCAAAAGAAAAAGGCGTACGTATTAGATGGAGATCCAACAGAGGGAGCGCTTGTAGCTGCAGCAATGAAAGCTGGGATAACACGTGAGGCATTGAAAGGGAAATTTGAAGTTATTCGTGAATTTCCATTTGATTCAACTCGAAAAATGATGAGTGTTATTGTACGAGATCGAGAGGGGAAAAAGTTTATTGTTACGAAGGGAGCACCGGATGTTCTTTTACAAATGAGTCAAACGATTTTATGGGGGGATAAGCAACAGCCGTTAAGTGAGCTATATAGAAAAGAAGTACAGGCGGCTATTCATAGCTTAGGTAGTCAAGCGCTTCGAACAATTGCAGTTGCGTTTAAACCTTTAAAAATAACGGATTCTATTGAACATGAAAGAGACGTTGAAAAAGATTTTATGTTGGTTGGGATACAAGGTATGATTGACCCACCAAGACCAGAAGTGGCGCAGGCGGTAAAAGAGTGTAAAGAAGCTGGTATTCGAACAGTAATGATTACAGGTGATCATAAAGTGACAGCAATGGCGATTGCTGAACAATTAGGAGTTTTGCCACCAGATGGACGCGTTGTTGAAGGAGTAGAACTCGCGAATATGGATGTGGAGGAATTAGAAAATGTTGTAGAAGATACGTATGTATTCGCTCGTGTATCACCTGAACATAAATTAAAAATTGTTAAGGCACTGCAAAATCAAGGGCATATAGTAGCGATGACAGGTGATGGAGTGAACGATGCTCCAGCTATAAAAACAGCGGATATTGGGATAGCGATGGGGATTACAGGGACAGATGTTGCAAAAGAAGCCTCTTCACTTGTTTTACTAGACGATAATTTTGCTACAATTAAGTCAGCGATTAAAGAAGGAAGAAATATATACGAGAACATACGTAAGTTCATCCGATATTTATTAGCATCAAATGTTGGAGAAATTTTAGTTATGTTATTTGCGATGTTACTTGCATTACCCCTGCCGATGGTTCCTATTCAAATTTTATGGGTGAACTTAGTTACTGATGGTTTACCAGCGATGGCATTAGGTTTGGATAAGGCTGAAGGAGATGTGATGAAGAGAACGCCGCGCCACCCGAAAGAAGGGGTATTCGCTAGAGGGCTTGCGTGGAAAATAATAAGTCGAGGTTTTTTAATTGGGGCAGTGACGTTAGTAGCGTTTATTATTGCGTATAACCAACATCCAAATGAACTGAAATATGCACAAACTGTAGCGTTCGCGACGTTGGTACTTGCTCAGCTTATTCATGTATTTGATTGTCGTAGTGAGCATTCTGTCTTTCATCGTAATCCATTTGGGAACGTGTATTTAGTAGGGGCGGTTATCATTTCATTACTACTCATGCTAGTGGTGATATATTATCCACCGTTACAACCGATTTTTAGCACAATGCCGATACAAGCAAGAGATTGGTTATTAATTGGAGGTTTGTCATCAATTCCGACTTTCTTACTAGTAGGTTCTTTATTAACAGGGAAAAAGGCGAAAAAGAAAAAGCCAATGTTATATAAGAAGGGATTAAACTTGAAATAGTCAATGTTATGAAAATGTGATATAATTTACAGAAGGTAGTAGAGCCTTGTCTCTATTACCTTTTTCATTGAGTTATTTTATGGCTTGGATGTGATAAAAATGATTTCTAGTATGACAGGGTTTGGAAGATCGAAAGTAGAAAGTGATACTTTTCAAATTACAGTAGAAATGAAATCGGTGAACCACCGTTTTTTAGAGATGAGTATTCGACTTCCTAAGCAAATGATGGTATTTGAGGACAAAATTCGTAAAATAATTGCACAGCAAGTTCGACGTGGACGCATTGAAGTGTCTATTAGTATAGCAGGTGAAGGACTTGTTGAAAGAAAATTAAGTGTGAATTGGTCACTTCTTGAGCAGTACCAATCGATGATGGAAGATATAAAAGGAAAGTTTCAATTACAAGATTCTATTACACTCGAGCAATTAATGGCAATGCCAGAAGTAACAGCAATTGAAGAAATAGAAAATGTAAATGAACATTTTGAGAACAGTTTATATGAGGCTGTTCGTCAAGCTGCTCATATGTTGAAAACGATGAGAGATGACGAAGGAGAACGATTACATAAAGATATAGCGTATCGTTTACAAGAGATTAGCAATTGTGTAAATGCAATTATTCCACATGCACCAATTGTTACACAAAAATATCGTGAACGATTAGAAAATCGCTTAAAAGAATTACATAATCAAGAGTTAGATGAACAAAGATTGCTAACAGAAGTCGCAATCTTTGCAGAGCGTTGTGATATTCATGAAGAGTTAGTCCGTTTGCAAAGTCATTTAGAGCAATTTCGTGAAACATTGCAGATTGAAGAGCCTGTTGGAAGGAAAATGGATTTCATCGTGCAAGAGATGCATAGAGAAATTAATACGATTGGTTCTAAGGCAAATGACTTAACAATTTCAAAATATGTTGTAGAAATGAAAAATAACCTTGAAAAAATTCGTGAACAAGTACAAAATATTGAGTAGCTTTCAAAAAATATATAAAGTTATACGTGGTGGAGAAATCGGATAGACTTACTAGGAGGCGCAAACTATGGCCATGCGGTTTTTAAATATTGGATACGGAAATATTGTATCTGCTCATCGAATTATTGCTATTGTAAGTCCGGAGTCAGCTCCTATTAAACGAACAGTACAAGAAGCACGCGAACATAATGCTTTGCTTGATGCTACGTATGGGAGAAAAACAAGGGCGGTTATTGTTATGGATGATGGGCATGTTGTATTAAGTCCAATTCAACCAGAGACGATTGCACATCGTTTGAATAATAAAGAAGATTTAAGTGAGGAAGGGTAGGTTTTACATATTTATGAGAAGTAGAAGAGGATTGCTCATCGTTCTTTCAGGGCCTTCTGGGGTTGGAAAAGGAACGGTTCGTAAAGAGCTGTTTAGCCATGAGGATACACGTTTTCAGTACTCTATTTCAGTAACGACACGTAAGCCGCGTGAAGGTGAAGTAGATGGTGTGGATTATTTCTTTAAAGAAAGAGAAGAATTTGAGGAAATGATTCGTAATGAAAGATTACTTGAGTGGGCTGAGTTCGTAGGTAATTATTACGGAACACCAATTGACTATGTTGAAAAAACATTACAAGAAGGAAAAGATGTATTCTTAGAAATTGAAGTGCAAGGAGCAATTCAAGTTAAGAAAGCTTTCCCAGAAGGTGTATTTATTTTCTTAGCACCTCCAAGTTTATCTGAACTAAAGAGCCGTATTGTCGGACGTGGTACAGAGACTGAAGATGTTATTGAAAATCGTTTAACTGTAGCGAAAGAAGAAATCGAGATGATGGACGCTTACGACTATGTAGTAGAAAACGATCAAGTTGAATTAGCTTGTGATAGAATTAAAGCAATTGTGGTTGGCGAACATTGCCGCCGCGAAAGGGTAGCAAAATATTATAAAGAAATGACGGAGGGTCTATAATTATGTTAAATCCATCAATTGACTCATTACTACAAAAAATCGATTCTAAGTACACATTAGTAACAGTGGCTGCAAAACGCGCACGTGAAATGCAACTTGCTAATAACTGTGTTGTAGAGCAACCTGTTTCTCATAAATGTGTAGGTAAAGCATTAGAAGAAATCGATGCAGAAGCATTAAGCTACGTACCAAGTGAAGATAAAGTAGCTGAATAAGCCTTTGCCTTCGACAAAATAAAACATAGACTTTATAATTTTCTATGTAACGGTAACAACCTATTTACAAGTAGGTTGTTATTTTTTTACGAAAGGAATGAAATATTGGTACTGACGAGCTGGGAATTCTATTTCAGTATTATAAGTTTGAAAAAGAAAGAGGACGAGTCATATGCTAAAAGGGAAAAAGATACTTCTATGTGTAACAGGAGGCATTGCGGTTTTTAAAGCAGCTGCGTTAACGAGTAAATTGACACAATCTGGCGCGATTGTAAAAGTAATGATGAGTGAGTCGGCAATGAAGTTTGTTACGCCTCTTACATTCCAAGCGCTTTCTCGCCATGATGTATATACGGATACGTTTGATGAGAAAGACTCGGCTGTTATTGCTCATATTGATTTAGCAGATTGGGCGGATGTTGTACTTGTCGCACCTGCTACTGCCAATTGTATTGGAAAGTTAGCTGGTGGTATTGCGGATGATATGATTACAACTACTCTGTTAGCTACTACAGCCCCGGTATGGATTGCGCCTGCTATGAATGTGCATATGTATGAAAATAAAATTGTTCAAAAAAATATGATGACATTGAAAACGCTAGGATATACATTTATTGAGCCTGGGGAAGGCTTTTTAGCATGTGGATATGTAGCGAAGGGACGACTAGAAGAACCTGAAGCGATTATTGCACGGTTAGAGGAAGCTTTCTCAGAACACAAACCATTGCAGGGAAAAAGAATATTAATAACTGCTGGCCCAACACGTGAAAAAGTTGATCCAGTTCGTTTTATGACGAATTTTTCTTCTGGAAAAATGGGGTATGCGATTGCAGAAGTGGCGGCGAATTTAGGCGCTGATGTTATACTCGTTTCAGGACCGACAGCATTAAATCCACCGTTACATGTAACGACAGTGCAAGTGGAATCTGCACAAGATATGTTAGAAGCAGTTCTTCAACATTATCAAAACGTAGACGTTGTCATTAAAACAGCAGCAGTTGCAGATTATCGTCCGAAATATGTTCATGATAATAAAATGAAAAAGCAAAATGGTGATGCTGTCATTGAACTCGAAAGAACGGTGGATATTTTAAAAACGTTAGGTCAGAAAAAGGATAAACAGTTACTTATCGGTTTTGCTGCTGAAACGACAAATGTAGAGGAATATGCAACGAAAAAACTACGTGAGAAAAATGCAGATATGATTGTCGCGAATGATGTAAAAGCGCAAGGAGCTGGATTTGGCACGGATACGAATATTGTAACAATGTATAGAAAAGATGGAAAAGTTATTGAGTTACCACTTTTACTGAAAAAAGAGGTAGCTCGTGAAATATTAAAGCAAATTGAAATGATGTTAGAAGATGATCGTTTATGAAATTTGCAAGTGTAATTGTTGATGTACCTGCCCGTCAGACAGATCGACCATTTGATTACATTATCCCTGAAAAATGGGAAGATATTGTACAGACAGGAATGCGTGTAGTAGTTCCGTTTGGGCCAAGGAAATTACAAGGTTTTATTATTGGGATTAAAGATTCGGTGGATGTAGAAAGTAAGAAGTTAAAGACAATCCATGAAATATTAGATGTAACACCGGTTTTAAATGATGAATTATTAAAGCTTGGATATTGGCTTACAAGTGAAACGTTATGCTACATGATTTCAGCTTTTCAAGTGATGCTTCCAACTGCGATAAAAGCAACGTATAAAAAACGTCTACAAATTTGTAAGCATGAAGAAATAGCATCTGAAATACTATATTTATTTCAGGATAAAGAAGCAATTGATTTTGAAGTAATCGAGCAGCAGCCACATTTATACCGGACTATTCAACAAGAAATTAAAAATGGTACGGTTGAAGTCGTTTATCAAGTGAAAGATAAAGTACAAAAGAAGAAGCAAAGAGTTGTTCAGCCGGAGTTGCCAGAAGATAAATTGGAATTAGCGGCATTTGAACTGAAAAGTAAAAAACAACAAGATGTACTTTATTATTTTGTGGAAAATTATAAAAGTGTACCGTTGAAAATAATTACAGAAGAGTTACAAATAACAGATGCTCCAATAAAAGCACTTGTTAAAAAGGGCTTCATTTCAGAAAAGTATGTGGAAGTATACCGAAATCCGTATGACGATGATGATTTTGAACAAACGAAACCATTTCCACTTACGGAGGAACAAAATCAAGTTATTACACCGATTTTATCATCAATTACAAATGAAACTTATAATCCATTTTTACTATATGGTGTTACAGGAAGTGGAAAGACAGAAGTATATTTACAATCTATAGCAGCAGTGCTCGAGAAAGGAAAAGAAGCTATCGTTCTTGTTCCTGAAATTGCACTAACGCCCCAAATGGTGGATCGTTTTAAAGGTAGGTTTGGCTCGCAAGTTGCAGTTCTTCATAGTGCGTTGTCTGTTGGAGAAAAGTATGACGAGTGGCGTAAGATTTTAAGAAAAGAAGTGAAAGTTGTAGTTGGTGCGCGTTCAGCCGTTTTTGCGCCTTTTGAGAATTTAGGGATTATTATTATTGATGAAGAGCATGAATCAAGTTACAAACAAGAAGATAATCCGAGGTATCATGCAAGAGATGTAGCTATCTGGAGAGGGCAATATCATAAATGTCCTATCGTTCTTGGTAGTGCGACACCAACACTTGAATCGTTTGCAAGGGCGAAAAAAGGTGTTTATGAACTACTAACAATGGAAAAACGTATGAATGAACAAGCTTTACCAACGGTAGAGATTGTTGACATGCGAGAAGAACTTCGTGACGGGAATAGATCAATGTTTTCTAAGGCGCTGCATGAAAAAATAGCAGATCGATTAGAAAAGAAAGAACAGATGGTACTTTTTTTAAATAGAAGAGGTCATTCTACATTTGTTATGTGCCGTGATTGTGGGTATGTTGTACAATGTCCGCATTGTGATATTTCATTGACATATCATAAAATGAATCATCGTTTAAAATGTCATTATTGTAGTTATGAAGAAAATATGCCAACTGAGTGTCCTGCTTGTCAAAGTACATACATTCGTTTCTTTGGTACAGGTACACAAAAGGTAGAAGAAGAAATTACAAAACTATTTCCAGAGGCGCGAGTCATTCGAATGGATGTAGATACGACAAGTCGAAAAGGAATGCATGAAAAATTATTAAAGGCGTTTGGGGAAGAAAAAGCAGATATACTACTTGGAACACAAATGATTGCTAAAGGATTAGATTTTCCGAAAGTAACTCTTGTTGGGGTTTTAACTGCAGATACGATGCTTCACTTACCTGATTTTCGGGCAAGTGAAAAGACATATCAGTTATTGACGCAAGTAAGTGGACGAGCGGGTAGACATGAATTGCCAGGGGAAGTTGTGATTCAAACATATACGCCAGAACATTACAGTATAGAGTTAGCGAAGAACCAACAATATGATGTGTTTTTTGACCAAGAAATGCAAATGAGGCGAACAAGACAATATCCCCCATATTACTATGTTGTACTCATAACCGTATCTCATCCAGAATTATTAAAAGCGGTGCAAGTGACGGAAAAAATTGCCTCGTATTTACGAACGCATTGCTCACAGCAAACAATGGTGTTAGGACCAGTTGCTTCAGCAATTCCAAGGATAAAAGATAGATATCGTTATCAATGCATGATAAAATACAAACGGGAACCAAACTTAAAGAACGTGCTCAAAATGGTAAATGAACATTATCAAGCAGAAATGCAAAAAGAGCTACAAATCTCAATTGATTTTAATCCAACAATGTTAATGTAGCGGAGGGAAATATGGCAGTTTTAGAAATAATAAAGCATCCAAATGAAGTGTTAGAAACACCATGCGAAAGAGTAATTAACTTTGATAAAAAGTTAGTGAAATTGTTGAAAGATATGCATGAAACAATGTTAATTGCGGACGGAGTCGGTTTAGCTGCGCCTCAAGTAGGTGTAAGCTTGCAAGTAGCGGTTGTTGATGTCGATGATGATACTGGGAAAATCGAGTTAATCAATCCATCAATATTAGAAAAACGTGGTGAACAAGTAGGTCCCGAAGGCTGTTTAAGCTTCCCGGGACTTTATGGTGAAGTAGAACGTGCCGATTATATTAAAGTAAGAGCGCAAAATCGCCGTGGGAAAGTATTTTTATTAGAAGCGGAAGGATTTTTAGCGCGTGCAATTCAACATGAAATCGATCATTTACACGGTGTTTTATTTACATCGAAAGTGACAAGATATTATGAAGAAAACGAACTAGAATAGGTGTTAAAAGGAGCGGTTTTTAAATGATAAAAGTAGTGTTTATGGGAACACCGGACTTTTCAGTGCCGGTGCTTCGTCGTCTTATTGAAGATGGCTATGAGGTAGTAGGTGTTGTGACGCAACCTGATCGTCCGGTAGGTAGAAAAAAAGTATTAACACCTACACCTGTTAAAGTTGAAGCGGAAAAACATGGTATCCCTGTGTTACAGCCGTTAAAAATTCGTGAAAAAGATGAATATGAAAAAGTATTGGCATTAGAGCCAGATTTAATTGTAACAGCTGCATTTGGTCAGATTGTACCAAATGAAATTTTAGAAGCACCGAAGTATGGATGTATTAATGTCCACGCTTCTTTACTTCCTGAACTTCGTGGTGGTGCACCAATTCATTATGCAATTATGGAAGGTAAAGAAAAAACTGGTATTACAATTATGTATATGGTAGAAAAATTGGATGCTGGTGATATCTTAACGCAAGTGGAAGTGGAAATTGAAGAGCGTGAAACGACAGGCTCGTTATTTGATAAATTAAGTGAAGCTGGAGCACACCTTCTATCTAAAACAGTACCTTTATTAATTCAAGGTAAGTTAGAACCGATTAAACAAAACGAAGAAGAAGTAACGTTTGCGTACAATATAAAACGTGAACAAGAGAAAATTGATTGGACAAAAACAGGTGAAGAAGTATACAATCACATTCGCGGATTGAATCCATGGCCAGTTGCTTATACAACTTTAGCAGGACAAGTTGTTAAAGTATGGTGGGGAGAAAAAGTGCCTGTAACTGAACCGGCTGAAGCAGGTACGATTGTTGCAATCGAAGAAGATGGTTTTGTTGTAGCAACTAGTAATGAAACAGGTGTTAAAATTACTGAATTGCAACCTTCTGGTAAAAAGCGTATGAGTTGTTCACAATTTTTACGTGGAACAAAACCTGAAATTGGAACGAAGTTAGGAGAAAATGCATGAGACAAAATGTTCGTGAATTAGCTCTTGATGGTTTAATTCAAGTGGAAAAAAGTGGTGCATATAGCAACTTACTTTTAAATAATCTAATTGAAAAAAGTGCAATTGATAGAAAAGATATTGGTTTATTAACTGAAATTGTATATGGAACGATTCAACGTCGTGACACATTAGATTATTATTTACAGCCTTTTTTAAAAAAGAAGGTTGAGGCGTGGGTAAGAGTATTGCTTCGCTTATCTTTATATCAAATGATTTATTTAGACCGAGTGCCAGAAAGAGCGGCTATTCATGAAGCGGTTGAGATTGCAAAGCGTCGCGGGCATAAAGGAATTGCTGGTATGGTGAACGGTGTATTACGTTCGATTCAGAGAGAAGGTGTACCTTCTGTAGATGAAATCAAGGATCCAGTAGAACGTCTTGCAATTGCGACGAGTCATCCAGTTTGGCTTGTACAAGAGTGGACTTCTGCATATGGCTTAGAAACTGCAGAGAAAATGTGCGAAGTAAACATGTTACCACCTGTACCAACAGCACGTGTGAATGTTGATAAGGTAACGGTAGAAGAAGCGATTGAGTTGTTGGCAAGTGAAGGTATAGAAGCAAAACGTGGTGACTTGTCAGATGATGCAATTCAGATTGAAAGAGGAAATGTAGCGCATACAGAAGCGTTTAAAAAAGGATTTCTTTCTATTCAAGATGAAAGTTCTATGCTTGTAGCACGCGCTTTAGAACCGAATACGGGAGATGCAGTTCTTGATAGTTGTGCTGCTCCAGGCGGAAAAACAACGCATATCGCGGAACGATTAAAGGGAACTGGTAAGGTCATGTCCCTTGATTTACATGCACACAAAGTACGTTTAATTAAACAGCAAGCAGAGCGACTTGGTCTAGAAAATGTCGAAACAAAAGCGCTAGATGCTAGAAAAGTGCAAGAGCACTTTGCAAATGAAACGTTTGATAAAATATTGGTAGATGCACCGTGTTCTGGATTTGGTGTAATTAGACGTAAGCCTGATATTAAGTTAGGAAAAGATAAAGGCGATAGTGAAAGATTATCGACGATTCAACTTGCGATACTAGAAAAAATAGCACCATTATTAAAACAAGGTGGTCGTCTTGTTTATAGTACGTGCACAATTGAGAAAATAGAAAATGAACAAGTAATAGATAAATTTTTAAAAGAACATCCTGAATTTGAATGGGATACTACGATAAAAGAGCGTATGCCAGAAAAATTAAGTCCGTATATTAATGAAGGTCAAGTACAAATTTTACCGCATTATTTTGCAACGGATGGCTTTTATATTGCTTGTTTAAGGAAGAAGGTGTAGCATCATGGAAACAACTGTAAGAAAACAAAAGAAAAATGTAGAAACGAAGAAACCATCAATTTACTCTTTACAACTTCATGAAATGCAAGATTGGTTAAAGGAACAAGGAGAACCGAAGTTCCGCGCTGGACAAATTTTTGACTGGCTATATAAAAAACGTGTAAAAAATTATGAGGATATGTCAAACCTTTCTAAAGGATTGCGTGATAAATTGTCGAATTCCTTTGATATTACTACTTTAAACACGTTAGTAAAACAAACGTCTTCAGATGGAACGATTAAATTCTTATTCCAATTATATGACGGATATTCTATTGAAACGGTATTAATGCGACATGAATATGGAAATTCCATTTGTGTAACAACGCAAGTTGGTTGTCGTATTGGATGTACGTTCTGTGCTTCGACACTTGGTGGACTAAAACGAAACCTAGAAGCTGGAGAAATCGTAGCGCAAGTAGTAGAAGTTCAGCGTGCGCTTGATGAAACAGAAGAACGTGTAAGTTCTCTTGTTGTTATGGGAATTGGAGAACCATTTGATAACTACGATAATTTAATGGGATTCTTACGCATCACTAACCATGAAAAAGGACTTCATATTGGTGCTAGACATATGACTGTTTCGACGAGTGGAATTATCCCGAAAATTTATAAGTTTGCTGAAGAAGAACTACAAATTAATTTTGCGATTTCATTGCATGCTCCAAACTCAGAATTACGTTCAAAATTAATGCCGATTAACCGTGCTTATAAATTACCGGATTTAATGGAAGCTATTAAATACTATGTAAATAGAACAGGGCGCCGTATTACTTTTGAATATGGATTATTTGGAGGAGAAAATGACCAAGTTGAGCACGCTGAAGAGCTTGCTGCGCTCTTAAAAGGTGTAAAATGTCATGTAAACTTAATCCCGGTAAACTACGTACCTGAACGTGATTATGTACGTACACCACGTGAGCAAATTTTCTTGTTCGAGAAAACGTTAAAAGATCGTGGAGTGAATGTAACGATTCGCCGTGAACAAGGTCATGATATTGACGCAGCCTGCGGTCAGTTGCGTGCGAAGGAGCGCAAAGAAGAGACGAGGTGACGAGATGAAAGCCGTATTTCTATCGGATAAAGGAAAAGTTCGTCAACATAATGAAGATAGTGCAGGAGTTTTTCACAATTTAGATGGAAATGTTTTAGCGGTAGTAGCAGATGGAATGGGAGGTCATCGAGCTGGTGATGTAGCTAGCTCGATGGCCATTCAATTATTCCATGATTATTGGAAGCAAACGCATAATATGAATGAACCGAAAAAAGTAGAACAATGGTTACATACTAGTGTTGGGATTATTAATGAGCGCATATATGAATACGCTCAGCAAAATGTAGAATGTAATGGTATGGGAACAACGCTTATAATAGCTGTTTGTACACCAAGTTTTGTGACGATAGGGCATATAGGAGATAGTCGTTGCTATATGGTATCAGAAGGAGAAATGACGCTTGTAACGGAAGATCATTCGCTTGTAAATGAGCTTGTGAGACATGGTGAAATTTCAAAGGAAGATGCAGAGTATCATCCGAAAAAGAATGTGTTATTAAGAGCGCTAGGAACAGAAGAAAAAGTTGGATTAGATGTTAAAACGTTGGTGCTTGAGGAAGATGATCAATTACTTCTTTGCTCTGATGGATTATCAAACAAAGTTTCTATTGATGATATGCAACAAATTTTACAGTTAAATGAACAGCTTGAAGGTAAAGGGCAGCGTCTCATTCAATTGGCGAATGATCGCGGTGGAGAAGATAATATCACACTTGTTCTTATTGATTATGCGGGTTCGACAAACGAAAGTAGGTGAAGTGCAACGTGCTGATTGGAAAACGCTTAAATGACCGTTATAAGCTGCTGAAAATGATTGGTGGTGGCGGAATGGCCAATGTATATTTAGCTCATGATGATATACTTGGCCGAGATGTAGCGGTAAAAATATTAAGACTCGACTACTCAAATAACGAAGAGTTTATTAAACGTTTCCATCGAGAAGCGCAGTCTGTTACAACGTTGTCGCATCCAAATATTGTGAATATGTATGATGTCGGAGAAGAAGATGGTATATATTATCTTGTCATGGAATATGTACCCGGGCAAACATTGAAGCAATACATAATTGAGCGAGGTATGTTACCTATAGGAGAAGCTCTTGATATTATGGAGCAGTTAACATCCGCCATGGCACACGCCCATCATTTTGAAATTGTGCATCGTGATATAAAGCCGCACAATATTTTAATTCGAGCTGATGGAATAATAAAAGTAACAGATTTTGGAATTGCGACAGCTACAAGTGCAACAACAATTACACATACAAATTCAGTACTGGGTTCAGTCCATTATTTATCACCAGAACAGGCACGTGGCGGGATAGCAAATAAACAATCGGATATTTATTCTCTTGGAATAGTTATGTTTGAATTGTTAACAGGAAGACAACCGTTTTCTGGCGAATCTGCTGTTGCTATAGCTTTAAAACATTTACAAAGTGAAATCCCATCACCAAAAAGATGGAATGAAAATATTCCGCAAAGTGTTGAAAATATTATATTAAAGGCAACTGCAAAAGATCCTTTTCATCGATATCAATCTGCCAATGCTATGAAGCGAGATATTGAAACTGCGCTATATCCAGAGAGGATAAATGAGCAACCATTTTACATACCAGAAGATATGGAAGCGACGAAAGCGATTCCGATTATTCAACAAGAACAATTATTTGAAAATGTAAGTGATGAAACGATTGTTTTAAAAGGGAGTAAGGTGGAAGAACCGATAAGAGCAGAAGCAGCTGAGTTAGATAAGAAGAAAAAACGGAGTAACAAGTGGCTTAAAGTTTTAATTTCAACATTTTTATTTTTAGCAATAGGAATAACATTAGCGCTTACGGTTATTCCAGGATTATTTATTCCGAAAGATGTGAAAGTTCCTGATGTGGCTGGTATGAAATACACGACAGCTGTAAATACGTTAGTAGAAAAGGGCTTTGAGGTGACGGAGCCTAATATTGTATATACAGATGATATTGAAGTTGGGGATGTAATAAAAACGGAACCTGTAGCAGGAAGAGTCGTAAAAGAAAACGCTAAAATTACTATCTATCAATCAGGTGGAAAAAAGAAAAGTAAGATGGCGAATTTCACAGGGCAAAACTTTGAGAGTGTAAAAGCTGAGTTAGAAGAAAAATATAAACAAGTTACAGTAAATTATATTGAAAATGATAAGCCGAAAGGTGAAATTGTAGAGCAAATTCCGACGCCTGATCAAATGGTTATAGAAGCGGAGCAAGAACTGAAAATTTGGGTAAGTAAAGGTCCTTATCAAATTAGACCAGGTGACTTTTCGGGGTGGACTGAAAATAGTGTAACTGGTTATTTGAATGAGAGAAAACTAACGTCAGATATAAAACGAGAGTACTCAGATTCAGTCGAAAAAGGACTTGTAATTTCGCAATTTCCAAAACCAGGTACACCATTAAAAGAGGGAGATAAAGTAACTATTATTATCTCTGATGGTCAAAAGCCTAAAGTGACTAAAACGGTAAAAGTGGACAATATCTCTATCCCATATGAGCCTGCTGTAACAGGTGAAAAAAAGCCGCAAACAATAGAAATTTATAAAGAAGACATGCAGCAAAAAATGGATAGACCGGTTGAAACGAGAACAATTACTGAATCAGCGACTATTTCTTTAGAATTTGTAATTCAAGAAGGTTCAAAGGGACACTATAAAATTGTACGAGATGGAGTAACGATTATTGATAAAGAAGTACCATATCCAACTCAATAATAGTGAACTACTTATTATTATTGCCTGTTATGCTGTCTACAAAGTGGACGGTATAGCAGGCAAAAATATATGATTCAAAAAGCTAGTAAAGTGATGCAGCTGTAAATATTTTTTTGCATTTAATGGGAAATTTAATGTATATTAGCGAAAGTATATATGGTAGGTTTTGAAATCGTTATTTGGAAAATTTAAATCCATTCATTTTTAAATTCAGCATCACCTTATACAAAAAAAGGAGAATTCTATGCCAGAAGGAAAAATTATAAAAGCTTTAAGTGGGTTTTATTACGTGCAGCATGAAGAAGGGGTTACGCAATGTCGTGGGCGAGGTGTATTTAGAAAAAATAAAATTACACCACTTGTAGGAGACCAAGTTGTTTTTCAGGCAGATAATCCAACTGAAGGTTATGTGCTTGAAGTGTTTGATCGAAAAAATGAACTTGTTAGACCTCCTATTGCTAATGTCGATCAAGCGATCCTTGTGTTCTCTGCAGTAGAACCAGATTTTAATCCTGGACTGTTAGATCGATTTTTAGTGCTGATTGAATATCATAACATTAAGCCAATTATTTGTATTAGCAAGATGGATTTAGTAGATGAAAAGATGAAAGCAACTGTTGAAGCTTATGCGAATGATTATCGTGAGATGGGTTATGATGTTTTATTTACTTCTATTAATACGTCAGAAAGTATTGATATATTAAAACCATACTTAGAAAATTGTGTTTCTGTTGTTGCGGGTCAATCTGGTGTTGGGAAATCTTCAATGCTTAATGTGCTACGTCCAGAATTAGAGCTGAAAACAAATGATATTTCCTCCCATTTAGGACGCGGGAAGCATACGACAAGACACGTAGAATTAATTGCAATTGGGAGTGGACTAGTAGCAGATACACCGGGTTTTAGTTCACTAGATTTCATTGATATAGAAGTAGAAGATCTTACATATTGTTTTCCAGAGTTGAAAGAAGCGAGCCAATACTGTAAATTTAGAGGGTGTACACATCTTTCTGAACCGAAATGTGCTGTGAAAGCTGCGGTTGAAGAAGGGAAGATTACAGAATATCGCTATAAGAACTATAAACAATTCGTAGAAGAAATTAGAGAGAGAAAGCCGAGGTATTAGTTATGATTAAAATTGCACCATCGATTTTATCAGCAGATTTTTCAAAATTAGGGGAAGAGATTAAAGATGTAGAAAAGGGCGGAGCGGATTACATTCACGTTGACGTAATGGATGGACATTTCGTACCAAATATTACGATTGGACCATTAATTGTAGAAGCTATCCGTCCAATTACATCATTACCATTAGATGTACATTTAATGATTGAAAATCCTGATAACTATATCCCGACTTTCGCACAAGCGGGAGCGGATATTATTACTGTTCACGTAGAGGCGTGTCCACATCTGCATCGTACAATTCAGTTAATTAAATCTCACGGTATTAAAGCGGGCGTTGTATTAAATCCACATACGCCAGTTTCAGTGATTGAGCATGTATTAGAAGATATAGATATGGTATTACTTATGACAGTAAACCCTGGATTTGGTGGACAGAAGTTTATCCATTCTGTATTACCGAAAATTAAACAAGTTGCAGACATGGTGAAAGAGCGCAATCTAGAAGTAGAAATTGAAGTTGATGGTGGTGTAAATGCTGAAACAGCAAGACTTTGTGTGGAAGCAGGAGCAAATGTACTTGTAGCTGGATCAGCAGTATACAATCAAAAAGACCGCGGTGAAGCAATTCGCGTAATTCGTGGGTAGTGATGAACTTTTATCCTAGTAAGGTATTCATAGGATAGGGTAAAAATATGTAAAAAGGCAATCTACCGAATGGCAGATTGCCTTTTTACAATGGAAGGGGAAAAAAATGATTATTCATATTTTGGCAGGAGGACCTTCGGAATATTGCGCAGATTTTGCTCGATATGAGAATAAGGAAGTAGTGTGGGCTGCGGTTGATAGGGGAGTATACCGTCTATTAAAGAAAGGGATTACCCCGGCTGTTGCGTTTGGAGATTACGATTCAGTTACTGAAGAAGAATTAGTATGGATGGGACAGCAAACGAACGAATTACATATTGTTCCGCGGGAAAAAGATCAAACGGATTTAGAAATTGCAATCAACTGGGCATTAGGACAGAAGCCGGCACTAATTCGTATTTTTGGTGCTACCGGTGGAAGACTTGATCACGGTTTGGCAAATATACAAATGCTTTTAAAAGGGTTAGAAGTAGAGATAGAAATGTGTATTGTGGACAATAAAAATGAAATAACAGTTAAAAAAGTGGGTACACATATAATTGAAGAAAATAAAAATTTTCCTTATGTATCTTTTGTACCAGTTACTGAAATAGTGGAAGGGATTACATTGTTTGGTTTTAAGTACCCTCTTACTAATAAAACAATAGAGTGGGGATCAACACTTTGTATTAGTAACGAACTCGTTGAGGAAAAAGGTACTTTTTCATTTACTTCTGGCATATTAATGTTGATAAGAAGCACTGATTGAAGAAACAATTTTGCTCCTTACATCATATAGTGACCAAGTGGAGTAATGGGGATTAGGAGGGAAACCATGAGATTTTATACAATTAAGTTACCTAAATTTCTTGGTGGAATTGTTCGTGCAATGTTAAATACCTTCAAAAAAGATTAAAAAAAGCACCTATCACCGGTGCTTTTTCCATTGTTATAGTAAAAAAAGAGCCTATCGGCTCTTTTTTTTATTATTAAACACGTTCGATTTTGCCAGATTTTAATGCTCTAGCAGAAACGTAAACACGTTGAACTTTTCCGTCGATGCGTACGCGAACTTTTTGAAGGTTAGCGCCCCACTTACGTTTTGTAGCGTTCATTGCGTGAGAACGAGAGTTACCAGAACGAGCTTTTCTTCCAGTAATAGCACAAACACGAGCCATTTATATTTCCCTCCCTTGATACCTTACCATACGTAATTTTTCAATGTTAGTCTTTTATGCGATGCTAAAAACACTACTATAATTTAACACAACTAAAAAGAGAATGCAACACCGTAGAAAAAAGAAATCAAGAAAATTTACTTGACACTATATGTCAATGAAGAAAAGTTAAAATCCATAAAAATTGCTTGACATATTATAGTGGTACATGTTGTATAATAACAATGGACTATTTTGCTCATCATAAAAAAGTGTAATTTAAAACATAAAATATGAGAGTGAAAAGAAAGAACGATGGAATTTTCTTTAAAAAGATTATATGATAGTAACTAAAGTAGTCTAGCTCACTTTCACCATTTATGAAGGGGGAAACGAGATGTCAATTGAAATTAAAACGAAGTACGGTCAAATTGATATTAGTACAGATGTAATTGCAACAATTGCTGGAGGTGCCGCGGTAGATTGCTACGGTATCGTAGGTATGGCATCAAAAAATCAGTTAAAAGATGGATTAACAGACATTTTACGAAAAGAAAACTTCACTAGAGGTGTTATTGTTCGTAAAGATGAAGATGAAGTACATATTGATATGTATATTATTGTGAGCTATGGTACGAAAATTTCAGAAGTGGCACATAATGTGCAGACGAAAGTGAAATATACATTAGATCAAACTGTAGGACTAGCAGTAGATTCTGTAAACATCTACGTACAAGGAGTTAAAGTAATAAACTTGTAATGTGCATTAAGGAGGAAAATCTGTGTCAATTCAAAAAATTGATGGAAAACGTTTATCACAAATGATCATGCAAGGAGCGAATAATTTAACAAATAATGTTCAGCTTGTTGATGCATTAAACGTATTTCCAGTTCCAGATGGCGATACCGGTACAAACATGAACTTATCTATGACTTCAGGTGCGCGTGAAGTGAAAGCAAATCCTTCACAGCATGCTGGTAAAGTCGGCGTAAGTTTAGCCAAAGGATTATTAATGGGAGCTCGTGGTAACTCTGGAGTTATTCTATCTCAGTTGTTCCGTGGTTTCTCTAAATCCATTGAACAAAAAGAAGAATTAACAACAGTTGATTTTGCTGCAGCACTAGAAGCTGGAGTAGAGGCGGCTTATAAAGCGGTTATGAAACCGATTGAAGGAACGATTTTAACGGTTGCAAGAGAAACGGGTAAATATGCAGTAACAGTTGCGAAAAAACAGCGCGACTTTGTTTTGTTTATGGAAGACGTTGTAAAAGAAGCAAACGCATCGTTAAATCGTACGCCAGATTTATTACCTGTATTAAAACAAGTTGGCGTTGTAGATAGCGGTGGTAAAGGTCTTGTAGTGGTATACGAAGGATTTTTAGCTGACTTAAAAGGAGAAACGATTTCTTCTGATGCACCGACGCAAACATCTATGAATGAGATGGTACGCGCAGAACATCACCGTAGTGTACAAAGCCAATTGAGTACAGAAGATATTAAGTATGGATATTGTACGGAGTTCATGGTGAAATTAGAGGCTGAAAAGGTGAAAGAGCATAATTTCTCTGAACAAAAATTCCGTGAAGATATTAGTGTATATGGTGATTCTCTACTAGTTGTGTCTGATGATGAAATTGTAAAAGTTCATATCCACGCAGAACATCCTGGAGACGCTATGAACTACGGGCAAAAATACGGTAGTTTAATTAAGATTAAAGTAGAAAATATGCGTGAACAGCATACTGCTTTATTAGATGAACCTGCTATGGTTCCTGAACAACCAGCTCAATCGAAAGAAAAACAACCATATGGTATCGTAACTGTGGCAATGGGGTCTGGTATTAAAACTTTATTTGAGAGCATCGGCGCAACGAAAGTTATCGAAGGTGGTCAAACGATGAATCCAAGTACGGAGGATATCGTGAAGGCAATTGAAGAAGCAAATGCTGAAAAAATCATTATTTTACCGAATAACGGAAATATTGTAATGGCAGCAGAACAAGCAGCATCAGTTGTAGATCAAGAAGTTATTGTTGTTCGTTCGAAAACAGTTCCTCAAGGTATGGCAGCAATGTTAGCATTTAACCCAGTTGGAACGTTAGAAGAGAATGAAGAAAACATGCAAGAAGCTTTATCTCATGTGAAAACAGGTCAAATTACGTATGCTGTACGTGATACGGAAATTGATGGTGTAGCAATTCAAAAAGATGACTTCATGTGTATTGCAGATGGAAAAATTGTATCTACAAATGCTGAAAAAGTAGGAGCTGCGAAGCAATTACTAGAAGCGCTTATTGATGAAGATTCTGAAATCGTAACGATTCTACAAGGTGAAGATGCAACTGACGAAGAAGTAGCGGAGTTAGTTGAATTTGTAGAAGAGAAATTTGAAGATGCAGAAGTAGAAGTGCATGCTGGAAACCAACCAGTGTATTCTTTCATCTTCTCTGTAGAATAAGATAAGATTCGTTTTGAAAATAAATGGATTACTTACTTGCTAATGGATAAGAAGTAGTAATATGAAGTTTATTACTAGTTTTTATTCAAAAGGCTAGCATATTGAAGAGAGAAAAGAGCCTTGCTGCTAATAGTGAGGCTCTTTTTTACTTGTTTTATATAAGGGATTTGAGTAGTTTCTCTTAGAATGCCTATGATAGAATATATAAGGTGAAAGAGAGCGATTACAGATGCTAATTGGTACTCAAATAAAATGCAATAAAGAAAATAATGTGACGGGGTGTGAGAATCTTGAATGATGTTGTACAAGTTCCTGTTACGGATGTAAAGGGGATCGGAGGAGAAACATCTGAGTTACTACATGAGATGGGGATTTATACAGTTTCTCATCTATTAGAACATTTTCCGTACCGTTATGAAGATTATGCGATGAAAGATCTTGCTGAAGTAAAGCATGATGAACGTGTAACGGTTGAAGGGAAGGTTCATAGTGCTCCTTTGCTGCAATATTATGGTAAGAAGAAATCGCGTCTAACAGTTCGTGTTCTCGTCGGTCGTTATTTAATTACGGCGGTATGTTTTAATAGGCCTTACTATAAGCAAAAATTAACGTTAGATGAAACGGTAACGATTACTGGTAAATGGGATCAACATCGTCAAACAATTGCTGTATCAGAACTTCATTTTGGGCCAGTTGTACGTCAACAAGAAGTGGAGCCAGTTTACTCAGTAAAGGGGAAACTTACAGTAAAACAGATGCGTCGTTTTATTGCTCAAGCGTTAAAGGAATATGGAGATTCTATAGTCGAAGTGTTACCGGATGGTTTGTTAGGCCGGTATAAATTATTACCAAGATATGAAGCACTTAAGGCTTTGCATTTTCCGGTAGGACAGGAGGATTTAAAGCAAGCGCGTCGCCGTTTTGTATATGAGGAATTTTTCTTATTTCAGCTGAAAATGCAAACACTGAGGAAAATGGAGAGGGAAAATTCAAAAGGGACGAAGAAAGAGATTCCGTCAGTAGAATTACAAGAATTTATCGATGCACTGCCGTTCCCATTAACTGGTGCGCAGCGCCGAGTTGTAGATGAAATTTTAAAAGATATGACATCTCCTTATCGGATGAACCGACTATTACAAGGTGACGTTGGTTCTGGGAAAACAGTTGTTGCTGCGATTGGCCTTTATGCATCGAAATTAGCTCATTATCAAGGTGCTTTAATGGTTCCTACAGAAATTTTAGCTGAGCAACATTATCAGTCGCTTGCTGAAACGTTTTCGCATTTTGGTATGAAGGTGGAACTGCTAACAAGTTCTGTTAAAGGTGCAAGACGCCGAGAAATTTTAGCGAAGTTAGAACAAGGAGAAATAGATATTCTTGTTGGAACGCACGCTTTAATTCAAGATGAAGTTATATTTCATAGGTTGGGTCTCGTTATTACAGATGAACAGCATCGATTTGGTGTAGCGCAGCGCCGAGTTTTACGGGAGAAAGGTGAAAATCCAGATGTATTATTTATGACAGCGACACCAATTCCGCGTACGCTTGCAATTACTGCATTTGGAGAGATGGATGTTTCGATAATCGATGAGATGCCAGCAGGTAGAAAGGTGATTGAAACATACTGGGCAAAACATGATATGTTAGATCGCGTCCTCGGTTTTGTTGAGAAGGAAATAAAAAAAGGAAGACAGGCATACGTTATTTGTCCTCTAATTGAAGAATCTGAGAAACTTGATGTGCAAAATGCTATCGACTTACATAGTATGCTGACGCATCATTACCAAGGGAAATGCCAAGTTGGATTGATGCATGGGAGATTATCGTCTCAGGAAAAAGAAGAGATAATGGGCCAGTTTAGTGAAAATAAAGTGCAAATTCTTGTATCGACAACGGTTGTTGAGGTGGGTGTGAACGTACCGAATGCGACTGTGATGGTTATTTATGATGCAGAACGTTTCGGTTTATCGCAGCTTCATCAGCTTAGAGGGCGTGTCGGGCGTGGTAGTGAACAATCATATTGTTTATTAATAGCAGACCCTAAATCAGAAACAGGAAAAGAAAGAATGCGCATAATGACTGAAACAAATGATGGATTTGTATTGTCAGAAAAAGATTTAGAATTACGAGGTCCTGGAGATTTCTTTGGGAGTAAGCAAAGTGGCTTACCAGAATTTAAGGTTGCTGACATGGTACACGATTATCGAGCGTTAGAAACAGCAAGGCAAGATGCGGCGATACTAGTAGATTCAGAAGCATTTTGGCACAATGATCAGTACGCTGCCTTGCGTACGTATCTTGATGGGACAGGTGTGTTCCAAGGAGAGAAGCTCGATTAAAGGGAGTCAACAAAAATTTTTGTTGCATTCTACTTTTAATGATTATATACTACTGTTAGTACCTAGTCATAAAAATGGATGGTGCGGTATGAAGAAAAGAAGAAGTAAAAAAGAAAGACAAGAATTATTACAACAAACAATCGAATCAAATCCTTTTATTACGGATGAAGATTTAGCGGAAAAATTTCAAGTGAGTATACAAACAGTACGACTGGATCGTATGGAATTGTCTATTCCTGAATTAAGAGAGAGAATTAAACATGTAGCTACAAAGCAACATGAAGAAGATGTGAAATCTTTACCGTTAGAAGAGGTTGTCGGAGAAATTATTGATATTGAATTAGATAGACATGCAATCTCTATCTTTGAAGTAAAGGTAGAACATGTATTTAAAAGAAATCAAATTGCCCGTGGGCATCATCTGTTTGCGCAAGCAAACTCACTAGCTGTTGCGGTTATTGATGAAGAATTAGCTTTAACTGCAAAGTCTACCATTCGATACATTCGCCCTGTAAAATTAGGAGAGCGTGTTGTTGCAAAAGCGCGCGTTGAAGACGTAGAGAATGATAAGGGACGGACGGTTGTCAAAGTGCGTAGCTTCGTTGGAGAAGAACTTGTTTTTACAGGCACTTTTGAAATGTATCGATCTAGTAATTATAGTGAGGAAGGTAACAACTTATGAAAATCGCAATAGATGCAATGGGCGGAGATCACGCTCCAAAGGCTGTAGTATTAGGGGCAATGAAAGCTATTAAGGAATATTCTGATCTACATATTACGTTAGTAGGGAAAGAAGAGGAAATTCGTCAATACTTAACGAGTGATGAACGAATTACTATTCTTCATACAGACGAAAAAATAGAATCGACGGAGGAACCAGTAAGAGCGGTTCGTCGAAAAAAACAAGCTTCAATGGTACTTGCGGCACAGCAAGTAAAGGATGGAGAAGCAAACGCTTGTATATCCGCAGGTAGTACAGGAGCTTTAATGGCAGCTGGATTATTTGTTGTCGGTCGTATGGAAGGAATTGAGCGACCAGCTTTATCGCCTACAATGCCAACTGTAGATGGAAAAGGTTTTGTTATGTTAGATGTTGGAGCAAATGTTGATGCAAAACCAATTCATTTATATCAATATGCAGTAATGGGATCTGTTTATGCTGAGAAGGTAAGAGGAATTGAAAATCCTCGTGTTGGACTATTAAACGTTGGAACAGAGGATGGAAAAGGAAACGAGCTTTCAAAGCAAGTATTTGCAATGCTTAAGGATGCGCCAATTAATTTCGTTGGGAACGTTGAATCAAGAGATTTATTGCAAGGTGTAGCAGATGTTGTTGTATGTGATGGTTTTACAGGGAATGTAGCGTTGAAATCATTAGAGGGAACAGCACTTGCGCTATTCTCTATGTTGAAAGAACAATTAATGAGTTCATTTACGAGCAAATTAGCAGCGGCGGTATTAAAGCCAAAACTTATGGTATTAAAAGATAAAATGGATTATTCGGAGTATGGAGGAGCTGCATTATTTGGATTGAAAGCACCTGTCATTAAGGCTCACGGTTCTTCTAATGACCAGTCGATATTTAGTGCGATTCGTCAAACGAGAGAAATGGTAGCGAAAGAAGTAATTCCTACGATTTCAAGCGTAATGGAGAAAGAGTCACTCCAATAAGAGGAGGATTTGAAATGGGAAAAATAGCATTTCTTTTTCCGGGCCAAGGTTCACAGGCAGTTGGAATGGGTAAACAATTAGCAGAGAATAATAAAGAGGTTGCAAAAGTGTTTGCAAAAGCAGATGAGGTGTTGGAAGATTCACTTTCAGAAGTGATTTTTGAAGGACCGCAGGAAAAGCTTACATTAACAACAAATGCTCAGCCTGCATTATTAACAACGAGTTTTGCTATTTTGACAGCTTTGAAAGAGTATGACATTACACCTGACTTTGTCGCTGGTCATAGTTTAGGTGAATATAGCGCTCTTGTAGCAGCTGGTGCATTAACTTTTGAAGATGCGGTATATGCTGTAAGGAAACGCGGGGAATATATGGAAGAAGCTGTTCCGGGCGGGGATGGTGCAATGGCAGCTATATTAGGTGCTGACCCACATATGCTGAAACAAGTTACAGAAGAAGTAACAAGTGAAGGATATGCAGTGCAAATCGCTAATATGAATAGTACGAAGCAAATTGTAATTTCTGGAACGAAGCAAGGCGTAGAGCTTGCTTCTCAAAGAGCGAAAGAAAATGGTGCAAAGAGAGCAATTCCACTAAAAGTAAGTGGGCCATTCCATTCTTCACTTATGAAGCCGGCAGCTGAGAAGTTCCAAAGTGTTTTAAATGAAATTACAATTCATGATACGAATATTCCTGTTATTGCAAATGTTACGGCGGATGTTATTACACGTGGTGCCGACATTCAAGAAAAGTTAATCGAACAGCTTTATTCGCCTGTATTATGGTACCCGTCTATTGAATGTATGGTGAAGCAGGGAGTAGATACATTTATTGAAATTGGACCTGGAAAAGTACTTGCTGGACTTATGAAGTCAATTGATTCATCAGTGAAAGCATATGCGATATATGATGAAGAGACATTAAAAGATACCATTTCAAATTTGAGAGGAGAAAACTGATGTTAAAAGGGAAGGTAGCATTAGTAACTGGCGCTTCACGTGGAATTGGTCGCGCGATTGCGATCGATTTAGCGAAACAAGGGGCAAATGTAGTAGTAAATTATGCGGGTAATGAACAAAAAGCAAATGAAGTAGTAGATGAAATTAAGAAATTAGGTTCTGATGCAATTGCGGTAAAAGCAGATGTTGCAAATGCTGATGATGTTACAAATATGGTGAAACAAACAGTAGATACATTTGGACAAGTTGATATTCTTGTAAATAATGCTGGTGTAACAAAAGATAATTTATTAATGCGTATGAAAGAAGAAGAATGGAATACAGTTATTAATACAAACTTAAAAGGTGTATTCTTATGTACAAAAGCAGTATCTCGTTATATGATGCGTCAACGTCATGGTAGAATTATAAATATCGCTTCTGTTGTGGGTGTTATAGGAAACCCAGGGCAAGCTAATTATGTTGCTGCTAAAGCGGGTGTTATTGGATTAACAAAAACATCTGCAAAAGAGTTAGCAAGTCGAAATATTACTGTGAATGCAATTGCGCCAGGCTTTATTGCGACTGATATGACTGATGTACTAGATGAGAATATTAAAGCCGAAATGTTAAAAGTTATTCCAGCTGCTCAATTTGGTGAAGCGCAAGATATCGCGAATGCTGTAACGTTTTTTGCTTCTGATCAAAGCAAATATGTTACAGGTCAAACGTTAAATGTTGATGGCGGTATGGTAATGTAATAAAAGAATCGATTTCACCTAGTTTTTTTGGTCAATATTTAATATAATATTTGAGGGGAGGTGAATGGAATGGCAGATGTTTTAGAGCGCGTAACAAAAATCATCGTTGATCGTTTAGGAGTAGAAGAGACTGAGGTAGTACCAGCTGCAAGCTTCAAGGAAGATTTAGGAGCAGACTCCCTAGATGTAGTAGAACTTGTAATGCAATTAGAAGATGAATTCGAAATGGAAATTTCTGATGAAGATGCTGAAAAGATTGCTACTGTTGGCGATGCTGTGACTTACATAGAGAGTCATCTATAATGCTTAAGTGAAGTCCCGTTTTTTAGCGGGGCTTTCTGGCTTATATCTGGAGGGACCTATGCCGTACCGAAAATATAGAGAAAAAAAATACGAAACAAAATATCGTGAAGCATTTAAAGTGTTTCAAGAAAAGATAGGTATTACGTTTACAGATGAAAAATTATTGATTCAAGCATTTACGCATTCATCGTATGTGAATGAGCATCGAAAAAAACCGCATGAAGATAATGAGCGTCTTGAATTTCTTGGAGATGCAGTATTGGAACTTACTGTATCGCAGTATCTGTTTCAAAAATATCCGACAATGAGCGAAGGAGAGTTAACAAAACTACGTGCAGCTATTGTATGTGAGCCATCTCTTGTTCGTTTTGCGAACGAATTGTCATTTGGTAGCCTTGTTTTATTAGGAAAAGGTGAAGAAATGACAGGTGGACGTGAACGACCAGCTTTATTAGCGGATGTCTTTGAAGCGTTTATTGGTGCCCTTTATCTTGATCAAGGGTTAGAAACAGTTTGGGAATTCTTAAAAGAAATTGTATATCCGAAAATTAATGAGGGTGCTTTTTCTCATGTGATGGATTATAAGAGTCAGTTACAAGAATTGATTCAGCGTGATGGTAGTGGCAATGTTGAGTATCAAATTTTGCAAGAAAAAGGACCAGCTCACAATCGAGAATTTGTGTCACGTGTTACGTTAAATAACGTAGCTTTAGGTCTTGGTAGTGGTAAGTCGAAAAAAGAAGCAGAGCAACAAGCTGCTGCAGAAGCATTGAAAAAATTAAAAGAACAACTATAAGGAATCCCCCTTTGAATGAGGGGGATTCCTTGTGCATAGAATGAAACTTTCTTTTTGTTTGTAAATAAAAAGAAGGTAAATCCGTATAATAGCTTGTTTTTGTATAGAAAACATTTGTAACGACGGAGAATAGGAGGAAGGCCTTTCGTGTTTTTAAAAAGATTAGAAATAGCAGGGTTTAAGTCTTTTGCTGAGCGTGTATCTGTTGATTTTGTCCCGGGTGTAACTTCTGTAGTAGGACCTAATGGAAGCGGGAAAAGTAATATTACTGATGCAATTCGCTGGGTACTTGGTGAACAATCTGCAAAATCATTACGTGGTGCAAAGATGGAGGATATTATTTTTGCAGGCAGTGATACAAGGAGAGCGGTTAATGTTGCTGAAGTAACAATAACTTTAAATAATGAAGATCAACGTTTACCAATTGAATACAATGAGGTGTGTGTAACACGTCGTGTATCTCGTTCAGGTGAAAGTGATTTTTATATTAATAAACAATCATGTAGATTGAAAGATATTATTGATTTATTTATGGACTCTGGTATGGGAAGAGAAGCTTTTTCAATTATTAGCCAGGGGAAAGTGGAAGAGATTTTAAGTAGTAAGTCAGAAGAGCGTCGAGGTGTGTTTGAAGAAGCGGCAGGCGTACTAAAATACAAACTTCGCAAAAAGAAAGCTGAAGGAAAATTAGAAGAAACACAAGAAAACTTAAATCGTGTACAAGATATAATTCATGAATTAAGTAGTCAAGTAGAACCTTTAGAAAGACAAGCTTCTATTGCGAAAGATTATCTTGAGAATAAAGAAGAATTAGAGAAAGTAGAAGCTGCGCTTATTGTCCATGAAATTGAAGAATTGCATGAGAAATGGGAAGCACTTCGAAATCAGTTTGGGCATAATAAAAACGAAGAAGCTAAAATGTCAACGAATTTACAAAAAAGTGAAGAAGAACTTGAGGAATTACGTGGACAATTACAAGCGGTAGATGAGTCTGTAGACTCGTTGCAAGAGGTACTTCTTCTTTCTAGTAAAGAGCTAGAAAAACTAGAAGGGCAGCGCGAGTTGTTAAAAGAGAGAAAGCAAAATGCTACGACGCATTGTGCGCAACTTGAGCAGTTAATTGTTGAATTAACAGAGAAAGCTAAAATTTACGATGGTGAGATTGAGTCAAGTACAGAAGCTTTAATGCAATTTGTGAATGAAGTAAAAGAGTTGGAGCAAAAATTGCATGATAATGAGCAATTGCTTGCTACTTTTGCTGACAATTTAGAGGAACAGATTGAGAATTTAAAAGGTGACTATATTGAACTTTTAAATCAACAAGCTAGTCATCGCAATGAATTATCTATGATTGAAGAACAATCTAAACAGCAAACGTCTAAAAACGAGCGTCTAGATGAAGAGAATGCGAAATATGTAGAAATGCGTATGGAAATTACAGCGAAAAAGACGAAACTTGTAGAAAGTTACGAACAAGCGAAAGAAAAAGTAGCTGGCATTCTCTCAAACATACAGAAGACAGAGGCGGCACTTGGGAAATGTAAGACGCAGTATAGTGAAAATGAAACAAAACTATACCAAGCATACCAATTTGTGCAACAGGCACGTTCTCGAAAAGAAATGCTTGAAGAGATGCAAGAAGATTATTCTGGCTTCTATCAAGGTGTACGTGAAGTATTGAAAGCTAGAGAAAATAGGTTGCAAGGTATCGAGGGTGCTGTTGCCGAACTGTTAACGGTTCCGAAAGAATACGAAGTTGCAATGGAAATCGCTCTAGGTGCAGCGATGCAGCATATTGTTGTACAAACAGAGGAGCATGCTCGTAATGCGATTGCATTTTTAAAGCAAAATAAACATGGACGTGCAACGTTTTTACCGCAAGCTGTTATTAAAAGCAGATCGTTATCATTTGAGCAATTACGCATTGCAAATCAACACCCATCGTTTGTAGGTGTGGCGGCAGAACTTGTGCAGTACAACAATAAATATGAAAATGTAGTTTCAAATTTATTAGGTACTGTTATTGTTGCGAAAGATTTACGCGGAGCAAATGAGTTGGCGAAACAACTGCAATACCGTTATCGCATTGTAACAATCGAAGGTGACGTAGTGAATCCTGGCGGTTCTATGACTGGTGGGGCGGTAAAACAAGCGAAATCTTCTTTATTAGGACGCCAACGTGAACTGGAAGAGTGGACTCGTAAGTTAACCGATATGGAAGAAAAAACAACGAAGTTAGAAAACTTTGTTAAAGCAGTAAAACAAGAGATTCAAGAAAAAGAAGTGAAAATACGCGAACTAAGGCAAACTGTAGAAGTGGATCGTGTAGAAGAGCAGAAATTAAGAGAAGAGATTAATCGTTTAGAATTAGAAGAACATCGTATTAATGACCGCTTGTCTATTTATGATTTAGAGATTGAAGGGTTTTTACAAGATCGAGTAAAAATGCAAGGGCGTAAAGAGGAGTTAGAAGGGATTTTAGCGAATCTTCAAGCTGATATCACTGAGTTAGATAGTAAAATTGTAGCTTTAACAAAACAAAAAAGTGAGCAACATTCTTCGAAAGAAAAAGTTCAAAAAGAAATGACTGAATTAAAAGTGCTGGCAGCTGAAAAGCAACAACGCTTATCTAATCAAAAAGAAAAAATTGAACGATTGACGAAGGAAAAAGAAGAAACGGATGCGACACTTGTAAAAACGAAAGAGGATTTAGCATTCTTAAAACAAGAAATGACATCTAATTCAAGTGGTGAAGAGCAAATTACGAATATGATTGAGAAGAAAGCGTATGATCGTAATCAAACTTCAGAATTAATTCGCTCTCGTCGTGAACAACGTGTATCGTTGCAAGAGAGAGTAGAACATTTAGAACGCAATTTGAAAGAAACGACAGGTAAACATAAATATATTCTTGAAATGTTGAAAGATCAAGAAGTGAGAATAAACCGACTTGATGTAGAGTTGGAAAATAGATTACAACATTTACGTGAAACATATACGATTTCATTTGAAGCGGCGAAACTAAAATATACAATGACAATGCCTGCAGAAGATGCGCGTAAGAAAGTAAAATTAATCAAATTATCCATAGAAGAGTTAGGTACAGTGAACCTAGGGGCAATTGATGAATATGAACGTGTAGCGGAGCGTCATACATTCTTACTAGAGCAGAGAGACGATCTAGAAGAAGCGAAAACGACATTGCACCAGCTTATTACCGAAATGGATGAAGAAATGAAAAAACGCTTTTCTACTACGTTTGAAGGCATTAGAATGGAATTTCAATCGGTATTCTCTGAATTATTTGGAGGCGGTAGAGCGGATTTAGTAATGACTAATCCAGAGGATTTACTAAATACGGGTATTGATATTGTAGCACAACCGCCAGGGAAGAAATTGCAGAACTTAGGTTTACTTTCAGGTGGAGAGCGTGCTTTAACGGCAATTGCGCTTTTATTTGGTATTTTAAAAGTGCGCCCAGTACCGTTCTGTGTACTAGATGAGGTAGAGGCCGCCCTTGATGAAGCGAATGTAGCTCGTTTTGCACAGTATTTAAAGAAATTTAGTGATGAGACGCAGTTTATTGTAATTACACATAGAAAAGGTACAATGGAAGAGTCTGATGTGTTGTACGGTGTAACAATGCAAGAATCAGGGGTATCTAAACTTGTTTCGGTTCGTTTAGATGCTGGAGAAGAACTTATTGCAAGTGAATAGGAAGGATGGGAAAGTATGAGTTTTTTTAAAAAACTAAAAGAAAAAATTTCAAAACAAACGGATACAGTTACAGAGAAATTTAAACACGGATTAGAAAAAACTAGAAATTCATTTGCGGATAAAGTGAATGATTTAGTGTATCGTTACCGTAAAGTGGACGAAGATTTCTTCGAAGAGTTAGAAGAAATCTTAATTGGTGCAGACGTTGGCGTTGCGACGGTAATGGAATTAATTGATCAATTGAAAGAAGAAGTACAACGTCGTAACATTCAAGATCCAAAAGAAGTACAAGCTGTTATTTCAGAAAAACTAGTGGGAATTTACAAAGGTGACAGCGATTTTAGTAACGAAATTAATATGCAAGAGGACCAATTAACGGTTGTTTTATTTGTTGGTGTTAACGGTGTAGGAAAAACGACAACAATTGGTAAACTGGCGCATAAGTTTAAATCAGAAGGTAAGTCAGTCCTATTGGCAGCAGGAGACACATTCCGTGCTGGGGCGATTGAACAATTAGAAGTATGGGGCGATCGTGTTGGTGTAGAAGTGATTAAACAAGGATCTGGATCTGATCCAGCGGCGGTTATGTATGACGCTGTACAAGCTGCGAAAGCACGTAAGGTAGATGTATTACTATGTGACACAGCAGGACGCTTGCAAAATAAAGTAAACTTAATGAAAGAGTTAGAGAAGGTGAAGCGTGTAATTGAGCGTGAAGTACCAGGTGCTCCTCATGAAGTATTGCTTGTTATTGATGCAACAACAGGACAAAACGGTTTAAGCCAAGCGAAAACATTCCGGGAGGCAACGAATGTAACTGGTATTGTTTTAACGAAGTTAGATGGAACTGCTAAAGGTGGTATTGTATTAGCGATTCGTAACGAAATGGATGTACCGGTGAAGTTTGTTGGATTAGGAGAGCAAATGGATGATTTGCAGCAGTTTGATCCAGAACAATATGTGTATGGTTTATTTGCGAACTTAGTAGAAACAGAAGAAGTATAAGCGAAAGAAGCGGTATTTCCGCTTCTTTTTCTATAAAAATATATGATGTTAAGAAAAAAACTTGACACTCTTTTGGACTCCATGTAAACTAATTCATGTAAAGGGAAATCACTTAACAAAGGATGATCCAACATGCTCGAAAAAACAACGAGAATGAACTATTTATTTGATTTTTATCAATCGTTGTTAACGCAAAAACAAAGAAGTTATATGTCGCTTTATTATCTAGATGATTTATCTCTTGGTGAAATTGCGGAAGAATTTGATGTAAGTCGCCAAGCCGTGTATGATAACATTAAACGGACTGAAGCGATGCTTGAAGAATATGAAGAAAAATTAGTATTACTTCAAAAGTTTCAAGAGCGACAGCGACTTGTTGCAAAGCTAAAACAGCTAATCAGCGAAGAAGAGCATGTGAATGAAGAAATGAAACAAGTTGTTGAAGCTATCGAAAAATTAGATTAGGAGGGCGGCAATATGGCATTTGAAGGATTAGCCGACCGACTTCAACAGACAATGCAAAAAATCCGCGGCAAAGGAAAAGTTTCTGAAGCCGATGTGAAAGAAATGATGAGAGAAGTTCGTCTAGCTCTTTTAGAAGCAGATGTTAACTTTAAAGTAGTAAAAGATTTTGTGAAGCGTGTGTCTGAACGTGCTGTCGGACAAGATGTAATGAAAAGTTTGACACCTGGACAACAAGTAATTAAAGTTGTACAGGAAGAACTTACAGAACTTATGGGCGGAGAGCAAAGCAAAATTGCTGTTGCTAATAAGCCACCGACTGTTATTATGATGGTTGGTCTGCAAGGTGCGGGTAAAACAACGACGACAGGTAAGCTTGCGAATTTGCTTCGTAAAAAGCATAATCGTAAACCGATGCTTGTTGCAGCTGATATTTACCGTCCAGCAGCAATTAAACAGCTTGAAACATTAGGGAAGCAATTGGACATGCCTGTATTTTCTTTAGGAGATCAAGTAAGTCCTGTTGAAATTGCGAAACAAGCGATTGCAAAAGCAAAAGAAGATCATCATGATTATGTTTTAATCGATACAGCGGGTCGCCTGCATATTGATGAAGAACTAATGGATGAATTAGCGAAAGTTAAAGAAGTTGCGAAACCGGATGAAATTTTCC
Organism: Bacillus cereus group sp. BceL220; assembly: GCF_051776965.1. Lineage (NCBI taxonomy): Bacteria > Bacillati > Bacillota > Bacilli > Caryophanales > Bacillaceae > Bacillus > Bacillus cereus group sp. BceL220. Next base: position 163,348 of record NZ_JBPWBC010000001.1, on the reverse strand, counting down.
TTGTTGTCGATGCGATGACGGGACAAGACGCGGTAAATGTTGCACAAAGTTTCCATGAACAGTTAGGTTTAACAGGTGTTGTATTAACGAAATTAGATGGTGATACGCGCGGTGGTGCTGCATTATCTATTAAAGCTGTAACAAACACACCGATTAAATTTGCTGGTATGGGTGAAAAACTAGATGCAATTGAAGCGTTCCATCCAGAGCGTATGGCATCCCGTATTTTAGGGATGGGCGATGTCTTAACATTGATTGAAAAAGCGCAAGCTACAGTTGATGAAGAGAAAGCAAAAGAACTTGAGCAAAAAATGCGTACGCTTTCGTTTACGCTTGACGATTTCCTAGAACAACTTGGACAAGTGCGTCAACTTGGGCCGCTTGATGAATTGTTAGGAATGCTTCCTGGTGCAAATAAAATTAAAGGGCTGAAAAATGCGCAAGTTGATGAAAAACAAATTGGGCATATTGAGGCAATTATTCGTTCTATGACTAAATTAGAACGAGAACAACCGGAAATAATCAATGCTAGTCGCAAAAAGCGCATTGCCAAAGGTAGCGGTACAACTGTACAAGAAATCAATCGTCTAATCAAACAATTCGATGACATGAAAAAAATGATGAAGACGATGACTGGAATGCAAAAAGGCAAGAAAAAAGGACTAGGTGGATTGAAGTTTCCATTCATGTAAGGAAAAAAAGATGGCTCTGTTAAGAAAAAATACTTTACAAAGCAATAGTCTTTTTGCTAATATAATTATCTGTGTGAAATAAATTCGGAGGTGCTTTATAAATGGCAGTTAAAATTCGTTTAAAACGTATGGGAGCTAAAAAAACTCCTTTCTATCGTGTAGTTGTTGCAGATTCTCGTTCTCCTCGTGACGGACGTTTCATTGAGGAAATCGGAACTTACAATCCAGTTGCTCAACCAGCTGAAGTTAAGATCAACGAAGAAGCAGCATTAAAATGGTTAGGAAATGGTGCTAAACCATCTGATACAGTTCGTAACTTATTCTCTAACCAAGGTATCATGGAGAAATTCCACTTATCTAAACAAGGTAAGTAATTGAGGCAATGACTATGAAGAAGTTAGTCGAGACGATTGTCAAGCCTCTTGTCGATCATCCTGAAGATGTAAAAGTTACACAGGAACTTTACAACGGAGAGATAAAGTATCGATTAACTGTACATCCTGAGGATGTTGGAAAAGTCATTGGAAAGCAAGGGAGAGTTGCGAAAGCGATTCGAATGCTCTTGTATTCAGTGGGACATCATAATGATGAAAAAGTAACACTGGAAATTCAATAAACGTAAAAAGGGCGAGGAGTTATTCCTCTCCCTTTTTTAACATTTAAATAGAGATTGCATGTTCCATCTATGAAATGGAGATGCTTAATTTATATAGAAACCAGGGGTGACATACTATTTATGACAAAATGGTTTAACGTAGGGAAAATTGTAAATACTCATGGCGTAAGAGGAGAAATCCGTGTTATTTCTCGTACTGATTTTCCAGAAGAGCGATATAAAGTAGGAAACACACTATACATATCGAATGAGAAAGACACAGACTACCTTCCGGTGAAGGTAACTTCTCATCGCCAACATAAGACATTCGATTTATTAACATTTGAAGGATATAACAATGTAGATGAAGTAGAGAAGTTTAAAGGTTCTTTAATAAAAGTACCAGAAGAGCAGTTAGGCGAACTTGCTGAAGGTGAATACTACTATCACGAAATTATTGGTTGCAGCGTTGTAACGGAAGAAGGAGAAGCGCTAGGGACAATCAAAGAAATTCTCTCTCCTGGTGCAAATGATGTTTGGGTGATTAAACGTCCGAAGGGTCAAGATCTTTTAATTCCTTATATTGATGACGTTGTACTTCAAGTTAATATTGAAAATAAATTAGTAACCATTCATGTAATGGAAGGGTTGCTATAATGAAAATTGATATTTTAACGTTGTTCCCAGACATGTTTACCGGTGTATTTGGATCTTCTATATTAAAGAAGGCGCAAGAAAAAGAAGCGGTAAACCTTCGTGTTGTTAACTTTCGTGATTATACAACAAGTAAGCATAATAGCGTAGACGATTATCCTTACGGCGGAGGAGCTGGTATGGTGCTTACTCCTCAGCCTATTTTTGATGCTGTAGAAGATTTGACGAAAGAGACAGAGCGTAAGCCGAGAGTTGTCTTAATGTGTCCGCAGGGCGAAAGATTTACGCAGAAGAAAGCGGAAGAGCTTGCAGAGGAAGAACATTTGATCTTTGTATGTGGGCATTATGAAGGGTATGACGAACGAATTCGTGAGCATCTCGTAACGGATGAGATTTCTATTGGTGACTATGTATTAACGGGCGGAGAATTAGCTTCTATGGTTATTACTGATAGTGTTGTACGTCTCTTGCCAGGCGTGCTAGGAAATCATGCTTCACAAGTGGAGGATTCGTTTAGTACAGGTTTATTAGAGCATCCTCATTATACACGTCCGGCTGATTTTCGTGGTATGAAGGTACCGGATGTATTAATGTCAGGGAATCATAAAAATATTGACGAATGGCGACATAAGGAATCTTTGCGCCGTACGTATACGCGTAGACCTGATTTGTTAGATGATAGAGATCTATCTAAACAAGAGAAAAAATGGCTTGAGGAAATAAAGCGAGAGCAGTAATAACTTCATATATTTGCTATTGCAACAGGCCTAGTAATATGCTATTATAACATTTGTGCTACTGAAATCAGTAGCCGTATTAACGATGTTCCGCTGTAATTTATTAAGACTTTATAAGAGCATCTGTTTAAAGGAGAGAATTTAATATGCAACAATTAATCGCAGAAATTACAAAAGGCCAATTAAAAACTGACCTTCCTTCATTCCGTCCTGGTGACACTTTACGTGTACACGTAAAAGTTGTTGAGGGAACTCGTGAAAGAATTCAGCTTTTCGAAGGTGTTGTAATTAAACGTCGTGGTGGCGGAATTAGTGAAACATTCACAGTTCGTAAGATTTCTTACGGTGTAGGTGTTGAGCGTACATTCCCAGTTCACACGCCAAGAATCGCGAAAATCGAAGTACTTCGCCGTGGTAAAGTACGTCGTGCTAAGTTATACTACTTACGTAACCTTCGCGGTAAAAAAGCACGTATTAAAGAAATTCGATAAGACATGTATGGGAGCTTGTAAATGCACAAGCTCCCTTTTTCCAATCTATATGAAATTTTGGTATAATACGAACAGCTTACATAACCGTGGAGGGGAAATGCATGAAAAAAGAGAAGAGTTCACTTTGGGAATGGATTAAAGCAATTTTGATTGCTGTTGTATTAGCTGGTGTTATTAGACAGTTTTTCTTTGCTCCAATTCTCGTAGACGGGGTATCGATGGCACCTACTTTACATGATCGTGATCGAATGATTGTGAATAAAATTGGTTATCACATTGGAGATCCAAAACGCTTTGATATTATCGTATTTCGAGCAACAGAAGATAAAGATTACATTAAGCGCATTATAGGCCTGCCAGGCGATGAAATAGAGTATCGTAATGATAAACTGTATGTTAACGGAAAGGCTTATGAGGAGCCGTATTTAGACAAGCAGAAAAAGCAAATTGCTGACGGACCGCTTACATATGATTTTAATCTTGAAGAAATGACAGGCAAGAAAACTGTTCCAAAAGATCAATTATTTGTTTTAGGTGATAATCGTCGTTTTAGTAAAGATAGCCGTTCAATCGGTACGATTTCAAAGGATCAAGTAATTGGTAAAGCCAATATGTTATATTGGCCGTTAGAAGACGCACGTATTGTGAAATAAATGAAAAAGAAGGTGGCAACATGGTAATTCAATGGTTTCCAGGGCATATGGCGAAGGCTAGACGCCAAGTAACGGAGAAATTAAAATTAATTGATGTTGTAATTGAGCTTGTAGATGCTCGATTACCATTATCATCTCGAAACCCAATGATTGATGAAATCATTACACATAAGCCGAGGCTTGTTGTTTTAAATAAAGCGGATATGGCAGATGATCGTTTAACAAAACAATGGATCGCATATTTTAAAGAAAAAGGCCATATGGCAATTTCGATTAATGCGCAAGCTGGACAAGGTATGAAAGAAATTGCAGCAGCTTGTAAAGTGCTTGTTAAAGAAAAATTTGATAAAATGGTTGCAAAAGGTATTAGACCGAGAGCGATTCGCGCATTAATTGTAGGTATACCAAATGTTGGTAAATCTACATTAATTAATAAATTGGCAAAGAAAAATATTGCTAAAACAGGAGATCGTCCAGGTGTGACAACAGCTCAACAATGGATTAAAGTTGGGAAGGAAATGGAATTGTTAGATACGCCAGGTATTCTGTGGCCTAAATTTGAAGATCAATTAGTGGGTCTTCGCTTAGCGACGACGGGTGCAATTAAAGATTCAATTTTAAATTTACAAGATGTAGCTGTTTACGCATTACGTTTTATGGAGAAACATTATCCAGAACGCTTGAAAGAACGCTACAATTTAAATGAGATTCCAGAAGATATTGTGGAATTATTCGATGCAATTGGAAAAAATAGAGGCTGCTTAATGGGCGGCGGAATGATTGATTATGATAAGACATCTGAGCTTGTACTTCGTGAGCTTCGTGGTGGCAAACTTGGAAAAATGACGTTTGAGACACCGGAAGAGTTTGCAGAGCAAGTAGAAGATGTGGAAAAAATAGAAGAAGTATAAGACGTGCGTTTGTGCGTCTTTTCTTTTTGGATACGTTTAAAAAGGAGCTTGTATAAATGCAAACAATGACGATAAAAGAAGCGGAAAATGTATTGAAAGAAATTATGAATGAAGAAGATGATCGCTTTCAACTGTTAATGAAAGATGAGCGAAAAGGCGTTCAAAAGCTCGTTTTGAAGTGGTATAAACAAAAAGAGTTAGAACAGAAAGAAAAAGAGAAGTTTTTTGAAATGTCCAAGTATGAAAATGCTTTGCGTGAAAAAGGGGTCACATATATCGCAGGTATTGATGAAGTAGGGCGCGGGCCATTGGCTGGGCCTGTTGTGACGGCAGCTGTCGTTCTTCCTGAGGATTTTTATATTCCAGGGTTAAATGACTCAAAAAAGCTGAGTGAAGCGAAACGTGAGCGTTTTTATAATGAAATAAAAGTACAAGCGATTGCAATTGGAGTTGGAATTGTATCACCGCAAGTTATTGATGAAATTAATATTTACCAAGCAACGAAACAAGCGATGTTAGATGCTGTTGCAAATTTATCTTATACACCCCAACATTTATTAATTGATGCGATGAAGCTTCCCACACCAATTCCGCAAACTTCAATTATTAAAGGTGATGCGAAAAGTGTTTCGATTTCAGCTGCATCCATTATCGCAAAAGTAACGAGAGATCGTATGATGAAAGAACTGGGAGAGAAGTATCCTGAATACGGATTTGAGCAACATATGGGATATGGCACAAAGCAACATTTAGAGGCAATTGAAGTGCATGGAGTATTAGAGGAACACCGAAAGTCATTCGCGCCAATTAAAGATATGATTCAAAAATAAGCTGTAAATATACAGCTTATTTTTTATTTTGGCATATAAACATTACTATTTCCGAAAAAGAATAAAGCGATTTCAGTTTTCTGACACTTTATTGTAGACAGCGTGCCAATCATCTTATACAATGGCAATGTAATGTTTTTTAAACATTAAAAAACTTTTCGAGTAAAACAGGAAAACAGGGGAGGATGGGACCATGAATATCCATGAGTACCAAGGTAAGGCAGTCCTTAGAAGCTATGGGGTTAGCGTTCCGAACGGGAAGGTTGCATTTACAGTAGAAGAAGCTGTAGAAGCAGCGAAAGAATTAGGAACAGATGTATGTGTAGTGAAAGCACAAATTCACGCTGGTGGACGCGGCAAAGCTGGCGGAGTAAAAGTTGCAAAAAATTTAGATGAAGTTCGTACATATGCAGAAAGCATTTTAGGAACTACACTTGTGACACATCAAACAGGTCCTGAAGGTAAGGAAGTAAAACGCTTACTTATCGAAGAAGGTTGCGATATTAAAAAAGAATATTATGTAGGTCTAGTTTTAGATCGTGCAACTTCTCAAGTTGTTTTAATGGCTTCTGAAGAAGGCGGAACAGAAATTGAAGAAGTAGCAGAAAAAACACCTGAAAAAATCTTTAAAGAATATATTGATCCAGCAGTAGGCTTACAAGGTTTCCAAGCGCGCCGAATTGCATTTAACATCAATATTCCAAAAGAGCTTGTAGGACAAGCTGTGAAGTTTATGATGGGCTTATACCGTGCGTTTATTGAAAAAGATTGCTCTATCGCTGAGATTAACCCACTTGTTACAACAGGTGAAGGTAAAGTTATGGCACTAGATGCAAAATTAAACTTTGATTCTAATGCGTTATATCGCCATCAAGACATTTTAGAGCTTCGTGATCTTGACGAAGAAGATGCAAAAGAAATTGAAGCTTCAAAATACGACTTAAACTACATTCCTTTAGATGGAAATATCGGTTGTATGGTTAATGGTGCAGGTTTAGCGATGGCTACAATGGATATCATTAAACATTACCACGGTGACCCAGCTAACTTCTTAGATGTTGGTGGCGGTGCAACTGCTGAAAAAGTTACAGAAGCATTCAAAATTATCCTTTCTGACAAAAATGTAAAAGGTATCTTCGTTAACATTTTTGGTGGCATTATGAAGTGTGATGTTATTGCAGAAGGTGTTATTGAAGCAACGAAACAGGTAGGTCTTGAGTTACCTTTAGTTGTACGTCTTGAAGGTACAAACGTAGAACTAGGTAAGAAAATTTTAAATGAGTCTGGCTTAAATATTGTTGCAGCAGAATCTATGGCAGACGGTGCACAAAAAATTGTTTCACTAGTGGGCTAATAGAAAGCGGGGGAGAAAAATGAGCGTATTAGTTAATAAAGATACAAAAGTTATTGTTCAAGGTATTACAGGTTCTCAAGGTTTATTCCATACAAAACAAATGATTGAATACGGTACGAAAATTGTCGGTGGTGTAACGCCAGGTAAAGGTGGCACTGATATTGAAGGTGTACCAGTATTTGATACTGTAGAAGATGCAGTGAAAGCAACAGGCGCAAACGCTTCAGTTGTATACGTTCCACCCGCTTTTGCGGCTGATGCAATTATGGAAGCAGTTGATGCAGAAATTGATTTAGTAGTATGTATTACTGAAGGAATTCCTGTATTAGATATGGTAAACGTAAAGAGATATATGGCTGGTAAACATACACGTTTACTTGGACCAAACTGCCCAGGTGTTATCACGCCTGATGAATGTAAAATCGGTATTATGCCAGGATACATTCATAAAAAAGGTCATGTAGGTATCGTATCGCGCTCTGGTACTTTAACGTATGAAGCTGTACACCAGTTAACACAAGAGGGTATTGGACAATCTACTGCTGTAGGTATCGGCGGGGACCCTGTTAACGGTACAGACTTTATTGATGCGTTAAAAGCATTTAATGAAGATGAAGAAACACATGCTGTAATTATGATTGGTGAAATCGGCGGTACAGCAGAAGAAGAGGCAGCTGAATGGGTAAAAGCTAATATGACAAAACCTGTTGTAGGCTTCATTGGTGGTCAAACAGCGCCTGCTGGCAAACGTATGGGCCATGCTGGTGCAATCATTTCTGGCGGTAAAGGAACTGCTGCTGAAAAGATTAAAACAATGGAAGCTTGTGGCATTAAAGTAGCTGAAACTCCAGCAGTTATGGGAGAAACGCTAATCTCTGTTTTAAAAGAAAAAGGTTTATTTGAGACTTGCAAAAACTATTAATCTGTTGAAAGACACCCTCTTACTTGAGGGTGTCTTTTTACACTTTTTCTGTTTACATAATAAAAATTATGGGTAAGGAGAATTGAGATGAAAAGAGAGCGATTATTACATCTTCATTACTTGCTAGCAGATTATTGGAAAGCGATGGAGAGGCTACTATATGTCGATCCAGAATTAAAGAACATATATACTTTTAACGAAAAACAAATGGAATACTACACTGGAATATCCTCGAAAAAATCTTCAGAACTAGTGAAATTTCTTCAAAGTTCAAATCTTCCGCAATATATATCTTATTTAGAGAAAAATCGTATTTTTTATATAACGATATGGGATGAAAATTATCCGCAATTATTACGTGAAATACAAGATCCTCCCTTCGTTTTATATGGAAAAGGAGAGAAAGATTTTCTCAATAAAGTAAATAAATTAGCAGTTGTTGGAACGAGAGAACCATCATTATATGGTCATGAGAGTTTGAAGTTTATTTTACACCCTTTATTAGAAAGAGAGTGGCTTATTGTCAGTGGGTTTGCAAAAGGGATAGATACAATGTCTCATGAGATTACAGTAAGGCATCATTGCCCGACTATTGCGATATTAGGGCACGGATTGTCGTTTATGTATCCGAAAGAAAATAGACATTTATATGAAATGTGGAAGGAATATATATTGTTATTGACAGAGTATCCTCCGCACTATGCACCGAAAAAATGGTATTTTCCAAAAAGGAACCGGATTGTTAGTGGTATAAGTAAAGGTGTTTTAGTTGTAGAAGCCAAATCGAGAAGTGGAACACTTATTACTGCAGACCTTGCGTTAGAGCAAAATAGAGAGGTGTTTGCGCTTCCTGGACCTATATTTATAGAGGGGGCATCGGGAACGAATCATCTTATTCAACAAGGAGCAAAATTAGTAAGAAATGCAGAAGATATCTTGGAGGAGATTTTAAATTAACCTTATATTTTTAAATTTTTATTAAACAATTATTGACAAATGGTAGATTGGCACTGTATGGTATATTCATTCTTGATTGACAAAAACAAGAGAAATCAATAAGATTAATGAAGACTTGAATCCACCTCTTAAGGAGGCACTAGCATGTCAGATTACCTCGTAATCGTGGAGTCGCCTTCTAAGGCGAAGACCATTGAGAAATATTTAGGGAAAAAATACAAAGTTGTCGCGTCTATGGGACATGTTCGCGATTTGCCAAAAAGTCAAATGGGGATAGAAGTAAAGAACAACTTCACCCCGAAGTATATTACCATTCGTGGTAAAGGTCCCGTCTTAAAGGATTTAAAATCAGCGGCGAAAAAAGCAAAGAAAGTTTATCTCGCGGCCGATCCAGACCGCGAAGGGGAAGCGATTGCTTGGCATTTAGCGAATACGTTAAATGTGGACGTTGAATCAGATTGTCGGGTTGTGTTTAATGAGATTACGAAAGATGCAATCAAAGAATCATTTAAACATCCTCGCGCAATTAATATGGATTTAGTAGATGCACAACAAGCAAGACGCATACTTGATCGTCTTGTTGGTTACAATATTAGTCCTTTATTATGGAAGAAAGTAAAAAAAGGATTAAGTGCAGGGCGTGTACAATCTGTAGCAGTTCGTTTAATCATCGAACGTGAAAAGGAAATTCAAAGCTTTGAACCTGAAGAATTCTGGACAATTAAAACAGAATTTGTAAAAGGAAAAGACACATTTGAAGCAAGTTTTTACGGTGTAGATGGTGAAAAAGTTCAATTAACGAATGAAACGCAAGTGAATGAAATAATTGAACAGATGAAAGACAATGCGTTTTCAGTTGAAAATGTAACGCGCAAAGAGCGAAAACGTAATCCTGCATTACCGTTTACAACATCTTCCTTGCAACAAGAAGCAGCACGTAAGTTAAATATGCGAGCAAAGAAAACGATGATGCTTGCACAGCAATTGTATGAAGGGATAGATCTTGGAAAACAAGGAACTGTAGGTCTTATTACGTATATGAGAACTGATTCAACACGTATCTCAGAAACAGCTCAAACAGAGGCACGTACTTACATCACTGAAGCGTATGGTACGGAATACATAGGAACAGAAAAGAAGAAAGAATCGAAAAAGTCAAATGCACAAGATGCACATGAGGCAATTCGTCCTACTTCGGTAATGAGAAAGCCAGAGGAACTGAAAAGTTTCTTAAGTCGTGATCAACTTCGATTATATAAATTGATTTGGGAGCGATTTGTTGCAAGTCAAATGGCGTCTGCTATAATGGATACTGTGACAGCGAGACTCATTAATAACAATGTTCAGTTCCGTGCAAGTGGATCGGTTGTAAAGTTCCCAGGATTTATGAAAGTGTATGTAGAGTCGAAAGATGATGGTGCGGAAGAAAAGGATAAGATGTTGCCGCCTTTAGAAGTAGGGGAAACTGTATTTTCAAAGGATTTAGAACCGAAGCAACATTTTACACAACCTCCTCCGCGCTATACAGAGGCCCGTCTAGTAAGAACACTTGAAGAACTTGGAATTGGAAGACCGTCGACTTATGTACCTACACTTGAAACGATTCAAAAACGTGGATATGTAGGTTTGGATAATAAACGCTTCGTTCCGACTGAACTTGGTGAAATAGTAATTGAACTTATTTTAGAGTTTTTCCCAGAAATTATTAACATTGAATTTACTGCCAATATGGAGCAAAGCCTTGATGAAGTAGAAGAAGGAAATGCCAATTGGGTGAAAATTGTTGATGATTTCTACGTAGGATTTGAACCGCGCTTAGAAAAAGCGGAAAAAGAAATGCGTGAAGTGGAAATTAAAGATGAGCCAGCTGGGGAAGACTGTGAATTATGCGGACATCCAATGGTCTTTAAAATGGGTAAATACGGGAAGTTTATGGCTTGTTCGAATTTCCCTGATTGTCGTAATACAAAAGCGATTGTGAAAGAAATCGGTGTAACTTGTCCGAAATGTGAAGAAGGACAAATTATTGAGCGTCGCAGTAACAAAAAGAAACGTCTTTTCTATGGATGCGGTACGTATCCAGAGTGTGACTTTGTATCTTGGGATAAGCCAATTGGTCGTAAATGTCCGAAGTGTGAAGGCATGCTTGTAGAGAAAAAGTTAAAAAAAGGCGTGCAAGTACAATGTATTTCGTGCGATTATGAAGAAGAACAACAAATGTGAGCGTAACTGCTCACATTTTTTTCGGGAAGAAAAGGAAAGGTGATATAAATGACAACACAAGTAGTAAACGTCATTGGCGCAGGTCTTGCAGGAAGTGAAGCAGCTTACCAAATTGCAAAACGTGGTGTCCAAGTTAGATTATATGAAATGAGGCCGGTAAGGCAAACACCAGCTCATCACACAGATAAATTTGCTGAATTAGTATGTAGTAACTCACTTCGTGCAAACACTTTAACAAATGCAGTTGGAGTTATTAAAGAGGAAATGCGTTTAATGGATTCTGTAATTATTCGTGCGGCAGACGAGTGCTCTGTACCAGCTGGAGGTGCTTTAGCTGTAGACCGTCATGAGTTCGCAGCTAAAGTAACAGAATACGTAAAAAACCATCCGAATGTAACTGTAGTGAACGAAGAGCTTACTGAAATTCCAGAAGGACCAACAATTATTGCAACAGGTCCACTTACATCTCCTGATCTTGCTGCACAATTAAAAGAACTAACAGGTGAAGATTATTTCTATTTCTACGATGCGGCAGCACCAATCGTAGAAAAAGACAGCATTGACATGAATAAAGTATATTTAAAATCGCGTTATGACAAAGGTGAAGCTGCATATTTAAATTGCCCAATGACAGAAGAAGAGTTTGACCGTTTTTATGAGGCTTTAATTGCTGCTGAGACAGTGCCTTTAAAAGAGTTTGAAAAAGAAATTTTCTTTGAAGGTTGTATGCCAGTAGAAGTTATGGCAAGTAGAGGGAGACAGACGCTAGTATTTGGACCTATGAAACCTGTTGGATTGGAAGATCCAAAAACAGGAAAAACGCCATATGCTGTTGTTCAGTTGCGTCAAGATGATGCAGCGGGAACTTTATACAATATCGTAGGTTTCCAAACGCATTTAAAATGGGGACCACAAAAAGAAGTGCTACAGTTAATTCCGGGACTGGAAAATGCAGAGATTGTACGTTATGGTGTAATGCATCGTAATACGTTTATTAATTCACCTAATTTGCTTCGTCCAACATATCAATATAAACAACGTGATGATTTATTCTTCGCTGGTCAAATGACTGGAGTAGAGGGATATGTTGAATCAGCAGCATCAGGATTATTAGCGGGAATTAATGCTGCACGTCTTGTGCAAGGTGAAGAGCCAGTTGTATTACCGTCAGTAACTGCAATGGGTAGCATGGCAAATTACATTACGGCAACGAATGCTAAAAACTTCCAACCGATGAATGCGAACTTCGGTCTATTTGCACCGTTAGAGAAAAAGATCAAAAAGAAAGCGGAACGAAATGAAGCATACGCAACACGCGCTTTAGAAACAATTCAAAATTTTGTAAATATTTAGTTAAATTTCTTGCAAAGGCTACTAAGTTGTGATACGATTTAGTAGCCTTTATTGAGGTGAGTTGTGTGAATGTGAAGAAATTGTTACAATTATTCGTTGGATATTTACAAATTGAAAGAAATTATTCAAAATATACAATTGCAAGTTATCAAAATGATTTAGAACATTTTGTGCAATTTATGGAGCGAGAAGGCATATCCTCTTTTTTAGACGTTACATACGCGGATGTTCGTTTGTACTTAACGACGTTGCACGATGAAAAGTTAGCCCGTAAATCTGTCGCAAGAAAAGTATCAAGCTTACGAAGTTTATATCGTTTTTTGATGCGTGAAGGTTATCGAAAAGATAATCCGTTTGCACTTGCGTCACTCCCCAAAAAAGAATTGTCAATCCCAAAGTTTTTATATGCTGAAGAGTTAGAGGAATTATTTGAAGTTTCTGACACGGGAACACCATTAGGTCAAAGGAATCAAGCTTTATTAGAATTGATGTATGCGACTGGAATCCGTGTGAGTGAATGTGTCAATTTACAACTTACCGATATTGACTTTGCGGTGGGAACAATTTTAGTAATGGGAAAAGGAAAAAAACAAAGGTATATTCCGTTCGGAAGCTATGCGCAAGATTCTTTAATTACTTATATAGAGAATGGGAGAAAACAGTTAGTTAATAAGACTGACGAAGACTCTCGTATGGTATTTTTAAATGCGAAAGGTACACCGCTAACAAGTCGTGGAGTACGTTATGTTTTAAATGAACTCATTAAAAAGGCGTCACTGACAATGCGGATAAGTCCCCATATGTTAAGGCATACATTTGCTACACACATGTTAGATGAAGGGGCGGATTTACGTACTGTACAGGAGCTATTAGGTCATGAGAATTTGTCGACTACACAAATTTATACGCATGTCTCTAAAGAAAGATTGCGTTCTGTTTACATGAAGCATCACCCGCGGGCATAAATTGCTTTAAAAGCTATAAAAACAAATAAAGGAGTTTTTTCTATGGGGAATTTCCACGCTACAACGATATTTGCAGTTCATCATAATGGAGAATGTGCAATGGCTGGAGATGGTCAGGTGACAATGGGAAATGCTGTTGTAATGAAACATACAGCTCGTAAAGTTCGCAGACTTTTCCAAGGTAAAGTTTTAGCTGGTTTTGCAGGTTCAGTTGCTGATGCATTTACTCTTTTTGAAATGTTTGAAGGAAAATTAGAAGAGTATAATGGCAACTTGCAGCGTGCTGCTGTTGAAATGGCAAAACAATGGCGTGGCGATAAAATGTTACGTCAACTAGAAGCGATGCTCATTGTCATGGATAAAACAACTATGCTTCTTGTTTCAGGTACAGGAGAAGTGATTGAACCGGATGATGGTATTTTAGCAATTGGATCTGGTGGAAATTATGCGCTTTCTGCAGGTCGTGCTTTAAAGCAATATGCAAGTGAACACTTAACAGCGAAACAAATTGCGAAAGCGAGTTTAGAGATTGCTGGTGATATTTGTGTTTATACGAATCACAACATAATTGTTGAAGAATTGTAGAATCGTAAGGGAGGCATTTTATATGCATTTACATTTTACTCCGCGCCAAATTGTGGAAAAATTAGATCAATATATCATCGGTCAAAAAGACGCAAAGAAAGCGGTTGCTGTAGCGTTGAGAAATCGATACCGTCGCAGTAAATTAGCTGAAAATTTACGTGATGAAATAGCACCTAAAAACATTTTGATGATTGGACCGACAGGTGTTGGGAAAACAGAGGTAGCACGACGAATGGCGAAACTCGTTGGAGCACCTTTTATTAAGGTTGAGGCTACAAAATTCACAGAAGTTGGATATGTGGGTAGAGATGTAGAGTCGATGGTACGTGACCTTGTGGAAACATCGGTTCGTATCGTAAAAGAAGAAATGGTAGTGAAAGTTCAAGATAAAGCAGAAGAGCAAGCGAATCAACGTCTTGTTGAAATTTTAGTACCGAGTCCGGAGAAGCAATCTGGATTTAAAAATCCATTAGAGATGCTTTTTGGGGGCGCTCAAAATTCGAGTCAAACGTCTGATACACAAGAAGATGGTGAAATCGAAAAGAAACGTCAAGATGTGGAGAGAAAGCTTGCTGCAGGGCTTCTCGAAGAAGAGATTGTATCGATTGAAGTGACTGAGCAACAGTCGTCAATGTTTGATATGTTACAAGGAACTGGCATGGAGCAAATGGGAATGAATTTCCAAGATGCGTTAGGGAGTTTTATGCCGAAAAAAACAAAAAAACGTAAACTTTCTGTAAAAGAAGCAAGAAAACTCTTGACAAATGAAGAGGCACAGCGCTTAATTGATATGGATGAAGTTACACAAGAGGCTGTTTATCGTGCTGAACAGCTCGGGATTATTTTTATTGATGAAATTGACAAAATTGCTGGTAAGCAGTCGAATAGCGTAGATGTATCACGTGAAGGTGTGCAACGTGACATTTTGCCAATTGTAGAAGGGTCGAATGTTGCGACAAAATACGGATCAGTAAAAACGGATTATATTTTATTCGTTGCAGCTGGAGCGTTCCATATGTCTAAACCGTCGGATTTAATTCCGGAATTGCAAGGGAGATTTCCGATTCGAGTAGAATTAACAAAATTATCGACAGACGATTTTGTTAAAATATTAATCGAGCCTGACAATGCGTTAATTAAACAATATATGGCATTATTAGCGACCGAAGGTATAGAAATTGAATTTTCAGACGAAGCTATTCGTAAGATTGCTGAGATTGCTTATCAAGTTAATCAGGATACAGATAATATTGGAGCAAGAAGACTTCATACGATTATGGAGAAGCTCCTTGAAGATTTATCGTTTGAAGCATCTGAAATTACGTTAGAGAAAATAACGATAACCCCTCAATACGTTGAGGAGAAATTAGCAACAATTGCTAAAAATAAAGATGTGAGCCAGTTTATTTTGTAATAGTGTCATCAGGTGACTCGCCCTAGTTTCCAAGTGATGAAAAAATATGTGAGTAACATGTAGGAGGAACTTTTGAAATGGAATTATTAGCAAAAACAAGAAAATTAAATGCGTTATTACAGAGCGCAGCAGGGAAGCCTGTAAACTTTAGAGAAATGTCTGACACAATGTGTGAAGTAATCGAAGCAAACGTATTCGTAGTTAGTCGTCGTGGTAAATTACTAGGTTATGCAATTCACCAACAAATCGAAAACGAACGCATGAAGCAAATGCTTGCAGAACGTCAATTCCCAGAAGAATATACACAAAGCTTATTCAACATTACAGAAACATCTTCAAACTTAGATGTGAACAGTGCTTACACAGCATTCCCGGTAGAAAACAGAGAATTATTTGGTCAAGGTTTAACTACAATCGTACCAATCGTTGGTGGTGGTGAGCGTCTAGGTACTTTAGTATTAGCTCGTCTTGGTCAAGAGTTCTTAGATGACGATTTAATCCTTGCTGAGTACAGCTCAACTGTTGTAGGCATGGAAATCTTACGTGAAAAAGCAGAAGAAATCGAAGAGGAAGCACGTAGTAAAGCTGTTGTTCAAATGGCGATCAGCTCATTATCTTACAGTGAGTTAGAAGCAATTGAGCATATCTTCGAAGAATTAAATGGAACAGAAGGTTTACTTGTTGCAAGTAAAATTGCTGATCGTGTAGGAATTACTCGTTCTGTAATCGTAAATGCACTACGTAAATTAGAAAGTGCTGGTGTAATTGAGTCTCGCTCTTTAGGTATGAAAGGAACATACATTAAAGTGCTAAACGACAAGTTTCTACAGGAACTTGCTAAATTAAAAACAAACTAATTTATAAAAAACTCTCCTCGATCGAGGAGAGTTTTTTTGTGCAATGGATTGATGGCGCTTGTGAAAAGTGCCATAAGCGTGTTTTCTGGGAAAACTATTAATTGTGTTTTACTTTTTTGCTTAAAAGAAATGAAGGTTGGTAATACTAGAATTCGAGTATGAACAAAGAAAGTTTTACATTGTTCGCATTTTCGACTTGATTGTAATATTTCAGTATGATATAGTAAGCAGTGGTGTCAGTACAAAGTACACACGTTTACTGATTTAAGTGTTGGTGCTACGTTTGTAGTTTCGCTTAGAGATGAAGTAAACGGAGGATATCAAAAACCATTTAGGAGGAACTATATTATGTCAGTAATTTCTATGAAGCAATTGCTTGAAGCTGGTGTTCATTTCGGACATCAAACTCGTCGTTGGAACCCAAAAATGAAGCGTTACATTTTCACAGAGCGTAACGGTATCTACATCATCGACTTACAAAAAACTGTGAAAAAAGTTGAGGAAGCTTACAGAACGATGCGCGACATCGCTGCTGAAGGTGGAGACATCTTATTCGTAGGTACTAAAAAACAAGCACAAGAAGCTATTAAAGAAGAAGCAACTCGTGCTGGTATGTACTTCGTTAACCAACGTTGGTTAGGCGGAACTTTAACAAACTTCCAAACAATCCAAAAGCGTATCAAGCGTCTTAAAGACATCGAAAGAATGCAAGAAGATGGTACTTTCGAAGTACTTCCTAAGAAAGAAGTTGTTCAACTTAAAAAAGAGTTAGAGCGTCTTGAGAAATTCTTAGGCGGTATTAAAGATATGAAAGGTCTTCCAAGTGCATTATTCGTAGTAGACCCTCGTAAAGAGCGTATTGCAGTTGCTGAAGCACGCAAATTACACATTCCAATCATCGGTATCGTTGATACAAACTGTGATCCAGACGAAATCGATCACGTTATCCCAGCAAACGATGATGCAATTCGTGCTGTAAAACTTCTTACATCTAAAATGGCAGACGCGATCCTTGAAGCAAAACAAGGTGAAGAAACTGTTACTGCGTAACAAAGTTGGAAAGGTGATAAGGGGTTCGGCCTTTTATCACCTTTTTTAAGGTATAAACACCTTTATAAAAGGTATAAATACATATTTTAGGAGGATGAAAAATATGGCAATCACTGCTCAAATGGTAAAAGAATTACGTGAAAAAACTGGCGCAGGTATGATGGACTGCAAAAAAGCTTTAACAGAAACTAACGGCGACATGGAGAAGGCAATTGACTTCTTACGCGAAAAAGGTATTGCGAAAGCTGCTAAAAAAGCAGACCGCATTGCTGCTGAAGGTTTAACTTTCATCGAAACAAACGGTAACGACGCTTTAATCTTAGAATTAAACTCTGAAACTGATTTCGTTGCGAAAAACGAAGGTTTCCAAGCACTAATTAAAGAATTAGCTGCTCACTTATTAACTAACAAACCAGCTAACGTTGAAGAAGCTATGGCTCAAACAATGGAAAACGGTAAAAACGTTGAAGAGCACATCAACGAAGCAATCGCTAAAATTGGTGAAAAACTTACACTTCGTCGTTTCGAAATCGTATCAAAAACTGATGCAGATGCATTCGGCGCTTACCTACACATGGGTGGACGCATTGGTGTATTAACAGTTCTTGAAGGTTCTACTGATGAAGCTGCTGCTAAAGATGTTGCAATGCACATCGCTGCAGTTAACCCTAAATACATCGACCGCGATGCTGTAACAGCTGAAGAAGTTGAGCATGAGCGTCAAGTATTAACACAACAAGCATTAAACGAAGGCAAGCCTGAAAAAATCGTTGCAAAAATGGTTGAAGGCCGTCTAGGCAAATTCTTCGAAGAGATTTGCTTACTTGACCAAGCATTCGTTAAAAACCCTGATATGAAAGTTCGTCAGTTCGTTGAGTCTAAAGGCGGAACATTAAAAGGATTCGTTCGCTACGCTGTTGGTGAAGGTATCGAAAAACGCGAAGACAACTTTGCTGAAGAAGTAATGAACCAAGTAAAAGGTAGTAACTAATACAGATTAGGGAACACATTGTGTTCCCTTTTTTAAAATAAAGATGTAAGCAATTGGAGGTTCATTATGAGTAAACCGAAATATAATCGTGTCGTTTTAAAGCTAAGTGGAGAAGCTTTAGCTGGAGAGCAAGGATTTGGAATTAATCCAACTGTTATTAAGTCAGTTGCAGAACAAGTAAAAGAAATTGCAGAACTTGATGTAGAGGTTGCTGTTGTTGTTGGTGGCGGTAACATTTGGCGTGGGAAAATTGGAAGTGAGATGGGCATGGATCGTGCAGGAGCAGATTACATGGGCATGTTAGCTACAGTTATGAATTCATTAGCTCTTCAAGATAGCTTGGAGAATATTGGAATCCAAACTCGTGTACAAACTTCAATTGAGATGCGTCAAGTGGCAGAGCCTTACATTCGCCGTAAAGCAGTTCGTCACTTAGAGAAAAAACGTGTTGTTATCTTTGCAGCAGGTACAGGTAATCCATACTTCTCTACAGATACAACAGCAGCATTACGTGCAGCGGAAATCGAAGCAGACGTTATTTTAATGGCAAAAAATAATGTGGATGGCGTATATAGCGCAGATCCATCTATTGACCCAACAGCTACGAAATACGAAACGCTTACTTACTTAGATGTATTAAAAGAAGGTTTAGGTGTAATGGATTCTACAGCTTCTTCTCTATGTATGGATAATGATATTCCATTAATTGTATTCTCAGTTATGGAAAAAGGTAATATTAAACGTGCCGTTTTAGGCGAAAATATTGGAACAGTTGTAAGGGGGAAATAAATATGGGACAACAAGTATTGAAGTCTTCAAATGAAAAAAT
The DNA here is from genome assembly GCF_051776965.1 of Bacillus cereus group sp. BceL220. Classification (NCBI taxonomy): domain Bacteria; kingdom Bacillati; phylum Bacillota; class Bacilli; order Caryophanales; family Bacillaceae; genus Bacillus; species Bacillus cereus group sp. BceL220. The sequence continues at coordinate 144,285 of NZ_JBPWBC010000001.1, read as the reverse complement.
GGAAAAAGCAGTTGCTGCTTATTCTCGTGAATTAGCAACAGTTCGCGCTGGTCGTGCAAGCTCGTCTGTATTAGATAAGGTACAAGTTGATTACTATGGTGCACCAACACCAGTTGTGCAATTAGCGAACATTACAGTTCCAGAAGCACGTTTACTTGTAATTCAACCTTATGATAAAACTTCTATCGGTGATATCGAAAAAGCAATTTTAAAAGCAGATTTAGGCTTAAACCCTTCTAATGATGGAACTGTAATTCGTATTGCATTCCCTGCATTAACAGAAGAGCGTCGTCGTGATCTTGTTAAAGTTGTGAAAAAATATGCTGAAGAAGCAAAAGTAGCTGTTCGTAACGTACGTCGTGACGGAAATGATGATCTTAAGAAGCTTGAAAAAGCTGGCGAGATTACAGAAGATGATTTAAGAGGATATACTGAAGATATCCAAAAAGAAACAGATAAATATATTGCAAAAGTTGACGAAATCGCAAAAAACAAAGAAAAAGAAATCATGGAAGTGTAATAGCGATAACTTCGCAAATATGACCCTCTTCTTAAGGGGGTCTTTTTACACTTTTAGGCATACGTCTGCTTGTTGGAGGGTATGAATGATGTTTAAAAACTTTCCTTTTTTTAAAGGTAAAAAGGACACATCGTTTGATCATCTCGTTGAAGAAGTGAAAAAAGGATATATCCCAGAACATATTGCCATCATTATGGATGGGAATGGAAGATGGGCAAAGAGGAGAGCAATGCCTCGTATTGCGGGACATCATGAAGGTATGCAAGTTGTAAAGAAAATTACAAAATTTGCAAGTAAACTTAATGTGAAAGTGTTAACTCTTTATGCTTTTTCAACTGAGAACTGGAAAAGACCGAAAAAGGAAGTTGATTATTTAATGAAGCTTCCAGAAGAATTTCTAGGTACATTTTTACCAGAATTGATTGAAGAAAACGTACAAGTCCGAGTAATAGGGCAAAAAGATCGTCTTCCTACGCATACACGCAGAGCGATGGAGAAAGCCATGGAAGATACGAAAGAGAATACGGGATTAATTCTTAATTTCGCGTTAAACTATGGAAGTCGAGATGAAATCGTTTCTGCTGTGCAACATATGATGAAAGATAATGAGGAAGGAAAAATTCGTTCTGAAGAGGTAAGTGAAGAAATGCTTTCCTCCTACTTAATGACGAGTTCTTTACCCGATCCAGAGTTGTTAATCCGAACAAGCGGAGAGCTACGTATTAGTAATTTCATGTTATGGCAAATTGCATATTCGGAGTTTTGGTTTACAGATGTGTATTGGCCAGACTTCAAAGAAGAACATTTGCTAAATGCGATTACTGACTTTCAACATAGAGGGCGCAGATTCGGAGGCGTGTAGAAAGAGAGGGTTTGGTAGTGAAACAGAGAATTATTACTGGAGTGGTTGCTGCCGCGCTATTCATTCCCATCGTAATATACGGTGGCGTGCCTTTTACGGTTTTAGTGTATGCACTTGCTTCTATAGGTTTATATGAATTAATTCGTATGAATAAGCTTACGCTTATTTCAGTACCGACAGTTTTAGCTGCAGTATTATTGTGGATTCTTTTAATTCCAAGTAGTGCATCAGAACTGTTTACATGGATTGGATTAGGTAAATTGGAAATCACATTTGTGATTGTTTTATTACTTTTATCATATACAGTCCTTTCTAAGAATACATTTACTTTTGATAATGCTTCATTTTTACTAATGGCAACGACATATGTGGCAATGGGATTCTTATATTTAAATGAAACGAGAATATTAGGAATTAAATATGTGTTTTGTGCATTATTTGTTATATGGGCTACTGATTCAGGCGCATATTTCGTAGGAAAAGCATTGGGCAAGAGAAAATTGTGGCCAGAAATTAGTCCAAATAAAACGATTGAAGGTTCATTAGGCGGCATCGTTTGTGGAATTATTGTGGCACTTGTTTACAACGTGTTCTTCCCAGTCGAATCGAATGTAGTAATTTTAATTGTGCTGACAATTATCATTTCTATTTTTGGACAAATTGGTGATTTAGTACAATCTGCTTTTAAACGTCATTATGGCGTAAAGGATTCAGGTACAATTTTACCTGGGCATGGCGGTATATTAGATCGAACAGATAGTTGGTTATTCGTTTTACCAATTCTCTACTTCTTATTACAATACAATTAATAAATGAACGAGGGGTTGGAGTCATGAAAAACATTAGTTTATTAGGTGCAAGCGGATCAATTGGTACACAAACTTTAGATGTATTACGCTCGCACCCAGACCAATTCCGTCTCGTTGCTTTTTCTGTAGGGAAAAATATTGACTACGCAGTAAAGGTAATTCAAGAATTTTCTCCGCAAATCGTCTCTGTGCAAAGAGAGGAAGATGTTTTAAAATTACAAGCTGTTTCTGGTAATACAAAAATTGTATATGGTAGTGAAGGACTTTTAGAAGTAGCATTACATCCAGATGCGGAGATTGTAGTAAATGCTGTTGTAGGTAGCGTAGGGTTGTTACCGACACTTCGTGCGATTGAGGCGAAAAAAACAATTGGAATTGCAAATAAAGAAACGTTAGTAACTGCAGGACATCTTGTAATGGAAGCAGCGCGAAAACATAATGTTTCGTTACTTCCAGTAGATAGTGAACATTCGGCTATTTTTCAATGCTTGAATGGTGAAAATGAAAAAAGAATTTCTCGTCTTATTATAACGGCTTCTGGTGGAAGTTTCCGTGATAAAACGAGAGATGAATTGCATCATGTGACCGTAGAAGATGCGCTTCGACATCCAAACTGGTCAATGGGTTCGAAAATTACAATTGATTCTGCTACAATGATGAATAAGGGACTAGAAGTAATTGAAGCACATTGGCTTTTTGGTATCCCTTATGAGCAAATCGATGTTGTTTTACATAAAGAAAGTATTATCCATTCTATGGTTGAATTTGAAGATCGTAGTGTAATGGCGCAGCTTGGTTCACCTGATATGCGAGTACCAATTCAATACGCACTTACATATCCTGATAGATTGCCTCTTTCAGACACAAAACAGTTAAACTTATGGGAAATAGGGACGTTGCATTTTGAGAAAATGGACCAAGAACGATTCCGTTGTTTACGTTTTGCGTATGAAGCTGGAAAAGCAGGTGGAAGTATGCCAGCTGTAATGAACGCAGCGAATGAAGTAGCTGTTGAAGCTTTTTTACAAAAGAGAATTGGTTTCTTAACAGTGGAAGACCTCATTGAAAAAGCAATGAACCATCACAATGTCATTGCACGTCCGAGCTTAGAGGAAATTCTGGAAATTGATGCAGCCACAAGACGGTTTGTGATGGAACAAATTTAGCAAAGGTGGTTATGGAATTGAATACAGCGATTGCCTTTATATTAATTTTCGGTGCACTCGTATTTTTCCATGAGCTAGGGCATCTATACTTCGCGAAAAGAGCAGGCATTTTATGCCGCGAGTTTGCGATTGGTTTTGGTCCGAAAATATTCTCATTTGAAAAGAATGAAACGGTGTATACGATTCGATTACTGCCTCTGGGTGGCTATGTAAGAATGGCTGGCGAGGATGCAGACACAGTTGAGTTAAAGCCAGGGAAAAAGGTTGGCCTTGTGCTAAATGAAAAAGACGAAGCTGTGAAATTAGTTTTTGATGGATATGAAAAATATCCAAATGTTCGTGTTATTGAAGTCGAACAAGCTGATTTAGAGCATAATCTAACGATTTCAGGCTATGAAGAGTATGAGGAAGAGCTTCAAACATTCCGAGTGAATGAAAAGGCTCGCATCATTACTGCTGGAGAAGAAATTCAAATTGCTCCATATAACAGGCAATTTGGCTCTAAAAAATTGGGTCAACGCGCTTTAACAATCTTTGCGGGTCCTGCAATGAACTTCATTTTAGCATTTGTTATTTTTGTGATTCTTGGATTTGTACAAGGGGTTCCTATTGACAAACCAATGGTCGGAAAAGTGATGGATAATAGTGCAGCACAGCAAGCTGGCCTGAAAGAGAATGATACAATTCAAGCGATTGATGGGAAAAACACAAGTACATGGAAAGATGTTGTTACTATTGTACGTGAAAACCCGAATAAAGAAATTACGTTACAAGTAAAGCGTGATAATGAACAGTTTAATGTGAAAGTAACGCCAACACTTGATAAAGAAGGAAAAGACGAAGTTGGTAGAATTGGTGTTTATTCTCCTGTAGAGAAAACAGTAATGGGTTCTATTAAATCAGGATTTGAACAAACGTACCAATGGACGAAACTAATTTTTGAATCTCTTGTGAAATTAGTAACTGGTCAATTTTCTATTAATGAGTTGTCAGGTCCAGTAGGAATTTATAATCTAACAGATCAAGTTGTAGATTATGGATTTACGCGTGTACTAAGTTTAGCGGCAGTTCTAAGCATTAATCTTGGTTTATTTAATTTATTACCAGTTCCTGCTTTAGATGGTGGCCGTTTATTCTTCTTCTTAATTGAAGCGTTACGAGGGAAACCAATTGACCGTCAAAAAGAAGGAATGGTTCATTTTATTGGTTTTGCATTATTAATGTTATTAATGTTAGTTGTAACATGGAATGACATTCGTAAGTTTTTCTTGTAAAATAGAATGAAACTAATAATGAAATAGAGCTCGTAGAATAAAATCCCTCACCTAATTCGAGGTGAGGGGTTTTACTGCGTGTAAGAGTAAAATGAAGAGGTGCAAATAAATGAAACAAAGTATGGTATTCAGTCCTACATTACGTGAAGTTCCAGCTGATGCTGAAATTAAGAGTCATCAATTATTACTTCGTGCAGGTTTTATGCGTCAAAATGCTTCTGGTATTTATAGTTTTCTACCATTTGGATTAAAAGTATTACACAAAGTAGAACGTATCGTTCGAGAAGAAATGGAGCGTGCAGGAGCTGTAGAATTATTAATGCCAGCTATGCAAGCTGCAGAATTATGGCAAGAATCAGGTCGTTGGTATTCATACGGATCTGAATTAATGCGTATGAAAGATCGTAACGCTCGTGAATTCGCATTAGGAGCGACACATGAGGAAGTAATTACGGATCTTGTGCGTGATGAAGTGAAATCATATAAAAAATTACCGTTAACATTATACCAAATTCAAACAAAATTCCGTGATGAGCAAAGACCTCGTTTCGGTTTATTACGTGGAAGAGAGTTTCTAATGAAAGATGCATACTCTTTCCATGCTACACAAGAGAGCTTAGATGAAGTATACGATCGCTTATATAAAGCATACTCTAACATTTTTGCTCGTTGTGGCTTGAATTTCCGTGCAGTTATTGCTGATTCTGGAGCAATGGGCGGAAAAGATACACATGAATTTATGGTATTATCTGATGTTGGTGAAGATACAATTGCATACTCTGACACATCTGATTATGCAGCAAACATCGAAATGGCTCCTGTTGTAGATACGTATACGAAGAGTGACGAAGCAGAAAAAGCTCTTGAAAAAGTAGCAACACCAGACCAAAAAGCAATTGAAGAAGTATCTGCATTCTTAAACATTGCAGCTGACAAGTGCATTAAGTCTATGGTATTTAAAGTAGATGAGAAATTAGTAGTTGTACTTGTTCGTGGTGATCACGAAGTAAACGATGTGAAAGTGAAAAATGTATACGGCGCTTCAGTTGTTGAGCTTGCTTCTCATGAAGAAGTAAAAGAATTATTAAATTGTGAAATTGGTTCATTAGGGCCGATTGGTGTAACAGGTGATATTGAAATTATTGCTGATCACGCTGTAGCATCAATTGTTAACGGATGTTCAGGAGCGAACGAAGAAGGATTCCATTATGTAAATGTAAATCCAAAACGTGACTTTAAAGTAAGTCAATATACAGATTTACGCTTCATTCAAGAAGGAGACCAATCTCCAGATGGAAACGGAACAATTCTTTTCGCACGCGGAATTGAAGTTGGTCATGTATTCAAATTAGGAACTCGTTATAGTGAAGCAATGAACGCGACATTCCTAGATGAAAACGGAAAAACACAACCACTTATTATGGGTTGTTACGGTATCGGTGTATCTCGTACAGTGGCAGCAATTGCAGAGCAGTTTAACGATGAGAACGGCTTAGTTTGGCCAAAAGCTGTAGCACCATTCCATGTGCATGTAATTCCAGTAAATATGAAATCTGATGCACAACGTGAAATGGGTGAAAATATCTACAACTCATTACAAGAACAAGGATATGAAGTGTTATTAGACGATCGTGCAGAACGTGCAGGTGTTAAGTTTGCAGATGCAGATTTATTCGGTCTTCCAGTTCGCGTTACAGTTGGTAAAAAAGCAGACGAAGGTATTGTAGAAGTGAAAGTACGTGCTACAGGTGAGTCTGAAGAAGTAAAAGTAGAAGAACTTCAAACATATATTACAAATATTTTAAAATAAGAAGAGGTACCTCGTAATGGGGTACCTTCTCTTTCTTTGTAAACGTATTTTGTAAAAGAAGAAGGAAGAAATCTTTCTTTGTAGTACGTTTCAATTTATAATAGCAAATGGAAGGAGAGTGCTTATGTCTTTAACAAATGAACAACAAGAGCGATTTCAAATTTTGCTCCAGCAGTTGCAAATACCAGACGACCTTATAAATCAATATTTACAAGGCGGTGGTATTGAAAGGCTCGTTATTGATAAAGCGAATAAAAGTTGGCATTTTGATTTACAAGTGCCACGTATTTTGCCTACAGAATTATATGAATTGCTAGAAACAAAGCTTAAGCAATCATTTTCTCATATTGCAAGAACAACATTTGCATTAGAAACAGAGAATAAACAATTTACAGAAGAAGAAGTAAGGGCGTATTGGCCACTTTGTACGGAACGAATTACATTTTCACCCATGTTCGCGTACTTAAAGAAGCAACTTCCGCAGGTGAATGGAGTGAAGTTGTTGATAAATGTAAATAACGAGTTGGAGTCTACTGCTTTAAAGAAAAACGTTGCGAAACCAGTGGGGGATCAATACGAAGTTTTTGGATTCCCGCGTTTTCAGTTAGACACACATATACAGCAAAATGCAGAAGAAATGCAAAAGTTTCGTGAGCAAACTCAGCAAGAAGACCGCGAGCGTGTTATACAAGCTATGGAAGAAATGGCGAAGAAGCAAGCTGAAGAAAGTAGCGTTGTGCATGAAGGACCGATTACACTCGGGTATCTTATTAAGCCGGATGAAGAGATTACACCGATGCGAGAAATTCAAGATGAAGAAAGAAGAAAAACGGTTCAAGGATATGTCTTCCATGTAGAAACAAAAGAGCTTCGTAGTGGGCGTACGTTATTAACTTTAAAAATAACGGATTATACGGATTCTATTATGATCAAAATGTTCTCGCGTGACAAAGAAGATATTCCAATGCTGCAATCCTTGAAAAAAGGAATGTGGGTGAAAGCGCGTGGTTCTGTTCAAAACGATACATTCGTTCGAGATTTAGTAATGATTGCAAATGATATTAATGAAATAACAGGGCCGTCTCGTAAAGATAAAGCGCCAGAAGGCGAAAAGCGTGTAGAACTTCATCTTCACACTCCGATGAGCCAAATGGATGCTGTTACTCCTGTTTCTAGGCTTGTTGCCCAAGCTGGTAAATGGGGACATGAAGCTATTGCGGTTACAGACCATGCTGTGGCTCAGTCGTTCCCGGAGGCATATTCTGCGGGGAAAAAAGCTGGAGTTAAAGTTATATACGGTGTAGAAGCGAATTTAGTTAATGATGGTGTACCGATAGCGTATAACGAGGCGCATCGTTTACTTGCGGAGGAAACGTATGTTGTTTTCGATGTTGAGACGACAGGTTTATCAGCTGTATACGACACAGTCATTGAGTTGGCTGCCGTAAAAGTAAAGGGTGGCGAAATCATTGATCGCTTTGAATCTTTCGCAAATCCACATCAACCATTATCAGCGACGATTATTGAATTAACAGGTATTACAGATGATATGTTAACTGATGCACCAGAAGTGGACGAAGTGTTTAAAAAGTTTGAGGAATGGATGGGTGACCATACACTTGTTGCCCATAATGCAAGCTTTGATATGGGCTTTATTAACGTAGGTTTTAAAAAGGCTGGGTTAGAAAAAACGAATAACCCCGTTATTGATACGTTAGAACTTGCACGATTCTTATTCCCAGAAATGAAAAATCATCGATTAAATACGATGTGTAAAAAACTTGATATTGAATTAACGCAACATCACCGTGCGATTTATGATACAGAAGCGACGGGATATTTACTTGTGAAAATGTTGAAAGATGTAATTGAAAAGGGATTTGAATATCACGATCAATTAAATGATAGCATGGGACAAGGGGATGCGTATAAGCGTGGCCGTCCAAGTCATATGACGTTACTTGCCACATCAGATGTTGGGTTGAAAAATTTATATAAACTTGTTTCATATTCTCACCTTAATTACTTTTACCGTGTACCACGAGTACCGAGGTCACTATTAAAAAAATACCGTGAAGGAATTTTAGTAGGAACGGCTTGTGATAAAGGTGAAGTATTTGAGGCAATGATGCAAAAAGCTCCTGAAGAGGTAGAAGAAATTGCACAGTTCTATGATTACATTGAAGTAATGCCTCCAGAGGTGTTGCGTCATTTAGTAGAGCGTGAACTCGTTCGAGATGAAGGACAATTAAAAACAATTATCTCTAACTTAGTAAAACTAGGTGAGACGTTAGATAAACCAGTTGTCGCTACAGGGAACGTGCATTACTTAGATCCAGAAGATGCAATGTATCGTAAAATTTTAGTTAGTTCACAGGGCGGGGCAAATCCGTTAAATCGACATTCATTACCGCCAGTACATTTCCGTACAACTGATGAAATGCTAGAGTGTTTTTCATTTTTAGGTGAGGACAAAGCGAAAGAAGTTGTTGTAACGAATACACAAAAAGTTGCGTCATTAATTGGTGATGTTCGTCCGGTAAAAGATGATCTATATACACCGAAAATTGAGGGTGCCGATGATGAAACACGTGATATGAGTTATAAAATGGCACGCAGTATATACGGTGAAGAACTACCAGAAATTGTAGAGGCTCGCTTAGAAAAAGAATTGAAAAGTATTATTGGACATGGATTTGCCGTTATTTATTTAATCTCACATAAGCTTGTGAAAAAATCGTTAGTCGACGGATATCTAGTAGGTTCGCGTGGTTCAGTAGGTTCATCGTTCGTTGCAACGATGATGGAAATTACAGAAGTAAACCCATTACCACCACACTATGTCTGTCCAAAATGCAAGCAATCTGAATTCTTTAATGATGGTTCGGTAGGCTCTGGTTTCGACTTACCAGATAAAGATTGTCCGACATGTAATGTGGCATATGTAAAAGATGGACATGATATCCCATTCGAAACGTTCCTTGGATTCAAAGGAGATAAGGTACCTGATATCGATTTGAACTTCTCCGGGGAATACCAACCACGTGCCCATAACTATACGAAAGTACTGTTCGGTGAAGATTATGTATACCGTGCTGGAACGATTGGTACAGTTGCGGAAAAAACAGCTTATGGATATGTAAAAGGTTATGCAAATGATCACAATTTAACAATTCGGAATGCAGAGATTGACCGCTTAGTAGCGGGATGTACAGGGGTAAAACGTACAACTGGACAGCATCCAGGTGGTATTATCGTTGTGCCAGATTACATGGATATCTTTGATTTCTCCCCAATACAGTTTCCTGCTGATTCAATTGGTGCTGAGTGGAGAACAACGCATTTTGACTTCCACTCGATTCATGATAATTTATTGAAACTTGATATACTAGGACACGATGATCCGACCGTTATTCGTATGTTACAAGATTTAAGTGGTATTGATCCGAAAACAATCCCAACGGATGATCCAGAGGTAATGAAAATTTTCTCTGGTCCAGAAACGTTAGGGGTAACGGAAGAACAAATTAACTGTAAAACAGGTACACTTGGTATCCCAGAATTCGGTACGAAATTCGTAAGACAGATGTTAGAAGAGACAAAACCAACGACATTCTCAGAATTGGTCCAAATTTCTGGGCTGTCACATGGTACTGACGTATGGCTGGGTAATGCAAATGAGTTAATTTATAACGGTACATGTACGCTGAGTGAAGTTATCGGTTGTCGTGATGACATCATGGTATATTTAATCTATCAAGGTTTAGATCCATCATTAGCCTTCAAAATCATGGAGTCGGTTCGTAAAGGTAAAGGTGTACCGGAAGAATGGGAAGATGACATGAAAGGTAATAATGTACCAGGTTGGTATATTGATTCATGTAAGAAGATTAAATATATGTTCCCTAAAGCCCATGCGGCTGCTTACGTACTTATGGCTGTGCGTATCGCATACTTTAAAGTACATTTTGCACTTTTATTCTATGCGGCATATTTTACAGTCCGTGCAGATGATTTTGATGTAGAGGCGATGGCGAAAGGTTCAGCATCTATACGTGCAAGAATTGATGAAATTGCTCAAAAGGGACTCGATGCTGCGCCGAAAGAGAAGAGTTTATTAACGGTACTAGAAATGACACTTGAAATGTGTGAGCGTGGATACTCATTCCAAAAGGTTGATTTATACCGTTCGCATGCAACGGAATTTATTATTGATGGGGACTCATTAATCCCTCCGTTTAATGCAGTGCCTGGTCTTGGTACGAACGCAGCCTTAAGTATTGTGGAAGCGCGCAAAAATGGAGACTTCTTATCAAAAGAAGACTTACAGCAACGAAGTAAGGTTTCGAAAACAATTATTGAGTATTTAGATAGCCAAGGTTGTTTAGGAGATTTGCCGGATCAAAACCAATTATCACTGTTCTAATAGGTAGGAAAAGTCTTTGCAAATCAATATTTGCTATGGTATACTATAAACCGAGATAACCATGTCATGTATATTTTGTGAAAAAGAGAGTGGGGAAACCCACTCTTTCGTGTTACTATCTACATTTTATTCATGTAGATAGTAAAGACATTTCTGTCGTATATACATATTTTGTTACAAGTTTTACTTCTTAAATTTGGTAATACTAAGACAGATATTCCCTGCTTAACGGCAGGGGCTTTTGTTAGCTAACGAGAAAGAATAAGATAGACCGTCTTTATGAACGGGATCTTTTCTTGTAAATGGTACATGGCGGCAGGAAGGAGGCTGTTTATGGATAAGAAAGTCACAGAAGTTGTAGAAGCATTTGCGCAGCCAATCGTTGAAGAGTTAAATCTTGAACTTGTAGATGTAGAGTATGTGAAAGAAGGACAAGACTGGTTCTTACGCGTATTCATCGATTCTGAAAAGGGAGTCGACATTGAAGAATGCGGTGCGGTAAGTGAACGTTTAAGCGAAGCTTTAGATAAAGAGGATCCAATTCCTCACCTTTACTTTTTGGATGTATCATCTCCTGGAGCAGAACGCCCATTAAAGAAAGAGAAAGACTTCCAGCAAGCGGTAGGAAAACAAGTGGCAATAAAAACATATGAGCCGATTGATGGCGAAAAGATGTTTGAAGGAAAGTTACTTTCCTACGACGGTACTACAATTACACTACTATTAACAATTAAAACACGTAAAAAAGAAATCCAAATTCCAATGGATAAAGTTGCAAATGCGCGACTTGCTGTTACGTTTTAGTAAGAAGGGGGATCTTCATGAGCACTGAGTTGTTAGATGCTTTGCTCGTATTAGAGTCAGAAAAAGGTATTAGTAAAGATATTATTATTGATGCGATTGAAGCAGCGTTAATCTCTGCTTATAAACGCAATTTTAACCAAGCACAAAACGTTCGTGTGAGCTTTAACCCAGAAGTGGGAACAATTCAAGTTTTAGCACGTAAGGACGTTGTTGATAATGTGTTTGATCCACGTCTTGAAATCTCTGTAGAAGAGGCAAGACAAATTAATCCAAACTACCAAGATGGCGACGTACTAGAAATTGAAGTAACGCCAAAAGATTTTGGTCGTATTGCAGCGCAAACTGCAAAACAAGTTGTAACACAACGAGTTCGTGAAGCAGAACGTGGTGTTATTTACTCAGAATTTAGTGATCGTGAAGAAGACATTATGGTTGGTATTGTACAACGCCAAGATGCTCGTTTCATCTACGTAAGCTTAGGTAAAGTAGAAGCTTTATTACCTGTAAGTGAGCAAATGCCAAATGAGCAATATAAGCCACATGATCGTATTCGCGTATTTATTACAAAAGTAGAAAAGACAACAAAAGGACCACAAATTTACGTATCACGTACACATCCTGGTCTTTTAAAACGTTTATTCGAAATGGAAGTTCCAGAAATTTATGATGGAACTGTAGAAATTCGCTCTGTAGCGCGCGAAGCAGGAGATCGTTCTAAAATCTCTGTGCATGCAGAAAACATTGATGTTGATCCAGTTGGTTCTTGCGTAGGACCGAAAGGACAACGTGTACAACGTGTTGTAGATGAACTAAAAGGTGAAAAGATTGACATCGTTCGCTGGTCAAATGATCCAGTTGAATATGTTGCAAATGCTTTAAGCCCATCACAAGTTGTTAAAGTACTTGTAGATGAAGATGAAAAAGCAACAACTGTTGTTGTTCCAGACCACCAGCTATCATTAGCTATCGGTAAGCGTGGACAAAATGCGCGTCTTGCAGCTAAATTAACAGGCTGGAAAATTGATATTAAAAGTGAGTCTGATGCGAAACAACTTGGAATTGTAACAGAAGAAGATAGCGTAATCGCATTCGGATTCGATTCAGTTGAAGACGAAATCGAATAGAGGTGATGAGTATGAGCAATCGAAAAGTTCCGTTACGAAAATGTATCGCGACGCAAGAGATGAAATCAAAACGAGAGCTCGTTCGCATTGTTCGTTCCAAAGAGGGCGAAGTGTCTATTGATTTATCTGGAAAAAAATCAGGACGAGGTGCATATTTGTCAAAAGATAAAGAATGCATTATGCAAGCTCAAAAGAAAAACATTTTGGAACATCATCTAAAAGCGAAAATCGACAGTTCTCTGTATGAAGAGCTTCTTGAGCTTGTTGAGAAGGAGTCGAAATAAGTGTCCGATTGGAAATCGTTTTTAGGACTAGCAAATCGCGCTCGAAAAATCATTTCGGGTGAAGAACTCGTTTTAAAAGAAGTACGAAGTGGTAAAGCAAAGCTCGTATTGCTTTCTGAAGATGCGTCAGCGAACACTACTAAACGTATCACTGATAAAACGACGTACTACAACGTACCAATGAAAAAAGTCGAAAATCGACAACAATTAGGGCATGCGATTGGGAGAGACGAGCGAGTCGTTGTAGCTGTGTTAGATGAAGGCTTTGCGAAAAAGCTACGTAGCATGCTCGATACAAATTACCGGGGGTGAAGGTATGAGTAAAATTCGAGTACATGAATATGCAAAAAAAAATAATATCTCAAGTAAAGATCTTATGACAAAACTTAAAGAGATGAATATCGAGGTTTCGAATCATATGACAATGTTAGAAGATGAAGTAGTAAATAAATTAGATAATGAATATAACACTGGAGCGGAAAAACCTTCTGTTGCAGATGAGTTTGAAGTAGAAGAGAAAGTTGTTCGCAGTAAAAAGAACAGCAATAAGAAAAAGAAAAAAGGCAAAGGAAATGAAGACAAACGTCAAGATAACTTTGCTGGAAGACAACAAACGCAAATAGTAGAAACACCAGATAAAATCACTTTCTCTGGAAGCCTTACAGTAGGTGAACTTGCTAAAAAGTTAAGTAAAGAGCCATCTGAAATTATTAAAAAGCTCTTCATGCTTGGAATTATGGCAACAATTAACCAAGACTTGGATAAAGATACAATTGAGTTAATTGCTACTGATTACGGTATTGAAGTAGAAGAAGAAGTAGTTGTAAGTGAAACTGAGTTTGAAACATTCATTGATGAGCAAGATGATGAAGAAAACTTAAAAGAGCGTCCAGCTGTTGTTACGATTATGGGACACGTTGACCATGGTAAAACAACATTACTTGACTCAATTCGTAATTCAAAAGTAACTGCTGGCGAAGCGGGTGGAATTACTCAGCATATTGGTGCATACCAAGTTGAAGTAAATGATAAGAAAATTACATTCTTAGATACGCCTGGTCACGCGGCATTTACAACGATGCGTGCTCGTGGTGCGCAAGTAACTGATATTACAATCCTTGTTGTTGCAGCTGATGACGGTGTTATGCCTCAAACAGTTGAAGCGATTAGCCATGCAAAAGCAGCTGGAGTACCAATTATTGTTGCTGTGAATAAAATGGATAAACCAGCGGCGAATCCTGATCGTGTAATGCAAGAATTAACAGAATATGAATTAGTTCCAGAAGCTTGGGGCGGAGATACAATTTTCGTACCAATTTCTGCAATCCAAGGCGAGGGAATTGACAACTTGCTAGAGATGATTCTTCTTGTAAGTGAAGTAGAAGAATATAAAGCAAACCCAAATCGTTATGCAACGGGTACTGTAATTGAAGCACAGCTTGATAAAGGTAAAGGAACTATCGCGACATTATTAGTTCAAAACGGTACACTTCGAGTTGGAGATCCAATCGTTGTTGGAACTTCATTCGGGCGTGTTCGTGCAATGGTAAGTGATATTGGTCGTCGTGTAAAAGTTGCTGGTCCATCAACTCCTGTTGAAATTACAGGTTTAAATGAAGTACCACAAGCTGGAGATCGTTTCATGGCATTCGCTGATGAGAAGAAAGCTCGTCAAATCGGTGAATCACGTGCACAAGAAGCGTTAGTTGCACAACGTGGTGAGAAATCTAAATTAAGCCTTGAAGATTTATTCCAACAAATCCAAGAGAGCGATGTAAAAGAAATCAACTTAATCGTAAAAGCAGACGTACAAGGTTCTGTTGAAGCGATGGCAGCGTCACTTCGTAAAATTGATGTTGAAGGCGTAAAAGTTAAAATCATTCACACTGGTGTAGGTGCGATTACAGAATCTGATATCATTTTAGCTTCTGCATCTAATGCAATTGTAATTGGATTTAACGTACGTCCGGATGTGAACGCGAAGCGTACAGCTGAATTAGAGAACGTTGATGTTCGCTTACACCGCATTATCTACAAAGTAATCGAAGAAATTGAATTAGCAATGCAAGGTATGCTGGATCCAGAATTCGAAGAAAAAGTAATCGGTCAAGCGGAAGTTCGTCAAACATTCAAGGTAACAAAAGTTGGAACAATCGCAGGTTGTTACGTAATTGACGGTAAAATTACACGCGATAGTGGCGTTCGTATTATCCGCGATGGTATCGTAATTTTCGAAGGACAACTTGATACGTTAAAACGTTTCAAAGACGACGTAAAAGAAGTTGCACAGAACTATGAGTGTGGTATTACAATTGAGAGATATAATGACCTTAAAGAAGGGGACATCATTGAAGCATACGTTATGGAAGAAGTGAAGCGATGATTGTCGCTTCACTCTCATTCGAGTGTATGATTTACGATGTGCATTCTTTAAAAGAGAAACGGGCAATTTTGCAACGAGTGCTAACTCGTGTGAAACAGCGCTATAATGTAGCTGTTTCTGAAGTTGGGCATCAAGATGTATGGCAACGTACAGAAATTGCGGTTGTTTCCGTATCCTCAAATCGTGTTATCTGTGAAAAAGAAATGAATCGTGTACTGGAGTACATCGATTCATTTCCTGAAATTGAACGTACGATAACACAATTGGAATGGTATTGAATGAGGTGAAGAGTTATGAAATTACGTGCAAACCGTGTAGGCGAGCAAATGAAAAAAGAATTAGGCGACATCATTAGTCGTAAAATTAAAGACCCACGTATCGGATTTGTTACAGTAACAGATGTACAAGTGAGTGGTGATTTGCAAATTGCCAAAGTATATATTTCTGTTTTAGGTGACGAAGAACAGAAAGAAAATACGTTAAAAGGTTTAGCGAAGGCAAAAGGCTTTATTCGTTCAGAAATTGGCCAACGTATTCGTCTTCGTAAAACACCGGAAATTACCTTTGAGTTTGATGAGTCTATCGGATATGGTCATCGAATTGATACACTTTTACATGAAATTAATAAAGACGGTAAACGTGAAGAATAATGGATAGACATTTGTCTATCCATTTTTTCAATGCAAAATAAGTTTTGGATATTTACTACGAAAGAATTATGATGAGGTGAACATATATGGAAGGTGTAGTATTATTACATAAGCCAAAAGGCATGACATCACATGATTGTGTATTTAAATTAAGAAAGATATTGCGAGAAAAGAGAATTGGTCATACGGGAACATTAGACCCAGATGTAACGGGAGTATTACCACTTTGTGTGGGGAGAGCAACGAAGATTGCACAATTTTTAACAAGTGAAACGAAAACATATGAAGGTGAAGTAACATTAGGGTTTTCAACAACAACAGAAGATGCATCTGGTGAAGTTGTGGAGAAACAAGATGTAAACCGTGTTATTACACGTAAAGAAGTAGAAGAGGTACTAGCGGAATTAACAGGTACGATTGAACAAATGCCACCAATGTTCTCAGCTGTAAAAGTAAACGGGAAAAAATTATATGAATATGCAAGAGCAGGACAAGAGGTGGAACGTCCAGTTCGTACAATTACGATTCATGAATTCGTATTACTTGATGACCGTGAAGTTTTTGAAGGAGAAAATATTTCATTCCGTTTCCGTGTAACGTGTAGTAAAGGAACATATGTAAGAACGTTAGCGGTAATGATCGGGGAGAAACTTGGTTTCCCATCACATATGTCTCACCTTGTAAGAACGGCATCTGGTGAATTTTTATTAGAAGATTGCATATCATTTGAAGAAATTGAAGAAAACGTGCAAAATGGAACAGTAGAGTCTATCTTCATTTCAATTGATGAAGCATTAAGTAAGTTTCCAAAAATGGTTGTAGATGAAAAGCAAGCAGAGAAAATCAAGAATGGTATGTTCTTAAAGAATGAATTAGAAATAACAGCACCATTTATTACAGTGTTTGATAAAAATGATCGTTGCTTAGCAATTTATGAACATCATCCGAAACATCCTGGCATGTTAAAGCCAATGAAAGTACTTGTGAATAATCAAGAACTAAAGCTATAATGAATTATTGGAAGGATTATTACAGAAAAAGGTGAATTCAAGCGTGAAACTTATTCATTTAACTCATCCACATGAACAAAATAAATTAGAATTACCACCTACTGTAATGGCATTAGGATTTTTTGATGGCATTCATTTAGGACATCAATGTGTAATTCGAACTGCGAAAAAAATAGCGGACGACCGAGGATATAAAAGTGCAGTTATGACATTTCATCCTCATCCATCTGTTGTTTTAGGGAAAAAGGATGCGCATGTGGAGTATATTACACCAATGCGTGATAAAGAAAAAATAGTCGAAAGCTTAGGAATCGATATATTATATGTGATTAAATTTGATGAATCATTTGCAGGGTTATTACCACAACAATTTGTAGATGATTATATTATTGGTTTAAATGTAAAGCATGTAGTAGCAGGGTTTGATTATTCATATGGACGTTTAGGAAAAGGAAAGATGGAGACTTTACCATTTCATGCAAGAGGGGAGTTTACACAGACTGTGATTGAAAAAGTTGAATTTCAAGAAGAGAAAGTAAGTTCTACAGCATTACGAAAGTTAATTCGAAATGGCGAAATGGAACAAATTCCATCTATTTTAGGTAGAGCCTATACTGTAGCGGGAACAGTTATACACGGCGACAAACGTGGGCGTCAAATTGGTTTTCCAACAGCTAATGTAGGTTTAAGTGATGAGTATTTATTGCCACCTGTAGGTGTTTATGCAGTGAGATTAAAAGTTCACGATGAATGGTACGATGGTGTATGTAATATTGGATATAAACCGACTTTTAAAGAAGATGAGCGTCAATTATCAATTGAAGTGCACTTATTTGAATTTAACAAAGATATATACGATCAAAATGTTACAGTAGAGTGGCATATGCGTATAAGAGAAGAGAAGAAATTCAATGGCATTGATGAGTTAGTTGAACAAATCGCAAAAGATAAGAAAACAGCACAAGAATATTTTGCGAGCGAAAAGAATATACTTGCTTTTTCAAATGAAAAGTAGTATTCTATGTTATGTACTTTATGACAACCATTGCTTGGCATTGCGACTCACCGACGCTTGCTAGGTAATTGGGGGTTTAATTAATAGGAGGTGAAATAGGATGGCTTTAACACAAGAGCGTAAAAATGAAATCATTGCACAATTTAGAACTCATGAGACTGATACTGGTTCTCCAGAGGTTCAAATTGCTGTCCTAACGGAGCAAATTAACACTCTAAACGAGCACTTACGTACTCACAAGAAAGATCATCATTCACGTCGTGGTCTATTAAAGATGGTTGGTAAACGTCGTAATTTACTAACTTACCTTCGTAATAGCGATATCACACGTTACCGTGAATTAATCACAAAGCTTGGCTTACGTCGATAGTCAAAGAAGCGGGAATATTCCCGCTTTTTTGTTAGGTAAAAATATATCTTCTACGCTTTATAGCTTACTTAATTTTAGGCAATACTAGAGGTAGAATATTGTGATATACTATCCATTTACATAGAAGAATTGAATACTTTAAATTGAGAGGGGTACTTAAATGAGTCAAGAAAAGCAAGTCTTCTCGATAGATTTAGCTGGTCGCCAGCTAACAGTTGAAACTGGTCAGCTTGCCAAACAAGCGAACGGAGCAGTATTAGTAAGATATGGCGATACAGCGGTTCTATCTACAGCAACTGCATCAAAAGAAGCTAAAAATGTAGATTTTTTCCCACTTACAGTAAACTATGAAGAGCGTTTATATGCAGTCGGAAAAATTCCTGGCGGTTTTATTAAGCGTGAAGGTCGTCCAAGTGAAAAAGCAATTTTGGCAAGTCGTTTAATCGACCGTCCAATTCGTCCGCTATTCGCAGATGGTTTCCGTAACGAAGTACAAGTTGTCAGCATTGTAATGAGTGTTGATCAAGATTGTTCTTCTGAAATGGCAGCTATGCTTGGTTCTTCATTAGCGTTATCGATTTCAGATATTCCATTTGAAGGTCCAATCGCTGGTGCGACAGTTGGTCGTATTAATGGCGAATTCGTTATTAATCCAACAGTAGAACAGCAAGAACAAAGTGATATCCACTTAGTTGTAGCTGGTACGAAAGATGCGATTAACATGGTTGAAGCAGGAGCAGATCAAGTGCCTGAAGAAACAATGTTAGAAGCAATTATGTTTGGTCATGACGAAATTAAACGTTTAATTGCATTCCAAGAAGAGATTGTACATGCTGTAGGTAAAGAGAAATCAGAAGTGAAACTTTATGAAGTTGACGCTGATCTTAATCAAGCTGTACGTGAAATGGCTGAGAAGGATATGCATTCTGCAATTCAAGTACATGAGAAACATGCACGTGAAGATGCAATTAACGAAGTGAAAAAGCGTGTAATTGAGCATTACGAAGCTGAGGAAGCTGACGCTGATACATTAGGACAAGTAAATGAGATTTTATATAAAATTGTAAAAGAAGAAGTACGTCGTCTTATTACAGTTGAAAAAATTCGCCCAGATGGCCGTAAAGGTGACGAAATCCGTCCTTTAGCATCAGAGGTTGGTATTTTATCTCGTACACACGGTTCTGGTTTATTCACACGTGGACAAACACAAGCATTAAGTATTTGTACATTAGGTGCATTAGGCGATGTGCAAATTTTAGATGGTCTTGGTGTAGAAGAATCAAAACGCTTTATGCACCATTACAATTTCCCATCATTTAGTGTTGGTGAAACAAGACCGATGCGTGGACCAGGTCGTCGTGAAATTGGTCACGGTGCACTAGGAGAGCGCGCACTTGAGCCTGTAATTCCATCTGAAAAAGATTTCCCATACACAGTACGCCTTGTATCTGAAGTATTAGAATCAAATGGTTCTACTTCACAAGCAAGTATTTGTGGTAGTACTTTAGCAATGATGGATGCGGGTGTTCCACTTAAAGCTCCAGTTGCAGGTATTGCAATGGGTCTGGTTAAATCTGGTGAGCATTACACAATTTTATCTGATATTCAAGGTATGGAAGATCATTTAGGTGATATGGACTTTAAAGTAGCAGGTACAGCACAAGGTGTAACTGCGCTGCAAATGGACATTAAAATCGATGGTTTATCACGTGAGATTTTAGAAGAGGCATTACAACAAGCGAAAATTGGTCGTGTGCACATTCTAAATCATATGTTATCTGTTATTGCAGAGCCACGTACTGAATTATCAGCTTACGCTCCAAAGATTATTACAATGACAATCAACCCAGATAAAATCCGTGACGTTATTGGACCAAGCGGTAAACAAATCAATAAAATTATTGAAGAAACTGGCGTTAAAATTGACATCGAGCAAGATGGTACAGTATTCATTTCATCAATAAATCAAGAAATGAACGACAAAGCTAAGAAGATTATCGAAGATATCGTTCGCGAAGTACAAGTAGGTGAGATCTACGAAGGAAAAGTGAAACGTGTTGAGAAATTTGGTGCTTTCGTTGAATTATTCAGCGGTAAAGATGGATTAGTTCATATTTCTGAACTTGCACTTGAGCGTGTAGGTAAAGTAGAAGACGTTGTGAAAATCGGTGATGTAATTACAGTTAAAGTTATCGAGATTGACAAGCAAGGTCGCGTAAATCTATCTAGAAAAGTATTGCTAAAAGAAGAGCAAGAAAAAGAAGCTGCTAAAGAAGAAAACAAACAAGAGCAGCAATAAGTAAAAGCCAGTTAAACTGGCTTTTTTTGTTATGTAAAAAACATGATGTTCATATATTTTTATGTCGGTATAGGTATAGTTTTCATTATAACGCTCAAATTAACAAAGATAAGAAGAAAATGTTTTTATATAGTTAATTTGGGAGGGTTTATATGAAAGTTCGTATATTGGCATACATATGTATATTTTCTTTATATGTCAGTTTAGGCTCTTATTCTGTTTTTGCACAAGATAACTTGCATGAAGAAATTCAAAAGCATGCAAAACAGTATGAGATTGCACCTCAAAATGCGATGATTGATAAAATATGGAAGGCAACACCTGGATATAATGGAAGACAAGTGGATATTGAAGCATCGTATAATAATATGAAGAAGCTAAAGGAATTTGATCAAAAATATCTTGAATTCAAAGAAGTCTCACCGAGTGTTCATTTGGAAGATTTATCACCAGCTCCAATTTATAGAGGGCATCCAAATAAAAAGATGGTAGGATTAACAATAAATGTGGCATGGGGAAATGAGTATTTGCCTCGCATATTAGAAATCTTGAAAAAGCATGATGTGAAGGCCACTTTCTTTTTAGAAGGACGTTGGGTGAAAGAAAATTTGCGATTTGCAAAAATGATTGTCGATGCAAAACAAGAAGTTGGAAATCACTCATACACACACCCTAATATGAAAACGTTATCGTCAGATGAAATACGAGATCAGTTACAAAAAACAAATCGAATGATAGAAGTAGCAACGAATCAAAAAGTAAGATGGTTTGCCCCGCCGAGTGGAAGCTTTCGAGATGAAGTCGTAAAGATTGCAGATGATTTTCAAATGGGAACGATTATGTGGACTGTAGATACGATTGATTGGAAGCGACCTGAGCCGGATGTACTATTGCAGAGAGTAATGAGAAAAATACATCCAGGTGCTATCATATTAATGCATCCTACTTCGTCTACAGCAGAGGCTTTAGAAACAATGATTACAAAATTGAAGGAACAAGGATATAAAGTGGGGAATATAACTGAATTACTGGATGAAAAACGTGTGGATTAAATACATTTGCATGACATTCATCCTTAAACTTGTTATCATTAAATAATAGCGTTTTATTTAGAGAAACTGGCAGTAGGAGGAAAGTTTTTGATTAAAAAATATACTTGTAAAAATGGTGTAAGAATAGTTATGGAGAATATACCAACTGTAAGATCGGTTGCAATTGGTATTTGGATCCATGCGGGATCAAGAAATGAAAATGAAAAAAATAATGGGATTTCTCACTTTTTAGAGCATATGTTCTTTAAAGGGACAGAAACACGTAGTGCACGAGAGATTGCAGAATCATTTGATAGCATTGGTGGTCAAGTGAATGCATTTACTTCAAAAGAATATACTTGTTACTATGCAAAAGTATTAGATGAGCATGCTAAATATGCTCTAGATGTTTTAGCAGATATGTTCTTTAATTCAACATTTGATGAGGAAGAACTGAAAAAAGAGAAGAATGTCGTATGTGAAGAAATTAAAATGTACGAAGATGCGCCAGATGATATTGTGCATGATATGTTAACGAAAGCAACATATGAAACGCATCCACTTGGATATCCTATTTTAGGAACAGAAGAAACGCTTAATACGTTTACAGGTGATACGTTACGTCAATATATAAAAGATCATTACACACCTGAAAATGTAGTTGTATCAGTTGCAGGAAATATTGATGAAGCATTTTTACAAACAGTGGAGCAATATTTCGGTAGTTATGAAGGAACAACAAACCGTGAACAAGTACATAGCCCAATTTTCCATTTCAATAAGGTAGCCCGTAAAAAGGAAACGGAACAAGCTCATTTATGTCTAGGATATAAAGGCTTACAAATGGGACACGAAGATATTTATAACTTAATTGTATTAAATAATGTTTTAGGAGGTAGCATGAGTAGCCGTTTATTCCAAGAAGTACGTGAGCAACGTGGATTAGCTTACTCGGTATTTTCTTACCACTCTTCTTATGAAGATACAGGTATGTTAACACTTTACGGTGGAACAGGTAGCCAACAATTAGATACACTGTATGAAACAATGCAAGAAACATTAGAGACATTGAAAAATACAGGTATTACAGAAAAAGAGCTTATGAATAGTAAAGAGCAATTAAAAGGAAACTTAATGTTAAGTTTAGAAAGTACAAATAGCCGTATGAGCCGTAACGGTAAAAATGAATTGCTTCTTCGTAAACATCGTTCACTTGATGAGATTATTGAAAGTGTAAACACTGTAACAAAAGAAAATGTGGACGGATTAATTCGCAACATGTTTACTGATGAATTCTCTGCGGCACTTATTAGTCCAGACGGAAAACTTCCAAAAGGAATAAAACTATAATCGATTTTTATGATGTATCTGATAATAACCTTATCTCTTTTTAAATGAGAGAAGGTTATTTTTTTTATACATATAGAATAGGTACTAATTATAGACAACGCAAATGAAAAATTCAGTAGGGGAGTGGAGTATGTATGCGATTAAGTGAATTAAGTGGTAAAGAGGTTGTAGATATAGAAAAAGCGGAAAAAATGGGAGTCTTAGGTTATATGGATTTAGAGATTAATGAGAAAGACGGACAAATACAAACACTTATAATACCTGTAGGGAAGTGGGGAGGTTTTAAAAAGGAACCACAAGAAGTAAGGGTGGCATGGAATCAAATAAAGAAAGTCGGACATGATATGCTTCTTTGTGATAGTATAGATCGTTCAAATTCGGAGTGAAGGATGGCCATTTTGGTCATCTTTTTTGTATCTACATAGAAACCTGATAAATCATATGTGCATTTGGATTTTCAATCACCATAAACTCGTACATTACATATGATGTGGAGGAAAAAGAAAAAGTAGGCACTTTTCTTATAAATGACAGAAAAAGAAGGTGAATTAGGGAATGTTGACTGAGATGCATATTGCTGTCATAGGAGGAGATGCAAGGCAGCTAGAAGTAATTCGTAAGCTAGTTGAATTGGATGCGAAACTTTCTTTGATAGGGTTTGATCAGTTAGATCATGGTTTCACAGGGGCAGCAAAAGAAAGTATACAAAATTTAGATTTCACTTCTGTAGACGCAATAATTTTGCCGGTTGCAGGCACAAATGCTAAAGGAGAAGTAGATACTATTTTTTCAAATGAAAAAGTTTCAATAACGAAAGAACAAATTGAAAATACACCAGAACACTTTACTATATATTCGGGTATTGGTACACCTTACTTGGAAAATCTCGTATCTACTACGAACCGAAAACTTGTTAAATTATTTGATCGTGATGATGTGGCAATATACAATTCTATTCCAACTGTAGAAGGTACATTAATGATGGTAATTCAACATACCGACTATACAATTCATGGGTCCAATGTAATGGTTCTAGGATTTGGTAGAACAGGAATGAGTGTTGCGAGAGCATTTCAATCATTAGGAGCCCATGTCAAAGTTGGAGCAAGACGATCTGAACATATTGCACGTATTACAGAAATGATGTTTTCTCCTTTTCATATGCAAGACATAGAGAAAGAAGTAGGGAATATCGATATTGTAATCAATACAATTCCGCACCTCGTTGTAACAGCGAATGTTATTGCAAAAATGCCAGCTCATACGTTAGTGATTGATTTAGCTTCTAAACCAGGTGGTACTGACTTTAGATATGCGGAAAAAAGAGGAGTCAAAGCGTTGCTAGCACCTGGATTACCAGGTATTGTTGCTCCCAAAACGGCTGGGCAAATTTTAGCAAATGTTCTTTCTCAGTTATTAGCAGCAGATGCAATTGCAAAGGAGGAAAAGAAATGAGTTTGAAGGGGAAACGAATTGGTTTCGGATTTACGGGTTCACATTGTACGTAT
This sequence comes from Bacillus cereus group sp. BceL220, assembly GCF_051776965.1. Taxonomy (NCBI): domain Bacteria; kingdom Bacillati; phylum Bacillota; class Bacilli; order Caryophanales; family Bacillaceae; genus Bacillus; species Bacillus cereus group sp. BceL220. The sequence goes on along the minus strand of NZ_JBPWBC010000001.1, from coordinate 119,590 downwards.
GAGGAAGTTATGCCGCACTTAGAAAAATTAATTGCTGAAGGGGCAGAAGTACGTCCCGTTGTTTCATACACTGTTCAATCAACAAATACTAGATTTGGAGAAGGAGCAGAGTGGATTAAGAAGATTGAAGAAATAACAGGTTTTAAAGCAATTAATTCAATTGTTGGAGCAGAGCCACTTGGACCTAAAATTCCATTAGACTGCATGGTAATCGCTCCTTTAACAGGAAATTCTATGAGTAAATTTGCAAATGCAATGACAGATTCTCCAGTACTAATGGCAGCAAAAGCGACGCTAAGAAATGGCAAGCCTGTCGTATTGGCAGTTTCGACGAATGATGCTTTAGGATTAAATGGGGTAAATCTAATTACACCAACAAGGTGACGACAAAGCATAAACGCTTATATGTCGCCATCTTGAGGGAGCTTAGGGTAAAGCACAAGTTCGAAATCATCAAGTCTTTGCCACTTTTCCTTTTTATAAACAGCCTTTTCTAAAACTGACTTTAGGAGGCTGTTTTTCTTTTTGGGATCATCTGTTTTAAAGTACAGATCAAGAACATGCTCCACTTGAGGTATTGTATCTTTCTTCACTTTTTCCTTCTTAATTTCGGTTTTAATTTCTTTCTTTAAGTTTTCCATAGTGGAAGTAATTTCAGTTATACGGTCAGAAACTACATTCGATCGTTCTAAAAACATATCGACTGTGTAAACGCCACGTTCTAATAAATCATGTAAATTATTTTTTTGTTTTTGGACATCCACTAATTCTTTTTCAAGCTTGCGTAATGCAGCTTCATTCATTTGAATGACTTGTGTTTCTTTGAATTTGTCATCTTGCTTATGTTTTTCAAAATCAGCTTTATAATTGATGTACCATTCTTTTAATGCCTCGAGTAAACGTTTCTCGATTAATTCAGTATAACTTGATTTGTTTTCACAGCCACGGTGTTTACAATCCATCGTTTCTTTTCGGTTCTTCGGATAACGTTGGACCATACTGTAACCACATTTAGAGCATTTAATAATACCAGCTAGTGGATTTTTAATTCCGTTCGTATTGTAAGGAATGTGATATCTTGAGTTTAATTTTTCTTGTACTTGTTCAAATAGACTTTCAGGTATGATTGGTTCATGTTTGCCATCAGCAATAATCCAATCTGATTTATCTTGTCTTGCACAGCTACGCTTCACAGCATCAGGACGTTTTACTTCTTTTCGCTTTTGCCACGTTACTTTTCCAATGTATACATTGTTCTTTAATATATCTAAGATGCTGTAGGGATTCCATTCATTACCTAGCTTACTTTTGTAGCCAAGATCATTTAACTTGCTTCGGATTGCGTTAGCGCCCATATCCTCATTTGCATACCAATCAAATATCATTCTTACAACTGAAGCTTCTTCTGGATTAATCGTTAAAGTACGTTCTCGCTTATTTAAGCGATGGATATCATATCCGAATGGTGCATGTGTACCAAGATAATTCCCAGCCTCTACACTGGCGACACGACCTCGTTGCATACGTCGTGTAATAATCTTTAACTCCTTACGAGCCATAAACGCTTCAAATTCGCTGTATTCTTCATCCCACTCATCATTAAGGTCATAAGTCTTCCTAGGTGTCATAATCTTCGTATTCGAGCGTTTAAACGTCTCTAAAATGATTCCTTGTTCTTTCATACCACCACGACCTAAACGGTCCATATCCATACAAAGAACAACATCATATTTGTTATCTTCAATTTCTTCAAGCAATGCTAACATCTCAGGTCGTTTCACTAAACTCTCACCAGAAACGATTTCCTCACGAACAGTTAAAATATTTAAGTTCATTTCCTTGGCAATTTTCAGCAGGGTAGAGCGGTGTTTTGCTAATGTTTCGCCTTCGCCGCGTGCTTCGGCTTCGAGATCCGCGCGGGATTTTCTTAGGTAGATTGCGGTTTTCATAGTTAGACCTCCTTGTTAATATCTAATATACGAAAAGTAGGTAGATAGAAGAAGTAAAAAGAAAGCTCCTGAAAAGGAGCTATAATAAATTTATTTTGAATTTATATTTACATTGATATCTATGCGTGCATTTGTTTCGGTGTTGGTACTTTCATTACTTTGTTGATTTGAATTTACATTTAGACTTATATTTTTTTCAATAATTTGATCGGTTGGTATATCAATTTTTTTATACTTTAAATAAACTTCAGACGAAAAATCGCATACATAGAATGTTTCTTCTGAAGTTGCACAAGTTTCATAAAGAACAGTTCGATCTTCATCAATAATATATGCATGGATAAGCTCGAGTTTGCTGAATTCCTCTGCATCTATAGTAGTTACGATATACTTACTCTGAGGTGTGTTTCTAGTCTTATAAAGGGATTTCATTAGAATTAGACTATATAATAAAACCAGTGGAATTATAATGAATAATGCCGACCAAGATTTATATGTTGTTACAATTAGTAATGAAGGTATGTACCAAAGTAGGCTAAGTATTATATTTACTAGGCCTATTCTCTTAACCAGAGTGTATTTTTCTGTAGGAATTGTTTTTCTACTGGCATAATAAACAGTGAACATAAACATTATGGTTGAAAGGATTACAAGGATACTTACCCAACCAGTCATAGCATTAACAGTAGATTTAGATAAGGAAATAAATTGCGAAATGGTAATCAATGGATAAAGATAAAAAGCAAAAAATATCAATAAGGCCTCCATTATAAATTTAAAATCATTTTGTTTTTCTCGTTCAGCTTTACTTATAAAAAGTTTATCAAATTCATTTGTAGTCCTATATTTAAGGACAAATTGATATATAACCACAAGAAAAGTAAGGGTAGCGGCTAATCCTCCTAACCCTTTGAGTACATTGGATATATCACTCATAAAAATCATAACTCCTTTTAATAATTTAATATAACGTTTACTGCTGTAAAGAATCAGTAATAAACGTGATACATTATTGGACAGTAACAAATTTCGTAAAGAACGCTTTACGTTTTGCTTTATTATATACGTATGGATCATTAAATTTCTTGACCCAAGATTTATCTTCAACTTTTAAATCCTCAATTTTAAATTCTAAGTGTGAATTTAATGATTTTCTATCTAAGTTGATATTGTATGTTTTTCCTTCAAATGGAAGAGTCATTTTTACAGCATTCAAATCTGGAAATTGTCTTAGTAATCTCGCAGGTTCGCTTACAAACATTTTTTCAATAGCATCCCCTGTTGAAAAATATTGTTTATATTGTTCTTCAGTAACGTTGCTATCTGGTTTTGCTGATTTATAAGATGCAAATGAATCATGGAATGTAATTTCAGCATCTTTATTATTAAGTTTCATATCCTTAATAAAATTTCCACCTCTAATGTTTTGGGCATAGGAAGTAAATTCTTTTTGTTTTTCTTCAGCTTTTTTTTGTTCCTCAGCCTCTTTTTGTTCTTTAGCTTTTTGTTTCTCTTCGGCTTTTAGCTTTTCTTCAGCTTCTTTTTGCTCTTTAGCTTTTTGTTTCTCTTCGGCTTTTAGCTTTTCTTCAGCTTCTTTTTTCTCTTTAGCTTTTTGTTCCTCTTGGGCTTTTAACTTTTCTTCAGCTTCTGTTTGTTCTTTAGCTTTTTGTTTCTCTTCGGCTTTTAGCTTTTCTTCAGCTTCTTTTTGCTCTTTAGCTTTTTGTTTCTCTTCAGCTTTTAGCTTTTCTTCAGCCTCTTTTTGCTCTTTATCCTTTTGCTTTTCTTCGGCTTTTAACTTTTCTTCAGCTTTTTGTTTAGCGAGAATTTCTTGTTTTTCCTGTGGTGTCATGTTCATGTTAACTACAATTAATGAAATAATAGATAAAATAAAAGCTATTCCTGTAAACTTAAAATATTTCTTAGTGTTTGGTTTCTTTTTTAAACGAAATACCAAAGATGTGATTAATAAAATAAACGTGGCCAGCATTGCTATTGCAAATAGAAATGAGAAAAATATTTTCATTTATGTAGCTCCTAACTTATAAAGTTGTATTTTAAATTCATATTAATAACTTTTTAAACGAGCAAAACTTTCTGGAATTCCATAGATCTCAGCTATTTCTTGAATTGATAGATTTGTATCTTGATATTCAGAAATCATTTCATCAGGTAATAAGAGTTCGACTGCAAATGTATTTGCTTCGATCTCTAATCGATCTACAGAAAAAAAGGTTTTATTTCGTAAAAATGGAGTATTAGCTTTTGGGTGTAATAGAGCATGTCCTAGTTCGTGAGCACAGACAAAGCGTTGTGTGGTTTCATCAATCCTATTATTAATATGAATGAATTTAAAGCGTTTATAAGTGTTGTAAAAACCAAGAGTATTCCCAAGGTCTTCAAACAACACTATAATATCTTTTCGTTTAGCAATTTCAAAGGGGTTTGTTGTGCCGTGTTTTTTTACGATTTTCATTACGTAGTCTTTAATTTTCATTTCTCGCTCCGTTCAATCTTTTTTATACTTGTTTGGAGTGAATTTTTGTTTTGCTAATTGTTTTGCCATGCGCATAGAGTTTTCTAGAGAAATGCGAATCATTTCTTTTGTATGTTCGTCTATTGGTTCTCCATCAAACATTAAAGCATCTTCGCTATTTTCTAAGTCTTTTAAAGTCTTTTCTAAGTCACGAGCGATATCACGAGTATCTTTTTTGTTTAAATCAGGAAGTGTATTAGACACTCTTGATTCATCTTCTCTTCCTAATAGATAATCTGTTGTTACTCCTAAAACATTCGCTAAATCTTTTAGCATTTCGTTTGAGGGAGTGCTATGACCATTCTCATAGTTACTAATGGTGCCTTTAGTGGTATTTACTTTATCGGCTAATCCTTGCTGAGTGAGCTTACGCGTTTTACGCATCTCTTTTAATCTTTGTCTCAACATTTTTAGCACCTCCCGTTAATAAAAAGTACAAAGATATTGTACCTTATAAAGATGGATTGTAAAACTTTGTACAAGAATCTTATACCTATAATAAAAGTACAAAATACTTATACAAGGAGCGAGACAGTGAACAAAAATATCAAATTAATTAGAGCTAGAAAAAAAGTAAGTTAACGCAACAAGATCTTGCAAAAAAAATGCAAGTTACAAAATCTACAATAAGTAATTGGGAAAATGGTTATAGTAATCCAAATCTTGAAAAGGCTATTAGATTAGCCACTATTCTTGGTAGTGATGTAAAGGATTTAATTTGATGTACAAGAGTACAAGAATCTTATACTTAATAGATGGAAAGCAGGTGAGAAAATGCCATCAACTAACATGGCAGTACCAACAGAACCGTCGCATAAACATATAAAAAGCACTTCAAGAGGTGACACCATGAGCCAACAAGAAGAATATGCGGCGACTTATGAATTTGGAAAAACGAAAGTCCATGTTGTGGCTCCTGAGCCAAAATCACAAAAGGATATTGATAAAATCCGTCAAGCATATTACAAGGCTGGTTGGGCCATCATCAAAGAAATACAAGTAAAAGAAAATGTTGAGGAATAGTTCCTCTCTTTTTATATGAAAAGTAGACAAGTTACATATGTACTAAGTTCATTGTAACCATTTGAAAACTAAATATGGAGGCGAACAGATATGGGAACAAGCATATACTGCAATTCAGCGATAGGAGAATTATTACAGAATGCCAGAGAATGTTGTGACAATGTTCAGCTGAAAACGAAGAAAGGTTTATCTAAGTACCTTGGTATTACACATGAAAGACTAACCCGTATTGAATCTGGACTTTCTAAACCAGAATTTGAACTTGCGATGGATTGGTGCCATGCAACAGGAGCAAAGTTAAATCAACAAGCGATTAAACATATTTATGGTGTTGGGTTACCACCTACAGATCCACGTTTAACTCAAGATGTAAATCTACAATTTATGAACTACATTAAACAAGCTGAAGAGGGAATTGCGGCAGCAAAGGAAATCATGAACTTACAAGTTACAACAAGATCATGGAAGCATGATGAAAAAAAGAAACATGAATACGCAGTTCATGCAAAAGAAATCTTCGATACAATCCAAGCTACTCAATGTGTAGTTCAAGCTCTTGAACAAGTTCATTTTGGCATTATGGAACAAATACAAAGAAGTTGGTTGCAAAAGGCTATGGCGGAGAACGTTATTATTCAATCGGTGGATAGCTTAATTAATTTAACAAAGGTGCTGTAAAGGAGGAAGGGAAATGACAGTAGATTATAAGAAACCTAGTTTAAGAGAATATAAGGAATTAATTCGCTATGATGCAAAACTAACTGGTGAAATTAAAATAGCAGAATTACTTAATGAGGATTCAAAAACAGTTGAGCTAAAACAAGAGAAGAAATTGTTGGGGATTCGAATCAAGATTATTGAAGCGTCATTTATTTTGAAACATAAATGGGCAAAAGAAAAAGCTACCGCCTAGACAACAGTAGCTGACAATATATTTTACAAAATAATTATATCATTATATTAATTTTTTGGACAACTTAATGAACTTATAGTTTCTTCCATTAAGTTTAATTTATACCGAAATAATAGATTTTTAATATTTTTATAAAAAATAGAAAAGTACTTTGCTTGTCATTATGACCAGAAAGGAGATGTAATTTATGAATGATAAAAACAATCGTCTTCATGATCTAGTTCTTCCTGGGGATGTCTCATTTGCGAATAAACTTCGTAACTGTATGAGTGAATGTATTCATAACATGTTTAATGCAGAATCAACCGAAGAATCAAATCACTGGGAAGAAGAGCTGGAGCGATGTATAAGGGAATTTAAAATGCTTCGTGATACAAAAGAGGAACATGAGGCAACGATGAATTATCGTGTAGTAATTAAAGATTTAAGAGCAAGAGGAGTTAACGCTTCGTTAGTAAAACGTAGAAAATAAAAAGATCTATCACTTGGCAGAGTGATAGACAAACGGTCTTGCAAAAGATCTTAGGATTAATTATATCAAATTAGTATTCGTATAACAACGGAGTGTGCTACATGCTTTTAGACAAATCGTTACATAGAGTGTTGCTGAACCCTAAAGTGTTTCAACAAGCAACATCAGAGCGACACCTAATTTACTTAATAAGACAATATCTCAAAATAGGATATAAGAATTATCGCTTATTACGTGTAGAGGACGGATTCGCGATATGTAAACGGGAGGATGAATAATATGGCAGTTTATAGACCAGTACACGTTTCATTTTGGCAGGATTCATTTGTGTTAGATCTTACACCGGAGGAGAAGTATTTCTACTTATATTTGATGACAAACAGTAAGACGTCTCAATCAGGAATCTATGAGCTTCCACTTCGTATTATTGAAACTGATACAGGATATAACCGTGAAACTGTTATGAAGCTATTAGAACGTTTTGCTGAATACGGAAAAATTAATTACAACCAAAAAACAAAAGAATTGTTCTTAATCAACTGGTTGAAATTCAATCCAATTAAAAATGTAAACATTGAAAAGTGTGTTTTAAAAGAAATTCAATCTGTAAAGGACCAGGATTTTTTAGTTGATTTCTATGAAACTTGCTTGCAATTAGAACGAGAACAAGATTTTAAAATCCCTCGTATTAAGGAGTATTTATCAGTCCGTTTGGAGGGGCTTATAAGGGGCTTCCAAGACCCTAGCAAGGAAGAAGAAGAAGAAAAAGAAAAAGAAAAAGAAAAAGAACAACAACAAGAAGAACGCGCAGGCGCGGAAGAAGTTGTTGAGGTTAATCCAATTTCTTTTTATGAGCAAAACTTCGGATTCATTACACCTTTTATTGCAGATGGTATTTATGCTTGGATAGATGATTTAAATGCAGAACTAGTTATTAAGGCTATGGAGATTGCTTTAGAGAAGAATACGAGAAACATGTCTTACGTAAATACGATTTTAAGAGATTGGCATCTTAAAGGCTTTAAAAAAGTAACTGATGTTGAGGCAGCTGATAAAGCATTTCGTGCTCAGAGATTAACAAAAGCGCAGCAACAGACAAAAGCACCTTATCAACAAAAAGGCTTATCAGAAACTACTAAAAACGTAATACAGCAGCAACAAGCATGGGAGCAGAACATTCCAACAGAAGAAGAACTTGCAGTACTTAATCAACAGAATGCGTGGTTGGCCAAATGAGTAATGATATGATTCGCAATGTTGAAGCTGAACAAAGTGTTTTAGGTAGCATAATCCAAGAAGGCGATTTAATTAAAGATTGTCAGCTAAAGGTAAAACAGTTTTCTTTACCAACGCATCAAGTGATTTTCAAGGCAATGAGAGAATTAGAGAATGATGAGGTTCCGATAGATCTTGTTGCTCTCATTGGAAAATTCGATGAAAGCTTTACGCATCAAATTGGCGGAATCGAATTCTTTGTAAACCTGACGGAAGTTGTAACAACAACTAAGAATTTCTCATATCACGAAGGTTTAGTGATTGAAGCTTGGAAGATGAGACATGCTCAAGAGGTTGCTGGTAATTTATATAACCGCCTTCAGCAAGATAGGGACATGAGTGCTATTAGTACATCAATTGATGAATTAAGCGCCATTGAAGAAACGGGTTACTCAGATGAATTTAACTTGAAAGATACGCTTGTTGATTTGTATAAGAACATGCAATTTGATGTAGGAGATTTAACTGGTATTCCAACTGGTTATGACGACTTGAATAGAATGACAGCAGGGTTACAAGAAGGCGATTTAATCATTGTCGGTGCCCGTCCTTCAATGGGGAAAACAGCATTTGTATTAAACGTCGCTTTTCATGCAGCAAGTGCTCATACAGCAACAGGAATCTTTTCGCTCGAGATGGGGGAGGAACAGCTACTTAAGAGGATGATTTCAAGTACTGGAAATATTGATGCTACGAAATTAAAGAATCCTAAGAAGCTATGTAATTTAAAGGATTGGGAAAAGATTAGTCAAGCGATGGGATTAATTAATGATTTGCCATTAGAAATTTACGATAAAGCAAATGTAACGATGCAAGAGATTTATGCAAAGGCTAGGGAATTAAAGCGTAAGTACCCTGATAAAAAGGTTTTAATTGCAATTGATTACTTGCAGCTTATTGTAGGGGATCCAAAGCATAGAGGGAACCGTATGCAAGAAATCGGTGAGATTAGTCGTAAGTTAAAACTGATGGCAAGAGAGCTAAATGTATGTGTAGTTGCATTATCACAGTTAAGTCGTGCTGTAGAAAGTAGGCAAGATAAGAGACCATTGCTATCAGATTTACGTGAGAATGGTCAAATTGAGCAAGATGCGGATTTAATAGCGTTCTTATACCGTGAAGATTACTATGACCGCGAGACAGAAAATAAAAACATAACGGAAATTATTTTAGCGAAGCAAAGGAACGGTCCAGTTGGTGTTGTTGAACTAGCATTCATTAAAGAATTTAGTAAGTTTGTAAATTTAGAGAGAAAGTTCAATCATCAACAGGAGGCTTAATCATGTTGTTACGTCAGGAAGTAGAACGTAGAAAACTAATAATCATTCGTAAATTATTGGGATTAGGATTAACTGAAATTAACGGGCAAACATTAGATCAACTAACGTTAACGCAGCTTGAAGGGATTCTAATAGCAAGTTTGCAGGTATTGGAGGGGAAAAAACAATGCCAAAGCAATTAACAATTTTTGACGTGGAGCCAGTTGTATCATTTGATCCTAAGAAAGCTCATATCCACCGTTTGAATTCAAAATTAAGGTATACAGATGTGTTTGTGCAAATACCACGCCAAGCCAAAGCAATTGATGAATTAAAACCAACTACAGCGCCTGATGAGCGGTATGAGTTATTTGAGGATTATACGATTGGGATTTGGCGTTATAAACGAGCGGAGGATAAACGATTTGTATGGGAAGAGGCAGAAAAAATGTGTGTAAGCAAGCAAGGGATGAAAAAAAGCCGATTCCAATACGTCTCCATTTGTCACTTGACCAAGCATTTGTTCCAGAAAATGTTGTGCAATATCTATAGACAAATAAAAAAAGCTGAGATCACTCTCAACTTACTTCGACAAAGTAATTATAACATATGGGAGTGATCTTGGTGGGAATTAGAAAAGAAAATCTTGTTGAAATGACAGCTGAAATAGATTTGAAAACAAACGGAATATATATTGTTAAAAATGGTCAGGTTCAGCTAATAGAACCACCTCAAAGTGGATTTGGTGAACAATCATTTGTATATCAAAGTGGAAAAGTAATTCGGATGGAAGAGCGGAAGACGAGATTACTTTAATACTATTTTAGAAAAGAAGATTTAAGAAAAAATCGAGATTTAAAGGGGGGGGGGCTTGGAGTGCTGATTTTATAAGTTTTTTATTTTCAAAAAAGTATGTTTTAATTTGCGAGGATGATATGACTGTGAAAAGGTCTATGCGAATTGATATGAGGTAGAGGGCATAATTGTTTATTTTGATTGTAAAGTAATTGAATTAGTGGGAGAGTATGGAAAAGCAAAACCCAGACAAAGTTTAACTATAATCTTTATCTGGGTTTTGTCTATGTATTTGATATTATAGAGGGTGAAAATGCTATTAGAGAAAAAAGTCAATTTGTAATGTTAATAACTTATACTACCAACTGTATAATCATTACTGTAATCTATACTTGCAGAAACCTTCTTCTTTTTGTCACCAGATATATAGCCAGATACCTCAAGCCTACTACGAGAGATATCTGTAGAAAATTCTGCTTTTGTCACTGTAATATCCCAATTTTTCTCCTTTTTAAAATACTCAATAGCGGCTTGTGATGCTTTTTCTTTCATTTCATTTTGTTCTTTTTCACTATAAGGGTGGGTAGCCTTATAAATTTGATATATAGTGCACGAACCTAAACCTAAAACAACCAATAATGTTATTAAAAGGATTTTTTTCATTTCTTACCACCTCTATTTTTCATTCGGTTTTGAAGCTTGGACATCCATGTTTAGGTGGCTAACTGAAATCACATAGGTTTCTTTTTTTCATAGAAAACTCCCCTCCATAGTAAAGAAATCAAGGTGAGTTCTTTTTACTGTCTGCTATAAGGGGAGTGTATCAAATCTAGCTCTCTTTTTTATGGTGAGGAAAGTTCTCTTACTTCGTAATCATTGGTGGAAGATACTACAACAGAAAAAGTTTTAGTTTTATCATTAGAAATATATCCGTTAACAAAAAGTTTTAATCCGCCCAATTCACTTGAAAATTCAGTATCTGTAATAGTAACATCAATATTTTTTTCTTTCTTAAAATATTCTATCGTAGCTTTGTTTGCTTTATTTTTAATTTCTTGCTTTTCTTGGGGAGTCATTGACATTAAAGGATTCGCTGTATGTATGAATTTTATAACTGCGCAAGAAGCCATACCGATAAGAATTACGCTGATAATTATTGTAATTTTTAGTGATTTTTTGATTGCAATTCACCTCCCACTATAATTATACTAATATTACCAAATGAATGGGATTAAGGAAAGAGGGAGAAAGGTTGACTACTACTATATCAGATTCAACTTATAATAAATTATCTGAGGCTGCATATCAAAAAGAAGATAAAATAGACATTGCCGGTTGGAAGCCAATACACCCAAAAGGCGCAAAATTGCATGACCCTGAAACAGGTTTCGATGCAGTTGTTTTTCAAAATGAAACAACTAAAGAAATTGTTGTTGCTTATAGAGGAACGGAAGGGAAAGAATCATTAGATAGATCGGTGCCTGATTTTTTAACTGATGCAAAATATATATTAATGGGTAAGAATCCGATACAAGACGGTGAGAAAATAAATCCGTATGATAAAAGTCAAGTAATAGCAGCTAACCAGTTTACACAATCAGTATCACTTTTAGAAATAGTAAAAAATGAATATCAGGGTGCGAAAATTTCAACTACAGGACATTCTTTAGGTGGTGCCAATGCCCAATTTGCTAGTGCAATATGTGGTGTACCTGCTGTTACTTACAGTGCCCCTGGTATTTATGATATGCTTCCAAAGGACATAAAGAAAAAAGTAGATGCAGGAGAATATAAAGGACAAATAACTAATTATATAAATCCGAAAGATTCGATTTCCGGTGGTGCTCTAAGAGAAGATAAAACACATATTGGTGATACCTATATGGTCAATTCTGATTTTAAAACAGCAAATAATGACTATGGGATGCATCAAATTGATAGGTTTTTAGATTCAATAGGAGCAAAGGATTATCATGGTCTAGGAAATTATCACTTTGATAGTTTCGGTAATATTAATAATTCCATGTTAGTTGACGTAAACACGGGTCACAAGTTATATAAGTCTCCCAGATATTCAATACAGCATGGTGAAATCAAGATAGTCATGGAATACTTAGAAGAATCGGCAAAAAAAATGCAACAAAGTGCGGAAGAATTTCAAAATCAGATACCACGAGTAGTTTCAGAAGTAATGCAGCATCTTAGTTCAACTAAGAGTCAACGTCTGGAGAGAAGGATTGAAGAGTTGTATCATTGCTTAGATCAAACCAGTAGAGTATATGCGACAAAAGCCGGGGAAGTATCAGCTTTTATAAAGAGAAAAGCCGATGAATATAAGGAAGCAGATGAAAATTTTCAAGGATTTGAGTGGTTAAAAAAATGAGACAAATGTATTTTAATGAGGAACATATAGAAGCAGCATTAGGGCGTTTAACAAATTTGATTATAGATATAAACAAAAATCAAGAGAGAGTAAATGATATTTATAATCTTATACAAGCAGGTTGGTCGCAAAATGGAGCTGGAAAGAAAGCGATTGAGGATTTGGAGTATTTACGAAAAGAACTAAATCACTCTGTGAATGAAATTGAAACAAAGAAACAGAGGTTGAGAGATGATTGGGAACTTATTAAAGCAGTAGACAGGAGCTATAAATAAGTATATGAAGATGCTCAGAGCCGATAGGCTCTATAGTTTTGCTTTAAAATGAAATTTTTATAGAAATTTCATTTTGTCATAAATAAAAAGGCGGTTGTTTCCACAACCACCTTTTAGTAAAATAAAGTACTTTTTCAGAAAAAATATTGAAACAATTCAAATCCGCATTCCTAAAAACAATTCTTACTATCCCTTAATTACAAGCAATGCCGTCTCCATTTCTATCCAAACGATGGTCTCCAAATCCAGCTGCCTTTGATTTCTTCATAAATTCAGTTGCTTCAGAAGCATTCCTAAAATCGGGACAATCCCTATCTTCTTTAAAATTGTAATTTGGAGTAGATGAGTGTTTCTCTTTTTTGCTGTTCTTAGATTTGTCTTCTTCCGCTTTTCTTTTTGCAGATTCTTCCTTCGCTTCATCTTGAGCTTTCTTCGCATCTTCTTCCATTTTTTTTATGTACTGGTTACCTTCAATTTCTCTTTGTTTTTCTTCTAACTCTGTTTTTTCCATTTGAGCAATGTGTCGCTGGTAAACACAGGGGCCAATAGACCAAATTGCCAATAAAATTAGTATTATTAGTATAAGGATTCCTTTCGTATATCTTTTTTCTTTTTTCTTTCTATAATAGCACCATAATATTACGAGAATGATTGCAAGAAATAGTAGGAGGTTCCAAATTGAACTCACGATGCATTCTAATATAAGAATAAATGCATAAACGCAGCCCACTATAAGCAATAATTTTAGTACTTTTATAAAATCCTTAAATTCCTTTTCTTTCATTTTGTTCCCGCATTAATAATTTAATCAATTAGTACTAATCAATTTTATTTGTAAGCATTCGATAAGTAAATCAGAAAAATATCCCATAAAAAGTAATAATATGGAATGTTAATGTGGTTTGCAAGTTATTAAATAAACTCCTTTAAAAAGTTAAAAATAAATAAGAAAATGATATAATAATAGCAATTAAATATTTAGTCCTACTGGAAGAACCAGCGGACACTGAACTACAAAGAGCATTAGGGATATTGCTCTGTAGTTTGGTGTCCGCTTTTTGTATGTTATTAGCCAAATAGACAAGGAGCGTATATATATGAATCAATTAACTTTCTTATCTAAAATTGATCGCACAGCAACACAGGAGAAATTAGAGGGTCTTCTTGAAGAAGTGCGTATTTACAAACAGTTCGGAATGGTTCGAGAAGAAATGAAAGTCACTCCTTCATATGAAGTGAGATATCATGGCCCTACAAATACAGTGGGAAATCCATTAGAAGATGTAGCGTTAGAAAATATAAAGCGTAGTGAACGTGAACAATATCTTAAAAATATGTCATTCTGCATTGATCAGTTTTTAAATCGTTTAGGTAATGAGCGTGCGGGAAAGATTCAGAGGGATATCATTAATAAGCGTTATTTAGAAGAAGAAGACATATGTGATTATATGATTTATAACGAAATTGGAATGGCTGAACGTACGTATCGCCGTTGGAAGTCTAGAGCGTTTTATAATTTAGCTTTTGCTCTTAGATTAGAAGTATATGAGGCAGAAGAAACTGGAGGTAATGAATAATGAATTTTGTTCAACCTATTCGCAATCCAGAGCAGATACAAGAAATTAAGGAATACCTGAAAGAAAAGAATGAACGAAATTACATCTTGTTTGTTATGGGAATTAATACAGGCCTACGTATAAGTGACATTCTAAAATTGAGGGTTGGAGATTTAAAGGGAAGTCATATTTCCATGCGTGAAATGAAAACAGGTAAACAGAAACGTATCCAAATTACTGCAGCTTTGAGAAGAGAGTTGAAATGGTACAGTGAAGATATGGAAGAGAATGAATATCTAATTAAGAGTAGACAAGGGAAGAATCGACCGATAGGAAGAAGTATGGCATATAAAATACTTAGTACCATAGCAGCAGAATTTGGATTAGACGAGATTGGAACGCATACACTACGTAAGACATTTGGATATCATATGTATATGCAGACAAAGAATATAGCCTTGCTAATGGAGATATTCAATCATTCAAGCGAGCGGGTAACATTACGATATATAGGAGTAAACCAGGATGCAATGGATAAAGCAATGACTAGATTTAAAATCTAATTATTGCTTTATCCTTTTTTATTTGATGTTTATTGAGTTAAGCATTTGGAATATTATTAAACATAAAAAAGCATTCCATAGTTATTTTTTAAAATACAGTTTGTTATACATTTTAATTTGTTAAATCTCAATATATAATTTAAAGGATTTTAAAATTTTTGATTTTTAATTATCTATTTATTTTATGAATGAAATTAGATAAGCAATTTCTTGAAATAAAGTAGCATATTACTAAAAATAATCTATCTCTTCAGTTTTTTGTGGAACAAAATTATATTTAGGATGTGAAGTTATTCATAAATTTTCTATTGTGTAACTCAAAAGAAAAAGTCCTATAAAGTTATAAATATCAAGGGCTGTAGCGTTTGGCTTAGTTACACAAAATATAAGATATGGATAACTTAGGAAGTGGTTATATGGTAAAATTACTATATTGAATATTATGTTTTATTTAGTTAGTTTTTGGGAGAGTGGTATTTATATGGGCGAAGAAATATTGAATTATATTACTAAAATTGGACCAATGTGGGGGTTTATTGGAGCGATTATAGCGTTAGGAGTTAATACATATGTTACCAACAAGGGAAAAAAGGCTCTCAGTTAAGAGAACCTTTTTATCTATCTTCAACGCCATTCTATATCATTTGAATCAAAGTAGCAGCAGGTACCCTAATTCCTTCTAATTGATTATTTTTAGATACAAGCCAATTGTTTTCATCCAATAGGATTGGATTTACATCATCTGAAGGTGGATTATTTTCATAATTTAGATTTTCGTTATTCCCCACATACTGAATTCATAATGATATTCCGTTCTTTCGATACATACGCCGAATTCTAAATCATCACCAACTAATACAAAATCCGCATACCCAGTTAGAAATCTTGATATGGTTGATAACTCTTCTAGATTATCAAATACTTCAGCAATGTTTAGCTTAACTGCTTCAATTTTACCACCTTTAGAGAAAAAGAGTCTCCCTTGATTAACTGGAAATTTAATATTTTTAGCTGTTTCTTTTAACAGCGCTATTGATAGTCTTCCGTTTTCTTCATAATCAGTGCTACCAAAATTTTTTATGTTTGAATTTTGTTCTAGCGTATTAAATAATTCTTTACAAAATAAATCATTAGATTCTGCATCCATAAATGAGTCCATAGAAATCGTAACAATATTAGAAAGTTCGTCTATTAGTTCTTTTCTACTAGCGTTTCTTTTTGCTTTCATTTTTAGAATTTCGATTCGGCTTTTATTCATATTACTCAAAATCTTTCACACCTTTAGTTTCTTATTTTTTTCCTTTTTTCTTGTATCCTTCAAAATCTTCCGGATAATGTCCAGGGTGTTGGTTATATCTTCCTTTTTCCAGCGGGCTTCCTTTTTCATCATCTGCAGTATGGAAATGGGAACCCCTTCCCATTTTATCTTCTCTATGCTCAATTATATATACTTTTTCATTCTTAATATTAGAATATTCTTCTACCCACCTATGTTCACTAGTTCCATCAAAGATTTGAGTAGGTTTTTGGCGTGGAGTAGAGTTTGGGATTCCAGCGTTACGTCTAGCTTTACGATATGCGCCATTACTGGTTAATAATTTGTCCTGTCTCTCAAGATGAGCTTTATAATTTTCAGTAGCTCTAGCAGTTTTAGCGGCTTTAGTAGCTTGAGCTGCATCTGCAGTCATTTTTACACCTTTTCCAACTTTAGCGAGTTTTCCAAATGGTGTAATACCAGCTACGGCCATTCCGCCTGCAAAAATTCTATCCCAGGTTGACAGTTTTTCTCCAGTAGAAGGGTCAACTCCATCCCAAACTCTTTTAATATCATACTCACCAGTTAATTCACCAGCAATATCTCGAGCTAGTTTGCCGCTATCAAATCCTTTTTCTTCAGAAGAAGGTTTACCACACATTGCGCCTTCTTCCAACGTAACATCTTGATCATCCGCATTACGGAATTTTTCAGCAATTCGTTTTAAATCTTCTTCCACTTGTATAATTGAATTGATAGATGTAAAAGCTCTTGGTCTCGCATCATTGAACATTTGAATGAACTGTTGATTAGAGGCACCAATCCATTGAAAACACAATTGATCTATTTCATTACATAAATTATTATGTATAGATTCTAATACGATTCGGGTATTACTTGCACGATTAGCAACTTCTTCTAGCATTTCAGGTGTTACTTTGATTTGAACCATTTTTTTCCTCCCTCCTCCAATTAAAATTATGAGACAAAAAGAAAAAAATGTAAATACAGAAACTTTAGATTAATATAATAATATTCGCGTGAAATAGAATCTACATAATTGTAAATGATGCCTATATATGTTAAATATTTTCTTACAAAAGAATAGTTTTATTAACAAAAATTATTATCTGGTTCTATATGCAGATGATTATATATTGATTTTCATCTTTATAAATGTTAGGGTAAATATACACCGTTTCTTATTTATCTATGAGTACTGTCTGTAGAACGAATAGAATAATTTGAAAAAATCCCCTTTTGCACCTATATGCAGAAGGGGATTTTAATATTTATGAGATTTAAAATTTACTTTTAGATAATGCTTTAAGTACTGGCTTTACAATTAAACCCATTAAACGAAAGCCTTTAAATATAGAGCGTACAACTTTCATGAAGATGCCCCCTGAAAGAAATTATATATTAAGTATGTACTATTTCTTTTCTTTAACTTCGTATTTAACTTCAATGAAATTTAATATTTTACCTTTTGAATCATCATTTTCAAATTTGGTGTTATATAAGTCTACTCTAGTACAACTTCTTTATAGCTTTCATATACATGTCTGACCCTTTATTTATTAAGCTAAAACCATCATTAACCTCAGATTTATTCATATTATCTAGGTAAACGTATACGTCTTCTATCCCGTCACGCATAATTTTCAACGAACGTAAAATAAGTTCATGAATATCTTTTTGCCCATCACCAGGTGATAGAGCATTGAATTTGTTTGTTACATTTGATACATTAGCTAATGCGTCTCTGAAACGCTGTTTTGATGTACTTAGCGTACTATCTTCATTAATTATCTTAGACATTTCACCCATAGAGGTTTCTAACTCTTTAGTTAAATCCATAACTTCAGTCTTATAAGCTTTTGCTGCTGGGCTTTCTTTAGCAGTTTCTTGTTTGTCTGATGCATCTAGAGATGTACTATCTTTTAAATGGTCTTTAGATACCTCACAACCTCCACCCACAAGCATGAGTGCAAGTGCGAGATATACTAGTTTCGTTGCTTTCATTTTAGTGTATTCTCCTTGTGATATTATTTGTTTCTCTAGTTAGGGCTTTCTTCATTACTTAAGCCAACTCATGTAAGGTGTCTACTTTTGATAATGTCAATTCAACACCTTCACGCATAGTCTCCATTTTATGGATTACTATTACCTAAAGCGATAACCGCAGAAATATATTCTTCATTTAATCCTTTTCGAATTATAGCCATACATGTCCCAGACTCATCACCTAAGAATGCTGTTTCAGGAACGCTATTTTTCAATATTTCACTAGTGAATGTAATGATTTCTCTTTCTGGATCTTGAGCATCTGTATAACGCTCTTTCTCTATAGCATCGACTGGAAGTATATTTTTCACTTCTGTCATGACATCGGATAATGAACGGCTTTGTTTTCCTGATTGGGAAAATTGAAGGGTGATATTATTTGCTCTACCTTCTAAAAACATTGCTATAATATAATCGTTTGCAAATCTAGCGATTGAAGTGGACCCTTTATTTGAACCGTATTCTTTTACAAAGTTTTCTTCTGTATCACCCAGACCAGCTTTAACAGAAATTTTATTTGATTGTGTGGCTGGTAATTGTTTTTCCTTATCTGGTGTATCTTCTTTCTTTTCTTTTTGTTGTTTCTCTTTTTCTTCAGCTTCGGCTTCGGCTTTTTCTTTAGCTTCTTTTTCAGCTTTCTGTTGTGCTTCTTCCTGTTTGTGTTTTTCTTCAGTAGCCTTTTTCTCTAGTTTAGCTTTTTCTTGTTCTTCTTTTTCCTGTGCTTTTTTCTCTTGTTCTTTAGCTTTCTTTTCCTTTTCAATTTTTTCTTTTTCTTGGTTTTCTTTTAATACTTTTTCTTCAGCTCTTTTTTTATCAATTGCAACTCGTTCTTCTGGAGTTATCGACTTGCTAGCAAACACGCTTGCTAAAATAAACGAAATGAATAATATCGGCAAGAAAATTAATATAACTCGACCTCTTGTTTTTGTGTTGCCAAAACGAACGACCTTTCCTGGTTTGATCAGACCTATAATTAGTGCAATTACCGATAGTATTGACACTAATAAAAACAAAAACATTAATGCAGTAAACAAATAAAAACCTCCTTATATATGTAAATCAAAATATAATTATAACAGGAATAAATGGTTGAGTTACATAAGTATTGTAAAAAATCTAATGTATACTTTCTTAAACTCGCATAAATCCACATTCAAAAAACTTGTCCATACAATCCCTTTGGATGAGTTATTGTATTAATGAAGAGTATGATAGACATGTATGGAAATGAAAATAAATTTACAGTCTGCGAAATGGACATATAATAGAAGAAAAAAGAAATATTTATATTGTTATCACCCTGTTGGCGTCAACCTCATGCGCCTAATGGCCACAAAAAATATCTATTTCGTCCCATTCGGTCAAGATGCGCCAGAGAAAAAACCGAACTCAATGGTAGCTCGTATGGAGTTACTGGAAGATACAGTATTAGAAGCGCTGCAAGGAAAGCAATTGCAACCGGTGGTCGTAGAAAAATTCAGATATATGAATTAAAAAACGAAAAAAAACGGACAATTTTTGATGAAACCATCATTCTTACTGTAGAATATGATAAAATTAACGTTATTAAGATCAGAAGGGGTATTGTATACTCCTTCTGATTCTAAGTTATAGAAGGATTGGTATCTAGAAAGGGGCATAGTGATGGAAAAGCAAAAAACTTTTCATGTCGCTGTAGTTGGAGCAACCGGCGCAGTTGGTGAACAAATGTTAAATACTTTAGAGAAACGAGAATTTCCAATCGGGAAATTAACGTTACTTTCATCTAAACGATCTGCAGGTAAGAAACTTGTATTTAAAGGCGAAGAATTTACAGTTCAAGAGGCAACTCCTGAAAGCTTTGAAGGAGTAGATATCGCACTATTTAGTGCTGGTGGATCTGTATCGAAACAATTAGCGCCAGAAGCAGCAAAACGCGGTGCGATTGTTGTTGATAATACAAGTGCATTCCGTATGACAGAAAACGTGCCACTTGTTGTACCTGAAGTAAATGAAAACGACTTAAAAGAACATAATGGTATTATTGCAAATCCAAACTGTTCTACAATTCAAATGGTAGTAGCTCTTGAGCCAGTTCGTCAGCAATATGGTTTAAAACGAGTAATCGTTTCCACATATCAAGCTGTATCAGGTGCTGGTGCGGCAGCTATTGAAGAACTTCATGAACAATCACAAGCAATCTTAAATGGCGAAGAAGTTAAGGCAAATGTTCTTCCTGTATCAGGTGATAAGAAGCATTTCCCAATTGCTTTTAATGCGATTCCACAGATTGATAAGTTCCAAGATAATGGATTTACATTTGAAGAAATGAAAATGATTAACGAAACAAAAAAAATTATGCATATGCCTGAATTAGAAGTAGCGGCAACATGTGTACGTTTACCAGTTGTATCAGGACACTCTGAGTCTGTTTACATCGAAGTAGAAAAAGAAGGCGTAACAGTAGCAGAATTAAAGAGCTTACTTGCAAATGCGGAAGGTATTGTTCTGCAAGATAATCCAGAAGAGCAGTTATATCCAATGCCAGCTACTGCAGTAGGTAAAAACGAAGTATTCGTTGGAAGAATCCGTAAAGATTTAAATAACGATAAAGGATTCCATCTTTGGGTCGTATCTGATAACTTATTAAAAGGCGCTGCATGGAATTCTGTTCAAATTGCAGAGCGCTTAGTAAAATTACAATTAGTGTAAACGGCTAAGAGAAGGTGCAAAATATGAAAATAATTGTTCAAAAATTTGGTGGCACATCAGTACGTGATGACAATGGACGTAAGCATGCGCTTCATCATATAAAGAAATCATTAGCTGCTGGTTATAAAGTAGTTACTGTCGTATCTGCTATGGGTCGTAAAGGTGAACCATATGCAACGGATACGTTATTAAGTCTTGTAAATCAAGAGGAATCTACTATTTCTAAACGTGAGCAAGATTTATTATTATCGTGCGGAGAGTTAATCTCTGCAATTGTTTTCTCTAATATGTTGAATGAGAACGGTATAAAAGCAGCAGCATTAAATGGTGCACAAGCTGGTTTTGTAACGAATGATGACTTTACGAATGCAAAGATTATTGAAATGAATTGCGATCGTATACATGAAGAGTTAGAAAATGTAGATGTAATCGTCGTTACAGGATTCCAAGGGCAAACGAAAAAAGGTGATACGACAACACTTGGACGCGGAGGTAGTGATACTTCAGCTTCAGCATTAGGTGTTGCACTTCATGCTGAATACATCGATATATTCACTGATGTAGAAGGTGTTATGACTGCGGATCCTCGTATTGTAAAAGATGCACGTCATCTTCAAACTGTAACGTATAACGAAATTTGTAACATGGCTTATCAAGGTGCGAAAGTCGTTCATCCACGTGCAGTTGAAATTGCGATGCATGCAAAAGTGCCACTTCGTGTACGTTCTACGTATTCTGATAGTGAAGGTACGCTTATTTCAGCATATGACGGTGCTACAAGAGGTCGTGATGTAGAAGAACGTCCTGTTACAGGTATCGCCCACGTATCAAACGTAACGCAAATTAAAGTGCTTGCAAAAGAAACGGCATATGATTTGCAACAACATGTGTTTAAAGAGATGGCGAACGAAGGAATAAGTGTCGATTTAATTAATATTTCACCTACTGGTGTAGCATATACGGTGAGTGATAATGTATCAAGTCATGCAGTTAAATTATTAAAGAACCTTGGATATGAGCCAATTGTGACAGAGCATTGTGCGAAAGTATCTATCGTTGGAGCTGGAATGGCAGGATACCCAGGGGTTACTGCGAAAATCGTTACAGCTTTAGCAGAAAAAGGTATTCAAATCCTGCAATCGGCAGATAGTCATACAACAATTTGGGTTCTTGTAAAAGAAACTGATTTAGTGGAGGCTGTAAATGCATTACATAGTGCGTTTGAGCTTTCAAAAGAAAAGCAACTGGAACAATAAGGAGTGAGACCATGATAGATTTTGGGACAATTGCAACCGCGATGGTAACACCGTTTGATATAAACGGGAATATCGATTTTGCAAAGACAACGAAATTGGTAAATTATTTAATTGATAACGGTACAACAGCAATCGTGGTAGGAGGAACGACAGGAGAATCTCCTACATTAACTTCAGAAGAGAAGGTAGCGTTATATCGCCATGTCGTATCTGTTGTCGATAAAAGAGTGCCCGTAATCGCTGGAACAGGTAGCAATAATACGCATGCTTCTATTGACTTAACTAAAAAGGCAACAGAAGTTGGTGTGGATGCAGTAATGCTAGTAGCACCGTATTATAATAAGCCGAGTCAAGAAGGAATGTATCAGCATTTTAAAGCAATTGCTGAAAGTACGCCGCTTCCGGTTATGCTATATAACGTTCCAGGACGATCTATTGTACAAATCTCCGTTGATACAGTTGTTCGTTTATCAGAAATAGAAAACATTGTTGCTATTAAAGATGCCGGCGGCGATGTGTTGACAATGACAGAAATCATTGAAAAAACAGCGGACGACTTTGCGGTATACAGCGGTGATGACGGTTTAACGTTACCGGCTATGGCAGTTGGGGCTAAAGGTATCGTTTCGGTAGCATCTCATGTTATCGGAAATGAAATGCAAGAAATGATTACAGCATTTCAAGCAGGAGAGTTTAAAAAGGCACAAAAATTACATCAATTACTTGTAAGAGTAACTGATTCGTTATTTATGGCGCCAAGTCCAACTCCAGTAAAAACAGCGTTACAAATGGTTGGATTAGATGTAGGTTCTGTACGTTTACCACTTCTTCCATTAACAGAAGAAGAAAGAGTAACGTTACAATCTGTAATGCAATCTATTCCTCGTTAATAAAAATGACCTAGTGTGAAACTAGGTCATTTTTTTATTGATATGAAAATGTTTGAATCTGTTTTAAAGTGAATCTTTTGTAAAATGATTTTAGGATCGCCTTTCTCGTCTGTATATGACCCTATAATATAGAAAACATTTTATGTTGAAAACGAGTATATTACGCTACGCGTTCTCTACTTGTTAAAGTATGATATTGTTCTTTCATTAATTTGGTTCCAACATCTTTTTCTCGATAATGGCTGTCAAATCCTGCTAAAAATTTAACCTTATTAAATTTCTATTAGATTTTGTAATTCATAGCCTTTTGTCATGTAATGCAATGTTTATAAGAAAAGGATCTTACATCTTTAATTTTGTTGAAAAGTATTTGCTAGTACAGAAAATACTTTCGATTATGTTTTTATAGGAATTGCCTCAAATATGACGTAATCTATAAAAAAGCTTCATTTTATAAGTGTTTTTGTGCAATTCAAGAAAAAAATCTAGGAAATCCATCAAATGAAAGTAATTTAAAGTGTTTAAGTTTTTTTTTCAAATAACATGGAGTATAAAAGCAGCGGAAATAAGCCATATACTTTTAGTGCTGTTCCTTTCTTTTACTTTTTCTTTCGCACGATTTAACTTGTGTTCTATTTCTTGTATCAGGTATAATATGGCTAAGTAGCTTAGTACGGGTATGCTTAGCAAAATTGGGAAAAATTATAATTTAATTAAATTTTCATATCATATCGAATAAGATATTTGATTTATATAATGAAAGAGAGGTGAAACCTGGTTTAAAAAATAAACAAGGACATGATATCGCATAACGGTAAGGACATTCGTCTTGGACGGTGAAAATATGGTGGTTGTAGAGTTTCCCCTGGTGTCTCTGCAATTTTAGTGAAATCAGTGTTTGCAAGATTTTTAAACCAGGCAACAACATGAAGAGAAAAGAGAATGAGTCTGTTAAAGTATTTGCTCTTGGTGGAGTAGGTGAAATCGGGAAAAACATGTACTGTGTTGAAATTGATTCTGAAATCTTTATCGTAGATGCGGGGTTAATGTTCCCGGGAGATGAAATGTTTGGAATTGATATCGTTATTCCTGATATTACATATTTAGTGGAAAATCAAGAGCGAGTAAAAGGTTTATTTATTACTCACGGTCATGAAGATCATATTGGTGGAATTGTGTATGTGCTTCGTAAATTATCTATTCCAGTCTATGCAACGAAATTAACAGTAGGACTTATACAAGAAAAACTTGGTGAAGCGGGCATGTTAGGCCGTGTAGACCTAAAAACAATCGATTCAAATTCAACAGTAGAGTTTAACACTACAACAGTGTCATTCTTCGGAACGACACATAGTATTCCGGATTCTGTTGGCGTTTGTTTCCATACATCAAAAGGTGCAATCGTATATACGGGAGACTTTAAATTCGATCAAACTCCAATTGGAAATAGTGGAGCAGATCTTGGGAAAATGGCGCAAATCGGAAATGAAGGTGTACTTTGCCTATTATCTGATAGTACAAATGCAGAGCGTCCAGGGTATACAGGTTCAGAAAAAGAAGTTGGTGTAGAAATTTCTAAAGTGTTCTACGGTGCAGAAGGTCGTATTATCGTTGCTTCATTTGCATCGAATGTACATCGTATTCAACAAGTATTTGATGCAGCTGCCGAAACAGGGCGAAAAGTAGCCGTAGTAGGACGTAGTATGGTGAAAGTAGTAGACATTGCAAGACGTCTTGGTTATTTAGATGTTCCAGAAGGTATGGTTATTTCATTACAAGAAGTAGACAACTTCCCAGAGAAAAAGGTAGCTATTTTAACGACAGGTAGTCAAGGTGAACCGATGGCTGCTCTATCTAGAATGGCAAAACAAGCACATAAACAAATTTCAATTCGTAAAGGTGATACTGTTATCATTGCTGCTTCGCCAATTCCGGGTAATGAAATATCTGTATCAAAAATTATTGATTTGTTATTTAGAGCTGGAGCTGAAGTTGTTTATTACGGCGAAAGAAAAGTTCACGTTTCAGGTCACGGTAGCCAAGAAGAATTAAAATTAATGTTAAATTTAATGAAACCGAAGTACTTTGTACCCGTACATGGTGAGTTTCGTATGCAAAAAGCACATGCGTATTTAGCTGAAGATGTAGGTATTACAAGAGAAAATATCTTTATCGTAGAAAAAGGCGATGTAATTGCTTTTGGTGACGATGAAGCGAACTTAGTCGGTAAAGTACAAGCTGGTAATGTTTTAATTGATGGATTAGGTGTAGGTGACGTTGGTAATATCGTTCTTCGAGATAGAAAGATGTTATCTCAAGATGGAATATTAGTAGTTGTTGTAACACTTGGTAAAGATGAAAAGAAAATTATCTCTGGTCCAGAAATCATT
Source organism: Bacillus cereus group sp. BceL220 (assembly GCF_051776965.1). Lineage (NCBI taxonomy): Bacteria > Bacillati > Bacillota > Bacilli > Caryophanales > Bacillaceae > Bacillus > Bacillus cereus group sp. BceL220. The sequence continues at coordinate 94,045 of NZ_JBPWBC010000001.1, read as the reverse complement.
TCACGTGGTTTCGTATATGTTCGTGAATCAGAAGCGTTAATTGAACGATCTACAGAGATTGTACGTATGATTGTTGAGCAGTCAATTAAAGAATATTCGATTGAATGGTCAATGTTAAAACAAAATATTCGTGAATTATTAGGACAGTTCTTGTACGAAGAGACAAAGAGAAAACCTATGATTTTACCGATTATTATGGAAGTATAAAAAAGATCACCCTTATGGGTGATCTTTTTTTCTTTTTAACCCTATCGAATGAAATTTATAACTTAAGAAATAATAGTTATATACGAGTGAAAGGGGATGCGAAATGACAGAACGTGATCGATATACAAATGAAGAAAAAGAAGCTGAGCCAAAAGAAGCTGGAAAAGAGGCTTCAATAGTAGAAAAAATTCAACAGCTTGGACAGACAAATGTACCACAGATGAATGAATCACGTATTCATTGTTTAACGATTATCGGACAAGTGGAAGGTCATGTTCAATTACCGCCGCAAAATAAAACAACAAAATACGAGCATATCATTCCGCAAATTGTTGCGATTGAACAAAATCCAAAAATTGAAGGTTTGCTGTTAATATTAAATACGGTTGGAGGTGACGTTGAAGCTGGACTAGCAATTTCTGAAATGGTAGCTTCACTCTCAAAGCCAACAGTATCTTTAGTTTTAGGTGGGGGACATTCCATTGGTGTACCGATTGCTGTTTCTACTGACTATTCGTTTATTGCGGAAACTGCGACGATGACAATTCATCCAATTCGTTTAACAGGTCTTGTCATAGGTGTGCCACAAACATTTGAGTATTTGGATAAGATGCAAGAAAGAGTCATTCGTTTTGTGACGAAGCACTCGAAAGTAACAGAAGATCGTTTTAAAGAGCTTATGTTTGCGAAAGGAAATTTAACGCGAGATATTGGGACGAATGTAATTGGTGGGGATGCAGTAAAGTACGGTCTTATAGATGATGTTGGTGGTATTGGAAATGCAATTCGAAAATTAAACGAATTAATCGATGTTCGCGCTGAAGGTAGTGCAGAAGGGACAATGTTACAATGATTTTATATACAATTATGCCAGAGCAACTTGTGTATCCGGCCGATTATTCACAATGTGAAAGTCAAAAAGTTGTAAATATAAATGGTGTGGAATTAATGGTTTCTGAAGAGGAACATGGGTGTTATTCTATTGTACGTGTGCTAAGTACGGACCCACTTCACTATTTAGAGTTTGAGCCAGGTCAGAAAATAACCTTTTAGCAAAAAGAAGGATTTTGTTTAGAAGCTATGGTATAATATAAAAAACAAGACGGTTGAGCAGCCATGAGTAGGCTGCTTTCTTCTGTTTATTTAGCATTTTACAAGAAGTGTAAAAATAGAAGATATAAAGACCTGAAAAATAGAGAAAACAGACATATAAATAGAGCGTTTTTAGGAGAGCTTTACTTATATGTAGAACACGAGGTGAAGAAATGGCAAAACAAAAGCAAAGAGGGACGAAGGCAAAGGCAAGACGTACGATAAAGCCAACTTTGTATTATGAAATCGTCGGTTTAACTCTTTTTGCACTTTCAATCATTACGATTTTACAGCTAGGCGTTGTAGGGAAATCGTTTGTGTTATTTTTTCGCTTCTTCTTTGGTGAGTGGTACATAATTGGTGTGTTAGGTGTAATAGCTTTATCGGTTTCCTTTGTTATAAAACGCGGATGGCCGAACCTTTTAAATAAACGGTTAATTGGATTTTATTTAATTGTATTGGCAATATTAATGTTTAGTCATATTACATTATTTAACCTTCTTACAAAAGATGGAGCAGTGCAAAATACTTCTGTTATTGTGAGTACGAAAGATAACTTCTTTCTTGAAATGAAAAAAGGGCCAGATAGCGTTCATTTAGGTGGTGGTATGTTTGGTGCGCTTATGTTCGCGACATGTTACTTCCTATTCGACGAAGTAGGAGCCTATATCATTGGAATTATTTTAGTTATTCTCGGGGTACTCTGTATAACAAATAAACATATTGGAGAAGTGTTAGCTCCAGTTGGTAGAATTCTTAGAAGTCAATTTCAAGTGATACAAGGGGATTATAAAGATTGGAGATCCAAAAGAACGGCTGAACAAACAGAAAAGAAAAAAACAACAAGAAGTACAAGAAGCAAACGTGCTGCAGAACAAGAAGAAGTTATTGAGCCGATGGAAGAAATCCAAATTGATCCGCCAATTATTTCAAATTTCACTGAGAATTATCCTGTAAATGAAGAAGAGGATAAACGAATTGAAGTAGAGCAAGAAGATTTGATCACTTCACCGTTTATTGAAGAGACTCCACCAATTGAAGAATCAAAGAAAAAGCGTGGAGAAAAAATCGTTGAATCGTTAGAGAGTGAAGCGCAAGCACCTCCTATGCAATTTTCAAATGTAGAAAATAAAGATTACAAGCTTCCTTCACTTGATATATTAAAATTTCCAAAGAATAAGCAAGTTACAAATGAAAACGCGGAAATTTATGAGAATGCTCGTAAATTAGAACGTACATTCCAAAGTTTCGGAGTGAAAGCGAAAGTAACCAAAGTGCATAGAGGTCCTGCAGTTACAAAATATGAAGTGTATCCTGATATGGGGGTAAAGGTAAGCAAAATTGTCAGTTTAAGTGATGATTTAGCCCTTGCTTTAGCTGCAAAGGACATTCGTATTGAGGCGCCAATTCCCGGGAAATCAGCTGTAGGGATCGAAGTTCCGAACTCAGAAGTTTCGATGGTAACGCTGAGGGAAGTTCTTGATTCTAAGGCTAATAATCATCCGGAAGAGAAGTTGTTAATTGGTCTTGGCCGAGATATTACAGGTGAAGCTGTATTAGCCCGTTTAAATAAAATGCCCCATTTACTCGTAGCTGGTGCGACAGGTAGCGGGAAAAGTGTATGTATTAATGGTATTATTGTTAGTATTTTAATGCGTGCAAAACCGCATGAAGTAAAATTAATGATGATTGACCCGAAAATGGTAGAGTTAAATGTATATAACGGTGTGCCTCATTTGTTAACGCCAGTTGTAACTGATCCGAAAAAAGCATCGCAAGCATTGAAAAAAGTTGTGAGTGAGATGGAACGTCGTTATGAATTATTTGCTCATAGTGGTACACGTAACATTGAAGGATACAATGATTATATAAAAGAACATAATAGTCAATCAGAAGCGAAACAACCCGAATTACCGTATATTGTAGTAATTGTGGACGAGTTAGCAGATTTAATGATGGTTGCTTCGTCTGATGTAGAGGATGCGATTATGCGTCTAGCGCAAATGGCTCGTGCTGCTGGTATTCATTTAATTATTGCAACGCAACGTCCGTCAGTTGACGTTATTACGGGTGTTATTAAAGCAAATATTCCATCACGTATTGCATTCGCTGTATCTTCTCAAACAGATTCTCGTACAATTCTTGACGGTGGTGGTGCAGAAAAGCTACTAGGTCGTGGCGACATGCTGTTTATACCAATTGGTGCATCGAAACCTGTACGTGTACAAGGCGCATTTTTATCAGATGATGAAGTTGAGAGAGTTGTAGAATATGTTATTGGACAGCAAAAAGCACAATATCAAGAAGATATGATTCCGCAAGATGTTCCTGATACGAAGCAGGAAGTAGAAGATGAATTATATGATGAAGCGGTTCAACTTGTAGTGGAAATGCAAACAGCATCTGTTTCTATGCTACAACGTAGGTTTAGAGTAGGTTATACGCGAGCTGCTCGTCTAATTGATGCAATGGAAATGAATGGTGTAGTAGGTCCATATGAAGGTAGTAAACCGAGAGAAGTACTCATTAATGATGTACAAGAAAAAAGTTCTTAAAAAAAGCCTAATTGTTTTTACAATTAGGCTTTTTTATATAGTGTTTTTGTTATATACTATACTCAGCAATAAAGAAAGGGCTTACATTTATAGGGTCCCTATAGAATACGAATACTTTGAGTATGTTTTATGTAAATGTTCGATATTTAATGCAGAAAAATGCTGGATTTTGTTGACACGTATGAGAGCAAGTGGTAAGATTACTTCGAAAAGAATCACTGCCTCATATAATCTTGGAGATAAGGTCCATAAGTTTCTACCTGGCAACCATGAATTGCTAGACTATGAGGGGAAAAGTGTGTAACAAAGGATGTAAAGGATCTTTGTGCCGAACTTTTTCTCGAAATGAGGAATGTTTATGGTGCAAAGTTTTTTTTATACAGTAAAGAGTGAAAATTTCATCTTAAAAAATTATTATTATTTATTCGACAATTGCGCTTATTTTTAGTAGTTAGTCATTTGTACTATGTTGTAAGTTGAAAAAAGAGAAAAGAAGTCTTACATCAGAGGTCGAATAATTGAAATGCGGGGGAGTCTTATGTCAGTAAAATCCGATAGTCGTCACCTATATTTACGGGTGATTGATCACATCAAAGAAAAAATTAAAGATGGGGCTTATAAAGAACGACAAAAGTTACCATCAGAGTTTGATTTAGCGAAAGAACTTGGCGTAAGTAGAGCGACTTTAAGGGAAGCATTACGTATTTTAGAAGAAGAAAATGTTGTCATTCGTAGACATGGTGTAGGGACATTTGTAAATGCAAAGCCATTATTTTCTTCTGGAATAGAACAACTTTCTAGTATTACAGATATGATTTCTAGTGTGGGAAAAACACCAGGAACAATCTTTTTATCATCATCCACTACAACTTTAACTGAAGAGGAAAAAGAGAAGTTTAATAGTGAAGATGGTTTTAATGCAGTGATGATTGAACGCGTGCGTACAGCAGATGGGGAACCTGTTGTGTATTGTATCGATAAACTTGCAAAAGAAATATTGCCAGATTTATCGGGTTACAATGAGGAATCATTATTAACGGTGATACATAATAACACGCATAAGCGCATAACATATGCGGTTGCTCACATTGAGCCAATTGGCTATCATCCGAAAATCTCACCGATTTTAGAATGTGAGCCTGAAACAGCACTGCTTGTATTAAAACAAATGCACTATGATCAAAATGATGAGCCAATCTTATATTCTATCAATTACTTTAGAGCTGATAAATTTAGCTTCCACGTATTAAGAAAGCGTATGTAGGTAAATTCCTTTTTAGGGAGGTGACAGCAAGAAGTAAGGGACAGCAGCGTAAGAATAAATAAATATATATCATTTTTGGAGGGGTTTCTAGTATGAAGAAAAAAGCAGGCCTTTTATTATCATTAACATTAGCAGCAAGTACAGTTTTAGGTGCATGTGGTAACTCGGATAAGGCGAGCAGTGATAAGAAAGACACGAAAGACAATAAAGACTTCAAGGTTGGTCTCGTAACAGATGTTGGGGGCGTTGATGATAAATCATTTAACCAATCTTCTTGGGAAGGGTTACAAAAGTTTGGTAAAGATAATGGTTTAAAAGAAAAGACAAATTATCGTTACCTTCAGTCTGAAAAAGAAGCTGATTATATTCCGAATTTGAAAAAATTCTCAAAAGATAAATATGATTTAACTTTCGGAATTGGTTATAAATTAGAAGGTGCAATTAAAGAAGTTGCAAAAGAATCTTCAAAACAACAATTTGCAATCGTAGATACTGTTGTAGATGCACCGAACGTAACGAGCATTACATTTAAAGATCATGAAGGATCATTCCTTGTAGGTGCAGTAGCGGCTATGTCAACAAAATCGAATAAAGTAGGATTTGTTGGTGGAATGAAGAGTGATTTAATTAGTAAATTTGAAAATGGATTTAAGGCTGGTGCAAAGGCAGTAAATCCAAACATTGAAATCGTATCTGAATATGCAGAAGCATTCGATAAGCCTGAAAAAGGTACAGTTCTTGCTTCAGCAATGTACGGTCAAGGCGTAGATGTAATTTATCATGCTGCTGGTGGTACAGGTAACGGTGTGTTCACTGAAGCGAAAAACCGTAAGAAAAAAGGTGAAAATGTTTGGGTAATCGGTGTTGACCGTGACCAACATCAAGAAGGTATGCCTGAAAATGTAACATTAACTTCAATGATAAAACGCGTTGATGTAGCTGTAGAAAAAGTAGCTAAAGAAGCAAAAGATGGAAAGTTAAAAGGTGGAAAAATTGAAGCGTTTGGCTTAAAAGATGACGGTATTGGTATTTCAAAAACAACTGATAACGTGAAAAAAGTTAACCCTGAAATTTTAACAAAAGTAGAAGAATTTGAAAAGAAAATTACAGACGGTGAAATTAAAGTACCGGCTACAGATAAAGAGTATAAAGAATATGAAGCTTCTCTAAAAAAATAAATAGAGAAATAGCAAAGGTTAGTTCATAGAACTAACCTTTGTATGTATAAAACTTCCGAATTGCTTAATAAGTTAATAGTGTAATAGGGGAATGTTCCCTGTTAAAAGGAGGAACACAATGGAATACGTAATTGAAATGAATAATATTACGAAAGTATTCCCAGGCATTGTAGCGAATGATGATATTACGCTGCAAGTAAAGCAGGGTGAGATACATGCTTTACTTGGAGAAAATGGTGCAGGGAAATCCACATTGATGAATGTACTATTTGGTTTGTACCAACCAGAACAAGGTGAAATTAAAATTAAAGGAAAGTCTGTAAACATTACCAATCCGAATGTGGCAAATGACCTTGGTATTGGAATGGTTCATCAGCACTTTATGCTTGTTCATAATTTTACAGTTACAGAGAATATTATTCTCGGAAATGAACCGAAGAAAAAAGGGAAAATTGCTGTTGAGGAAGCTGCTAAAGAAATTCAAAAGCTGTCTGAACAATACGGCTTAGCTGTAGATCCATATGCGAAAATACAGGATATTTCAGTTGGTATGCAACAGCGTGTTGAGATTTTGAAAACTCTTTACCGCGGTGCAGAAATTTTAATATTTGATGAACCGACAGCTGTGTTAACACCACAAGAAATTCATGAGCTAATTCAAATTATGAAAAAGCTTGTGCAAGAAGGAAAATCTATTGTTCTTATTACACATAAGTTGAAAGAAATTATGGAAGTTTGCGATCGTTGTACGATTATTCGTAAAGGAAAAGGGATTGGAACGGTTGACGTTGCAAATACGGATGAAAATAAACTTGCAGAATTAATGGTCGGACGTCAAGTGAATTTTAAAACAGAAAAAATAGACGCGAAGCCAAAAGAAGAGGTACTTTCAATTGCAAACCTTGTTGTTCACGATGCACGTCAACTACCTGCTGTAAAAGGCCTTGACTTAACTGTTCGTGCGGGGGAAATTGTTGGGATTGCAGGAATTGATGGAAACGGACAAAGTGAATTAATAGAAGCAATTACTGGTTTACGAAAAGTTGAGTCAGGTTCTATTGCAATTAGAGGAAAAGAAATAACAAATTGGCCTGTTAGAAGAATAACAGAAGAGGGAATTGGTCATATTCCAGAAGATCGTCATAAACACGGACTCGTTCTTGATTTTTCTGTTAGAGATAATATAGTTCTGCAAACGTACTATAAAAATCCGTTTTCAAAGAAAGGGATTTTAAATTTCAGCAAAATTACAGAAAAAGCAAAGGCTCTTATTGAACAGTTTGATGTACGTACACCTAGTGAGCAAACGTTAGCACGCGCTCTATCTGGGGGGAATCAACAAAAAGCAATTATTGCACGTGAAGTAGACCGTGATCCAGATTTATTAATCGCGGCACAGCCAACACGTGGTTTAGATGTAGGAGCAATTGAATTTATTCATAAGAGATTAATAGAGCAAAGGGATAAAGGAAAAGGTGTACTACTTTTATCACTAGAGTTAGATGAAATCTTAAATGTTAGCGATCGAATTGCTGTTATTTATGAAGGGAAAATTGTAGCAATAGTTGATGCGAAAGAAACGAATGAACAACAGCTTGGATTGTTAATGGCTGGAGGAACAAAGAAGGAGCAGGTGGGTACCAATGGCTAAAAAACTTTTAACAGAGCGAACGATAAATATTTTAGTCCCAGTACTATCCGTTATTTTCGGCTTACTTGTAGGAGCAATTGTAATGCTAGTTAGTGGCTATGACCCAATTGTTGGTTATAGTGCACTTTGGACAGGTATGTTCGGTAGCGCAAGTGCGATTGGTGAAACGCTTCGTACAATGATACCGCTTATTCTTGCTGGTTTATCGGTGGCGTTTGCATTTCGTACAGGTTTATTTAATATCGGGGTAGAGGGTCAATTGTTAGTTGGTTGGCTTGCGGCGGTTTGGTTCGGTTATGCAGTCTCACTACCAGCTTTCCTTCATATTCCATTATCTATTTTATTCGCAGCATTGGTGGGCGGAATTTGGGGCTTCATTCCGGGATATTTAAAAGGAAAGTTTCAAGTGAATGAAGTTATTGTAACCATTATGATGAACTATATCGCGTTGTATGTAACATATGACATTATTAAGCGTTTCTTACATGCGGGTAATGACAAAACGTATGATATTAAAGAGAGTGCGTCACTATCTTCAGACTGGCTTGCTTCTATTACTGATGGTTCACGTCTACACTGGGGAATTATTGTAGCAATTTTAATCGCTATTTTAATGTGGTTCTTATTAGATAGAACAACTTTAGGTTACGAATTAAAGTCGGTAGGATTTAATCAGCATGCTTCTCAATATGCGGGTATGAAAGTTTCTCGTAATGTAGTATTTTCCATGACAATTGCTGGTGCATTTGCGGGGATTGGTGGAGCGATGGAAGGGTTAGGAACATTCCAGAGTATGACAGCGATGTCTTCGTTTACAGGAGTAGGATTTGACGGGATTGCTGTAGCATTACTTGGAGGGAATAATCCGTTTGGTATAATCCTTTCAGCTTTATTATTTGGTGGTTTGAAAAGTGCTTCCCCTCAAATGAACTTTGAGGCAGATGTACCATCAGAGCTTATTAATGTAATTATTGCATGTATCATCTTCTTTGTTGCATGTAGTTATGTGTTAAGATGGGCGCTTACACGCATGAGCAAGGAGGGGAAATAAATGAGCTTTTTAGATATATTAGCCATTCTTGTGACGGGTACGTTATATACATCAGCACCTATAATTTTCACAGCATTAGGTGGTGTATTTAGTGAAAGATCGGGTGTTGTAAATATCGGATTAGAAGGACTAATGCTATTTGGTGCATTTATTGGAGTAGTTACAAACTTATTAATGGGTGATACTTGGGGAACGATGACTCCATGGATTGCGTTATTATTTGCGGCAATTGGTAGTGGATTATTTGCATTACTTCATGCGGTAGCCTCTATTACATTCCGAGCGGATCAAGTTGTAAGTGGTGTAGCAATTAACTTCTTATCTCTTGGTTTAACAGTATTTGCAATTAAGAAGATTTTTGATAAAGGGCAGACTGACTTTATTCAGTATCGTATTGAAAAGATTGATATTCCAGGCCTTTCGGATATTCCGGTTTTAGGGAAAATATTTTTCTCGAACGTACCAATAACTTCGTATATTGCCATTATTTTAGCATTCGTTGTTTGGTATGTTATTTATAAAACACCGTTCGGTCTTCGTCTACGTGCTGTTGGTGAACACCCCATGGCAGCGGATACGATGGGGATTAACGTATATAAAATGCGCTATATTGGAGTCTGTATATCAGGAGTGTTTGCTGGAATTGGTGGAGCGATATTTGCAATGTCAATTTCTAATAACTTCTCAGGGGCAACTATTACAGGACAAGGTTTCTTAGCTTTAGCGGCTATGATTTTTGGAAAATGGAATCCACTAGGCGCACTAGGTGCAGCTCTATTCTTTGGTTTTGCGCAATCTCTTAGTGTAACGGGCGGAACAATTCCTGTATTAGATCAAATTCCAAGTGTTTTATTAACGATATTACCATATGTATTCACAATATTAGCACTTGTCGGTTTTGTAGGCCGTTCTGAAGCTCCGAAAGCATTAGGAACTCCTTATGAAAAAGGAAAACGATAAGTATTTTATAAGTATAAAAAAGCTCGCACATTAGTGTGGGCTTTTTTACATAGAATATATTTAATACGGAATTTTACTATGTTCCTTACATATTAAAGTTTTTAGAAAGATCATATGTAAGCATAATAAGGAAGAAAAGTTGATTTTTCATTTCTAAAAACTGTATATTGAAGAGGAATATTCCTATATACGTAAAGGAGGGCTATAAATGAAACTAATGGAACAACAACTACATGAGTTAGGTGGTTTACGCGTACATATTATTCCGACTGATAAATATAAAACGAATACGTTTGTATTTCGTTTTAAAGCGCCTTTAAATGAAGAGACGGTGACAGAGCGTGCCCTATTGCCATACGTATTGCAAAGTGCGACAGAAAAATTACCTTCTGTAATTCGTCTTCGTCAATATTTAGAAGAATTATACGGGTCTTCTTTAGCGGTAGATGTAAGTAAAAAAGGAGAAGACCATATCATCTCCATTTATGTAGACATTGCAAATGAAGTATATTTACATGATGCACCACCGTTATTTGAAAAAGCGCTTTCTATGTTATCGGATATTGTGTTACATCCAGCAACGGAGGGGAACGGTTTCCTACCTTCTATCGTAGAAAGTGAAAAAAGAGCACTTTTACAGCGCATTGAAGCTACTTATGATGATAAAATGCGTTATGCAAACGAACGTTTAATTGAAGAAATGTGCAAAGTAGAACCGTATCGTTTAAGTGCAAATGGAAAAAAAGAGAGTGTTACTTCTATTACAAATGAAAGTCTGTATCAATATTATCAAAAGGTGTTAGCGGAAGATGAAATGGATCTATATATTATTGGTGATATTTCAGAAAATGCTGTTGATCTTGTAAGTAAGTATTTTTCTATTTCAGCTCGTCCAGTGAGAGAAAGAAATGTACTCCTTCATAGACGAAATAATGAAGAAAAAGAAGTTGTTGAAAAACAAGAATTAAAACAAAGTAAATTACACATCGGTTATCGTACATTTGTCACATATAAAGATGAAGATTATTTTGCATTGCAATTGTTCAATGGATTGTTTGGTGGTTTTTCTCATTCGAAGTTATTCGTAAATGTGCGTGAAAAAAATAGTTTAGCGTACTATGCAGCATCGCGCTTTGAAAGTCATAAAGGTTTATTATTTGTTATGTCAGGAATTGAAGCGAAAAATTATGAAAAAGCAGTTGAAATTATTAAAGAACAAATGCTTGCGATGCAAAACGGAGAGTTTTCTGAAGAAGAAATACATCAAACAAAAAGTGTCATCCAAAATCAAATATTAGAGGCGATTGATACACCGCGTGGATTTGTAGAAATGCTATATCATGGTATTATTTCAGATCGTACACGTCCAGTTGAAGAATGGCTTACAGGTATAGAAAGTGTGACAAAAGAAGAAATTGTAAAAGTTGCTAAAAATATTGAACTAGATACAATTTACTTTTTACAAGGAACGGAGGGAGAGTAAATGGAGAAAATTGTTTATGAGCAATTAAAAGAAACACTCTATTATGAAAAACTTCCTAATGGATTAGATGTATATGTTTTACCGAAACAAGGATTTAATAAAACATTTGCGACGTTTACGACGAAATATGGTTCAGTAGATAATACATTTGTACCATTAGGGAAAGAAGAAATGATTCGTGTACCTGATGGGATTGCACATTTTCTTGAGCATAAATTATTTGAAAAAGAAGATCACGATGCTTTCCAATTGTTTAGTAAACAAGGAGCATCGGCAAATGCTTTTACATCCTTCACACGAACAGCTTACCTTTTTTCATGTACTTCAAACGTAGAACAAAATTTAAATACATTGCTAAACTTTGTGCAAGAGCCTTATTTCTCTGAAAAAACAGTTGAAAAAGAGAAGGGGATTATTGGGCAAGAAATTCAAATGTATCAAGATAACCCAGATTGGCGTTTGTACTTTGGGTTAATTGATAGCTTGTTTGTAAAACACCCAATTAAAATTGATATTGCAGGGACAATCGAATCTATTAGTAAAATTACGAAAGATTTATTATATGAATGTTATGAAACATTTTATCATCCGAGCAATATGTTATTATTTGTTGTGGGTGCAATTGATCCAGAGAAAACAATGGATTTAGTACGTGAAAATCAAGCGAAAAAAGATTATAAAAACCAGCCAGAAATTGTGCGTTCATTTGAAGAGGAACCAAATGAGGTAAATGAAAAGAAAAAAATTATTTCAATGCCTGTGCAAACACCGAAATGTTTAGTTGGTATTAAAGCGACTAATTTAAAAGAAAAAGGGCAAGCGCTTTTAAAACAAGAAATTGCGCTTACGTTACTTTTAGATTATTTATTTGGAAAAAGTTCTGTTCATTACGAAGCTTTATATAATGAAGGGCTTATTGATGATTCATTCTCGTATGATTATACAGAAGAAAATAACTTCGGTTTTGCAATGGTTGGCGGTGATACGAAACAACCTGATGAATTGGCAGATCGTTTAAAAGATATTTTATTAAAAACAGATTATGATCAATTAGATGCGGTGGCATTAGAACGAGTGAAGAAAAAGAAAATTGGTGGTTTTTTACGCTCGTTGAATTCACCAGAATATATTGCAAATCAATTTACACGATATGCGTTTAATGAATCTAGTCTATTTGATGCATTGACTGTATTGGAAGGGCTAACCGTTCAAGACTTACAAGAAGTAGCAAAATTATTGTTATCAGAAGAAAAAATGAGTGTTTGTCAGGTGTTACCGAAAAAATAACATTTTAAAGATACCCTCATCTTATCATTGAAAAATTGTAAGATGAGGGTATTATTTAGTTGTGTGAAAATTGAACTTGTAGAGATAAGAGAGGGAATTTATGAAAAAGTATGCGTTAGTAACTGGAGGGAGCGGGGGGATTGGCTCTGCTATTTCGAAACAATTAATTCAAGATGGATATACAGTTTATGTACATTACAATAACAGTGAAGGAAAGGTATTGGAATTGCAGAAGGAATGGGGGGAAGTTATCCCTGTTCAAGCGAATTTGGCTTCTAGTGATGGACCAGAGCAATTGTGGGGACAAATTGAACAGCCTATTGATGTTATTGTATATGCAGCTGGGAAGAGTATTTTTGGACTAGTAACAGATGTAACAAACGATGAATTGGATTATATGGTAGAACTTCAAGTGAAGAACGTATATAAATTACTTTCAATGGCACTTCCGCCTATGATTGGGAGGAGAAGTGGTAATATTGTAATTGTTTCATCTATATGGGGACAAATAGGGGCTTCTTGTGAAGTGCTTTATTCAATGGTAAAAGGGGCGCAAAATTCATATGTGAAAGCTTTAGCGAAAGAAGTGTCTTTAAGTGGATTACGTGTGAATGCGGTAGCACCAGGAGCAATTGAAACGGAAATGTTAAGTGTTTTTTCTGAAGAAGATAAAATGGGAATTGCTGAAGATATACCATTAGGTAGAATAGGGTTACCAGAAGAAGTAGCAAAAACAGTTGCATTCCTCGTATCACCAGGAGCATCTTACATAACTGGACAAATCATCGGAGTGAATGGCGGTTGGCATTGTTAAAAATTTCTTACATAAAAAATGAATAGTTGCACAAATTAAGCATGATTTTATTACTCAATAGTGAGGTGCTTAATTATGTCAGTATTAGATAATTTTGATCAGTGGAAGAGCTTTTTAGGAGATCGTTTAGAGCAAGCGCAAGGAAAAGGTTTAGACGGCGGTGCGGTATCAGATATGGCATTTCGTGTTGGCGACTACCTTGCTAATGAAGTAGAAGGACGCAATGACCAAGAGAAATTATTAGCTGAGCTTTGGAAAGTTGCTGATGAACAGGAGCAACATACAATCGCAAACTTAATGGTTAAGTTTGTACAACATAAGTAAAAGTAGAGAGGAGATTCTCCTCTCTACTTTTTTTGTATAATAATTACACAGGATAGATTATACATTTAGCTTCCCTATTAAGGTGAAATCATATAATATAGTACGTAGGTGTAAAGTAAGCAAGGGGAGTGATCTTGGATGATTGAATGGTATTTTGAATATGAAATACATAAAAACCGACCTGGCTTGCTTGGTGACGTTTCTTCGTTAATCGGTATGCTCGGCATTAATATTGTCACAATTAATGGTGTAGATAATGCACGACGTGGGTTACTTCTTATGTGTGATAATCAAGAGCAAATCTCTAGACTTGAATCAATTTTAAATACGATGGATAACATAACGGTAACGAAATATCGTCCGCCCAAGCTAAGAGATAAGCTAGCAGTTAGGCATGGTAGGTACATACAACGAGATGCAGATGATAAGAAAACATTTCGATTTGTGCGTGATGAATTAGGCTTACTGGTAGACTTTATGGCAGAAATTATGAAAAAAGAAGGCCATAAACTAATTGGGATACGCGGAATGCCTCGTGTCGGAAAAACAGAATCCATTGTTGCTGCAAGTGTTTGTGCAAATAAAAGGTGGTTATTTGTATCATCTACTCTTATTAAGCAAACTGTTCGTAGTCAATTAATTGAAGATGAGTATAGCGATGACAATATTTTCATCCTAGATGGAATTGTGTCAACGAAGCGTGCTAACGAAAGACATTGGCAGCTCGTTCGTGAAATTATGAGATTGCCTGCAACGAAAGTTGTAGAACATCCTGATGTATTTGTGAGTCAGTCAGAATACACATTGGATGATTTTGATTATATTATCGAGTTGCGTAACGATTATGATGAAGAAATTCAATATAATTTAGTAGATGAAATTGAGCAAGGTACGCAAAATAATTTCTCTATGTTTGACTTTTAAAGAAATATTGAGGTGTTAGTAGTGACGGAATTGGGACAAAAGCTGAAAGAAGCAAGAGAAGCAAAAGGCTTGACTATTGATCAGCTGCATGAGATTACAAAAATTCAAAAACGCCATTTAGTGGCAATTGAAGAAGGCAATTATGATGTATTGCCAGGAGCTTTTTATGCGCGTGCATTCATTAAACAATACGCAGATGCGGTTGGATTACATGGAGAGGAACTGCTTGTAGAACATCAGAGTACGATACCACAATCTGAAAAGCGTGAAGTTCCACAAGTATCAACGGGACAAAAAACACAAGAAACAATGCAAAAATCTTCATCATGGCCAGTTGCAGATCACATGCCGAAAATCTTAGTTGCGCTGTTAGTAATCGCAGTTGGAGTCGTAATCTGGTTTGTGTTTCAAGCGTTAACTGGAAAAGATGATGAAAAAGTTCCGAGTGCTCAAAGTGAGAAAATTGAAGTTCAAAAAGCAAAAGATTCTCCGTTAGATACGAAGAAAGATGAAGCGAAAGCGGAAGAGCCGAAAAAAGAGGAACCAAAGAAAGAAGAACCAAAGAAAGAGGAGCAACCAGCACCACCAACTGGACAGCAAGAAGTGAAAGTAGTTGGAACAACTGGTAAGGTATCTACTTTGGAAATTCATAATAATAAAACGTTAGAATTGGAAATTTCAGCGAAGGGTGCAAGTTATGTAGATGTTAAGGATGATGCGGGTAACGAAATTCTAAACACTACAGTACAAAGCGGTCAAACAGAAAAACGCGATGTATCAACATTAAAAGAAGTACGACTTAATATTGGAAGTGCACCGAATGTTGAAATTAAACTGAATGGCCAAGTGCTTGCTTTCCCGTTAGATCCACAAAAAGAATATCACCAAAGATTGGTGATTAAAAACCAAGGGATAGAGCAACCTGCACAATAACAGTCATCGCTTCGATGACTTTTTTTCGATGAACAAATGTTTTTGATATGATGGAGGAATAGCTGTGAATTTACCAAATAAAATTACAATATCTAGAATCTTCTTAATTCCAATTTTTATGGTAATTATGTTAGCGCCCTTTGATTGGGGTTCATACAAAATTGGTGATGTTGATTTGCCAATTCAACATTTAGTAGGGGCACTTATCTTTATCATTGCTTCAGCTACAGATTGGATTGATGGACATTACGCAAGAAAGTATAATCTTGTAACGAATTTAGGGAAGTTTCTTGACCCGTTAGCTGATAAATTACTTGTTTCGGCAGCACTTATTACATTGGTAGAGATGCAATATGTACCGGCTTGGATTGTTATTGTAATTATCAGTCGTGAGTTTGCTGTAACAGGTTTACGTCTTGTACTTGCTGGAACAGGGGAAGTAGTTGCGGCAAATCAGCTAGGGAAAATTAAGACATGGACACAAATTATTGCGATTGCAGCATATTTATTACACGATGTACCTTTAAATTTAATCCATATTCCAGTTGCTGATATCTTCATATGGATTGCATTAATCTTTACTGTTATTTCAGGATGGGATTATTTCTGGAAAAATAGAGCTGCTTTTGTAAACTCAAAATAGAAGTTTATGGGGGAATTGGGATGAATGCTGAGATTATTGCGGTTGGAACTGAATTATTACTTGGACAAATTGCAAATACAAATGCCCAGTTTTTATCTGAAAAGTTAGCTTCAATCGGAATTAACGTGTATTATCATACTGTTGTTGGTGATAATAATAAGCGACTGCAAAAGGCGATTGAAGCTGCGGAAGAACGTGCTGATATACTTATTTTCACAGGTGGATTAGGACCGACAAAAGATGATTTAACGAAAGAAACGATAGCTGCTAGTTTAGATGAAGAGCTTGTGTATGATGAAAAGGCATTAGCCTTAATAAGTAATTACTTTAAGCGTACAGGCCGTGAATTTACGGAGAATAATAAAAAGCAAGCGCTCGTTTTAAATGGAGCAACAGTATTTGCAAATGACCACGGTATGGCGCCGGGTATGGGGGTAAATAAGAACGGAAAAGTTTATATTTTATTACCAGGGCCGCCAAAAGAAATGAAACCAATGTATGTAAGTTACGTAGAGCCTTTTTTACGTAATTTTACAACAGGAGAAAACATTTATTCACGTGTGCTTCGTTTCTTCGGTATTGGGGAGTCCCAATTAGAGGTGAAAGTTCAAGATTTAATTGATGGACAAACAAACCCAACAATTGCCCCGCTAGCAAATGATGGAGAAGTGACATTACGTTTAACCGCTAAGCATCAAAATGTTAGAGAAGCGGAGAAACTAATTCAACATGTGGAAGATTTGATTTTAGAAAGAGTAGGAGAATTTTTCTACGGATATGACCAAGAATTTTTGCATTATAAGGCAATCGAGTTATTGAAGAGAAAAGGGTTAACTTTAGCATGTGCAGAAAGTTTAACAGGTGGTCTTTTTGGAAATCAAGTAACTGAAAATGCTGGTGTTTCTTCTGTATTTAAGGGCGGTGTCATTTGTTATCATAATGATGTGAAGCAACATGTTTTACGTGTGCCTGAAGAAGTATTGCATACTGATGGTGCAGTTAGTAAGGAATGTGCTCGTTATCTTGCTGAAAATGTTAAGGATTTATTAAAAGCGGATATCGGAATTAGTTTCACTGGGGTAGCAGGGCCAGATGCTTCAGAACAGAAAGAGCCAGGAACAGTATTTGTTGGATTAGCGATTAAAGGTGAACAAACTGCAGTCTTTCCTCTTAATTTAAGTGGAAGTCGTCAACAAATTAGAGAACGATCAGCAAAATATGGATTTTATCATTTATATAAAAAGCTAGAAGAGATATAAGTTTCTTCTAGCTTTTTTTATAGTTAAATTCCGTATTTGTGTGATGGAAAATAAAAAAATCGAATAAATGTTCGATTTTTGTTGGCAAATTGAATTGAAAATAGGTATAATAAGATTAGCAATTCAGTTAAGGAGGAATTTTGAATGAGTGATCGTCAAGCGGCATTAGATATGGCGTTAAAACAAATAGAGAAGCAATTCGGTAAAGGTTCAATTATGAAATTAGGAGAACAAGCGGAACGTAGAATTTCTACAATTTCAAGTGGTTCTTTAGCACTTGATGTGGCGCTAGGGGTAGGCGGATACCCACGTGGCCGTATTATCGAAATTTACGGACCTGAAAGTTCAGGTAAAACGACAGTTTCATTACATGCAATTGCAGAAGTACAACGTCAAGGTGGACAAGCAGCATTCATCGATGCGGAGCACGCAATGGATCCTGTATATGCACAAAAATTAGGCGTTAACATAGATGAATTACTATTATCACAGCCTGATACAGGGGAGCAAGGATTAGAAATCGCAGAAGCACTTGTACGAAGTGGTGCGGTTGACATTATCGTAATTGACTCTGTAGCAGCTCTTGTACCGAAAGCAGAGATTGAAGGAGACATGGGTGACTCACACGTAGGTTTACAAGCACGTTTAATGTCACAAGCACTTCGTAAGCTTTCAGGAGCAATCAACAAATCAAAAACAATTGCAATCTTTATTAACCAAATTCGTGAAAAAGTTGGGGTTATGTTCGGAAACCCAGAAACAACTCCAGGTGGTCGTGCGTTGAAATTCTATTCAACTGTCCGTCTTGAAGTGCGTCGTGCGGAGCAATTAAAGCAAGGTAACGACATCGTTGGTAATAAAACAAAAGTAAAAGTAGTGAAAAATAAAGTAGCGCCACCATTCCGTGTTGCTGAAGTTGATATTATGTACGGAGAAGGTATTTCAAGAGAAGGTGAAATCTTGGATATGGCTTCTGAGCTTGATATCGTTCAAAAGAGCGGTGCTTGGTATTCTTATAATGAAGAACGTTTAGGACAAGGTCGTGAAAATTCGAAGCAATTCTTAAAAGAGAATACGGACTTAAGAGAGGAAATTGCCTTCTTTGTTCGTGATCATCACGGAATTGGTGAAGATTCTGGTGTGGAAGACACGGAAGATTCAACTCTTCAAGATTAAAAAATAAAAGACACGGGTCCCGTGTCTTTTATTTTTTACCTTCTATTAAAGGGGTATCTATCGTAGTGGTTAAAATATTTTTTTGACTCAAATGGGATGTGTAAAGAGGAATATTCATGCGTTTTAAGGGAATAAAATGGTATTTACTAAGGTTTTCCAGGATAATATGCTATCAATTTTTCAAATTCAGATAACATTCAGGACTGAAGGTAAAGAAAGTAAAAGTAGACAACGCTTGACAATGAAAATTACGATAGATACAATGAGAATGTATATTTTTTCTTATATACGATATACTCTTCTCAAGAAGAGAAGTAATATTCGGAGTAAGGTTTAAAACTTACCGAAATAATAATATGACATTTTAATTGTGAAATGAAGAAAGTCCCTTAAAAAAGCGGGACGACGGTCTTTGCTGTATGTTGTAATTTAATGTACATGCCGACAGTCTTTTTTCATTCATAGCAAGGGGAGGTGAAATCATGAGTAGTACAGTTTGGATACTCATCTCCATTTTGCTTGCAACAACAGTCGGTGCAGTTGTTGGCTTTTTTGTTCGAAAGTCTATTGCTGAAGCGAAGATTAATGGTGCGGCTAATGAAGCGAAACGTATTCTAGACGAAGCGAATCGTGAGGCTGAAGCACTTAAGAAAGAAGCGCTTTTAGAAGCAAAGGATGAAATTCATACACTTCGTACAGAAGCTGAATTAGAAATTCGTGACCGTAGAAGCGAATTACAAAAACAAGAAAATCGTTTAATGCAAAAAGAAGAGAACCTTGATCGTAAAGACGAAACGCTCGATAAACGCGAGCAGCAGTTAGAGAAGAAAGAGGATTCTCTTGTAGCGAGACAACAACAGATTGAAGAGTTGGAAAGCAAAGTGGGAGAGTTAGTTCAAAAGCAACAAACAGAATTAGAGCGCATTTCCAATCTGACACGCGAACAAGCGAAAGCAATTATTCTTGGTAAAGTAGAAAATGAAGTTTCTCATGAAATCGCTGTTATGGTAAAAGAAAGTGAAGTTCGCGCGAAAGAAGAAGCGGATAAGAAAGCAAAAGAGATTTTATCTCTTGCAATGCAAAGATGTGCAGCTGATCATGTTGCTGAAACAACCGTTTCGGTTGTAAATCTTCCAAATGACGAAATGAAGGGACGTATTATCGGGCGTGAAGGTCGTAATATTCGTACGTTAGAAACGTTAACGGGTATTGACTTAATTATCGATGATACACCAGAGGCGGTAATCCTTTCTGGATTCGATCCAATTCGTCGTGAAACAGCTCGTATCGCTCTTGATAAACTAGTACAGGACGGACGTATTCACCCAGCGCGTATTGAAGAGATGGTCGAAAAATCAAGACGTGAAGTGGACGAGTATATTCGTGAAGTCGGAGAGCAAACAACGTTTGAAGTGGGTGTTCATGGATTACACCCAGATTTAATTAAAATTTTAGGTCGTTTAAAATACCGTACAAGTTATGGACAAAACGTCTTAAAACACTCTATGGAAGTTGCATATTTAACTGGACTTATGGCAGCAGAGCTTGGCGAGGATGAAAAACTAGCAAGACGTGCTGGTCTATTACATGATATCGGAAAAGCGATTGACCATGAAGTAGAAGGTAGCCACGTTGAAATTGGTGTTGAACTCGCAACGAAATATAAAGAGCATCCTGTAGTTATAAACAGTATCGCATCTCACCATGGTGACACAGAACCAACTTCTATCATTGCAGTTTTAGTTGCAGCAGCAGATGCTTTATCAGCTGCAAGACCGGGAGCTCGTAGTGAAACGCTTGAAAACTACATTCGTCGTCTTGAAAAGTTAGAAGAGATTTCAGAGTCTTATGAAGGCGTTGAAAAATCATTTGCAATTCAAGCAGGACGTGAAGTTCGTATTTTGGTAAAACCAGATACAATCGATGATTTAGAAGCTCATCGTTTAGCTCGTGATATCCGAAAACGTATTGAAAATGAACTGGATTACCCAGGACATATTAAAGTAACTGTTATTCGTGAAACACGTGCAGTGGAATACGCAAAATAAAGTGGTGAAACACCACTTTATTTTTTTGTGTTGGAATTGGATAAAATAAAGACAGTTAGTTATATAGCGTAAAAGTGAAACAAACTTATAATAAACATATTATAAGGAATTTCCTTAATGCTATAGCAATAAAAAATGCAGTACATAGAAAGGGTAAGACATATGAGAATATTATTTGTTGGGGATGTAGTAGGATCTCCTGGTAGAGGTATGATTCAACAATACGTACCGGCATTAAAGAAAAAATATACACCTACAGTAACAATCATTAATGGAGAAAACGCAGCAGGTGGCCGTGGGATTACAGAAAAAATATATCGAAACTTTTTAGAATGTGGGGCGCAAGCAGTTACACTTGGAAACCACGCTTGGGATAATCGTGAAGTATTTGAATTCATCGATGATGCAAAATATCTTGCAAGACCAGCTAACTTCCCAGAAGGAACTCCAGGAAAAGGACTTATCTTTGTGAACTGTAATGGAACAGAAGTTGCAGTTATTAACTTACAAGGACGTACTTTCCTTCCTCCGATTGATTGTCCATTCCGTAAAGTGGATGAATTAATTAATATTGCGAAAAAACGTACGAATATTATCTTTGTTGATTTCCATGCGGAGACTACAAGTGAAAAACAAGCGCTAGGTTGGTATGTAGATGGGCGTGCTACAGCAGTAGTAGGTACGCATACGCATGTCCCTACAGCAGATAACCGTATTTTACCAAGCGGAACAGCATACATTACAGATGTTGGGATGACAGGGCCATATGACGGAATATTAGGTATGGACAGAGAAGCAGTATTGAAGAAGTTTTTAACAAACTTACCAGTACGATTTGAAGTAACAAATGGCAGAACGCAATTAAGTGCAGTGTTAATTGATGTGGATCCAAATACAGGAAAAGCAAAGAAAATTGAGCGCATTTTAATTAATGACGATCAACCATTTTTTGAGTAAATTTCCGTTAAATTTTAGATAAGTTATTATATTTTAATTTTTTAGAAAAATTACGAAAATTTAGCAGGAATACGCGCCATTTCTCGTGAATATAAGTTAAAGTGAAATAATTGCTAATACTTTTTAAAGAAACGAGGAGGAAACGCGGAATGGAAATATTAAAAGTTAAAGCAACGTCGGTCCCTAATTCTGTAGCTGGTGCACTTGCAGGTGTTATTCGCGAACGCGGAACAGCAGAAATTCAAGCTATTGGTGCAGGTGCATTGAACCAAGCGGTAAAGGCAGTAGCAATCGCAAGAGGATTTGTAGCGCCTAGTGGTTTGGACCTGATTTGTATCCCAGCGTTTACAGATATTATGATTGATGGCGAAGAGCGTACAGCAATAAAATTAATTGTAGAACCTCGTTAAGTTTTAAACAACCTGTTTGCAGTATGCAAACAGGTTGTTTTTATAATGGAGGAATGAAAATGAAAATTTTTGATGCTCATTGTGACGTGCTTCTTCAGTTATGGAGTGCACAAGGGAAAAGGAATTTTAACGATGATTCACAATTACATATTACATTTGAACAGTTAAAGAGAAGAAAAGGAAGTATACAATGTTTTGCTATATATGTACCAGAAACAGTGGCATATGAAAACCGATTTGAAGCAGCATTACAAATGGTAGATATTTTTTATAATGAAATTTTATCCCTATCGGGTGTAAAGTTTATTCAGACAAAAGAGGATATTAACATGTTAAAACAGGACGAGGTTGGAGCGATATTAACACTAGAAGGATGCGAAGCAATTGGAAAAGAAGCAATGAAATTACGGTTGTTGTATCGCCTAGGAGTACGTTCTTTTGGACTAACATGGAATTATGCCAATCTCTTAGCTGATGGTGCGCTAGAGACACGTCGGGCGGGTTTAACGAATTTTGGTAAACAGGTTGTACAAGAACTGAATGCGCTACATGTATGGACTGATGTGTCTCATCTGAATGAAAGAAGTTTTTGGGATGTTATAGAGATTGCAAAAAATCCTATTGCTTCCCACTCAAATTGTATGAAACTTTGCGAGCACCCACGTAATTTAAACGATGAACAACTTAAAGCTCTTATAAAGAAAAATGGCATGATCGGTGTCACTTTTGTACCGCAGTTTCTAACGAATGAAAATGAAGCAAATATAACAGATATAGTAAGACATATCGAATATATTTGTTCATTAGGTGGAGAGTACAATATAGGATTTGGTTCAGATTTTGATGGGATTTTAGAAACAGTTGTAAATGTATCAGCTTATCGAGATTATGAAAATGTAATGAATGAGCTTTGTAAACACTATTCTGCATCTACTGTAGAGCGATTTTTATATGAAAATTTTGTTGAACATATAAGCTTTTAAGATTTTTGTTTTAAAAATACAGAAAACTCGGAATTAATTCATTTGATTTTATTGCTTTTTTTAAGACCTAATACTAGAATGAAAAACAAAATAGCTTTATACTAAAGATTCAGGGAAATCAGAAGAGGCATAATTTGCGTCCGTTGTAGTTTATTTGCATAAAAAATGCTAAACTATTACTGTAAAAAAATACACTACAATGAATGCAGCCAAAAGGGGTGTAGGAGATGATTAGTCAACTTTCATGGAAAGTTGGAGGCCAACAAGGTGAAGGAATTGAAAGTACAGGAGAAATCTTCTGTATTGCATTAAACCGATTAGGATATTACCTATACGGTTACCGCCACTTCTCATCACGTATAAAAGGCGGCCATACAAATAATAAAATTCGTGTAAGTACAACAGAAGTACGCGCGATCTCAGATGATTTAGATATTTTAATTGCTTTTGACCAAGAAACAATTGATTTTAACTTCCACGAACTACGTCCAGGTGGAATTGTAGTTGCGGATGCGAAATTTAATCCAACAATACCCGACAATACAGATGTAAATCTATATGTGATACCGTTTACAGATATTGCTTCAGAATTAGGCACATCATTAATGAAAAACATGGTTGCTGTTGGAGCATCAAGTGCAGTATTAGGATTAGACGAAACAGCTTATTTAGATGTTGTTGAAGAAATCTTTGGTCGTAAAGGAGAGCAAGTCGTTCAAAAGAATATGGACGCAATTAAACGCGGCTCTCAATATATGAAAGAATTACTAGGTGAGAAAGTAAACATGATGCAGCTTGAAAAAGCTGATGGTAAAAAACGCATGTTTATGATTGGAAACGATGCAATCGCATTTGGTGCGGTAGCTGGTGGTGCTCGTTTTATGTCAGCATACCCAATCACACCTGCATCAGAAATTATGGAATACTTAATTAAAAAATTACCGAAAGTCGGCGGAACAGTAATTCAAACTGAGGATGAAATTGCAGCTTGTACAATGGCAATCGGCGCAAACTATGCTGGTGTTCGTACATTAACTGCATCTGCTGGTCCTGGTCTGTCATTAATGATGGAAGCAATCGGTTTAGCAGGTATTACAGAAACCCCATTAGTAATTGTTGATACACAACGTGGTGGTCCAAGTACGGGATTACCAACGAAACAAGAACAGTCTGACTTAATGGCGATGATTTACGGTACGCATGGTGAAATTCCAAAAATCGTAATGGCGCCAAGTACAGTTGAAGAAGCTTTCTATGACATTGTAGAAGCATTTAACTTATCTGAAGAATATCAAGTTCCTGTTATTTTCTTAACAGATTTACAGCTTTCGTTAGGAAAACAAACAGTAGAACCACTTAAATTAGATAAAGTGGAAATCCGTCGTGGTAAGCTTGATTTAGAAGCAGAATTACCAGAACGTGAAAATAAAGCATACTTCAAGCGTTATGAAGTAACTGAAGACGGCGTTTCGCCGCGTGTTTTACCTGGTATGAAAAATGGTGTTCACCATGTTACAGGTGTAGAACATGATGAAACTGGAAAGCCATCGGAATCAGCAATAAACCGTAAAGATCAAATGGACAAACGTTTCCGTAAAATGGAGAACTTGAAGTTTAATACCCCTGTTTATAAAAATGTTAAGCATGAAGAAGCAGATGTATTGCTTGTTGGATTTAACTCAACTCGTGGTGCGATCGAAGAGGCAATGACGCGTTTAGAACAAGAGGGTATGAAAGTAAACCATGCTCATGTGCGTTTAATTCACCCGTTCCCAACAGCTGAAATCGATCCACTTGTGAAAAAGGCGAAGCGTGTTGTAGTAGTAGAAAACAATGCAACAGGTCAGCTTGCTAACATTATGAAAATGAATCTTGGTAATGGTGAGAAAATTTCTAGTCTTTTAAAATATGATGGAAACCCATTCTTGCCGAAAGAGATTTACAACGAATGCAAAAAAGGGGTTGTATTAAATGGCAACATTTAAGGACTTTCGTAACAGTGTAAAGCCAAACTGGTGCCCAGGTTGCGGAGACTTCTCAGTGCAAGCTGCAATTCAACGTGCAGCAGCTAACGTTGGCTTAAATCCAGATGAACTTGCTGTTATTTCTGGTATCGGCTGTTCAGGCCGTATTTCAGGTTATATTAATTCATATGGTGTGCATAGTATTCATGGTCGTGCCCTTCCAATTGCACAAGGTGTGAAAATGGCAAATCGTGATTTAACAGTTATCGCTTCAGGTGGTGACGGTGATGGATTTGCGATTGGTATGGGACATACAATCCATTCTATTCGTCGTAATATCGACATTACGTACATCGTAATGGATAACCAAATTTACGGGTTAACAAAAGGGCAAACTTCACCACGTAGTGAAGCGGGATTTAAAACGAAAAGCACACCACAAGGTTCAATTGAACCATCACTAAATGTAATGGAAATGGCTTTAACAGCTGGTGCGACATTTGTGGCGCAAAGCTTTTCGAGTGATTTAAAAGAATTAACACAAATTATTGAAGCTGGTATTAACCATAAAGGATTTTCATTAATTAACGTATTCAGTCCATGTGTTACTTATAATAAAGTAAATACTTACGATTGGTTTAAAGAGAACTTAACGAAACTAAGCACAGTAGAGGGATATGATCCATCTAATCGCATGATGGCTATGCAAACGTTAATGGAAAATAACGGTTTAGTAACAGGTTTGATTTATCAAAATACTAAGCAACCATCATATCAAGAACTTGTTAAAGGCTATAGTGAAGAGCCTTTAGTGAAATCTGATTTAAATATGGATCAGAAAATGTTTGATGAGCTTGTTGCTGAATTTATGTAATGTAAGAAGAGGAGGTTGCCGATTTGGCAACCTTTTTATGTGCAAAAAATATAGGGTAGTTTTATTTACTTAGAAAATTCAGAATGGTAAAATAATATGTAAATCGTTGTATGAAAATGGCAAGTTCATTGCTTATGAAATGTAAGATAATAAAGGGCCTCTGAATTGTTAAAATTGGCGAAACACGTCATACTATGGTAATGTTTATAGGGATAAAGCAATATGCTTTTGGGTAGGACAACAAGAAATGATAAAAAGGGAATGTCTATTTGCGTGGGGAAGACTTCATTCTTATGAATGATTAGATTGATTACTCAAGTTTCAAAGGACAAGTTATCTCCAAGCTATCTAACCATTTTTGAGGTGAGTCTAAGCGCATTAAAATGGACTATAGAGTGTGTATAGTTAAGGGTGAAAGGAGATTACCGATGAACGAGCAACAACGATTAGCAAGTCAACAAGCAAATTCCTCTACGAAAAAAGAAGAGAAAGATTATAGTAAATACTTTGAAAGTGTATATCAACCACCTTCCTTAAAGGATGCGAAAAAGCGCGGGAAAGAAGAAGTTAAAATTGAACGGGATTTTGGATTACCTGAAGAGTTTCGCAATTTTGGTACAGGCCGAAAGTTCTATATTCGTACATATGGTTGTCAAATGAATGAGCATGATACGGAAGTAATGGCAGGTATTTTCACAACACTTGGATATGAACCAACTTTTTCAACTGAGGATGCAGATGTAGTTTTATTAAATACTTGTGCGATTCGTGAAAATGCTGAAAATAAAGTGTTTGGTGAACTAGGCCATTTAAAGTCACTCAAACGAAGAAATCCGGACCTTTTAATTGGTGTATGTGGTTGTATGTCTCAAGAAGAATCTGTTGTAAATAAAATTATGCAAAAAAATCAGCATGTAGATATGGTGTTTGGAACGCATAATATTCATAGATTACCGTACATTCTAAAAGATGCGATGTTCTCGAAGGAAACGGTAGTTGAAGTATGGTCAAAGGAAGGCGACGTAATTGAAAACCTTCCGAAAGTACGTCGTGGTGATATTAAAGCTTGGGTAAATATTATGTATGGCTGTGATAAGTTCTGTACGTATTGTATTGTACCGTATACACGCGGAAAAGAGCGAAGTAGACGTCCAGAAGATATTATCCAAGAGATTCGTCATTTAGCTGCAAATGGTTATAAAGAAATTACGTTACTTGGACAAAACGTAAATGCATATGGTAAAGACTTTGAAGATATAGAATACGGTCTTGGCGATTTAATGGACGAACTTCGTAAAGTTGATATTGCCCGTATTCGTTTTACAACGAGCCATCCACGTGATTTCGATGATCACTTAATTGAAGTGCTTGGCAAAGGTGGCAACCTAGTAGAACATATCCATTTACCAGTTCAATCTGGAAGTACAGATATGTTGAAAATTATGGCGCGTAAATATTCACGTGAGCATTATTTAGAACTTGTAAGAAAAATTAAAGAAGCAATTCCAGATGCAGTATTAACAACAGATATTATCGTTGGTTTCCCAAATGAAACAGATGAGCAATTTGAAGAAACGATGTCGTTATATCGTGAAGTAGGATTTGATACTGCCTTTACATTTATTTATTCTCCTCGCGAAGGTACACCAGCTGCAAAAATGAAAGATAATGTACCGATGGAAGTAAAGAAAGAACGTCTTCAACGCTTAAATACACTAGTAAATACGTTGGCAATTGAAAAGAATAGTCGTTATAAAGGTCAAATTGTAGAAGTGTTAGTTGATGGGGAAAGTAAAAATAATCCGGAAGTACTTGCAGGTTATACTCGTACGAATAAACTTGTAAACTTCGTCGCTTCAAAATCTTTAATTGGTCAGCTTGTGAAAGTAAAAGTAACGGAAGCAAAAACTTGGTCTCTTAACGGGGAATTAGTTGAAGAGCCGATTGAGGTGAAATAATAGATGAAAGTATATTCGAAAGATGACATTGTTGAACAAGCGAAAGAATTAGCAAAAATGATTTCTGAAACAGAAGAAGTTGATTTTTTTAAGAAAGCAGAGGCGCAAATTCATAAAAATGAAAATGTAAAGCGCGCAATCGATGAAATTAAAGCACTGCAAAAACAAGCAGTAAACTTGCAGCATTACGGGAAGTG
Source organism: Bacillus cereus group sp. BceL220 (assembly GCF_051776965.1). Taxonomy (NCBI): domain Bacteria; kingdom Bacillati; phylum Bacillota; class Bacilli; order Caryophanales; family Bacillaceae; genus Bacillus; species Bacillus cereus group sp. BceL220. The sequence continues at coordinate 65,853 of NZ_JBPWBC010000001.1, read as the reverse complement.
GGAAGCTTTAAAAAAGGTAGAAGCTGAAATTGATGCATTGCAAGATAAGTTAGACAGTATTCCAGTCGTACAAGAATTTAAATCTTCACAAACATACGTAAATGACTTATTACAGTTAGTTGCTAGTACAATTTCTAACAACGTAACAGATGAAATATTAATTTCAACTGGTGGCGATGTACTTAAGGGTGAAACTGGCGCAGCGGTAGAAAGTAAAAAAGGAAATTGTGGTTGTTAAAGAGATGTCATATTGACATCTCTTTTTTTTTAGTTGATTAAACGTAAGTTCTTCTCAAAAAAAGAATGACACATTCCGCTATTGTCACGCATATGATTAAGTGAATAGTGATTGAGGAGGGTTACGAATGTCCGAATTTAGAGAGATTATTACAAAAGCAGTGGTTGGAAAAGGACGTAAGTATACAAAGTCAACGCATACATGTGAATCGAATAATGAACCAACAAGTATTTTAGGGTGCTGGGTAATTAACCACTCGTACGAAGCAAGAAAGAATGGGAAGCATGTGGAAATTGAAGGTTTCTATGATGTGAACACTTGGTATTCATTTGATGGAAATACAAAGACTGAAGTTGTAACAGAACGCGTGAACTACACGGACGAAGTCAGCATTGGTTATCGTGATAAAAACTTTTCTGGTGACGATTTAGAAATTATTGCTCGTGTTATTCAGCCACCAAATTGTTTAGAAGCGCTTGTATCACCAAACGGTAATAAAATTGTTGTAACTGTAGAACGTGAATTTGTAACAGAAGTAGTTGGAGAAACGAAAATTTGTGTAAGTGTAAATCCTGAAGGCTGCGTAGAATCAGATGATGATTTCCAAATTGCTGATGATGAATTTGAAGAATTAGATCCGAACTTTATCGTTGATGCAGAAGAAGAGTAATAGAAAGCTAGGGAGAAGTTCTTCCTAGCTTTTTACTTTACATAAGTGGCGCTGAATGAACATGATTCTTTATGAAATATGTTATAATGAAGATAGACTCCTGAAATAGGAGATATGGATGTCCGTGAAATGTGACATATATGAAAATTGATTACTATGTAAGAATTATGGAGGAAAAGTATGACGCAATATACCCCTATGATACAGCAATATTTAAAGGTTAAGGCAGACTATCAAGATGCCTTTTTATTTTTCCGATTAGGCGATTTTTATGAAATGTTCTTTGAAGATGCCGTTAAAGCAGCTCATGAGCTTGAGATTACATTAACGAGCCGAGATGGTGGCAGTAGTGATCGTATACCGATGTGCGGTGTACCCCATCATGCAGCTAAAAACTATATTGAACAACTTGTTGAAAAAGGATATAAAGTTGCTGTTTGTGAGCAAGTGGAAGATCCAAAAACAGCTAAAGGTGTAGTGCGCCGTGAAGTAGTACAACTAATTACGCCAGGAACGATGATGGAAGGGCGTACAATTGATGAGAAAGAAAACAACTTCTTAGCCGCATTAACACATTTTGAAGATGGATCATATGCTTTAGCTTGTAATGATTTAACGACTGGACAAAATACAGTAACGTTATTGACTGGTTCAGTAGAAGATATTTTATTGGAAGTGTATGCAACTGGTTCGAAAGAAATTGTTGTAGATTCTTCATTTTCTAAAGATGAATTAAATAAATTAACTGAAACGTTAAAAATGACAATTTCATATGAAGATGCAACGGCAATTCCTGAAGGATTAGAACATCTTGTGAAAAATGTTTCGCAAGCAAAGTTAATTAAAGCAATTGGACGCTTATTTAACTATGTGATAAGAACGCAAAAACGTTCATTAGATCATTTACAACCTGTAGAAATTTATTATACGAATCAATTTATGAAAATTGATGTGCATTCAAAGCGAAATTTAGAGCTGACGGAAACACTTCGAACGAAAGAAAAAACAGGATCATTATTATGGCTATTGGATAAAACAAAAACAGCTATGGGTGGTCGTATGTTAAAACAGTGGATGGAACGTCCACTTATTCAGAAAGAAAAAGTTGAAGAGCGTTTAGAAATGGTTGAAACATTTGTAAATGATTACTTCTTACGTGAAGATTTAAAAGAAAAATTAAAAGAAGTATATGATTTAGAACGTTTAGCAGGAAAAGTTGCATTTGGTAATGTTAATGCAAGGGACTTATTACAGTTAAGACGATCTTTACTTCAAGTGCCAGCTATTTTAGAAGCGATTAGTTTGTTAGATAATGCTTATGCAGCAAGGTTAATTCAAGGGGCGGATCCATGTGAGAGCTTAACTGAATTACTAGGAAGAAGTATTCAAGAAAACCCACCGCTTTCTATTAAAGATGGAGATATTATTAAAGACGGTTATAATGACAAGCTTGATCAATATCGTTACGTTAGTAAAAACGGAAAAACGTGGATCGCTGAGCTTGAAAAACGAGAGCGTGATATTACAGGAGTTAAATCGTTAAAAATCGGGTACAATCGTATTTTCGGCTACTACATTGAAGTGACGAAGGCGAATCTTGCAGCACTTCCAGAAGGCCGCTACGAACGAAAACAAACGCTTGCTAATGCTGAACGTTTCATTACAGATGAACTGAAAGAAAAAGAAACGTTAATTTTAGAAGCAGAAGAAAAAATTGTACAACTAGAATACGATTTATTTACAGCGCTTCGTGAAGAAGTAAAAGTATTTATTCCGAAATTACAACATTTAGCAAAAGTAATTAGTGAATTAGACGTACTGCAAAGTTTTGCGACAGTTAGTGAAGAAGAACAGTTTGTAAAACCTGTACTAACAACGAAGCGTGAAATCTTTATTAAAGATGGTCGTCATCCTGTCGTTGAAAAAGTATTGAACGGGAAATTGTATGTACCGAATGATTGTATTATGCCAGAGAAGATGGATGTCTTTTTAATTACAGGACCGAACATGTCTGGTAAAAGTACGTATATGAGACAATTAGCACTTGTAACTGTTATGTCGCAAATCGGTTGTTTCGTACCAGCAACAGAAGCAGTATTACCTGTATTTGATCAAATCTTTACGAGAATTGGTGCAGCGGATGATTTAATATCAGGTCAAAGTACATTTATGGTCGAAATGTTAGAAGCGAAAAATGCAATTGCAAACGCATCAGAAAGAAGTTTAATTTTATTCGATGAAATTGGACGAGGTACATCTACGTATGATGGTATGGCACTTGCACAAGCAATCATTGAACATATTCATGACCAAATTGGTGCAAAAACGTTATTCTCTACGCATTATCATGAATTGACTGTGTTAGAAGAGAGTTTAGATCAACTGAAAAATGTACACGTTTCAGCAATTGAAGAGAATGGAAAAGTAGTATTCCTTCATAAAATTCAAGATGGAGCAGCTGATAAAAGTTACGGAATTCACGTTGCGCAACTTGCAGAGCTTCCAGATAGCTTAATCGCCCGCGCGAAAGAAGTGTTAGCACAACTAGAAGGACAGGAAGAAATTATTATTCCAAAGCGTGTAGAAGTAAAGGTACAAGAAGTTGTTCCAGAACCTGTAGTTGTAAAAGAAGAACCGGCAGAAATACAAGAAAAGAAAGAAGAGACTGAAGAAGAGTCACAACTATCTTTCTTTGGAGGAGACCAATCTTCAAAAAAACAAGACAAGCCTGTGCTTGATCAAAAAGAAAGCGCAGTACTTGCGCAAATTAAAAAAATTGATTTACTTGATATGACACCTTTAGAAGCGATGAACGAATTGTATCGCTTACAGAAGAAGTTAAAGAAAGGATGAGTAAGTAGATGGGGAAAATTCGCAAACTCGATGACCAACTCTCTAACTTAATTGCGGCAGGGGAAGTAGTAGAGCGCCCTGCTTCAGTCGTAAAAGAACTTGTGGAAAATTCTATCGATGCGAATAGTACATCTATTGAAATCCACTTAGAAGAAGCTGGGTTATCGAAAATTCGTATCATTGATAACGGTGATGGTATTGCAGAAGAAGACTGTATCGTCGCTTTTGAACGCCATGCGACGAGTAAAATTAAAGATGAAAACGATCTGTTTCGCATAAGAACACTCGGTTTCCGCGGTGAGGCATTGCCGAGTATTGCCTCTGTTAGTGAATTAGAATTAATTACTAGCACAGGTGATGCGCCTGGTACACACCTCATAATTAAAGGTGGAGACATTATAAAACAAGAGAAAACTGCGAGCCGAAAAGGAACAGATATTACAGTACAAAACTTATTCTTTAATACACCAGCGCGTCTTAAATATATGAAAACCATTCATACGGAGCTCGGGAATATTACAGATATCGTGTATCGTATTGCAATGTCACATCCAGAAGTATCGTTAAAACTGTTTCATAATGAAAAGAAATTGCTTCATACATCAGGTAACGGTGATGTAAGGCAAGTACTTGCATCGATTTACAGTATTCAAGTTGCGAAGAAGCTTGTTCCAATTGAAGCTGAATCTTTAGACTTTACAATTAAAGGCTATGTAACATTACCAGAAGTAACAAGAGCATCTCGTAATTATATGTCAACGATCGTAAATGGTCGTTACGTTCGAAACTTTGTACTAATAAAAGCAATTCAGCAAGGATACCATACATTACTGCCAGTCGGCCGGTATCCAATTGGCTTCTTATCGATTGAAATGGATCCAATGCTAGTTGACGTTAACGTACATCCAGCGAAGTTAGAGGTTCGTTTTAGTAAAGAACAAGAATTGCTAAAGCTGATCGAAGAAACATTGCAAGCTGCATTTAAAAAAATACAGCTCATTCCAGATGCAGGCGTAACAACGAAGAAAAAAGAAAAAGACGAAAGTGTGCAAGAACAGTTCCAGTTTGAGCATGCAAAGCCGAAAGAACCATCTATGCCGGACATTGTTTTACCAACTGGCATGGATGCAAAACAAGAAGAACCGCAGGCTGTGAAACAGCCACCACAACTGTGGCAACCGCCGAAACAAGAATGGCAACCACCACAGTCGCTCATAAGAGAAGAGCAAAGTTGGCAACCATCCACTAAACCGATAATCGAAGAACCAATTCAAGAAGAGAAATCGTGGGACAGTAATGAAGAGGACTTTGAACTAGAGGAATTAGAAGAAGAAGTTCGGGAAATAAAAGAGATTGAAATGAACGGGAATGACTTACCACCACTTTATCCAATTGGACAAATGCATGGAACATATATTTTCGCTCAAAATGAAAAAGGCTTATATATGATTGACCAGCATGCCGCGCAGGAACGTATTAATTATGAATACTTCCGTGATAAAGTAGGAAGGGTAGCGCAAGAAGTACAAGAGTTACTTGTACCGTACCGTATTGATCTATCTCTTACTGAATTTTTACGTGTCGAAGAACAGTTAGAAGAACTAAAAAAAGTCGGGCTATTTTTAGAACAATTCGGTCATCAATCCTTTATCGTCCGCTCGCATCCAACATGGTTCCCGAAAGGACAAGAAACAGAAATTATCGATGAAATGATGGAGCAAGTTGTTAAACTAAAAAAAGTTGATATTAAAAAGTTACGTGAAGAAGCAGCCATTATGATGAGCTGTAAAGCATCCATTAAAGCAAATCAATATTTAACGAACGATCAAATATTTGCTTTACTTGAGGAACTTCGTACAACAACAAACCCATACACATGCCCACACGGAAGACCGATTCTTGTGCATCATTCTACTTATGAGTTGGAGAAGATGTTTAAGAGGGTTATGTAGAGTGAATAAAATTACTTTTCAAAAGGGAGCAACATTTACTGTTGCTCCCTTTTAATATGTAGATTTAATTGTTAAACGAAAATAAGGTGGAGTAATTTTGCAGTTTATTTCTTGGTTGCGTTAGCTTAAATTTATCTATGTATAAAAAAGCGCTGTATACAGCACTTTTTAAAAGGTGCATGAATTGTATAATAAAGATTTCTACATTACTAACCAAATAACTATGCATGGCCAAATGTTGCTTCTTATTTGGCTAATTGTTATAAGGATCTATACAATTATTTATTTTTATTATTATTGATTTTTTCAGTGTATAGAACTTGCTCTTTATAGTGCTTCTTAATTGGAAAGTTATGTGTACCTGTCCCGTTCTTGAATTTTTTGTCAATGGGGTTCTTTAGAGGAACTGTTGTAGTTTCAGTAAATTCATATGGGTAATTTATTTTAGATTTATCTTCAAACATGAAAATGCCTCCTTTTAGGATCTCCTAAATTCTTTACTATAACATGATATGCATATAGATATTTTTTGGACTAGTTATTTATATAGGTTAATGGAATTTAATTACATAACTACTGAAACATTTTAAAGGAAAACAATTTGAGAAAGAAATGGTATGAATAGCTGTTGGCTCTTATTGTTGTTTTTTTGTTTGACAGCACAGTGAATTATGTATATAAATTCAATATAGATTGTTTTTATAATATGGTTTATATGGGATTTTCCTGATAATATAATGTGGAATATTATAGTGTTATTAGGTTATTAGGAACATTTAATGCTGTTTCATAACTGAAAGGGAATTGAAAAAAAACTGAAACTTTTCTCATAAAAATTCAATCTAACTTGAAAAATGAAAGGAAAATGAAATTTTCCAAAAGATATTCTTTGTTAAGATAAAAAGCATACATACAAAAAGTATTGACATATCTTAAAAATGTATTTTCAAGATATAGTGGGGGAAAAGATGAGATTAGAAAAACAATTAATAAAAAAAATGTATTATGAAACATTCCTAATGGAGAATGGAACAAAACCAACTCTTGACGTACTTGGACAAGCTTATGTAAACGAAGAAAAAAATGAGATTTCTGATGGGTCTTATATTCGTTTTGCACAAGGTGAATTTTATTATCGTCATCAAGATTTTGAATCAGCTATTTTTAAATGGGAGAAGGTTAGTAATGAATTAGCACCATGGGCACAAAAAAATATTGCGGATGCTTATTTCGAACTTAATCAGTTATCATTTGCTGAAAATATTTATACTTCTATTACCACTGATAATAAAATATTGATGACCGAAATTAGACTACAATTACTTTCTCTTTACATTGAGCAAAATAATTTTGAATCAGCTTTCGGTGTTATTAAAGAAGCAGTTTCTTTAAATCCTGATTATCCGAATGTCACAAAAATTGCCCGTTCCTTTTATGAGGAACAGCAAGATTTTGATAGTGCAGTAGAGCTTGCTGTGAATGAGTTAATTCGCATAGAATCGTATCCTTGGTTTGAGGTGTTAAAAGGATATATCGATAAAGGGTTTACTAAACATATTTCACCAGACTATTTTTATGATGCATTAGCTACATTAAATAATGTAGATCAAGTACAATTTACGCAAATGGTTTCATCACTCTGGAACAGTTATAAAAATGAAAAAAATTACTTATTGTGGCTTAACACAATAAATGAATTTTTCTTACATATTGAAATACATTCGTCCGATATATGGAACAAAGTTTCTGCTCTTTACGAAGAAACGTACTTTGCATTAATTCAAGGTCAATATACGCTTAGACAATTAAATGATATCATACCAAATCTGTTAGCAAATTGGTTAAAGGTAGTCAATCCATCTTATGCTGTATTTCCATCTGCAGCTGTATTGGCATGGGATGAGATTTTCCCTTCCAAAATAGATTCAGCAAATATAGAACATGCGGAAAACTTACTGTCACATTCTATTAATCATGTAAATGGCTTAGAGTACAGCTTACACCTTTTTGAATCTATTACACAATGGGCACAAAAGCACAATATAGAAATAGGTCACCGATTTAAATGGCTAGTTGACGAGCTCGCAGATTTAAGAACAAATCGTATTTTAGTAACGGGAACTTCAGGAAATGGAAAAACTACATTTATTAACTCTATATTAGGAGAAAATATATTAGAAAAATCAATTTCAAATATAGTAGTTTTAAAAAATGATGCTCATATAGAAATAAACGCTATAACAGACTCAGCAATTACAACAACGGAAGATGTCTCTGATTACCATAATATGATGTCTCAGCACCATCAAACATATAGAGATAGAGCGTGTGTTGAATTTAAATTACCATGCAGATTTTTAAATGAAAATAAACTTACATTTGTAGTGACACCTGGCTTTAATAGGAATAACGACACTAGAGATGAAATATTCGAATATTTAAATTCTGTAGACGAATTACTATTCGTATTGAATGCGGATTCACCTTTTACTGATAAAGAACGTGACATTCTATTAAGTATTCAAGAACATACGCCAAATTTACAAATTCATTTCTTATTAAATAAAATCGATAACATTTACAGTGAAGCAGAAGTGAAAAGGGTATTACATGATACGGCAACGAGAATAAACACATATTTCCCGCATGCGAGAATTTTCCCTTATTCTTCGTTATATACAAGTAGTCAACAATTAAATGATTTAACTGAGTTTATTCATTTTAACTTTAATCATAAACATATAGATGCAGAACGTACTGAAAAGTTATTATATTTCATTCGAAAAACAATTACATATCTTTTGGATAAACGTGTTGAGAAAGAAAACAATCTAGTGGATGCTATTAATTGGAATGAAGATATGCTAGTGAAACTAAACGGTAGCATTAATAACCTTACTGCATTTGAGCGGGAAAAAATTCATCTCATTACACAATCATATCGTTCAATGAAAACTGAAATTACAAATGATCTTACTGAAAATATTCCGAAGATATTAAAGAGCTGTTCTAATTTAATTAGTGAAGAAAGTGATTTCGGGCACATGGATACGGAACTAAATAAAGCAATGAATGAAAGAGTGCATAAATATTTAGAACAAACTGTATTACCTAATCTTGCTCTTTCTATGCAAAATTGGATTGCAACTTCTAATAATGAGCTTCTTCAAAGTCAAACGTATTTAGAAGAACTTAGTGAAGGGCTTAATTCACTATTTGGAGAAAATAGAATACAGTTAGAATGTGACTTTAAAGTGCTTGATGACTGGCGCAGAGATACTGACAGGATGACGACTAGAATACAAATGGATGAAGTAAATATTTTACGTCGATTTACGCCAGCACAATTTTTACTGAAAAGTGCCGGTAAATTATTTGGAGTTCTTCCTAAAAATAAATCTATGCTATATAACAAATACAAACAGTATGTAGAAAATGAAGATTATACTGAGGTAACGGCTTCTATTATGAAGAAATTTTTCTTGCAATTTGAGCTGTTTGAAAACACACAAGAGCGAGATATTAATATATTCTTTAGGAATCCATTTAACTCCTTAAAGCAAGCTGTAGAAAACACGCATATAGAAATACAAGAAAAACAAGAGATATTACATAAGATGAAATCAAATCCTGAAATCTATCATGATTCTATCATGCTCTTTGAATTGAGATTGCGTCAATGTGAAGTAATTTTAAATATTGGTAATGATAATACCTATACGGATGTAGCTTTAGAAACAAGCGTAGAATAAAAGAAAAAGGGAGCAACTGTAATAAGTTGCTCCCTTTTTCATATATAGATTATTTTTCTGTTTCTTTAATTTTAGTTTGTACTTCGCCAGTTTTAATTTTATTGCTTTCTGAGAAGCGTAATAAATCGCCTTCAATAATTTTGTCAGACATTCGTAATTCATTTTGGGCACGTTTAATGAGGGCTTGAGCTTCTTTTTTTGGTAAATCTACAATTTCACCTGTTATACGGTCGTAGAAAGTGTTGTTTTTGTATGCATACTTATCTGTAACGAAGCTACCATCACGTAAAACAACAAAGCCAGTATATTCATCTGAAAACATATCATGGCCAAAACGAATATCATTCGTAGAATCAACACCTAATAAATTTAGAATAGTAGGTTTCATATCGATTTGTCCCGTAGGCTTTGAAATAGTTTGACCTTCTGTTTGTCCAGGAATATGAATATATAAAGGCGTACGTTGTAAATTTAAAGTATCAAATTCTGTTATTTGCTCTTTTTCTAAAAACTGTGCCATTGCACGATTATGTTTTTCGGAAATACCATAATGATCACCGTATAACACAATAATAGAATCATCGTAAAGCCCCTCGGCCTTTAGACGTTCAATAAATTTTTTAATTGATTCGTCTAAGTAACGTGCTGTTACGAAGTAACGATCAAATACGCCATTACCAGAGTTGTATGGTTCAATGAATTTTGTATCTTCATCATACGTAAATGGATAATGGTTTGTTAAAGTGAGGAAACGAGCATAGAATGGTTGATTAACAGTTTTTAATATATCTACTGATTGATCAAAGTATTCGATATCTTTTAATCCCCAATTTAAATTTGTTTCTGGTGTAATTTTGTAATCAAGCTCATTATAGTAACGATCATAACCAAGAGCAGAGTACATGATATTACGATTCCAAAATGTTGCGTTATTCGCATGGAATACAGAAGTGAAATAACCTTGCTGACGTAAAATTTCTGGAGTCGCAGTATAATCATTGTTACCGTGTGTGAAGAATACAGCCCCTCGATTTAATGGATACAACGACGTATCGATTAGAAATTCAGAATCGGATGTTTTCCCTTGACCAGTTTGATGGAAAAAGTTATCAAAGTAATAACTTTCATTTATGAATTCATTTAGGAATGGTGTAACTTCTTGCCCATTGACTGATGCTCCTATTAAGAAGGTTTGCAAGGATTCAAGAGTGACTACAATTACGTTTTTTCCTTTCGCTACACCAAACATATTAGGGTTTGACTCGCTTTGGTTTGCTTTTACGTAGTTTTCAGTTTCTTGTAATTTACTACTATCAGCAAGCGCTTTTTGTGAACCGGCTTTTACTTGCAGTGTTAAGTCATATACTTGGTGAGTATATAAGCCTAAATTTTTGACAAGCATTACTCGGTCGAATGATCTCGTTAATAATTCGGGGCGCTCTTTTTCTGCAAGATGTAGATTCGCAAAGAATACACCAATTGTTAAAAGAAAGTATAACAAGCGTGTAGAATGAGTTACACGTTCGGTTTTAAAGACCAATGATTTCTTTTTTAATAAAATAAAGAAGAAAACAATGTCTACGAATGCGAGTATAATTTTGTAGTTTAATATTTCTATAATACTGCCGCCTAATTGTCCAAAGTTTGAGGTTTGTCCAAGTACTGGTAATGTAACGAAATCACTATAAAAATCATAGAACATTACATTTCCAACGAGTACGATTGTTAATAAGAAATTAATACATAGCGCTATATAATTTCGCTTTTCACCAGTTGAAAATAATGCTAATCCAACAAATGCTAATGATGCGGCTAGAGGACTAATAAACAAAATAAGCTCTTGCGTTGAAGACTCGATTTTTAAATCAAAACTGAATCGCGTAATAAGATATGTTTTTAACCATACTGCTAAAGCCATTATTATAACAAAGCTTATATTTTGCATTTGTAAATTTATTTTATTCTTCATTTTTACACCTTCTTTATACAATTTATTTAACTGAAGTTATATATTATGTTTTTATAACTATTAGAGTGTAATGAACCATTTAGACTCTGTTTTTTAAAGGGAATAATTTGAAGTATTCATATACATACAATGGGGATTTTTAAAGCGTAGTAGCATAAATATAACTCTTTTTGAGAAACGGGCAGAACAAGTCATAGTTGTAGTGAAATTGACTTATAGACATCCTACCATATTAAACACTATGATGATGTTACAAAATATCGAACAAATGAAAGTGAAAATGGATAGAGACTTTTAAAACTGTTGACATTCAATTTATTAGAATTGAATACCAACAGTTTTAAATATGTAGTTATATTACATATGTATCTTGTAAAATTCCGATTTTTTGTCGGTTAATCATTAGCCGGGAAGGATAGGAGGGCTTATTAATATATTTTTACTATATAAGTAAAGTGTTTTGAAATTAGGAATATTTGACTAGAATCTTAATGATAGAAATTAAATGTCAGATAAGTACTTTCCAACATACAGACCACTTGCAGCTGCTTGAGATAATGAGTGCGTAACGCCTGAACAATCTCCAATTAAAAATAGCCCATGTATACTAGTCTCAAAATGATTATTAATTTTTATCGTAGGAGCATAGAACTTTCCATCAATTCCATATAGTAAAGTATGTTGATCAATAGGTTCTTGTATAAATTGTTCTAAACGTAATAAAAATTCTTTGAGCCCTTCAATATATAATTGAGGAATTTCTTGATTCAAATCTCCATAATCCCCCTGTAGTGTAGGCTGTATACGGCTATGTTCCATGCTGTTTTCCGCCGTAGGTTGTTTCTTTAGTAAGTCCTCTAAGCGCTGTATAACAATCCGATCTCGTCCTTGGTTAATGCCTTTAATAATTGAACTTGCGTATACATTTGCTTCTTTGAGAGTTGGAAAATAGCGAGGAATAAATAAAGTGAAATTTAAATTAGAAGTGCCAGTTCCTTGCTCTCGAAAATTTTGACCGTCAGGCATAACTAAACCTTCTTCGTACTTTCGAATGATGCGTCCTTTTGGATTCATACAGTAAGTAGTTGCTGTGAAATGCTCACCTTGATAAGAAAGTTTTGTTTCAAAAGTATCTTTTAATATAGAACGTAATTGATGTTCTTTCATTTCTACTCTAATCCCTAAATCTACACGTGTTTGCTCCTGAGAAATATTTAGGGAACTGCACATTTCTTTTAACCAATCGGCCCCAGAGCGCCCAGTTGCAAATACTAGTTGCTTAGTTTGAACTGTTCCTTGATTTGTATCTATTGTAAAATGGTCTTCCTGTTTCAGAATATGTTGTACATCTATATGAAATTGGATCTTTATTTTCGTCAGTAAAAATTCATAGAGCTGCTGAAAAATGTTACTGGAAAGTGTAGTACCAAGATGTCTTACTTCTGTTGTTAGCATTTGTAAACCACACGCTTCAGCTCTCTTAGTGAGACTTGAATTTTCAGTAGAATATTTTGAAACCGAACTTCCACCAAACTGACATAGAATTTCATCTACTTCAGCCATGAGTTGTATAAAACCCTCTTTACCGACTTTTTTCTCAAGTTCTCCGCCAAATCCGTTTGTATAATTAAATTTCCCTTCAGATTTGCCTAAACCACCAAACCCGAAATATTTATCACATGTAGTACAATTACACACTTTTCCTTCGTCTAAAGGACAATGGCGATCTTCTAGCGCTTTACCTTTATCAAGAATTAAAACTTTTTTGTTACTTTTAGCTAGTGAATAAGCCATAAAAATGCTACTTACTCCAGCGCCGATAATCGTAACATCATACATATTCTTCCACCTGCTAACGAATAGTTTGTTTTTTATTTTTCTAGTGTATAACAATTTTATGAAGTTAAGAAATAGCTTTTATTAATAAAGTGGGAGTTTTTGAACTTGATGCTTTATTAATTTCTACGAGTGGTGGAGTAAATACAAAAATTTTTATTTGAAAGAAGAAACAGTTTAAAAAATAACTATGTCATATGATTAATAACATCTTACATAGAAAAAAACAGACCTTTTAAGTGAAGAGGTCTGTTAATGATTTTAAATCTTATTTAGCAAACACATGATTACCAATTACTGCTACTGTTTGACGTGTCGTAATCCACTTGTCCGTTGATGTTTTTGGATTGTAGAAATAAATCCAGTCTGAATCTACTCCATTTGTGGAGATAGCCTCTTCTACAGCCATTTTTGCTTCTGCACTTGCAGGTTGATTAATTCTTCCATCTGTAACAGGAGTAAATGCATATCCGTATTTAATAGGTTCATAAATAACGCCTGTTATTGTATTTGGAAAACCTTTTGCATTTACACGATTTAGTATAACTTTGGCTACTGCTACTTTTCCTTTATAGGATTCGCCACCTGCTTCAGCGGTAACTAAGCGTGCCATTAAGTCTTTTTCTTTTTGTGAAATACTTGAGTTGATTTTTAAATGTTGTCCTGTATAAAGCTTGTTTCCGACTGTATTGTTAATTTGTTTTATAGATTGGACAGTGACATTGTAACGCTTTGCTATCGTTTCTAATGAATCTCCCGGTTGTACTTGATAAATAATTTGTTCAGAAATGTTCGCAGGCTTGGCGTTTTGAGGAACAGTGATTTCATTTGATTTCACGGACCCTGGAATATGTAACTGTTCGCCAATAAAGGTTTTATCGTTTCCTTTACCTTTATTATTAGCCTGTTTAATGGATTGTATTGAAACTCCGTATTGTTTACTAATGCCCCAAAGTGTATCGTTCTTTTTTACTGTATGAATGGTAGAAGCTTCAGCTGTACTTTGACTACATACGAATGTAATTGCGGCCGCAGATAAAGGAATTATATGTTTTATTTTTAGTAATTTCATTGTAAATCCTCCTAAGAAAAAATTAAGGTGAAACGATTAAGTAATGTAGTTTGAAATGTGTATATGCGTAATATATTAATGTAAGTATATTAGCACATATAAAATAAATAATCACTATAAGTTTCATATTCGTTTAGTGTAGAGTCAGAATATGAAATATTGCATATGAAAATACATTGAAGTTCATATTTCTGATTACTATAATCTATTTAGTAGAAAGGGAATACGTTATAGAATTAATCATTATAGATTAATATAATGATTAATAATTATTAATAGGAGGATTGATGTAATGAAAATATTTCAAAAAATGTGTGCGTCAACTGTAATCATTACAACACTTTTAGGAACAGGAGGCACTATCAATAGTGTATATGCTGATTCTATAGAACAGCAGAGTAAATTAGGGATAGAACAAGAAACAGATAAGCAAATCATTGTAAAATTTAAAGCGAATTTGGATTTGCCATATGAAGATGGTATTGAAAAACAAATACAATCTCAAACGAATGATAAAGTAATAAAAGATCTTTTGACAGAATATCCAGATGTAACATTTACTCGTTTATTCACATCTGTAAGCCCGGAACAAATACAAAACCTTGAAGTGAAAGCACCTAATCATGTATCTACAAGTCTATTAAACTACTATATTCTTCAAAATCAAAATAGTGGGTATGAAGAAGAAATAGTAGATAAGTTAAAGGCATCTTCTTTAATAGAAGATGCGTATATGAAGAAACAAGAGAAAATAATGCCACCTGAAGTGCAATCATCAAGTGTAGCTCTTAATCCTAATAACAATCCTAGATTTAAAAAACAAGGTTATCTTGAAGCAGCCCCATACGGTATTAATGCGCCTTTCGCCTGGGGAATTCAAGGCGGTAATGGAAATGGTATTACTTTTGTTGATATGGAATACGGATGGCTATTAAATCATGAGGATTTATTACATCAAAATATTGAATTAATGTCTGGAAGAAATATAAATCAGCATGTCGGTCATGGGACGTCTGTACTAGGAATTGTATCCTCTGAGGACAATGAAGTCGGGAATATTGGGATTGCGCCAAAAGCGAAAGCAAAGGTTATCTCTCAAATAAGAGATAACGGACAGTATAATACGGCTGATGCAATATTAAGCGCTGTAAATCAGTTAGAAGCTGGGGATGTTTTATTATTAGAGGCGCAAGCATCCTTTGATGGATATGGTGATAAATATTTACCTGTTGAAGTACAACCAGATATTTTTGATGCAATTCGTGCTGGTACAGATAAGGGAATTGTAATTATAGAGGCTGGAGCAAATGGGTGGAATGATTTAGATCAGTTCAAAGATAGAAAGGGTAAGCAAGTCTTAAATCGTAATAGTAAAGATTTTAAAGATTCGGGTGCAATTATGGTAGGAGCTGGCTCTTCATCTTTCCCTCATGAACGTATGTGGTTTTCGAATTATGGAAGCCGTATTGATGTGTACGGATGGGGAGAAAATGTAGATACAACTACAGCCGAGCAAAGTAGAAGTGCTGTAAATCTTTATACTTCAAGCTTTAGCGGAACATCTAGTGCTTCGCCAATTATTGCTGGGGCAGCGACTTTAGTACAAAGCATTGCTAAAGAACATTTAGGACAACCATATAGACCAAGTGAACTAAGAGCAATATTAAGCAACCAGAGCACAGGAACAAAATCTAAAGATCCATATGCAGATAAAATTGGTGTTTTACCAGATTTGAAGTCTATACTAGTAAACTTAGGTTATGAACAAAGAAAATCAAACGGTGGAAATGAGTTACAAGTAACAGAAAATGAACCAAACAATGAGCCTAGACAGGCAAATAAAGTTAACTTTCATACACCGGTGAAAGGAACGCTACATACTAGTGATAGAGTAGATGTATTTACTTTCCAAATTGACTCGCCGGAAAATATTAATATTTCTCTACTAAATGAACAAAATATCGGAATGACATGGGTACTTCATCATGAATCAGATTTAAATAACTATGTAGCATATGGTGAAAATGAAGGAAATGTAGTTAAAGGAACTTATAATGCAAAGCCAGGGAAATATTATTTATACGTCTATAAATATGAGAATAAAGATGGTTCATATGTATTGAACATAAAATAAGCAAAAGGAACTTCAGATGAAGTTCCTTTAAATTTTTCTAATTTAGTATATGTGAATGATTTTTTAACTTTACTTCTATGCAATATTTCATATTGATGAAATGTTATTTATTTTTTATGAACTAGCTTATATTATATTCAATAAGTTTGATGTAAAAACAGAAAAAGTGAGGGATAATAATGAGCAATAAGAAGTTAATTTTGAAATTATTCATATGTAGTACAATATTTATCACATTTGTATTTGCTTTACATGATAAGAGAGTAGTTGCAGCTAGCTCTGTTAATGAGCTTGAAAATTGGTCAAAATGGATGCAACCTATACCTGATAATATCCCGTTAGCACGAATTTCAATTCCAGGAACACACGATAGTGGGACGTTCAAGTTGCAAAATCCGATTAAGCAAGTGTGGGGAATGACGCAAGAATATGATTTTCGCTATCAAATGGACCATGGATCTCGCATTTTTGATATAAGAGGACGTTTAACAGATGATAATACGATAGTTCTTCATCATGGGCCATTATATCTTTACGTAACACTGCATGAATTCATAAATGAAGCGAAACAATTTTTAAAAGATAACCCGAGTGAAACAATTATTATGTCTTTAAAAAAAGAGTATGAGGATATGAAAGGGGCAGAAGGTTCATTTAGTAGTACGTTTGAAAAAAATTATTTTGTTGATCCTATCTTTTTAAAAACAGAAGGAAATATAAAACTTGGAGATGCTCGTGGGAAAATTGTACTACTAAAAAGATATAGTGGTAGTAATGAATCTGGAGGATATAATAATTTTTATTGGCCAGATAATGAGACGTTTACCACAACTGTAAACCAAAATGTAAATGTAACAGTACAAGATAAATATAAAGTGAATTATGATGAGAAAGTAAAATCTATTAAAGATACGATGGATGAAACGATGAACAATAGCGAGGATTTAAATCATCTATATATTAATTTTACAAGCTTGTCTTCTGGTGGTACAGCATGGAATAGTCCATATTACTACGCTTCTTATATAAATCCTGAAATTGCAAACGATATAAAACAAAAGAATCCTACAAGAGTAGGCTGGGTAATTCAAGACTACATAAATGAAAAGTGGTCACCATTATTGTATCAAGAAGTTATAAGAGCGAATAAGTCATTAATAAAAGAATAAAGATGATGAGAGTAAGAAGCGATAAAATATATCGCTTCTTTTTCTTTTCCAATAACCAACAATAGAAATTGTACTTTTATAATAGAAAAAAATAAAAACATAAGATATAATCATACATATAAAATTTGTACCTATAAATTTTATATATGTGAATGAATTTGATTTGTTGTAATGAAATGGAGGTATATACTATGAAGTTTCCACATGATTTTTTATTCGGAGCTGCTTCAGCTTCTTATCAAGTAGAAGGTGCATGGAATGAAGATGGAAAAGGTGTTACGAATTGGGACGAGTTTTCAAAAATTCCTGGCAAAACATACAATGGAACAAATGGTGATGTAGCTGTTGATCATTATCATCGATATAAGGAAGATGTTCGCTTAATGGCTGAGATGGGATTAGAATCGTATCGTTTTTCTATTTCTTGGGCGAGAATATTGCCGACTGGAGATGGAAAGGTAAATGAAAAAGGGATTGAATTTTATAACAACTTAATTGATGAATGTTTAAAATACGGGATTGTGCCGTTTGTCACTTTATATCATTGGGATTTACCATTACCGTTAGAAAAAGATGGTGGATGGACGAATAAAAGAACAGCAGAGGCTTTCGTAAAATATGCAGAAACTTGTTTTAAGGCATTTGGTGACAGAGTTAAGCATTGGATTACTTTTAATGAGACAGTAATGTTTTGTGGATTAGGTTATTTAAAAGGTGCACATCCACCAGGAATCCAAAATGATGTTCCAAAGTATTTTCAAGCGACTCATTATGTATTTTATGCACATGCGAAAACAGTTGCGGTGTACAAGCAGCTGAAACAATATGGTGAGATTGGGATTACACATGTTTTCTTACCTGCTTATAGTGTGGATGATCAAAAAGAAAATATACGAGCAGCAAATCATGCGAATGAATATGAAACGTATTGGTATTATGATCCAATTTTAAAAGGCGAGTATCCGTCTTATGTTGTACAACAATTAAAGGAAAAAGGATGGACTCCTAATTGGACGGTTGAAGAATTAGAAATCATTAAACAAAATGCAGAAGAAAATGATTTTATTGGCTTGAATTATTATCAACCAATACGAGTAGAAAGATACGATATGGATATAAAGAGTGAGGAACATTCTCGAGAAAACTCAACGCTTGCTCCAGGTAACCCTTCTTTTGATGGTTTTTATCGAACAGTTAAAATGGATGATAAAACATATACAAAATGGGGATGGGAAATATCTCCCGAAGGTTTCTTAGAGGGATTGCATATGTTGAAAGCGCGTTACGGTGACATAAAGATGTATGTAACGGAAAATGGACTTGGTGATGAAGATCCAATCATTGACGGAGAAATTGTAGATGTTCCGAGAATTAAATTTATTGAAGCGCATTTAAAAGTAATGAAGCGTGCAATTGAAGAGGGAATTAACTTAAAAGGTTATTATGCATGGTCAGTGATTGATCTTTTAAGTTGGTTAAATGGATATAAAAAGCAATATGGCTTTATTTTTGTCGATCATAATGATAACTTAAAACGTAAGAAGAAACTTTCGTTTCATTGGTATAAACGTGTGATCGAAACGAGAGGGGAAGAGTTATAACAGATAAAAGAGTATTTTAGGAGAAAGTGTATGAGTGCAAAGTATAAACAAATTGCAGATGTGTTAGAGCAAAACATTCGAGATGGGCTTTTTAATGAAACGAAAAAACTACCTACAGAAGAAGCGTTGATGAATCGATTTGAAGTAAGCCGTAATACGATACGTAAAGTAATTAGTCAGCTTGTGAATAGAGGTTATATTTTTCAAGTGCAAGGTAGTGGCATGTTTTTACGCGAAACTTCTGTAACAGATTACATTAATTTAGGAAGTTTACGTGGATTAACGAAAAATCTTGTTTCACAAAATATTGAAACGAAAGTGTTAGAGCTGGAAGTAATAGATGCGGACGAAGAGATAGCAAAGCGGATGCAATGCGAAGCTGGAACTAGGTTGTATTTTTTGAAGCGCTTAAGAATTGTAGATGCTAAACCATTCTCTATTGAAGTAAGTTATTTCAAAAAGGATATTATTCCATATTTGAACGAAGAAATAGCATTAAGCTCTGTATACAGTTATTTCATTGAAGATTTACGATTAAATATTGGTTTTGCTGATAAAGTTATTAGTTGTGAAAAAGTAAATAAAGAAAATGCACAGCTTTTAGAATTAAATGAAGGTGATCCGGCGCTTCTTATTGAAAATACAGTGTATCTTGTAAATGGAACAATTTTTGAGTTATCTCAGTCGATGTTTCATTATGAAAAGGCGAAACTTTTAAATCGAATTAATTTTAAATGAAAAATTATCGTATGAAAAAAGCAACTGGTCCTAAGTGATCAGTTGCTTTTTATTTTTTAAGTGGATGAGCAAAAAAACACGAAAGTGGTTGGTCCGCTTTTTGCAAACATCTATTATGATAAGAGAAGAAAGGTAGTATGTTATCAACGTTTTAAAGAGGAAGGTTTTTATGTAAGTTCTTTAATTAAAATAGATGGGTCTTAGAGAGGTGAAAAGACAATGAGTTTTGCAATTCCACTAGTCGTTATTATTGTAATTGTATCGCTATTTGGGACTGTACTAGTTGCAAGAAACGTGGAGGAGAATTACGGTAAGTCTACAAAAAGAAATGTGAAAAACTTATCTGCAATCTATATTCTTCTTCTTTTTGTTCTACTGGCCGGGGTAACATGGTACGCGGTAATGATTTAATAGTTTGTAAAAGAACTGAAATGAGAGTATGAAGTTGGAATTTCAGAAGCTATTGAGTAATCAGAAAGAGAACCATTTTGGATATATCCATTTACGGATAAGAAAATGTGACTAATTAATACTATTTTTACGGTGAATACTGTTAGTGAAAAATGAGGATAGTTCGTTTTGAAAGGAGGAAACTAGATGGAATGGAAACCAAATCGTGCAGATAAGACACCTGTATATAAACAAATTGCTGATTATATTGAAAGAGGCATTTCTTCAGGTGAATTTCCTTCTGATAGTAAGTTACCTTCTGAGCGTATATTGGCAAAGGAATTACAGGTGAACCGGAGTACAATAGTAGCTGCGTATGAAGAATTAAAATCACTTGGAGTAGTAGAACGGCAAAAGGGAAGCGGAACACGGGTTAATACAGACATATGGGGTGTCTCACATAAACGAATACCGAACTGGGGTAGGTACGTGGAGGATGGATCGTTCTTACCTAACGTACCACTCGTTCAACAAATTCGAACGGAAACACAAAAAGATGATTTAATTAATTTAGCGAGTGGTGAACTGTCACCAGAATTAATTCCGAGTGATAGATTTCGAACAATTTTGGCGGAGAAAACATTTATGGAAAATCTCGGCTATGACCATCCACTTGGAAATGAGATGTTGAGAAAAACAATTGCAGCACATGTTCAGCAATATAAACAAATTGAAGCAGATTCAAGCTCTATTCTTATTACGTCTGGAGCACAACAGGCGCTTAATCTTATCGTTCAATGTTTATTAAAACCTGGCGATGCGATTGCGATTGAAGATCCGTCATATTGTTTTTCGCTTCCAATGTTTAAATCGGCCGGTTTAAACATATTTCATTTACCTGTTGATGAGCATGGAATGAATCCAGATGACTTAATCGATTTGCACAAAAAGCATCGCATTCGTATGGTATTTTTGAATCCAGATTATCAAAATCCAACAGGTACTGTGCTTTCATTAGCGAGACGTAAAAAAATTTTAGAACTGTCTTCTGAGTTCGGTATACCAATTGTAGAAGATGATCCGTATAGTTTAATTTCTTTTAATGGAGAAGTGAACCCGACATTAAAATCAATGGACCAAAATGGAAATGTTCTTTATATAAGTTCATTATCAAAAATTGTTGCATCAGGATTACGTATTGGATGGATAATTGGTCCTACACGTGTAATTGAGCGTTTAGCAGATGCAAAGCAACAAGTTGATTTTGGCCATAGTGTATTTACGCAGTGGGTAGCAAATCAATTTTTAGAATCAAAGGATTTTCATACACATATTACGATACTTCGTGGACAATTGAAGCAAAGAAGAGATGAATTAATTGCAGAGCTTGAAGGAACATTGGGAGACCGAGTTGAATGTTTCGTGCCAGAGGGTGGAATACATGTATGGTGTAAAGTGAAAGGAAAGTTTGATGAATATCACTTATTAGGTGAATCTATACGGAATGGTGTCGCATTTGTTCCGGGCAGTGTTTTAGGTTCGAAAAATGAATATATACGATTTACGTTTGGTAGAGCGAATATAGAACAAATTCAACTTGGAATTAAACGGTTTGCCGACACGCTAAATGAAATTTCATAATATGGATGTGTGATAGTGAAATGAGGGAAAGAAATGAAGTACGTGATGCTTTTACTTCAAGTAGGCGTGCTATATATATTTAGCTTAGTGGGTACGTGGATTCAGGAAATATTCCATCTATCAATACCGGGAAGTTTAATAGGGATGTTAATGCTGTTCCTGCTCCTTTCCACTCGCATTTTACCGTTAAAATGGTTTGAGTTAGGTGCGGAAAAGTTAATCGTATTTTTACCGTTATTTTTAATCCCTTCGACAACAGGGCTGATGGAATACGGGTCTTTTCTTTTAAGTAAGGGGAGTATTATATTCCTTTTAGTAGTTGCAAGTACTGTAGTAACTTTGATTGTTTCAGGGTATATAAGTCAATTATTAATAACAACAAAAAAATAAAATCGACAAGGTGCACGATTCAAATGGTCTTAATTATTATTACTGTAGCAATTTATTTCTTGGCGACAAAGCTATATAAAAAATTTACGTTTGCATTTACGTTACCGGTGTTAACAGTTACGGCAATTATGATTTGTTTATTTTTCATTTTTGGTATTTCTCATCATGAGTATAGGGAAAATGGAGGAGACATTCTTTCAAGCTTATTGAGCCCTGCAATTGTAGCATTAGCCATACCTCTATTTAAAGAGCGAAAGATACTTATGAAAAATTTTTTATCGATACTTATTGGAGTAGTGATAGGTATAGTGGCTGTAACGAGTATGAATGTAGTGATTGGCGGAATTTTAAATATAGATAAGGAACTTATATTAACTACTTTACCACAGTTAGCAACGATGCCTATTGCCCTATCATTAGCGGATCAAATTGGTGGTATTCCATCTATGACTTCTAGTTTTGTAGTTGTTGCAGGAATAACAGGCGCTATTATCGGACCAACAGTACTTAAGTTTTTCAGTATAACAAGTACGATTGGAAAAGGAGTTGGAATGGGCTGTGCATCACATATTATCGGTGTGAGCCGTCTCGTGAAGGAAGGCGAGAAAGAGGCGACAATCGGTTCGGTAACGATGATTGTAACTGGAATACTCATTAGTATACTAATACCGTATGGAACGAAATTTATTTTTTAAATGTAATGGAGATGATAACAATGACAACATGGTTTATAGTTACATTATTTGTTTTTGGAGCTATTAAAGTATTAGTTTCTAGCATGCCCACTTCTGTTGTAGAATCAATTATTAGTAAATTTGAATTGCATCAAAAGCTTGAGGCGGAAAATACTTCTATATCGATAGATGGAAAAAATATAGAGGGAGAAATGAAACTACAAGTTATTCATGAATTTAATGAGGCTTTGTTTTTAGATAAACATTATTTCCCGCCGCACGGAGAAGGGACACCAATAGTCATTGATACGAAGAAAGGGAATAAAGAGATTAGGTTTTCTCTATATAGCTATGAGGAACATGTTGATGTCATTAAGCAATATAAGAAGAAAGTCGTTGCCTATCGTTTACGCTCTAAAAGCCTTCAAACACTGGCACCATTAGCAATAATGGAAGAGTATGCTTAAGAAGGGACCTATAATGGTCTCTTTATTTTTTTATCCAATTATATACGTTCCAAATAAAAGAATAAAAAATCATATAACCAAATAAAGAATATGTATGGTTCCAATTCGCACTATGTACAAATAAACCTAAACTTTCAGCAATCTGTTCAAAAAGGCTAGCGCAAATACCGATCGAAATAATAAATAGAATTCTAGAAACTTTAGATAATTTTTTTGAAATGTGTATAAAGATAACTGTTAAAATCGGCAGTACGAACAATGTAAAAGCTATATTAACTAAAAATGTGGATGAGAAGGGTCTAGCTGGAAAGGAATATATTTGTTTATGAACAAAAAAAGCATCTAAACAAGTTCCAATAATAGAAGAGAGAAAGATTGTAACTACTAATGCTAGAAACTCATTCTTCTTCTCGGAGGAGGACATTTTTCTTTGCGAGAATTGCGAGTTCAATTTTTTCGAGTGTTTTGCAGTAGTCTTCTGTAATTTGTCCATTTATATTTTCCTCCTTATCAACTAAGTAATTTACAACTTGCCAATCGGTAAACCAATCTTCACTGTCAACTTCTTCATGCTTCATATCTCGCCATGCATAGATGAGTGAAGGACTGTATATACGATAAGCGCCACTTCGCAACTGGCATTTCTTTATTCGGCGCTTATAAAACTCACGGGAAAAAGATTCATTTACACTTGAAAATAAATGGGGCCAGTAATCTTTCCTTGAGCCTGTATGCGGATGATGTTGGGCCCAGCTTATTATTTGAGATAAAACATGTGTATCTCGAAATAATAATGAATACAATCTTTTTCCAATTAATATTCGTTCATGTAAGGAAGTGAAATGTTTCATTGTATCACCAAATAGTAATACTTTTTGTTTTTTATCATTTTCGTAGAATGGGAAAAGGATATGATTAAACTGAAAGAAATCAAAGAGTTTAAATCCAATACTATTTAGTACAGTCTTTTTAAATTGTACATTTTGAATCACTCTTTTTTCTAAGTAGTTTTGTTCATTAACAATAGTTGCAATCGCTAATGTTTTTTTGTTGCCTGTTTTCCAAAAATCGTTCCACATCGTTTCCATAAATGTAGAAACATTTAGGTGAGGGAGAAGGTGAAATAACTTTTGTGATCTCTTTACACTTTGTTCGTAAAGTAAAAATTGAGGGTATACATCTTGGAAAATAAGCCAATTCCCTCTTTCTAAAAAAGAAAAAAATATGAATTGATCTTTCTCTGATAAAATTCTCGTATATAAATCGCCCTTTAAATCAGTCATATTCCAACCGCCGTTACGTGATACCATATGCCCAAGCAGTGCCCAATGTATTTCTGGATATTGAATGTAAAATTGGTAGTATGCGCGTGTTCTTGTAACATTATTTTTATTTAGCTGTTCTGTTTGTATTTTTATTTTGTTGATGATGAGTTGCTCTTCTTTCGTTAATTTATACATGGTATCAGAAGGAATAAGTTTGCTTTTTTGTTTCAATTCATTTTTTACATCGAATAGGGAGAGAGGCAGTGCTTTGGAAGGTCCGTTATATGTATGATATGAATTGTTTCGGTCCATTCCGTTACCTCCCTTTTTCATAAATTTAAACATGATTATTGGCTATGAATCATTCTATTTATTTTATTACGAGTATAAGAAATAAATGAGCGGTGTTTTTTACAAGGAATTTATTTATCATGCAAACAGTATAAAAAATCTTACTGTTGTGAGGTGAAATGAAAAACAGAAACTAAGTTTAATAGTTTCTGTTTTTTTATTTTGTCAATTAAATGTAACAAACGACGATTATGATTTGAATCAATTGAAAATAATTCAATAAATATTATTTAAATTGAGATGTTTCGTAGGAGGAAAAGGAATGTTAAATAAAATAATTTTAATTACTGGTGGTACAGGTTCGTGGGGGCATGAACTTATAAAACAACTATTAGAAAAATCACCGAAAGAAATTAGAGTTTTTTCAAGAAATGAAACGGTCCAGTTTGAAATGCAGCAACAGTTTATAAATGATGATAGGCTAAAATTTATTATTGGAGATATTCGTGATAAAGATCAACTAGTCTATGCATGCCAAGGTGTACATTATGTATTCCATCTTGCAGCTTTAAAACACGTTCCAGTATGTGAGTATTATCCTTATGAAGCTATAAAAACTAACATACATGGTACGCAAAATGTAATTGAAGCCTCTACAAAGACGCAAGTTGAAAAAGTTATATATGTTTCAACGGATAAAGCAGCTGATCCATCAAATACGTATGGGATGACAAAAGCAATTGGTGAAAAATTAATGGTTCATGCGAATATACAAACGAAGAAAACAAAATTCATTTGTGTTCGTGGTGGAAATGTTTTAGGAACGAGTGGAAGTGTAGTACCGCTTTTTAAACAACAAATTAAAAGATCTTCACAAGTAGGGATTACCGATGCGAATATGACTAGATTTTTCTTAACAGTTGAAGATGCTGTTGGATTGTTATTTAAAGCAGTATATCAAGGTAGAGGCGGGGAAATCTTTGTTATGAAAATGCCGGCATGTAAAATAACAGATTTAGCAGAAATATTAATTGAAGATTCAAAAAAAGAAAACATTAAGGTGAAAGAGGTAGGGATAAGACCGGGTGAAAAATTAAGTGAAATGCTTCTATCTGAGGTAGAGAGTAAAACAAGTATAAGCTTTGATCAAAATTATTTTGTGGTACTACCGACGATTCCTATCGAAGGACTTCAAGAATATTATTCTAGCTATCCGCTAGTGGATGTGAAGAGTTTTAGTTCTCAACAAGACTTGCTTGCAAAACATGAGGTGAAACAAATGCTATTAAAAGGAGGGTTTTTGCGATGAAAAAAAATGCGAGCCTTTTAATAACTGGTGCAAATGGTTTCACAGGACGCCATGCTTGCCAATATTTTTTAGAGCAGGGCTTTCATGTAATTCCTATGTTTCAAAATCGTGCACATAGAGAAAAAATTAGAAATGGTATTACTTGTAATTTAACTAATAAGAGCGAAGTAATGAAGGTAATGAAACAAATAAAGCCAGACTACGTATTGCATTTAGCAGGAAGGAATTCGGTTATAGAATCTTGGACAGCTGCTCTTGAGTATATAGAGATTAATGTAATAGGAACGTTATATTTATTAGAAGCAATTAAGCAAGAAGCCTCGCATTGTAGAACATTAGTTATAGGATCTGCTTTGCAAGCAGATAGTATGAACGAAATAAAAATTTCAAATCCATATAGTTTAAGTAAAACGATGCAAGTCATTATTGCAGAGGCTTGGGGAGGATTAATGGATTCAAATATTATCATTGCAAAGCCCTCAAACTTAATTGGTCCAGGGGAATCGAATGGCATTTGTTCGATTCTCGCAAAGAAAATGATAGATATAGAATCAGGTAGAAGTAAAGCCATTATTGAAGTAAACAGTTTGAAAGATAGTAGAGATTTTCTAGATGTACGTGATGCGATTAAAGCGTATCATGTGTTATTACGAGATGGAATAAATGGAAAACAATATAATATCGGATCAGGAGTAAAACGATCTTTATTAAATGTACTAGAACAATATAAAGAATTAACACAGCTAAATTTTTTTATAGAGGAAACAGAGAAAAATGGGAGCGACTCAAATGAGAGTTTAGCAATAGAGGAGATAAAAAGGTTAGGTTGGATCCCAGAAATTGAATTTCATCAATCATTAAAAGATGTACTTGAGTATGCGAAGTGTAGTGACATCTGCATGCAATGAAAAACAAAAAAGGGTGTAAGAAATATATGAATGATTATGAAATAATAGATAATCAAAATACGCTATTTCTTTCAATTGTTGATACGTTGGATTGGAGAGATGAAGAAGCGCATGTATTGCGTCTTTATGAGGCAATACATAAATATCAAGCGTATGTAGAAGAAAAAAGGGTTAATCAAATAAAGTCAGCATTAGAGACGGAAACTAGATATGTGATTCAAATCTTTGCTCAATACGAGTGTAGTGAGTATGGAAATGATTTTTATGAACTCATTAAAGATCTTTTACAAGATATAGAGGTGGAGTTAAAGATTTATATAAAAAATAATAAGTTTATTTACATTTAAAAGGTAAAGAGATAGCTAGATTTTTAATAATAAAGGTGGGTATAAGTTATGAGCAAAACGATTCTTTTTACTGGGGGCGGTACAGCCGGACACGTTATGATTAATATTGTATTAATTCCTAAATTTATAGAGAAAGGCTGGAGAGTCGAGTATATTGGATCAAAAAATGGAATTGAAAAATCATTAGTGCAAAATGTTAAATACAATAGTGTTTCAACGGGCAAGCTTAGGAGATATTGGGATTGGGAAAATTTTAAAGATCCTTTTAAAATTATACGAGGTTGTTTACAAAGTTATAAATTAATTAAGAAAACAAAGCCTGACGTTATCTTTTCAGCAGGAGGATTTGTTTCAGTTCCTGTAGCTATAGGAGCATGGTTAAATCGTGTGCCTATAATTATACGTGAACCAGATAGCACATTAGGACTTGCCAATAAAATAGCATTACCTTTTGCTACAAAGCTATGCACAACATTTCCTCAGACAGGAGAAAATGTAAGTAATGAGAAGAAGGTTTATGTAGGACCAATTGTAAGGGAAGAAATTGAGAAGGGTAACGTATTACGAGGAAGAAGATATTGTGAATTTCAGCAAGATAAACCAGTATTATTAATTATGGGTGGGAGTCAAGGTGCTAAGTGGATAAATGATATGGTAAGGGAATGTTTAGATACAATACTATTAAATTTTAATATTATTCATATATGTGGTAAAGGAAAGGTAGACCCATCTATTGGCATGGAGGGGTATATGCAATTTGAATATATAGGCGACGAGTTGCCGCATATACTAAATATGGCAAGTGTTGTAGTTTCTAGAGCGGGTTCTACTGCTATTTCTGAATTGTTATTTTTGAAGAAACCGATGTTGCTTATCCCGTTAACTAACAGTTCCAGTAGGGGAGATCAAGTTTTAAATGCTGAATATTTTTCACGGCAAGGATATGCGGAAGTTATACTCCAAGACAGAGTAAGTACGAATACATTTATACATGCAGTAAATAAGTTGTATATAAATAAGGAGAAATATATTCAAAACATGAATGGGTATAAGAAAACAAATGATGAGGGGATTCATCAATTAATAGATATAATAAATGGAGTGGTGAATTAATAGAAATATAAATAGTAAAAAGGAAAGAAGGTATCTTCTTTCCTTTTTACTATATTTGTTCAAATTCATTATTATTTATTCTAATTAGTTATGTACTATGGGTGAATGCCGTTTTCTAATAGCTCAGTAAATGCATGAATATGAATAGGTTTACTGTAATAATAACCTTGAATAAACTGACATTTATTTTTTTGAAGGAAATTTACGTGCTCTTTTGTTTCTACACCTTCAGCAATGACAGACATTCCTAATGTATTTGCTAATGTGATGATCGTTTTAATAATTTCCATTCCATCATCACATGTTTCAGACATTGTAATAAATTCTCTCGGGATTTTTAACGTATCAATTGGATATAAAGGTAAGTAGGCTAGCGAAGAATAACCTGTACCAAAGTCGTCGATTGAAATGTGAATCCCTAAACTTTTTAGTGTACGCAGTTTTATCAATGTTTCTCGCTCATCCATCATTGCAATTCGCTCTGTTAATTCAAGATCAAGAGAGCTTGCTGGTAAACCTGTATTTGTTAAAGTAGAAGAAATAGATTTTACAAAATCCTCTTGTTCAAATTCTTTAGCAGATAAATTTACACCTATTTTTAAATGTGAATATCCGAGTGCGTGCCAACGTTTCATTTGCTTACAAGCCTGCTCTAATGTCCATTTTCCTATTGAAATAATTTGTAGTGTTTCTTCTGCAATCGGAATAAACTCGTATGGAGAAATAATACCTAATTCAGGATGATTCCACCTAATTAAAGCTTCTGCACCGATAATTTTATTAGATTCACTATCAACTTGAGGTTGATACAAAAGGAACAATTCTTCATTTTGTAGTGCGTTTGGTAAATCTTTTTCTAATCGTAATCGTCTTTCAATTTTTTTAGCGATTACATCGTCATAAATAGAGACAGAATTAAGCTCTTTTGCTTTTGCATCATACATTGCAACATTAGCGTTTTTCAAAAGTGTAGCGGTATCGATTCCGGAATGTGGATAAATAGCGATACCGATACTCAGTGATAAAGTTAATTTATGCTCATGTATGATAAATGATTTTTTCATGCATTCAAATAATTGGTTACATAATTGGAATAAGTAATCTTCGTCAGTATAGTTTTCAATTATGATTGTAAATTCATCGCCACCGATTCTTGAAAGATGAGTATGTGATGGAAGACATGATTGGAATCGCTTTGCTACTTCTTCTAATATGTAATCTCCTGACGAATGTCCAAGTGTATCGTTAATTGCTTTAAAGCGATCTAAATCTAAATATAATAATGCAAACTCGCTTTCTGTTATTTTAGCATTTTTTATAACTCTCTTTAATTTCTTATGGAAAAAGGCACGGTTCCCAATTTTCGTTACAGTGTCATGGAATGCTAAATATTTTATTTCTTCTTGCTGTTTTTTTAGTGCAGTAATATCTTTCACCATAATATAGCTTCCTGAAATTTGTCCGTCTATTATAATAGGAATGATTGTAACGTATAAAAAATAAGTAAAGCCATCTTTATATTGAGAACTAAGTTGTAAGAATGCCGATTCTTGTTGTTTCACTTTTTCTAATGCCAATGCTAGCTTATGCTTATCTTCATCTAAAATGATCGAAAAACAAGTTTCGCCTAGTAACTCATCCGTTGGTGCCCCAAGTAGTACACTCCCAGCCTTATTTACATTTAAGAATGTTCCATTTAAATCAATGGTGAAAATAGGGTCAGGATGATATTCATATAATGATTTAAACTTTTGTTGTTTTTGAGAAAGAGCCTCTGATTTATGAACTAAATCAGACGTCCGTACAGTAACTTTTTCTTCTAGTTGGGCATTAAATGCCTGTAAACGTTTTGTTAAGGAATTGTTTTGCATACGTACGATAGAATGACGAATGAGTACGAAAATAAAAGTAATACAATTCCCTGTAATGAGAGTTGAAGATGATGTTTGTTCTTTTAATGTAAACCCGATTAGTATTGCAACAGCAAGATAGGGAAATACAACTAAAGCTTTTTTTCCTATTATAGGGTTTACAATGAAATAATTTTTATGGCTATTATGATCTTCTGAAATAGAGCCAGCTATTGCAATAAGTAATATAGGTATTCTATATAAAAGACGTAATAATGTTATTGTTTCTGTTGATAAGTGGTTATTTAAGTAAAAATAAATATAGTTAAAAGTTGCAGAACTTATTAATACAAAAATAAATATATAAATTTTCCGTTTGGAATTAAAAATTGTTGGACGGAAAAAGAGACTAACACCTAGCAGTAGAAATAATAAATCTGCAATTGGATATAAAAATGAAAGGAAAACATCTCCTAGTGAAAGAGCGAATATATTTAAATTTGGTTGATTAAATAAATACCATTCTAATGTAAATATGGAAGTAAGCACTATGCATATATCACAAATAAAGAACGCTTTTTCCCATTTATTGCATTCCTTTAAGATTTTATAGGAGAAAGCGATAAGACAGAAAAGTAGAAAAACCATGTAAAATACATCAGAAATAGTAAAACGATGTATTGGAATTTCGAAGAAGCTATCTTGATATGTATATACTATTTTCCCTAATAAAAAACTACCAATTGCTATTGTAATACATATCCAAAACGGATTTGAACTGACTTTTTTAGAATATATAGAGTAAATCAGTGATACAAATGTAATGGCTTCAACGACAAGTGAAGCGAAGCGTACATCTGAATTTGAAAAATGAGTAGGGAACAGATAGAAAAACATAAAATAGATTGAATAGCATATTAATGTTCCGATTAATATACATAATTGTAAATT
This sequence comes from Bacillus cereus group sp. BceL220, assembly GCF_051776965.1. NCBI lineage: Bacteria > Bacillati > Bacillota > Bacilli > Caryophanales > Bacillaceae > Bacillus > Bacillus cereus group sp. BceL220. Next base: position 34,273 of record NZ_JBPWBC010000001.1, on the reverse strand, counting down.
TTTATTTAATTTCAATGAAATCACCTTCTTTAATTATGCACTATGTTCGTTATATCTATACATAATAATATTATTTAAGAATTGTATCAGATTTCCTTATAAAAATCATGTTTATAAGGAAAGTGTTAAAGAGTATAAGTATTCTCAAAGTTGAAAAAATATTGCGGTGGATAGTATAGACGGTATCAAGACTTTAAATAGAAATTGTATATTTAGTCATCCTTTGAATTGTAAAGTTTTTTTAGTGATTTGTAAGTGGAGATGCAAAATTGCATATAAAATGATGGGGATTTTTATTTTTAGTCTGAAAATTAATATTTGTAGAAATGTTAGGAAAAGATATAAAATAAGAACGTGTATTCTTACAGAGTGGAATAGTATTGCCACTAAATAGGGAGGTTTTTTTATGATATATCGAATTAAAGATGCAGAAATATACTATGAAATTGTGGGGGAGGGTAAACCGGTCATTATCATACATGGCTGCGCTCCTGACCATAGGTTAATGATGAAATGTATGGAATCAGTATTTCAGAAATATGAAGGTTATAAGCGAATATATATTGATTTACCTGGAATGGGAAAATCGAATGCTCCAAATTGGATAAATAGTTCAGATCGTATAGTAGATGTGCTTATCACATTTATTGAGGAAATCATTTGTACTGAAAAATTTTTATTGGTAGGAGAATCATATGGAGGCTATTTAGCCAAAGGTATACTTGCAAAGATGTTTGAGAGAGTTAGCGGATTACTATTAGTATGTCCTGTTGTTGTAGCGGAGCCAGAAAAAAGGATTCTTCCAGATAAACAGATAATTGTACAAGATGAGGAATTTTTAAATACGCTCACTTCCACAGAAAGAGAGGAGTTTTGTGAGTTAGCTGTAATAGCAAATGAATATACATATACGCGATTTAAAGAAGAAATTAAGCCTGGGTTAGATGTTGCTAATTATGAATTTATTGAAAGGTTGCAAAAGAATTACTCTCTTACTATGGATTTTCAGCATGAAAAATATGAAAATCCCGTTCTTTTACTGACTGGAAGACAAGATATATCAGTAGGTTATCAAAATATTATAGAAATTATTGAAGAATATCCAAGGGCAACATTAGCAGTGTTAGATATGGCAGGGCATAATTTACAAATTGAGCAGCCTGAATTATTTGAGAGTTTAGTAGGAGAATGGATTAGACGAACAAATCAGCACAGTTTATAAAGTATTTTAGTATTACCCCTAAGTGTTGAAATGGGATAAATGAACGTGATTTATTAACTTATCTCGCTATTTGCCGGGCAGCCCGATTAGTGAGGGTTGATTAAAGTTTCACTTTATAAAAAATTTTAAGGAGAAATTATGAGCACATATATTTATATGGTTAGACATGGTGAATCACCAAAACTAGAAGGAAATGAAAGAATGCGTGGATTAACTGAGAGGGGACATATGGATGCCCGTGGAGTAACTGACATATTAAAAGCGGAGAGGATTGATACTTTTATTTCCAGTCCTTATAATCGGGCTATGCTAACGATAGAGGAGTCAGCTAATTTCCATGAAAAAGAAATAGTAGTATATGAAAATCTTAAAGAGTGTATGTTTTCAAGTGAGGATCAGGTTATATCAGACAAGGAGGTGTATCCACTTGTACAGAAGATGTTCTCTAATCCGGACTTTGCACGAACGGAAGGAGAGTCATATGCAGATTGCCAGAGAAGAGTAGTGAAAGTATTAAAAGAAATCTTAATGGATTTTCGAGGATGCAAAATTGTAATTGGTACACATGGGCTTGTTATGACATTAATGATGAACTATTTTGATAAACAATATGGTTTTGAATTTTTAATGAATACGTCAAAACCGGATATATATAAGATGGAGTTTAAAGAAGAACAATTAATGAATGTAAAGAGATTATGGAAAGCGGAATAAAATTAGTTGCATGGATTTTGTTGTAAAAGTTACTTTTATAGCAAAGTCTTTTTTTGAATAGAAAGCATCTTTATCAACTATTTTTAGAATGTTAAATCAATAAGTAATTATTCAGTATTTGAATAAATTATTGGGAAATTGGTTTAGGGAAACAATTTTAAATGTGTCAAAACTCCAAACGTTGGATTTATATTCAATAGGAGAAAAAGATGTAGAATTTTGTCTTACAGTCCCCGTTTACTTTTCATTTCATTACATATAGGCTTTGTGGTGTAAGGGAGGACATTACCTTTACGCAAAATCTATAAGGAGGTCATTGTAATGAAACAGATTAAAAAGTTTGCGGGAGTTGCTTTAGCGGGGACGATTGGATTAAGTGGACTACTGTTTTTAGAACCAAGTGTAAGCGTTGCGGAAGCACAGCAAGTGAAAGTAGAAAATTTCAATACAATTGATGTAACGATGAATCTAAATGAATTGTATGTATTAAGTGGCAGAAGCATTGATATTCTTTCTGGAGATAAAGAAGCAATTCAGTTAAATAAATACACAATTAGTTTTAATAAACCTGGGAAGTATGTGATTAAAGTAAATGGCTGTATTTATGATGATGTATATACTTTTATTGTAAATGAGTAGTATATATTCTTAAATTGCGAGATAAAAACAGAAACACCCTATTTGCGATGAGAGTCGTAAATAGGGTGGATTTATTTGTATTAAGCTGTACTTTAAATATGTTCGCTAATTTTCTTTTTGCCATGTAAAGTATGTAAAAGTGTTTGAAACATCTTAAATGATTGCTGAAAGATTGGACTTTGAATAAAGGTGTACAGAAAAGTTACGATGAAAACAGGACCTCCTAGCATAAATCCAATAACTAGTACAATACATTCTACTATGATTCTAGCACGGCTAATAGAAAGTCCTGTTTTGTCTGAAATAGTAAGCATGAATCCATCACGGGGTCCAGCGCCAATCCCAGCCGCAACGTACATACCTCCCCCGATACCTGTAATGGCAATACCAGAAAATAAAATGAGTAAGTTTATCCATAAATAATTACTAGCGTCTGGAAGCATGTTTGATTGTAAGAAAAAGTCCATAATGGGACCGATAAGTAGTGCATTCAAAAATGTCCCCACATTTATATATTTTCGATCTACTAGTAAAGATATTAGAACGAGACATAACCCACATATGACACTCCACGTACCGATGGTCCATCCAAACTTTTGGTAGAGAGCCATATTTAAAACTTCCCAAGGGTGCAAGCCGAGAAATTTAACTTTGACTGCAAGAGCGTTTCCAAGGCCAAAGAAAATTAATCCTAAGAAAAAAAGAAAATAGCGAAAGAGAGTTAGCCTCATCTTTACAACCTCCCATATTTTATAATTATGTATGTTACCTGTTACAGTTTTAATGTACAAATATTATGTCTTTTTATCATTCGTTTAAAAGTGTTAACTATGTAAATGAAATATACATCTTCACAGTCAAAAAAGTTAAAATATTTCGTTTTAAGGATTATAATGGAGGGAGAAACATAAAAGGGAGTGAATGAACTTGAAACAAGAACTTATTGAAAGATTTACGAGATATGTAAAAATTGATACGCAATCAAATGAAGAAAGTCATACAGTACCAACAACACCAGGACAAATTGAGTTTGGTAAGTTATTAGTGGAAGAGCTAAAAGAAATTGGTTTAACAGAAGTAACGATGGATGATAATGGCTATGTAATGGCAACACTTCCAGCTAATACGGACAAGGATGTTCCTGTAATCGGATTTTTAGCTCATTTAGATACGGCAACAGACTTTACGGGGAAAAACGTCAAACCACAAATTCATGAAAATTTTGATGGTAATGCAATTACGTTAAATGAAGAGCTAAATGTTGTGTTAACACCAGAGCAGTTCCCAGAATTACCATCATATAAAGGACATACGATTATTACAACTGATGGTACAACACTGCTAGGAGCAGATGATAAAGCTGGTCTTACCGAAATTATGGTTGCAATGAACCATTTAATACATAATCCGCAAATTAAGCACGGGAAAATAAGAGTAGCATTTACACCGGATGAAGAAATTGGTCGTGGGCCAGCGCATTTTGATGTAGAAGCGTTTGGTGCATCATTCGCTTATACGATGGATGGAGGTCCATTAGGTGGTTTAGAGTATGAAAGTTTTAATGCTGCAGGTGCTAAGTTAACGTTTAACGGAACGAATACACATCCTGGAACAGCGAAAAATAAAATGCGCAATGCAACTAAACTGGCTATGGAGTTTAACGGGCATTTACCAGTAGAAGAGGCACCAGAGTATACTGAAGGATACGAAGGGTTCTATCATTTACTCTCTTTAAATGGTGATGTTGAGCAAAGTAAAGCGTATTATATTGTTCGAGACTTTGATCGTGAAAATTTTGAAACACGTAAAAATACCATTGAAAATATTGTGAAACAAATGCAAGAGAAGTATGGGAAAGATGCAGTCGTTTTAGAAATGAATGATCAATACTATAACATGCTTGAAAAAATTGAACCGGTAAGAGAAATTGTTGATATTGTATATGAAGCAATGAAAAGTTTAGACATTGAACCAAATATTCATCCGATTCGCGGAGGCACAGATGGATCACAATTATCATATATGGGATTACCGACGCCGAATATTTTCACTGGTGGTGAAAACTATCACGGTAAATTTGAGTATGTTTCGGTAGATACTATGGAAAAAGCCGTTCAAGTTATTGTGGAAATTGCAAGACGTTTTGAGGAGCAAGCTTAAAAAAGAACCAAGTAGTACGAATGTGCTACTTGGTTCTTTTAATATAGTACTCGCCACAAATAAAAAGTCGCATAAGACTCCCAATTAGCCCAGTTTGCCGCGAAATCTTTTATTTCATTTTTTGTCGGTTTATTTTCGGAACCTGTTATAAATTTAATTGCATTATGCAGACCAACATCATCAATTGGAAAAGCCGAAGGAAATCTTAAACAACGCATTAAAACATAGTTGGCAGTCCATGGTCCTATACCATGGATAGCAGTTAATTGTTTCTCAGCAACCTTTACATCTTGTGTTTGCAGTAAATCCTCTTTTGATAATTTTCTCTCTGTAATAAGCTTCGCAATACCGATTAAATATTCACATTTTCTAGTCGTCATTTTTAATTGTTGAAGATTTTCTACATGTAGATTTGCAATTGTTTCAGGTGATGGGAATATCCAATGTTTTCTACCGTCCCATTCTACATAACTTCCAAATTGCTCAACTAATCTCCTTTTTAGCGTATAAGCATATGTTAGGTTAATTTGTTGACCGATAATTCCCCAGGAAAGTGCCTCAAATAAGTCTGGAATGCCTAAAGTACGAAGGCCATAATATTGTTCAATTGGTCCTTGAAGGAGTAAATCATGTTTAGCTAATGTATAAAATGGGGCTAAATCAGTAGTTAAATCAAACCATTCTTTTACATAGTTAACTACAGCTTCACGTATCGATTTTTCAGATGTATATGGTTCTTCTAAACAACGTATTTGAATATTTCCATCTGTATTCACACTAATTTCAACTAAAGGATTTACATCTTGAACAGGGATAACTTTATAAATTTTGTTATCTTCAATATGGAACATACATTCATTGTTAGAACGTGATAGATAACGTAAATTTTCTTGGAAACAAAATTCTTTTGGAACTGCTATAGATAATGCGCTATTATATTCTGTTGTCATATGAATTCCACCTGCAACTTTTCTAATGTAAGCAATTTTTTCTTCATTTCTAATCCGCCCCTAAATCCGGTTAGTTTCCCATTCTTCCCAATAACGCGGTGACAAGGAATGGTAATAAGAAGAGGATTAGCAGCAATAGCAGAAGCAACGGCGCGCACAGCTTTAGGTTTTTGAATTCTTTCAGCAATTTCTGTATAAGAATATGTCTTTCCATAAGGAATTTCACGTACCGTATTCCAAACAGATAATTGAAAATTAGTTCCATAAGCATCGATAGGAAATGTGAAAGTTTCTCGCTTGTTTTCTAAATACTCGATAACTTCTTGCGTATATATTTGCAAGTAATCTGGACTATGGGTCAATATATGTTGGGGCAGTTTTTTTCTAGCCCATATATTTAATTCTTCAAAGTTTTCGTCTTGTGATCCAATGAAACATAGTCCATTTTCAGTTGCAGCAATATGAAATCGCCAATTTTTATGTGTAAGTAGCGTCCAATATATATAATTATTTTTGTAGGAATTCATTATCGTATCCCTCTTTCATTTCGTTCTTTTTTCGATATTCAGTAGGAGTAAATCCGGTTTTCTTTTTAAATAAAGTAGCGAAATACTCTGGGTTTTCTATCCCGACAGCAGTACTAATTTCTTTAATAGATTGATTTGTTTGTAAAAGGTATTCGGTTGCTTTAAGAACCCTGAATTGTTGTATATATTCTATAGGAGTTAACCCTATTATTCTTTTGAAAGTACGTTGTAAATGAAAAGGGCTACCGTGACACATTTCCGCAAGCATGTCGAGAGTTAAGGATTCGTCATAATGCTTTTCGATATAGTCTTTAATTTGTTCTACCCACTCTTCATTAGGTAAAGTGATCCCATTTGGCTTACAACGTTTGCACGGGCGAAAGTTCTCACTTAATGCTTGCTCTGCATGATGAAAAATTCGTACATTGTTTCTATTCGGTATTCTTGATTTGCATGATGGTCTGCAAAAGATTCCAGTTGATTTCACAGCATAAAAGAATTTGCTATCATAGGAAGAATCATTATGAATAATTGCTTGCCAATACTCATTTGTTAATGTAACTCCTTCATTGTGCATAGAACATCACCTCTGAAATTAGTATAACCTGAATAAAGTGCGTATGTATGTATTCATAAATGTAAGAGCAAGATTACAAAGGTGAAAATATGATTGTTTTCTATTTTGTGATAGCATGAAATTTGGAAATAAACATCAAGAGGAGGACTATAAATGAAGTTAATTTCATGGAATGTAAATGGTTTGCGAGCTGTTATCGCAAAAGGTGGATTTTTGGAATATCTTGAGGAATCAAGTGCTGACATATTTTGTCTACAAGAGATTAAATTACAAGAAGGGCAAATTGATTTAAATTTAGAGGGATATTATACATACTGGAATTATGCTGTGAAAAAAGGATATTCAGGAACTGCTATTTTTTCGAAAAAAGAACCGCTTTCAGTTACATATGGTTTAGGCATTGAAGAGCATGATCAAGAAGGGCGACTTATTACTTTAGAATTCGAAGATTTTTACATGATAACGTTATATACACCAAATTCAAAACGTGGATTAGAACGATTAGATTACAGAATGAAATGGGAAGATGATTTCAGGTCCTATATCAAACGATTAGATGAGAAGAAACCAGTTATTTTTTGTGGAGACTTAAATGTTGCTCATAAAGAAATCGATTTGAAAAATCCGAAAAGTAATCGTAAAAATCCTGGATTCTCTGATGAGGAACGAGAGAAATTTTCATGTATTTTAGAAGAAGGATTTATTGATACATATCGTTACCTTTATCCTAATCAAGAAGGTGCATACTCGTGGTGGTCGTATCGTATGGGCGCGAGAGCGAAAAATATCGGATGGCGTTTAGATTATTTTGTTGTTTCGGAAAGAATGAAAGACCAAATAACAGAAGCGAAAATTAATAGTGAAGTAATGGGGTCAGACCATTGTCCAGTTGAATTACATATAAATTTCTAAAAAAAGAAGTATCTCCCTAATATTAGGGAGATACTTCTTTTTTTAATTCAGTTTGTTAAAATTTTTCAAATCATTCTTGAAATAATTTCATATTAAATATATACTTAGTAACGATAATCATTATCAGTGAAAATGATTATCAAGTGATGAAGGTGTAAAAGAATTATAGTCTAGGGGAAGTGAACGGGAATGAGTTCTGGATAAAATTATTAATCTAATGAAATATATATATGGGACAAGGTTCATATAGTTAAATTTTATTGAGAATATAGTTTGAAAATTCGAGAGGAGACATATAAAGATGAACAAGAAATTATTTACTTTAGGGATGGTTACAGTTTTAAGTGTAGGTTTAGCGGCATGTAATAGTGCGGATAAAACTTCAGGCGAGCAAAAACAACAGACAAAAGCTACGGAAACGAAAAAAGATGAAAAACGAAAAATCACATATTTAGGTAAAGAGTATACAGTGCCAGCAAAAGTAGATAAAATTGCGACAGCTAGTTTAGAGTCAATGGAAGATGCGGCAGTACTTGGAATTAAACCAGTTGGTGCCATTACTGTAGGTGGTAAATTACCAAAATATCTTGAAAAAGAGTTAGAAGGTGCGAAATCTGTTGGTGAGAAAATGCAACCCAATTTCGAAACATTACTACAATTAAAACCAGATGTTATTACATCGAGTACGAAATTCCCAGCAGAAACAGCTGAAAAGTTTACGAAAGTAGCTCCTACATTCCCGGTATCACACGTTTCAACAAATTGGGAAGATAACTTAAAGTTAATGGGAGAATTAACTGGTAAAAAAGATAAAGCAGAAAAAATTATTAAGGATTACAATTCGGACGCTGAAAAAGCAAAAGCAAAACTAGGAGATAAGTTAAAAGATAAAAAAGTACTTGTCATAAGACTAAGAGCAAACGAATTATTCCTATATCCAGAAGGAGTATACTTCAACCCTGTAATTTATAAAGATCTTGGACTAACTGCTCCAGAACAATTGAAAACTGTAAAAGCACAAGAGAAAATTTCATTTGAAAAACTTGCTGAACTTAACCCAGATTATATTTTCTTACAATATGAGGCAAGTGAAAATAAAAACCCGAAAGTGTTAGAAGAAATTGAAAGTAATCCAATTTGGCAAAGTATGAATGCTGCGAAGGAAAAGAAAGTATTTGTAAATGTTGTAGATCCAATGGCACAAGGTGGTACAGCTTGGAGTAAAACAGCATTCTTAAAAGAAGCCGTGAAAAATTTATCTAAATAATACAATAAGTAAGGTGCGTTGAATGATATGCAGAAAACAAATGCAGTACCAGTAACTATATTATGTATAGCACCCATACTCATCTTATTTACAGTTATACTTTCGATTTTGTATGGGGCAAAAAGTATTGACGCTGAAACAGTGTGGAACGCATTATTTCATTTTGATTCAAGCGATGTAAATCATAATATTATTATTACTTCACGTTTACCAAGGGTAGTTGCAGCTCTTTTAGTCGGAGCATTTCTAGCCATATCAGGAGCACTTATGCAGGGGATGACAAGAAACTATCTTGCATCCCCTTCTATTATGGGTGTGACGGATGGCGCTGCCTTTGTTATTACACTTAGCATGATTTTTCTTCCGGGAATGTCATCAATTGGTATGGTTTTATGTTCAATGATTGGTTCTGCACTAGGAGCCGGTATCGTGTTTGGTTTTGGTTCGCTCCTTCAAAATGGCTTATCACCAGTTAGGTTAGCGATTATAGGAACAGTTATTGGAACATTTTTAAGTAGTGCATCGGCTGCAATGGCTTCGTATTTCCAAATTTCTCAAAATGTTAGTTTTTGGTTTAATGCAAAGTTAGATCAAGTAGATCCTAATATCATTAAAATCACGATACCGTTTGGGATAATTGGAATAATTTTAGCACTGTTAATATCAAAATCTATTACCATTCTTTCATTAGGCGAAGAGGTTTCTATTAATTTAGGGCAACGTACAAAACTAGTTAAAGCGATGGCAATTTTATCGGTAATTTTCTTAACAGGAACAGCAGTTGCTTTAGTGGGGAAAGTTGGTTTTGTAGGTTTAATTATTCCGCACATTACGCGCTTTATAATTGGGGTAGATTATAAGTGGATTTTGCCATGTGCAGGTGTTATTGGTGGCGTTTTCTTAGCGTTATGTGACGTTTTGAGTAGATTTGTAAACTATCCATTTGAAACACCTATTGGAGTCGTTACCTCTTTAATTGGAATTCCTTTCTTCCTTTATTTAATCCGTACTAGAGGAGGAGAGAGACATGCCTAAAAGTTCAAGTCAACGTTTCGGAATGACGATGGGGATTATTATATTTTTAATACTATGTGCTATTTATATTAGTTTAACAAATGGTACGTTCGATATTACGATTACAGATGTATTTAAAACACTGTTTAGAATTGATCCAGTACCAGAACATGATTTAGTTATTTTTGAGTTTCGCCTTCCGCGCATCGTAATTGCTGGATTAGTAGGATTAGGCCTTGGTGTTGCGGGTGCCGTTATTCAAGGGATTACGAGAAATGGGTTGGCGGACCCAGGTATTTTAGGCGTAAATGCCGGAGCAGGAACAGCGATTGTCATTTTTATGTTTTTCTTTCAAGGGCAATTAAAAAGCACAGACTGGGTTTCTATTATGATGATGCCAATGTTTGGTTTAGTAGGCGGATTAGGTGCAGCTATCATCATTTATCTGTTTTCTTGGAAAAACGGTAAATTAGATTCGCAGCGACTTTTATTAACAGGGATTGCAATTGGATCAGGATTTGGAGCCTTTTCTATGTACTTATCACTCAAAATGAAGTCAACTGATTTTGAAATGGCTGCAGTGTGGGTGTCTGGAAGCATATATAGTGCAAACTGGAAGTATATTGTGGCTATGTTACCATGGCTTATTATCTTAATTCCGCTTATACAAAAGAAAGCTTATTTATTAGATTTATTTCAATTGGAAGAAACGAGTATTACAAGTTTAGGTGTTTCAGTAGAAAGAGAGAAATCGATTTTACTATTAAGTAGTATCGGGCTTGTGAGCGCATGTGTTGCTGTTTCAGGGAGTATCGGTTTTATTGGCTTAATGGCACCGCATATAGCGAAAAGGCTTGTCGGTATTCAACATAAGTATATAATTCCTACGTGCGGCGTAATCGGAATGTTTCTTGTAATTGCTTCAGACTTTATTGCGAAAACAGTTTTTACACCTGTAGAGCTACCAGTTGGAATCGTTATTTCTATTGTCGGTGTACCGTATTTCTTATATTTACTTTATAAGGCGAAAGCGTAAGAGGAGGAATAAAAGTGAGTATTTTAAGTGCAAAAAATTTAGAAACAAGTTATGAAAAGCTTACAGTGTTTCGCGATTTAAATGTGGAAATACAAGAAGGAAAAGTAACGACAATTATAGGTCCAAACGGTTGCGGTAAATCGACATTGTTAAAAACAATGGGAAGAATTTTAAAACAAAAAAGCGGTAAAGTATATTTGCAAGGACAGGATTTACATACAATTCCAACGAAAGAAATTGCGAAGCAGTTAGCTTTACTCCCGCAAACTCCAATTGCACCAGGTGAGCTTAAAGTGGAAGAATTAATTTCTTATGGACGCTATCCACATCGAAATAACGTAAATAAGTTAACGACAAAAGATAAAGAAATGATTGATTGGGCATTAGATATAACGAAAACTTCTGAATTTCGAACGAGACAAATTGCAAATTTATCAGGTGGTCAAAGACAAAAGGTATGGCTAGCGATGGCATTAGCACAAGAGACAGAAGTGTTGCTATTAGATGAGCCAACTACATACCTTGATATGTCTCATCAATTAGATGTATTACAAATTGTGGAGAAGTTAAATAAAGAACATAATTGTACGGTTGTTATGGTATTACATGATATTAACCATGCAGCAAGATTTTCAGATGAAATTATTGCAATGAAGGAAGGAGAAATTGTTACAACTGGTAGCCCGGAAGAAATCATTACAAATGAAGTGTTAAAAGAAGTATTTCATATTGATGCACGTGTCATGATTGATCCGTATAACGGGGCTCCTGTTTGTTTCGGTTATGATAGCGTTGTATCTCAAGAAGAAAAAATCGAAATATATGTAACAAGTTAAAAAAGGGGGGATAGGGTGAATACTACAGTTGAAAAACAGCAGATTATAACATCTAATACAGAGCAGTGGAAAATGTATTCAAAATTAGAAGGTAAGGAATATCAAATTCATATTTCAAAGCCGAGGCAACCAGCACCGGATTCAGGATATCCTGTCATTTACGTATTAGATGGCAATGCCTTTTTTCAAACATTTCATGAAGCAGTTAAAATACAATCAGTAAGAGCGGAAAAAACCGGTGTTTCACCAGCTATTATAGTAGGAGTGGGTTATCCAATTGAAGGCGCATTTTCAGGGGAAGAAAGGTGCTATGATTTTACGCCTAGCGTAATTTCAAAAGATGCCCCTTTAAAACCAGACGGTAAACCGTGGCCTAAAACAGGAGGAGCACATAATTTCTTTACTTTTATTGAAGAAGAACTGAAACCACAAATTGAAAAGAATTTTGAGATTGATAAAGGTAAGCAAACTTTATTTGGGCATTCGTTAGGTGGCCTATTCGCTTTGCATATACTATTTACAAACTTGAATGCTTTTCAAAATTACTTTATTAGTAGTCCATCTATATGGTGGAATAATAAATCCGTTCTTAAAAAAGAAGAGAACCTGATAATTGAATTAAACAATGCTAAGTTTGAAACAGGAGTGTTCCTTACAGTTGGATCACTTGAACGAGAGCATATGGTTGTAGGTGCAAATGAATTATCAGAGCGCCTTCTCCAAGTAAACCACGATAAACTTAAATTTAAGTTTTATGAAGCTGAAGGGGAGAATCATGCATCTGTTGTGCCGACGTCTTTAAGTAAAGGATTGAGGTTTATTAGTTACGTATAGGAAAAAAGGTTATGGATAAAACATTCCATAACCTTTTTTAATATGTAGAATTGTCCTTTTCGAAAGTTTTGTTTCAACTTTTCGTCTAAAGAGACAAAAAGTTGTCACACATCGGTCACAATTAGCATAAACATAAAATAGACGAAATGAACTTATTTCCAAAAAGGCTTGGTTTATTTCAATCATGATTCGTAGAGTTGAAAAAGCATGGATTAAAAGTTCACTATATTCCCAAGGAGGTAGATCGTATGAAAACTATTCTTGCTATCGCTGGACTTATTTGGGTTCTATCGCATGGCATTCCAATTTATGAAGGAGAACAAATTCGCAGTGCTCTAAATAAAAATTTTAATGAATATCATATCATTGATCGGCAAGATAATGTTGTGACAGTTCGAGTAAATGACTGTTTTCATACGGTAACCGTTGAAGGAACTTCAGTAGTGAATGATACAAAAGTATGTGATCAGCAATAATTATATATGGAAAGAAAAATTCTTGGATTAAATATCTGAAAATTTAAATTTAAACATTATAGACGAAGAATAAGCGGGGGCGGGTAATCCCCGCTTATTCTTGTTTCACTTTATTGAATTTTGATGAGAGATATAATGATTTTTTTGGCAAAAAGGAAAGGGTATACTGAAAATTGAGATTAAGAAGCTAATGAGTTGTTAAGAATAATCATAAAGTGTAAATATACTCTTATGGGGTATCATGCGTAGATATTTAATGCTATAATTGGTATACTCATAAAAAACAATTGTTTTATTGGATGAAGAGAAACTTTAAGAAGGTGATAATATGGATCATAAAGAGCATGAAGCAGTAACACATAGATCAGAAAAAGAAAAAGAACAGATTATAAATAGATTAAAGAGAATTGAAGGACAGGTCCGCGGTATTCAAAACATGATTGAAAATGATCGTTATTGCGTAGATATTTTAGTGCAAATTTCAGCGATTAATGCAGCAATGAAAAAAGTAGGGATGGGCGTTCTCAAAAATCATACGAGTCATTGTGTTTCAGGAGCTATTAAAAATGGAAATGGTGACGAAGCAATTGAAGAATTAATGACAGTATTTGAACGTTTTTCAAAAGCGTAAAAACAAGCTAGTATTTGAACTGCACCCCAATTGTTAGACACAGTCTAACAATTGGAGGTGCAGTTTTTCTATGGCTAAATTTACAGCTGATGAAAAAATACAAATCGTTCTACGTTATTTGAACGGAAATGAAAGTTATCGAGAAATAGGTAAAGTCATTGGTATAAGAGACACCGTAATTTTGAATTGGGTAAACCAATATAAGCAGAATGGTGCGGAAGCTTTTCTAAAACGGTATACAAATTACACCCAACAATTTAAACTAGACGTACTAAATTTTATGATTGAAAACGGTACGTCCTTGTTTGAAACGGCAGCTATCTTTAACATCCCTGCCCATTCAACGATTATTGTTTGGAAAAAACAACTCGAAGCACAAGGAATTGATGCCCTTCAATCAAAGAAAAAGGGGCGTCCATCCATGAAAAAAGAGTCAAATAAACAATCAAAACAAGCACCAGTTGAAATTTCAGTCGAAGCACTTGAAGCACGTATTAAACAGCTTGAGATGGAAAATGAGTACTTAAAAAAGTTAAATGCCTTAGTTCAAAACAAGGAAAAATCACAAAACAAGACAAAGCGCAAGTAGTCTATGAATTAAGGCATAAATATTCGGTCAAGGCACTCGTGGAGCTAGCTACTATTCCTCGAAGCACGTATTATGATTTAGTAAAGAAAATGAATCGTCCAGATGTAGATGCCGATTTGAAAGCTGAGATTAAAGCGATTTATGAGGAAAATGAAGGTCGTTATGGTTACCGTCGCATTCGTGATGAGTTAACGAATCGTGGTCAGAAAGTGAATCATAAGAAGGTTCAGCGCATTATGAAAGAGCTTGGATTAAAGTGTGTTGTACGTATAAAAAAATATAAGTCTTATAAGGGGAAATCCGGTAAAATTGCACCAAATATTTTAGCTCGGAATTTTCATGCAGATGCACCGAATCAAAAATGGGTAACAGACATCACAGAGTTTAAATTATTTGGAGAGAAACTTTATTTATCACCTGTATTAGACTTGTATAATGGTGAAATTATTACCTATACAATAGGCTCTAGACCGGTGTATTCACTTGTTTCAGAGATGTTAGAAAAAGCATTAGAACGTTTGCCTGAACATCACCAACTAGTGATGCATTCAGATCAAGGATGGCATTATCAAATGAAACAATATGTCCGTACACTTGAATCAAGAGATATTGTGCAGAGTATGTCTCGAAAAGGCAACTGTTACGACAACGCAGTAATGGAGAATTTCTTTGGGATCATGAAATCGGAATTCCTCTACATAAAAGAGTTTGAAAGTGTAGAACATTTTAAAATAGAATTAGAAAAATATATAGAGTATTATAATACGAAACGGATAAAGGCAAAATTAAAAATGAGCCCGGTGCAATACCGGACTCACTTTTATCAAGCTGCCTAATGAAATAACCATGTCTAACTTTTAGGGGTCACTTCAATTTAACTGGCTTGTTTTTTTGTTTACCCTCATATTGGATTTTGGTGTATTGTAGTGAAAAAGTGTGTGTAAAATAAACTTTTAGAAAATAATTGAAAAATCATGATACAAAACCATTGATTACCTTAGGGGGGTATGGTAAGATGTAATTGTGATTAACAAACAATGAATAAACAAGAGGAGGATTTTAAATGGAACAGTTAACATTACAAGTTGAAGGTATGTCTTGTGGACATTGTGTAAATGCTATCGAAAGCAGTGTGAAAGAGCTAAACGGTGTTGAACAAGTGAAGGTTCAATTAGCAGAAGGAACTGTTGAAGTTACTATCGACTCGTCTGCTGTAACATTAAAAGATATCGTTGCTGTAATCGAAGATCAAGGATACGATGTTCAATAATTATTTTTAGATATGGAAATAAATCGTACTTTAAATGAAGTACGATTTATTTTGCTAATAATTATACCTCATAAGGGTATGTAGAGGTGAGAGACATGAATGAAAAAAAAGAGGCCAATCTTCAAATATCAGGAATGACATGTGCGGCATGTGCAAATAGAATTGAAAAAGGTCTAAAAAAAGTAGAAGGTGTTCATGAGGCAAATGTAAATTTTGCGCTTGAAAAAACAAAAATAATGTACGATCCAACTAAAACAAATCCGCAACAATTTAAAGAAAAAGTTGAATCATTAGGATATGGAATTGTAAGTGATAAAGCTGAATTTACTGTTTCAGGAATGACATGTGCAGCATGTGCAAATAGAGTTGAAAAGCGTTTAAATAAGTTAGATGGTGTGAACAAGGCGACAGTAAATTTTGCTTTAGAATCAGCCACAGTAGACTTTAACCCTGATGAAGTTAATGTAAATGAAATGAAGAGCGCGATTACGAAGCTAGGATATAAATTAGAAGTGAAACCAGATGATCAAGATGCATCAACTGATCATCGATTACAAGAAATTGAAAGACAAAAGAAGAAGTTTATTATTTCGTTTATTTTATCTTTCCCATTATTATGGGCAATGGTTAGTCATTTCTCATTTACGTCATTTATTTATTTACCAGATATGT
The DNA here is from genome assembly GCF_051776965.1 of Bacillus cereus group sp. BceL220. Taxonomy (NCBI): domain Bacteria; kingdom Bacillati; phylum Bacillota; class Bacilli; order Caryophanales; family Bacillaceae; genus Bacillus; species Bacillus cereus group sp. BceL220. Next base: position 17,947 of record NZ_JBPWBC010000001.1, on the reverse strand, counting down.
TAATGAACCCTTGGGTGCAACTAGCACTTGCAACTCCTGTTCAATTTATCATTGGTGGACAGTTTTATGTTGGGGCTTATAAAGCGTTACGCAATAAAAGTGCTAATATGGATGTCCTCGTGGCACTTGGAACGTCGGCCGCGTATTTCTATAGTGTATATTTAAGTATTCAATCTATTGGTTCTTCGGAACATATGACAGATTTATATTTTGAAACGAGTGCGGTACTTATTACATTAATTATTTTAGGTAAATTATTTGAAGCGAAAGCAAAAGGGCGCTCATCAGAAGCAATTAAAAAATTGATGGGTTTACAAGCGAAGACAGCTACAGTTGTGCGAGATGGAACAGAAATAAAAATTTTGATTGAAGAAGTAGTAGCTGGTGATATCGTCTATGTAAAGCCTGGTGAAAAAATACCAGTAGATGGTGAGATTGTAGAAGGAAAATCAGCGATTGATGAATCGATGTTAACGGGTGAAAGTATTCCTGTTGATAAGTCAATTGGGGATGTAGTAATAGGTTCGACAATAAATAAAAATGGTTTTTTAAAAGTGAAAGCAACTAAAGTAGGCAGAGATACTGCATTAGCTCAAATCATTAAAGTAGTAGAAGAGGCACAAGGTTCAAAAGCTCCTATTCAAAGGGTAGCGGATCAAATTTCAGGTATTTTTGTACCGGTTGTAGTTGTGATTGCGATTATCACATTTGCAGTATGGATGATATTTGTTACACCTGGTGATTTTGGCGGAGCACTTGAGAAAATGATAGCAGTACTTGTTATCGCTTGTCCATGTGCATTAGGTCTTGCAACGCCTACATCTATCATGGCAGGATCAGGAAGATCGGCTGAGTATGGTATTTTATTTAAAGGTGGAGAGCATTTAGAAGCAACGCACCGATTAGATACAGTTATTCTAGATAAAACAGGTACTGTGACAAACGGAAAGCCTGTGTTAACAGATATAATTGTAGCAGATGGATTCCATGAAGAAGAAATACTACGTTTAGTAGGTGCGGCAGAAAAAAATTCTGAACACCCACTTGCAGAAGCGATTGTAGAAGGAATTAAAGAAAAGAAAATTGATATTCCAAGTTCAGAAACGTTTGAAGCGATTCCTGGATTCGGTATCGAATCAGTCGTAGAAGGAAAACAATTATTAATTGGCACACGTCGATTAATGAAGAAATTCAATATTGATATTGAAGAAGTTTCAAAATCAATGGAAGAGCTAGAACGAGAAGGAAAAACAGCAATGCTTATTGCAATCGATAAAGAATATGCTGGTATAGTTGCCGTTGCAGATACTGTGAAAGATACTTCAAAAGCAGCTATCGCAAGACTGAAAAAAATGGGTCTAGACGTTGTGATGATTACAGGAGATAATACACAAACTGCTCAGGCGATTGCAAAGCAAGTTGGTATTGATCACGTAATTGCAGAAGTATTGCCAGAAGGAAAAGCAGAAGAAGTGAAAAAACTGCAAGCAAATGGTAAGAAAGTAGCGATGGTTGGAGATGGGATAAATGATGCTCCTGCTCTTGCTACAGCGAACATTGGTATGGCAATTGGAACGGGAACGGATGTAGCGATGGAAGCAGCGGATATAACGTTAATCCGCGGTGATTTAAATAGTATTGCTGATGCGATCTTTATGAGTAAAATGACGATAAGAAATATTAAACAAAATTTATTCTGGGCATTAGCTTATAACGCGTTAGGAATTCCAATTGCGGCATTAGGCTTCTTAGCCCCTTGGGTTGCTGGAGCAGCGATGGCATTTAGTTCTGTATCCGTTGTATTAAATGCATTACGATTACAAAGAGTTAAATTAAAATCTTAAAAAGCTACATTAAGTAATTGAATAGAATTAAAAAACAATACTTTGAATAAGTATTGTTTTTTTGTTCGTATAGAAATTAAAACGATATAATAAAGAAGAATTATTGAATCGTATGTAGTAGAAAAGTTAAGAGGTAGTTTGGTAAGGAGACTTATGTATGTTAAAAGATATTATAATTAGAACATTTCAGAAAGAAGATTTAAATCGAGTATTACAATTGTTCTATGAAACAGTTCATACGGTTAATGCAAAAGATTATAATGAGTTACAGCTACAGGCATGGGCACCAGATCGACTAGATAGAGAAAGCTGGTTAAAGTCTTTAGAAAAGAATATTAGTTATGTAGCGGATCATAACGGTGTGATTGTAGGGTTTGGAGATTATAATGAGGATCATTACGTAGATCGTTTATTTACACATAAATATTATCAAGGGAAAAGGATAGCCTCATCCATATTACAGAAGTTAGAAAAAGAAGCAGTGAACCTAGGGCATAGGGAAATCTATACAGAAGCGAGTATTACAGCAAAACCTTTCTTTGAAAGTAAAGGTTTTATTTGCATAAAGGAACAAAAGAAACAGCATAATGGTCAGATTTTTATTAATTATGTTATGAAAAAAATATCCTTCTCATAAATGAGAAGGATATTTTTCATTATTTTACAGCTTCTTTTAGTTCTTTACCAGCTTTGAAAGCAGGTACTTTAGAAGCTGCGATTTGCATTTCTTCACCAGTTTGTGGGTTACGGCCTGTACGAGCAGCTCTTTCACGAACTTCGAATGTACCGAATCCGATAAGTTGTACTTTTTCACCAGCAGCTAAAGTGTTAGTGATTGATTCTACTACAGTTTGTACAACTACAGTAGCTTCTTTTTGAGAAATCTCAGCATTTTGTGCTACGTTTTTAATTAATTCTGTTTTGTTCATGTTTTTCACCTCATATGTAAATAATGCTATTTAAGTTGTTATTATAACGTATAAAACATTCGAGAACAAGTGTACGTACATATATTCGCAAAAAAAATGGAATTTGTAATATTTTTTAGGACATTTTATAGACATTCCATTTAAGCGGACAGAGATTTGTTCTTCATTTCAGTCTTCTCTTGATGAGAAGGTAGTTTCTTATTATAAGATATGAAGTAAGGTAGTGCTACAAATAACATACCTCCTACTAAATTTCCAAAGAAAACAAAAATAAAGTTTGGAAAATATTCAGCCCAAGTGAAATGACCGGCAAAAATTGCGGCTGGGATGACAAACATATTTGCTACAACGTGTTGAAATCCAATCGCAACAAAAGTCATAACTGGGAACCAAATACCGATAATCTTTCCGATAAATTCTTTACTTCCCATACTGAGCCAAACAGCTAAACAAACGAGCCAATTACATCCGATTGCAGAAATAAATGCTTGCAATGGTGTATCTTGTAGTTTCGCTTGAGCGATAGAAATAGTTTTCGCTAAAAAAGCTCCTTCAGTTAAGCCGACGATATGACCGAAAAAATAGGCTACGAATACAGCTCCTATGAAATTGCTAAATGTAACAATAACTAAATTTCGTATGAAATAAAATAAAGTAATTTTCTTTTGGAGCCAGGCCATAGAAACTGTCATCATGTTACCAGTTACTAGTTCACCGCCTGCAAGAATAACGAGAATGAGACCAACAGGGAATACAGCAGCGCCTAGAAAACTAGAAAATGATCCCCAATATTTTGGCATTGTCCCAATAACATGAATATCGAGTAAATACCCTAATGCGATAAAAGCGCCACCAAAAAAACCAAGAATTAGCATAGGGAGCAATGATAAATGAGCTTTTTTCCTTCCTGAATTCGCAGCAAGTTCCGTAATTTCTTCTGGTGTAAATACAGACATGAATAACCCCTCCGTAATAAAATGATGGAATGAATAGAAAAAATTTCAAAAATCTATGTATTATAAAAATATGTTATGACTTCTGTATAAAATTGTCAAAGTGAATAGAGAGGGAATTACATATTGATAACATTGTTCATGTTGTGACATGAATGTAACAATAAGGATTTAAAGTGTTTCTAGAGGTGAAAACATGAATACGAATTATGTAAAAAAAGAACGAAAAAAATCAATCGTAAAGATATTTATTATTAGTTTTATAAGTATATTAATGATACCAGTAAGTTTGTATTATTATGCGACAGAAATAGAACGAAAACTAGTAACAGTTACGTGGAATGAAATAGAAGCTTCTACAATTCCTAAAGAGTTTAATAATAAAAAAATATTGCAGTTTTCAGATGTACATTTAGGGCCAGAGTTTACATTGAAGCAACTTGAACATTTGGTGGAGAAGATGAATGAAATACATCCAGATATCGTAGTTTTTACTGGAGATTTAATAGATAAATTTGGGTCTTATAGTGCGGAAAGAGAAGAAGCAAAGGCTATTTTGCAGAAAATTTACGCGCCCTTAGGGAAATATGCTGTGTTTGGGAATCATGATAGGGGCGGGGGCGGTAGTTTATTTTACAAAAAATATATGGAGGAAGCTGGTTTTTCTGTATTAGTAAATGAAGTGCAGAAAATTAAAGTGGAAAACGGCAAATATATTACAATATCAGGTTTAGATGATTTTCTATTAGGGAAGCCACAAATAGATTCAACTTTAAAAAACTTGAAACAAAATGATTTCAACATGTTATTAGTACATGAGCCGGATGTTGTAACCAAAATAAATCGTTACCCAATGGATCTTCAACTGTCAGGACATAGTCACGGAGGACAAGTCCAAATTCCTTTTGTAGGTCCATTAATTACTACCAAACTAGCTGAAAATTATGTTGAAGGTATGTATGAAGTAGAGGGGAAGAGTAAGCTGTTATATTTATATGTAAATCGTGGCATTGGGACTACTAGGATGCCTGTTAGATTTTGGAGTGTACCTGAACTTTCAGTTTTTGTGTTGAAGCAAAATAGTAACTAATGTATTCAATTCCACATCATCATTCTCAATTTGATTTTGATGAACGAGAGGTGGTAATTTGTGGTAAATAAAAACAACAATAGGTCCTATAACCTATTGTTGTTTTTTATTATTTTTGCAAGGAAAGACCATCAAAATATGTTCTATAGTTACTAGAGAATTCAAAGTTGTTTTTTGCATCCCAATTAATAGACCAAGACATTAGGCCGCGGAATGCAGGATAGCCACTCTGGTTAGAAAGTTTATACTTTCCTCCGAACGGAACTCCTTTAATGATATAATTTAAAGCTTTTTTCATTTCAGTTGGCGAAATGTATCCACCACTTGGAGCTGCCGCTGGTGCTGCTGGAAGCCCAATCATAACTTGATCTGAGCGAAGAGCTGGGAAAATGTTATTTGGATTACCACCTACAGGAAAACCATGTAAGAGCATATCTGCCATAGCGACTTCGTAGTCTGCAGTACCTTGATTGTAGTTATTACCGTCCATTCCAACCCCGCTGCCAGCGTTGTAGTGTTGAACGTGAATGTATGTTAGTTTATCTTTCACTCCGTAAATAATTGGTAAATATGCACCCCAGATACTTCCGTATGCGCTATAACCGCCTTGAACATAAGCTGTTTCAGGAGCCATGCTTAATAGAAAATCTGGACCATAATGATCTGAGATTGTTCGAATAGCTGATATAAGATTTACGATTTGGGGAGTAGTTGGGTTTTTGAAATTAATGTCATTTCCGTTTAAGTAAATACCTGATTCAAGGTCAATATCTATTCCATCAAAACCGTATTTATCGATTAGAGATTGTATGGAATTAATAAAACGTTGCTTAGCGGCATTGTCAGGAAGTAAAACGACTCCATTTTGTCCTCCTATTGAAAGAACTACTTTCTTTCCTTTACTTTTTAAATAAGAAATATCTGATTTGAAGTCTGCATCTGTACCATACACAGGAGAAAATTCAACAGTGGAACGATCACCACCAGTTTCACCAAAAGATACATTGATTACATCCCATTTTGGTGAAACGTCTTTTAATTTAATAATGCCAGTACCGTTATCAAAGTTATGCCAGTATCCAACGAGTAATTTTGAACCTAAATTGTTTGCTGCTTGTGTTTGGAAAGGGGATAGCGGTAGTAGTAAGAACAGTACTAAAATACAACAAAAAAATTTGAACTTGTTTAACATATCAACACTCCTATACAAAAAGTTGTCTAGATGTATAATCTTGTTTGTTTAATAATATCTGAAAATTCTTTCTTTTGTAAGAGGACTATAATTTTCTCAACAATTGTGTGTGGGAAAGTATTAAACCTAATGAAATAATTTTTGAAGGAGATTGAATTGCAATTGTTAAATTCAGAATATTTTGATATATCTTAACGTATAGAACAAAATCTTTCGCACAGTACTCTTACATAAATTTCAAAATTTAGTTTGGAAGGGGATGTACAAGAGTTGGATAAAAATCTAAAGAAAGATCTCAAAATACGCCACATTACAATGATCTCAATTGGCGGCGTAATAGGGGCTGGTTTGTTTGTTGGAAGTGGTGCCGTTGTACATTCGGCAGGACCTGGTTCTATCGTTTCATATGCATTAGCAGGACTTCTAGTCATTTTCGTCATGAGAATGCTAGGAGAAATGGCAGCTGTAAATCCGACAAGTGGTTCATTTGCAACGTATGCAAGAGAAGCAATTGGTCCATGGGCGGGTTATACAATAGGCTGGTTATACTGGTTTTTCTGGGTAATTGTTATTGCAATAGAAGCCACAGCAGGTGCTGGTATTATCCAATATTGGATTCCACAAATACCGCTATGGTTATTAAGTTTAATATTAACAATTTTATTAACGCTGACGAACGTTTTTTCGGTGAAATCATTTGGAGAGTTTGAATATTGGTTTTCTTTTATTAAAGTAATAAGTATTGTTTTGTTCCTTTGTCTAGGTCTTGCTGTTATTTTAGGATTTGTTCCAGGAACAGAAGCACCCGGCACTTCGAATTTAATTGGACAAGGTGGGTTTATGCCAAACGGTATAAGTTCGGTCTTGCTTGGAATTACTGTTGTTATATTTTCATTTATGGGATCAGAGATTGTAGCAGTAGCGGCTGGTGAATCTGCAGAACCTGTAAAAGCAGTAAAAACAGCAACAAACAGTGTGATTTGGCGTATTCTTGTATTTTTTATTGGGTCTATAGCGGTAGTTGTTACGCTACTGCCATGGAATTCAGCTAACATATTAAAAAGTCCATTTGTAGCTGTACTTGAACATATAGGAATACCAGCGGCAGCACAAATTATGAATTTTATCGTTTTAACAGCTGTACTTTCTTGCTTAAATTCAGGCTTATATACAAATTCAAGAATGCTTTTTTCAATGGCAGAAAGAGGAGATGCGCCAAAGTCATTTTTAAAATTGAACAGTAGTGGTGTTCCTGTTCGAGCGGTTTTATTTGGAACGGTCTTCGCTTATATTGGAGTTGTTTTTAGTTACATTTCTCCAGATAAAGTCTTTTTGTTTTTAGTGAATGCATCTGGCGGGATTGCGTTACTAGTTTATCTCGTTATTGCAGTTTCGCATTTAAAGATGCGTAAAAAAATGGGGAAAGTAGAACAAAAAAATTTGAAAGTGAAAATGTGGCTTTTTCCGTATGTAACGTATGTTACAATTGCTGCTATTATAGCAGTTTTAGTTGCGATGTTCGCAATTGATACTTTACGTTCACAAGCACTTTTAACAATGTTTGTTACAGTTCTTATCATACTTTCTTATTTTATTTTTAATAGAAATAAAAATAGCACAGTTTTGAATCCTAAAAGTAAGAATGAGGAATCTGTTCGATTCTAATTTTCTTATTTTCGAAGAGAGTTACACCCAGTCATTGCTATAAAAGAATCATATATAATCATAGAAACAAGTAATTACTATTGTCATAGTGGATATAAACTTTTTTCTTGACTTTTTATACGAAGGCGAGCAAAATGGTAAAAAAGGAAGGGGGGGATGATGATGGAAGAGTACGTATTAGAGCTGTATAACCTGTTATATACGACAGAATGGCAAGATATTGTTTCGTTTCTAGGAATAGTATTTTGCATGAAAATTGTAATTGTATATATGGAAGAGCAAGGTATGTTCTATTCCTTCTCATCTCCGTTCGATGTGCAGCGCGAGCCGTTGCTAAACTATGCCAATGTGAATTACGAACAATTTCCTTTTGTAGTTTTCTTTATGATTCGATTTATTACAGCAATTGTAAAGAAGAAGGAAAGTGATGATGAAGAGTGCCACGCAACTTGTAAGGTAGCTAACGTTTTTTAAGCTAAATACAAGGAGGAGATTTATATGTGGTTTCGATTTCTTATGATTGGTTTCTTTTCATTAACAGCAATTTCATTAATGGGATATCAAGTGTCTGAAATTTTTCAAGCATATAGCGATACATTTTTTAACAAAAATTAATCGCGTTGCTATTTGAATAATAAAGCGATAAAATCCTTCTTAAGAAGTTTTATTAAGAAGGATTTTTTTCTTTGTTTTGTCTTGCTGTGTCAAACTATTGTCACATTTACACTGTGAATAATATGTTAAAATAGTGAGGTTACGTATACATACTTGAAGGAAGAGGGAGTGACCATTTTGGTGGATCAATCAACAAATCAGAAAAGCTATGCTCCTATTGTGATAACGCTTTCTGTAATTGTAAATGCGATTATTTTATTTTTGTTCTTTGGACCTGTTGGCTATGAAGGAGAAGTACATTTTGATGTAACGATTTTACCAATGTTAAACGCGATTTTTAATAGCTTTACGTTCGTATTTTTATTAGCAGCGTTATTCTCTATTATTAAAAAGAATGTGAAAATGCATCGTGGTTTCATCCTTGCAGCATTTACGACAACTTTACTATTTTGTGTGTCGTATTTATCGTATCATTACTTAGCACCGGCAACACATTTTGGCGGAGAAGGATTCATTAAATATGTGTATTTCATCATTTTAATTACACATATTATCCTAGCAGCAATTATCGTACCACTTGCATTGTTTGCACTTGTATTTGGTTTTACAAATCAATTAACACGTCACCGTAAAATTGTACGTTGGACAATGCCAATTTGGTTATATGTAAGTTTATCTGGTGTTATTGTGTACTTAATGATCTCACCTTATTATCAATAAAAGTCTCAGCCTTTAGGCTGGGGCTTTTTTGTTAAGCAAATCTTTTTGTGAAATGAAAAAAATATGGTATACAAAAGTATAGTTGCTTTTCAAATAGAAGGGATGGTAAAGAAATATGCAAAATTTTGTATTTCGTAATCCAACGAAACTTATTTTCGGTAAAGATCAATTAGAACAGTTAAAAACTGAAATTCCACAGTTTGGTAAGAAGGTTCTTCTCGTATATGGAGGAGGCAGTATTAAAAGAAACGGTATTTATGATAATGTGATTTCTATTTTAAAGGATATTAATGCAGAAGTATTTGAATTGACGGGTGTTGAACCGAATCCTCGTGTATCAACTGTAAAGAAAGGGATTCAAATTTGTAAAGATAATGGAGTCGAATTTATTTTAGCAGTTGGTGGAGGAAGTGTAATCGACTGTACGAAAGCGATTGCTGCTGGTAGTAAATATGATGGAGATGTATGGGATATTGTAACGAAAAAAGCATTTGCTAGTGAGGCATTACCATTTGGTACTGTACTTACTCTTGCTGCGACAGGTTCTGAAATGAATGCAGGCTCGGTAATTACAAATTGGGAAACGAATGAAAAGTATGGATGGGGAAGCCCAGTTACATTCCCGCAGTTTTCAATTTTAGATCCAGTTCATACTGCATCTGTGCCGAGAGATCAAACGATTTATGGTATGGTAGATATTATGTCACATGTATTAGAACAATATTTCCATCATGGAACGAATACAGAACTACAAGATCGTTATTGTGAATCTGTTTTAAAAACAGTAATTGAGACAGCTCCCAAGCTTTTAAGTGATTTAGAAAATTATGAACATAGGGAAACAATTTTATATTGCGGAACGATGGCGTTAAATGGTATTTTAGCGATGGGAGTAAGAGGTGACTGGGCAACTCATAATATTGAACATGCAGTTTCTGCTGTTCATGATATACCGCATGGAGGCGGCTTAGCAATTCTATTCCCTAACTGGATGAAGCATGTCGTAGATGAAAATGTAAGTCGTTTTAAACAGTTCGCTATTCGTGTATTTGAAATAGAAACAGATGGAAAAACAGATAAAGAAGTGGCGTTAGAAGGAATTGAGGCACTGCGTCAATTTTGGACTTCAATTGAAGCGCCAGCAACATTAGCTGATTACGGTATTGGAGAAAATGAAATTGATATAATGGCTAATAAAGCGATGGCGTATGGTGAATTTGGTAACTTTAAAAAATTAAATAAAGATGATGTTCTAAGTATATATAAAGCTTCTTTATAAGTGAATTTAGAAAAGAAACCTATTTGATTGTTTGATCGAATAGGTTTCTTTTTTTGCTTTTTATAAACGTTTATGAATGTTTGTGATTATTTTTGATTGTTTATGGTTGATTTTTGTGACCGTTTTCATTATACTGTAATCAAAGAAGAGGTGAATAAAATGTTAACTCCTGAACGTCATCAAATGATATTGCAACTTGTAAAAGAACAGAAAGTTGTAAAATTACAGCAATTAGTTGAAAGAACAGAAAGCTCTGAGTCGACAATTCGCCGTGATTTAGCACAATTGGAAAAGCAAAGGTTATTAAAAAGAGTTCATGGTGGTGCCGCTGTTTTAACAGGAAAAGGGCAAGAACCAACGATGGTTGAAAAATCATCCAAAAACATTCAAATAAAACAACAAATTGCTAATTATGCAGCTAGCGTTGTTGAACAAGGTGATTGTATTTATTTAGATGCGGGGAGTACAACATTTGAAATGATTCCATTTTTAATCAATAAAGATGTTACTGTCGTTACGAATGGACTTATGCATATTGAAGCTTTAGTTGAAAATAATATTCGTGCGTATTTACTAGGCGGAATGATGAAGAGTAGGACGAAAGCTTTAATCGGTGCTATGGCACAGGAAAGTATGCAGAAGTATCGCTTTGATAAATGTTTTTTAGGTGCAAATGGTGTACATGAACAGCTTGGCTTTACAACGCCAGATCCAGAAGAAGCGCTCCTAAAACAAATGGCACTAACATTAGCAAACGAAGGATATTTCTTAATTGATGAAAGTAAGTTTTCAGAAGTTGCGTTTGCGAAAATTGCAAATGTTGAAGATGCAAATATTATTACAAACCATTTAGAAATTGATTTAGAAAAATATAAAAAACAAACCAATGTAATTGAGGCTGATAAACAATGATCTATACAGTTACTTTAAACCCATCTATTGATTATGTAGTGCAAGTTCCTTCTTTTGATTTAGGAACAATAAATCGAGCGGAGAAAGATATGAAGTTTCCTGGAGGAAAAGGAATTAATGTTTCTCGTGTTCTTCAGCGTTTAGGTGTTAAAAATATAGCACTTGGATTTACTGGTGGATTTACTGGTCAATTTATTAAAGAGGTATTACATGACGAAGGTGTAACAACAAACTTCGTCCAAGTAGATGAAGATACTCGCATTAATGTGAAAATAAAAGGGAAAGAAGAAACAGAATTAAATGGCCAAGGTCCTATTGTAACAAAAGAGCAGTTCGAACAGTTAATGAAAAAAATTGAGAGTATGCAACCTGGAGATTGTGTTGTACTCGCTGGGAGTGTACCAGTCTCTATTCCAAGTACCTTTTACGAATCAATCGCTGCGTTTGGAGCTGAAAAAGGTATTCGTGTAGTAGTAGATGCAAGTGGAAGTGCACTGCAACATGTAATTAAAAATAAGCCATTTTTAATTAAGCCAAACCACCATGAACTTGGTGAGTTGTTTGGAGTGGAGCTTTCAACAGTAGAAGACATTTTACCTTATGGAAGAAAATTAATTGAACAAGGTGTAAAACACGTTATCGTATCGATGGCTGGAGAGGGAGCTTTATTATTTACGGCAGAAGGTATATATGAAGCGACTGTTCCAAAAGGTGTTGTAATTAATTCAGTTGGGGCCGGAGATTCTCTTGTTGCAGGGTTTGTAGGCAAATATGAACAGACAAAAGATATTGAAAAGGCATTTCAATACGGCGTTGCAACAGGGAGTGCAACAGCATTTTCAGCTGATTTATGTAAGAAGGAAAAAGTAGAAGAATTATTGTCGCAAGTAATTGTAGCTAAGCGATAGGGGGAAGCAACATATGAAAATTACAGAACTATTAAAAAGGGATACAGTCATTATGGATTTGACAGCTTCAAATAAAGAAGCTGTCATAGATGAATTAGTTGAGAAATTAAACGGGGCAAATCGTTTAAATAGTAAAACGGAATTTAAAGAAGCTATTTTAAAGCGGGAGTCCCAAAGTACGACTGGAATAGGGGAAGGTATTGCAATACCTCATGCGAAGACAAAGGCTGTTAAACAACCATCGATTTGTTTTGGTAGAAGTGTAAGCGGTATCAATTATGAGTCGCTTGATGGACAACCGGCATACTTATTCTTTATGATTGCTGCAAGTGAAGGAGCGAATAATACTCATTTAGAAACGTTGTCTCGTTTATCGACATTATTAATGGATGAAGGGTTTCGCAAGCAACTATTAGAAGCGAAGGATGAAAGTGAGCTTCTTCAACTATTTGATGAAAAAGAGAATGAAAAAGAAGAAGAGATTGAAGTCGCAAAACCAGAAGGAAATGAACCGTACGTACTTGCTGTTACAGCTTGCCCAACTGGAATCGCTCACACATATATGGCGGCGGATAGCTTAAAAGCAAAAGCGGCAGAGTTAGGAATAGCGATTAAAGTTGAAACGAACGGATCAACAGGTATTAAAAACGGTTTAACGAAAGAGGATATTGAACGTGCAACAGCTATTATTGTTGCGGCAGATAAACAAGTAGAAATGAATCGTTTTGCTGGTAAACATGTCATTCAAGTGCCAGTTGCTGATGGGATTAGAAAAACGGAAAATCTGCTTAAACGAGCTGTCAAACAAGATGCACCAATCTTTAAAGGTGTAAAAGAGGATGGGAAAACAGAAAGTATTGAGAGAGAAAAAGGATTAGGAATTTATAAGCATTTAATGAGCGGTGTAAGTAATATGCTTCCATTCGTTGTTGGTGGCGGGATTTTAATAGCGCTAGCATTTTCGTTTGGTGGTATAAAGGCGGAAGGTCCTTTAGCTGAATTGTTCATGTCAATTGGTGGAGGAAAAACAGGTGCATTTTTATTCCTTGTACCAATTTTAGCTGGATTTATTGCAAGCTCTATTGCTGATCGTCCTGGTTTTATGCCTGGTGTTGTAGGTGGATTTTTAGCGGCGAATGCGAATGCTGGATTTTTAGGTGGATTAATTGCTGGTTTCTTAGCTGGATATGTTGTTTTAGGGTTAAAAAGATTATTTTCAGGACTACCAGTACAATTAGAAGGAATTAAACCTGTTTTGTTATATCCAGTCTTTGGATTATTGATTACAGGAGTTGTAATGCAAAAAGTAGTAATTCCGCCTGTAGTAGCATTAAATGAAATGTTGACAGGGTGGTTAAATGGTTTAAATGGTACGAATGCTATATTACTAGGTCTTATTTTAGGTGGTATGATGGCAATTGATATGGGTGGTCCAATTAATAAAGCGGCATTTACGTTTGGTATTGCTGCAATAGAAGCACAGAATTTTGGAGTGCACTCAGCAGTTATGGCTGGTGGTATGGTACCGCCACTTGCGATTGCATTCGCAACTACATTCTTTAAATCAAAGTTTACAGAAGCGGAACGTAAATCTGGTTTAACAAATTATATTATGGGAGCATCGTTCATTACAGAAGGTGCGATTCCGTTTGCAGCTGCAGATCCGGTTCGAGTAATCGTAAGTTGTGTTGTTGGTTCAAGTATTGCAGGTGCGTTATCTATGTTATTCCAAATTACATTACCGGCACCGCATGGTGGATTATTTGTAATAGCGTTAGTAAATAAACCGTTACTATATATTTTCTCTATATTAATTGGAACAATTGTCTCGGCTATTATGCTAGGTGTTTGGAAAAAGAAAGTTCAATAACAAATAAAAAGAGAGTAGCTTTTAGTAGCTGCTCTCTTTTTATTACAAAAAAATAAGTTAACAATGGAATATTGATGTTTTTTGGTAAAAGATGTAACGAATTGTGAATTTTTTGTAACAAAAAAGTAACACTGTAATTTTTTCTGGAAAAAAGTTCTTGTGCTCGTATATGAAAAATATATGAAAACCACTGGAGATTGTATGAGAAATACATTTTATTAATATGGAAATTTATGTTACAACTCGTTAATTGTATATTACGAATGCTTTGTAATTGTGTGATTTCTAAAAATTCTAAAAATCTGTTGCTATAATGAAAATACGAAAACAAAGCAAATGGAGGCTATTCATGAAAAAATTATTAAGTATAGCAACAGCAGCAGTTTTTGGTCTTGGGATTTTTGCGGGTTCTGCTAAAGCGGAAACAATTGTAACAACAGACGTATTAAATGTTAGAGAAAACCCAAATGTAGAGTCAAAGCTTGTAGGTAAAGTGTTAAGTGGGAATACACTAGATGTTATAAATACAGAGAATGGATGGACAAAAATTAAGTTAAACGGTAAGGAAGCGTTTGTAAGTGCTGATTTTACAAAGAGCACATATTATGTAACGGCGGGCGTATTAAATGTTCGTGCTGGAGCGAATACTGATTCTGAAATTTTAGGTAAACTTAATAAAAATGATGTGATTGAAACGACGAATCAAGTTCAAAATGAATGGTTACAATTCGACTACAATGGAAAAGTCGGATATGTTCACGTGCCATTTTTAACAGGAACGGCACCTGTAATTGAAAAGAAAGAGGTTGTAGCTCAAGAAGAAGCGCCGGTTAAAAATAATACAGCAGTTAAGAATAAAGAGTCTGTTAAGAGTAACGATTCTATTAAGAATGTAGAATCAAGTAAACCTGTGGTAAAAGAAAAGCCGGCTGCAAAACCAGTTGCGAAATCTACTGAAACAAGTGCGCCTACTGGTGGTCGTGAAATTACAGTAGAAGCGACGGCATATACAGCAGATCCGAGTGAGAATGGTTCGTATGGTGGTCGTGTATTAACTGCAATGGGGCATGATTTAACAGCAAATCCAAATATGAAAGTAATTGCTGTTGATCCGAAAGTAATTCCGCTTGGATCAAAAGTATGGGTAGAAGGATATGGAGAAGCGATTGCTGGAGACACTGGTGGTGCGATTAAAGGAAATCGTATTGATGTATTAGTCGGTTCAGATGGTAGTGCTAATAGCTGGGGGCGCAAATCTGTAAAAGTGAAAGTTATACAATAGGTTATCGATATTAATATAAAAAGCGGTTGCTTGAAATTATGTAAGCAGCCGCTTTTTATGGATTATTGAAAGGGATAAATAGTTTTACCTGTAATAATTTTATATGCACTGCAAAATTGTGTTTGTATATATTCTGTATTTTTATTTTCTGGATGTGATGTTGTTTCATGGAGAGTAGAATGAAAAGCCCGTAGTAAACAATTTAGGGCGAAGTATAATTCCTCTTGTGAACAATTTTGTTCTTTTGTAGAAGTAGCTAAAATGAGGTCTTTTGTCAAAGATGAAAAATTGATGGTGGATTGTTTCATAGTTAACTCATCCTCTCGAAACTATTTTTATCATGTATATGCAGAATTGGACAAACTATGTTCTTTTTTATATGTAATTTCATGTACCGAAATGAAAGAACTTGCAATCATGCCGTTAAAATTGGTAAGATTGGGTATAATCAATAGATGGAGTATATTACATAAAGAGAGTTGAATGCTATGGGAGAAGTGCAACGTGAAAAAGTTGCTGTCATCATTGGACCAACAGCTGTTGGAAAGACGAAGTTAAGTATCGATCTTGCCAAAGCGTTGAACGGTGAAATTATTAGTGGTGATTCCATGCAAATCTATCGAACGATGGATATTGGAACTGCAAAGGTAACACAAGCAGAGATGGACGGAATTCCACATTATATGGTCGATATAAAAAATCCGGAAGATTCATTTTCTGTCGCGGAATTTCAAGAACGTGTTCGCAAACATATTCGAGAAATTACAGAACGTGGTAAATTACCAATTATAGTTGGTGGGACCGGTCTTTATATACAATCTGTTTTATTCGATTATCAGTTTACAGATGATGCTGGTGATGTGATATACCGAGAGCAAATGGAAAAGTTAGCTTTAGAACGCGGTGTGGAATATGTACATAAAAAATTGCAAGAAGTAGATCCGGAAAGTGCGGAGCGTATTCATGCAAATAATGTACGACGTGTCATTCGGGCGTTAGAAATTTTCCACACGACGGGTGAAAAAATGAGTGACCAAATTGAGAAACAAGAAAAAGAGTTACTCTATGATGTTTCATTAATTGGCTTGACAATGGATCGAGAAATGCTATACGATCGCATTAACTTACGAGTGGATTTGATGATGGAACAAGGCCTATTAGAGGAAGTAGAAGGTCTGTATAATAGAGGGATACGAGATTGTCAATCTATTCAAGCAATTGGATATAAAGAAATCTATGATTATTTTGAGAATCGAGCCCCTTTAGAAGATGCGGTATCACAATTAAAGACGAATTCGCGTCGTTATGCAAAGCGTCAATTAACGTGGTTCCGTAATAAAATGGATGTCACGTGGTTTGATGTTACAGACGGTGAAAAAACGTCAGAAATTTTACGATACATAGAAGGAAAGTTACAAGTAAAGTCGAATAATAGTAAGTAGAGAAAAAGAGGAGGATTCGACATGAAGCAATCAATCAATATTCAAGATCAGTTTTTAAATCAACTCCGTAAAGAAAATACGTTTGTTACGCTGTACTTATTAAATGGTTTCCAGCTTCGTGGACTAATTAAAGGATTTGATAATTTTACAGTCCTGCTGGAAACAGAAGGTAAGCAACAGCTTATTTATAAACATGCAATTTCTACATTTGTACCACAAAAAAATGTTTCAATTGAATTAGAATAGTAATGAATTATTGTACATAACAAAAAAAGAGCGAGTTTCCTCGCTCTTTTTTTATTTGTCATAAACAATCTATGATGAAATTTAAGCGATTCTAAATACAGTAAGGCGGATGTTAGTATTTCCTGTCGCAGGGATCGTAATCTCATTAAGAGTAGATTGAACAGAAATTCTTGCACCAGCTGCTAATGTTTCGATTGTAGTAAATGAAAGTGAGTCGCCTATTAAATTTGAAGAGAAATTATCAGTTGCGACTGCTCCATTAATTGAAATTCCTACTCCGAGTGGAGCGCATCCTGGCGCAGTTGTAGAAATGGATACGCTAATTACATAAATACCACCGTTAATAACAGTAACTGTATCTGTGCCGTTGAAGATAATATTGTTTACGTTAATTGCAGTACTAAAAATAAAGTTATTAAATTGCAGTACTGTTTGCTGAATATTGTTTGTTACAACAATTGTTGCTATAGGGAAGCTAGGTCCAGTTGGCCCAGTAGGTCCGGTAGGTCCACCAGAAGGTCCAGTAGGTCCAGTAACTCCTATACCAGTAGCGCCGGTAGCACCAGTAGCACCTGTGTTACCTTGAACGCCTTGAGGTCCAGTAGCGCCGGTAGCACCAGTAGCACCTGTGTTACCTTGAACGCCTTGAGGTCCAGTAGCGCCGGTAGCACCAGTAGCACCAGTAGCACCTGTGTTACCTTGAACACCCTGAGGTCCAGTAGCGCCAGTAGCACCCGTGTTACCTTGAACGCCTTGAGGTCCAGTAGCGCCGGTAGCACCAGTAGCACCTGTGTTACCTTGAGCACCTTGAGGTCCGGTAGCACCTGTGTTACCTTGAGCACCTTGAGGTCCGGTAGCACCTGTGTTACCTTGAGCACCTTGAGGTCCGGTAGCACCTGTGTTACCTTGAGCACCTTGAGGTCCGGTAGCACCTGTGTTACCTTGAGCACCTTGAGGTCCAGTAGCGCCGGTAGCACCAGTAGCACCTGTGTTACCTTGA